>JAFTVG010000026.1 GCA_017465885.1 Clostridia bacterium | reverse complement strand
AATTGAAAACAAGGTAGATCCCACCTGCGAGGGCAAGGGAAGCTACGACACCGTGATCTACTGTTCCGTATGCGGCAAGGAACTCAGCCGCGTGACCACCGAGGTCGATGCCCTTGGTCACACCGAGGTAATTGATCCCGCAGTCGCTCCCGACTGCGAAAACACCGGTCTGACCGAAGGAAAGCACTGCTCGGTATGTGACAAGGTTCTTGTCGAGCAGGAAGTTGTGGATGCCCTGGGTCACACCGAAGTAATTGATCCCGCAGTCGCACCCGACTGCGAAAACACCGGTTTGACCGAAGGCAAGCACTGCTCGGTATGTGACAAGGTTCTTGTCGAGCAGGAAATCGTTGACGCCCTGGGTCACACCGAAGTAATTGATCCCGCAGTTGCACCCGACTGCGAAAACACCGGTCTGACCGAAGGAAAGCACTGCTCGGTATGTGACAAGGTGCTGATTGCTCAGGAAATCGTTGATGCCCTGGGTCACACCGAGGTGACCGATGAGGCAGTCGCACCCGACTGCGAGAACACCGGTCTGACCGAAGGTAAGCACTGCTCTGTATGTGACAAGGTTCTTGTTGAGCAGGAAGTTGTGGATGCCCTGGGTCACACCGAAGTGACCGACGAGGCAGTCGCACCCGACTGCGAAAACACCGGTCTGACCGAGGGTAAGCACTGCTCGGTTTGTAACAAGGTTCTTGTCGAGCAGGAAGTTGTGGATGCGCTTGGTCACACCGAAGTAATTGATCCCGCAGTCGCACCTGACTGCGAGAACACCGGTCTGACCGAAGGCAAGCACTGCGAAACCTGCGGCGAAGTTCTGGTAGCTCAGGAAATCGTTGACGCCCTGGGTCACACCGAAGTGACCGACGAGGCAGTCGCACCCGACTGCGAAAACACCGGTCTGACCGAAGGCAAGCACTGCTCGGTATGTAACAAGGTTCTTGTCGAGCAGGAAGTTGTGGATGCTCTTGGTCACACCCACAGCGCATACGGCAAGGACGATGACAACCACTGGAGCATCTGCTCTTGCGGCGCCGAGTTTGACAAACACCCCCACGACTTTGCCGAGGGTGACTGCGTATGCGGCACCAAAAAGGACATTTCGGTCAAGGTGCTGGGCAATATTGCCTACACCGTGAAGGGCAATGTGGTCACCGTGACCCACGAGTACGTCTGCAGTCTCAGATATCTTGTTGACGGCAGCTACGTTGCCATTGAGGCTGTTGCAAACGGCGATGGCAGCTATACCTTCACCGCGCCCGAGGGCGTTTCTGAGGTGGTGCTTGCCGTGATCGGTGATATGGACGTGGATGGAAAGGTTTCCATCAGCGACGTCACCGTGCTCTTGAACTTTATCGGCGGCAAGGGCGAGCCTGCCGAGGGCGTGGAGACAGATTTAGACGGCGAAGGTGGTGCGACCATCAGTGACGTCACCCTGCTGCTCAACGTCATCGGAGGCAAGGCTTCCTTCTGACGGCTTCCCGCAAAAGGGAGCGCGCATCGGCGGGAATGGACCCGAAGACCCGAGAGAAAATGCTCAATACCCCGTGTATTGAGCATTTTCTCAGAAGTGCGGCAGAATGCCCGCAAGCAGTTTTTGCGGGCGTTCTATTCTACTTCTGAGAAAAAGGCGAGGAGAATGAAATGAAAGTCGGAATACTAACCTTCCCCAACTCCAAAAGCTATGGCGCAACCCTGCAGATGTACGCCCTTTCCCACACGGTGAGAAAACTGGGGCACGATGCGGAGATCGTCAATTATTTCAGCGAGTATATGAAAAACGAGGGACATCTTCTGTCGTCGGGAAAGTCCCGCTCCCTTTTAGCAAGGCTGAAAAAGGGAGCAAGCAGGCTGCTTCATCTGCGTATGAAGAGGGGCTTTTCCGCCTTTGAAAAAAAGAGGATGACCCTTTATCCCAAAAAGCAGGTGAGCGACCGCGCTCTGCTTCCTGCCCTTTCCAAAAGATACGACGCCCTGATCTGCGGAAGCGATCAGGTGTGGAATCCCGATATCACCAATGAGGATCTCAGCTATTTTCTTGACTTTTGCACCGAGCACACCCGCCGCATTGCCTACGCCCCCAGCTTTGGCGTAAGGGCACTTTCCGACGGCTTTGCCGCAAGGGCGGGCGAGCAGCTGGCGCTTTTTAACGCACTTTCGGTAAGAGAAGAGGCGGGCGGGGCGCTGGTGCATCGTATGATCGGCAAAACGCCCCTGACGGTGGTCGATCCCACTATGCTCGTCAGCAGAGAGGAGTGGAGCGCTTTGGAGCGTGCCCATCCTGCGGCGTCGGGGGAATATATCCTTTATTATACCATCCGCAGGTCGGAGAGCCTGATGGCGCGTTGCCGCGCTCTTTCAAGAAAGATGGGAATACGGGTGGTCGTTGTGGGAGGAAACGCCTTAAAAAGGGCGAAAAACAGCGATCCGATGCTTGAATACGCGGTGGACCCCTCTCCCGAGGAGTGGCTTTATCTTTTGCATCACGCCCGTTTGGTGATGACCAACTCCTTTCACGGCACCGCCTTTTCCATCATTTACCGCAAGGATTTTTTTGTGGAGCTGTCCTCTGCCACCAATTCAAGACTGGAGCAGATCACCTCTATGCTGGGGCTTGAGAGCAGAGTCCTGCAAAGCGGAAGGGAGGCATCGGGCGATCTTTTGTCCACCGACGCCTGCGATTATACCGAAGCCGAGCGGTGCCTTGACGCCATGTGTGCCGTCTCGATGGACTATTTGAAAAAAGCGCTGTCATAGGCATTTATAAAAGGATCGCCAAGAACGGCAGATAAACGAAAGGATGGTTTGGAGGAAGGATATGTCGAAGATATCAAGAAAGATAGGCGGACTGCTCTATTATTCTTTTGCAAAGCATCTGCCTCCCTCTTATTCGGGCTTGCGCATCGGTCAGAGGGCGTTGCGTGCCCTTTGCGGAAAGCTGATGTTAAAAAGCTGCGGCAAGGGGGTAAACATTGAGCAGGGAGCTGTCTTTTCCGCAAGGACCTCGCTGGGTGATTATTCGGGCATCGGGGTCAATGCGCGGATCAACGGAAGCTGTACCATCGGAAGCTGCGTGATGATGGGCAGTGACGTGGTGGTGATCACCCGAAACCACGCCTTTTCCCGCACCGATATTCCCATGATGCATCAGGGCTTTGAAGAGGAACGCCCCGTGGTCATTGAGGACGACGTCTGGATCGGGGATCGGGTCATCATCCTGCCCGGCGTACGGGTGGGGCAGGGAAGCATCCTTGCGGCAGGTGCGGTGGTCAGCCGCGACGTGGAGCCCTATACCATCGTGGGCGGGGTTCCTGCCCGCGTGATCGGTCGGCGCAGGGAGGAAGAAAAAGCATAGCATTTTATCGGGGAGGACGAAGTGAGTGTGAAAAAAGGAAAGGAAAGCCTTTTTTGGGGGCGCGTGAAAGGGAAAGTCAAGGGGCTTGTCAACTCCCTTTTCAGAGTGGGCATCAACAGAAAAAACAAAAAAAGGCTGAAGAATCAAGAGATCACCTTGATCTCCTCCAACTGCAACGGCTGTCTGATCCTTCACGATCTGGGACTGCGCTACAACAGTCCCTTCGTCAATCTGTTTATCGGGGCGGAGGATTACATCCGTCTGCTCTCCGATTTTGAGAGCTATATGGAAAAGGAGCTGTGCTTTATAAAAAAAGAGGGATGCTCTTATCCCGTTGCGTTGCTCGGAGACGTGACCCTGCATTTTGTGCACTACGAAAGCAGTCGGCAGGCGGCGGAAAAATGGGAAGAGCGCAGGGCGCGGATGGATCTGTCCCGCTGTTTTGTTCTCTTTTCGGAGCAGGATGGCTGCACCGAAGAGCACCTGAGGGCATTTGATGCTCTCCCCTTTGAAAACAAGGCGGTCTTCACCCACAAGCCTTACGGAGACGTCGGCTCTGCCGTGTATATTCCCGGCTTTGAGCAGCAGGGGCAGGTGGGCAGTCTTTACCGCTACAAAGGGTGGCGGGGCTTGAAATATTACGATGATTTTGATTACGTTTCCTGGTTTAACGGCGAAAAGCGCCCTTGAATGAGAGCGGGAAAGGGAGGATGCTATGGACAACCGAATGAAAAAGGCGCGGATGAACGCCGCAAGCACGGTGCTTCACCAGCTCATTGCCCTGTCCTGCGGACTGATCATTCCCGGCATTATGATCGACACCTTCGGCTCGGAGGCGTACGGTGCCACCACCTCCATCGCCCAATTTCTGTCGTATATCGCCCTTTTTGAGGGGGGGATCGGACGGGTGGCGCGGGGAGCGTTATATAAACCGCTGGCTTTGCGGGATGAAGAGAAGATCAGCGGTCTTTATCTGGCAGTCAAGCGCTTTTTCAGCCTGATCGGCATTGCCTTTGCGGGATACGCCCTGATTTTGGCACTAAGCTATTTTGACCTTGCCGACGTGAAGGTTTTCACACGGCAATATACCTTCTTTTTGGTGCTGTCCATTGCCCTTGGCAAATTTGCCGAGTATATGGGAGGCATTTCCAACGTCACCCTGTTCAACGCCGACGGGCGGCAGTACGTGGTCAATGCCGCCTATATGGTCACCAATGTTTTAAACGCCCTGCTGATCGTCCTTCTTGCCCACTCGGGGGCGGACATTCTGTGGGTCAAGCTGGGAAGCAGTCTGATTTTCGTTTTAAGACCCCTCTTTTTCACCCTCTATCTGAAGAGCCATTACGCCATCAAAAAAAGCAAAAACAAGGCGGTTCTGGCAAACAAATTCACGGGCATTGCCCAGCACGCCGCCTACGTGGTACAAAACAACACCGACGTGCTCATCCTCACCCTTCTTGCCGATCTGAAATACGTTGCCGTCTACTCGGTCTACCATCTGATCATCTTCAACATCCGCAATCTGGTCACCGCCTTCACCGGCGGAATGGAGGCGGTCTTCGGGAATATGATCGCCGGCGGGGAGGAGGAGACGCTGCGGCAGACCTACAAGGAGTACAAGCTGATCTTGACGGTGCTGACCGTTACCTTTTTCTCGGCAACGGCGGTGCTGATCCTGCCCTTTGTGAAGCTGTATACCGCAGGGGTGACCGACGCCGACTACATAAGACCCCTTTTTGCTCTGATCATGGTGCTTGCCGAGGCGCTCAACTGTCTGGTCCTGCCCTGCTTCAATCTGACCATTGCCGCAGGCAAGCTGAAAGAAAGCAGGATGGGAGCGTACGGCGAGGCGCTGGTCAATCTGACCGTTTCGCTTGTGCTGGTGCTGTGGAATCCCCTCGTCGGCGTTGCTTTGGGCACGCTTGCCTCTGCCCTTTACAAGTGCGTGTTCTATATGGTCTTTTCGGGCAGGCACATTCTGAAAATGAAAACGGGGGCGATCCTGCGGGATCTGGCGCTCACCTGCGGGGTGATCGCCGCTCTTTCCTGCGGCGGCTTGCTCCTTTCTACGCTCATCACGATCCCCAATTACCTTCTTTGGGTGCTCTTCGCCCTTGCGACGGTGGCGGTCACGGGAGGTTGCGGACTGCTCCTCGGCGCTCTGCTTTATCCGGGCAGGGTGAAGGGGGCTCTGTCCTCCCTTTTAAAAAAGGTAAAAAAATGAGCAGTATACGTATAACTGAAAAAGCGTCCTTTCCGCATCAAGCGGAGACGAGTCCCGAGCCGCCATGATGGGGCGGGTCTATAAGGGCAGGGCACTGCCCCTTGCGGGCATCTTTGCGGATGCCTTATGCCTCAGTTTGTGATGCGTTTGTGCAACGGCGATTACGTTGTTGCCGCCGTGCTGGGGGCGATCCTTTCCTTATATATCGCCTTCTTTATCGGGTGCGCCGTCAGCCACTATCGGATGAAGAAAAAATAAAGGGGCTTGCAGGCTTCGGTAAGCAAGAGCCCTTGACAGCCCTCCATATAGGAGGGCTGTCGGCTTTATATACCCGCTTTTATTTTGAAAAGTTCTTGAAAAGACCCTCGGGATGTGGTATACTGAAGAGGCAGAGTTCAAAGTAAGTTGACCTTTGGGGAGTATACTTGGCAGCAAAGAGATCGCGGGAGGCGCATATGGAAAGATCCACCTTGAAAAATATGAAATTCGGCAAGGACAAGCTGAAGACCTTTTGGTTTTACTATAAATGGCATATCATCATCGGCACGGCTCTGCTCATCATTGCCGCCGCCCTCATCACCCAGTGCTCCACCAAGGAGGACAAGGATTTTTACGTTTACTATGCGGGTCCCAGCTATTTCTCGCCCGAGATGCAGGACAAGATGGAGCAGGCACTTGCCGCCGCCGTTCCCGACGAGCTTGGCAAGACGGTAGGCTTTTACTACACGCGCCTGGGGAAGATCCAGAACGTGGAGGGACAGCGCCCCGAGGAGGACGACGGGAAGTATCAGGAGGGCACCGACCATTTAGCGGAATACGAGGCGGTGAAGGACTTTTCCAGCCGTATGCACCAGCCTGCCACGGTGATCTGTCTTCTTACCCCCAAATACTATGAAACGGCGGTGGAGGAGGGCTGGCTTGCCCCTCTTTCGGCTGTGACGAAGGACCTTCCCGCGGGAGCAGACCCAAAGGGATACGGCATTCCCGTGGGTACGCTTTCCCTTTACGACAGCAATTCGGTCTTCAAGAACATTCCCGAGGACACGATGCTGTGCTTTGCCGTGGAGGCGCCTGCGCTGATGCGCACCGGAACCTCCTATGAAAACCAAAAGAAGGTCTTTGCCGCCCTTTTGGAATTCGGAAATGAAGAATAAACAAAGGAACGCTTCCCGAGCCTCGGGAAGCGCTCCTTTTTTATTCAGCTCTCCTGCTTTTGCAGGTAGGTCATGGGGTCCACGTGCCGTCCGTCCAGCGTCACCTCAAAATGCAGATGCTCGGTCTCGGCAAGCTCCACAAGACAGCTGTCGCCCACGGCGCCCACCGTCTGTCCCGCCTTCACCTCGCTGCCCACCGCAATGCCCTCGGGAAGCTCGGGGGCAAGGTTTTTGTAGTGGGAAAGCAGACCGTTGCCGTGGTCGATGGAAAGGCAGGTGCCCATCATGGGATCGCTCCAGAGGGCGCAGACCTTGCCGTCGGTGAGTGCCACCACCGCGCTTCCAAGCTCTGCGCTGATGTCCACGCCCGTGTGGGCGCGGTAGTCGTTCATAGTCAGCGAATAGACGGGCAGATCGATGCTGTAGCCCTTAAAGACGCTCCCCTCGGCGGGCAGATAAAGGAGGGGCGGGTCGGTGGGATCGATAACGGGCTTGTCGTTTTGGGATTCGGACGGAGAGGGGGAGAGTTGGGCGGAGGTCTGTCCGCCCGAGGGCAGGGGCTTTCCGTCATCCCCTCCTACCGGACGATCCTCGCCGGGCAGAGAGACCTCGGGGCGGTCCACCGTGGGGGTGGGGGCGGGCTTTTTGCCCCTCATCCCTGCCACGGTGGCAATGCTGACCAGCAGTACAGCCAGTGCCACCAGACCGATCACGATATAGACCGTGCTGTTCATCAGTTTTCTTTTTGCGGTGTAATTCATAGGAAACCCTCACTTTTTTAAGTTTTCTGTTAGTATTTTTTCCCCGATCTGAGAAAATATACGGATAAAAGCAGGGGGAAGGAAAATTTTTATCCTGCAAAAAAGAGCCGCGCAGGGATAGATCCCTGCGCGGCTTATGTGCTTATTTGCTGATACGGGTATGCCTTACGTCAAGTCGGCGCCCTTCGTAAGGACGGTGCGGGCGTTGTTTGCCACCAGGATGAGCTTGCCCTCCCTGATGGTGCAGGCGTAGACCGTTTTGGCTCCCTTTTCGCGCTCCACGATCAGATTGCCCTTTTCGCCCTCTGCCGTGTAGCTTGCCTGCTCCTCCGTGGCAAAGGGGCTGTTGACGTCGGCTCTGGTTAAGATCTCAAGGCTTCCGTCGCTCTTGATCCGCCAGCATTTTTTGTCATCCTCCGAATACCAGCAGCCAAGGAGTGCTTCCTTTTGGTAAGGAGAGCCCACCACGCCTAAGATCAGCTTGTTTTTCTCTGCCACCGAAACGCCCTTTTCAAATTTCATGGTTTGATTGGAGGAGTGCAGAGTCAGCTTGTCCCCCTTGAAGGTGCAGGTGAAGGTGGTTGCGGCGTTCTTTTCAAGATAGACGTCCATCTTGCCCTTCTCCTCCTCTGTGGTGAAGGCGGTGTACACCTTGGTGATATAAGGATCGTCCTCCCCTTCTCTGGTGAAGAAGTAGACGTAGTCTCCTCCCTCCACCTTGGAAAAGTACCAGCAGGTGGTGCCGTCCTCGGTGTACCAATAGGTTCCGTACAGCTCTTCCTTATCGTAGGGAGTGCCCTTTTTGAAGTCGAAGCTGCGGAGCACCGAGAATGCCACTGCCAGCAGGCTGAAGACCAGAATGGCGATGGCGATGATGATGGCGATCCGATTGTAGCGTTGCTCCCGCTCCTTTTTTGCCGCCATTTTTTCCTGCAGAGTCAATTTTTTCGTTTGCTTCATGTGCTTTGCCTTTCCTGGTCTTTAGACTTTGGTGACCATTTTGTAAAAATCGGTATAGTATGCCACCACCGAGTCCTCCGCCCCCTGCTGCTCCAGATTGGGACCCGAGAGGATCACGCCCTCCAGGCTCATCAGCTCCGAAGCCCGCAGCTCGTCGATCTTACAACGGAAAACGACCTTGTCCGAGGAGATGAGGATGAGCTCGCCGTCCCGCAGGTTGATCATTCCGTTTTTTCCGATGATGGTCTCGCCCATGCTCTCGTCCCGTCGGCTGGAATATTTGATGGCACGCTTGTCAAGCTTTTTTGCCATCTCTCTGCGAAAGCGCACCGAGTTTTCGTTCTTGGGCTTGGTATAATGCTTAAAAATTCTGGTGAGGAAAAACATCGTCTTCTCCCTTCTGCCGTTTACGGATAGTCGTCGCCCTCTTCGCCGTCGTCGGCAAAGGGAGAGTCGGCGACCTCGCCGTTTTTCGCCCGCTCCACATTCTTTAAGTGCTCGGCAAGGGTGTTGGCAAAAAAGCTGTAGCCCGAGTCGGTTGCCACGAAAAAGTAGTGATCTACCCCTTCTGCGGGATAGAGGGCGGCGTTGAGTGAGTCAAGGGTGGGGGTCACGATGGGGGTGGGGGGCAGACCCTCGTATTTGTAGGTGTTGTAGGGCGTCTCGTAGTTGAGCTCAAATTCGCCGAAGGACGAGGAGACCTCGTGTCCGTCGTGACGCAAAGCGTATTGGGTGGTGGCGTTGCTTTCCAGCTTTCCGCCGATGCCCTCGTGGGTTGGGTTTTGGATGCGGTTATAAAAGACGGCGCTGATCAGGTTGCGCTCCTCTGCCATACCCTCCTTTTCCAGGATGGAGGCGAGGGTCAGGATCTCGTAGACCGAAAGCTTGGGCATATCGGGATGCTTTTGCTCCATATATTCCTGCTGCTTGGTGAAATAGGATTTCTTGAAGTTGCGTCTGAACTGATCGAGCATCTTTGTAACGATCGCCTTTGCCGCCGCCGTTCCGGGGGTGTCGCCCTCCTTGTCGGTATACATATCGTAGAAGCGGTAGGTATCGGGATAAAGGAAGCCCTCAAGACGGTAGATGCGGGGGTCGTTTTCGGGATCGGTGAGCAGGGGGACGTCCTTCAAGAACCAATAGCGCTCGGTGTCAAAGTCGTAGGTGTTGATGACCTCAACAAAGCCCGCTCTCGTGCCGATGCCCTTGGAAAGGAAGAGATCGATAATGTCGTCCACCGTGTAGCCCTCGGGAATGGAAACGGTGATCTCCTGTCTGCCCTTCACCTCGGGCAGGAAGAGGGCAAGCAGGGCGTCGTACCCCAGCTCGGGGGAGACGTCGGCGTATTTGCCCGCGACGAACTCTCTGTCCGCCTTGTGGCGCAGATCGGCGTAGATCTTGAAGATGGTGGGGAATTTGATCACGTGCTGCTCGTGGAGCTGCTCTGCCAGCGAGTCGATGTTGATGAAGTCGCCCTGCAGGGTCACGTCCACGGGCACGCCCTCCTTTTTAAAGGCGAATGCCTCGTTTGCCACCTGGATCCCAAAAATGCTGATGCCCACCGAGATGAGCAGTACGATGGTCAGATAGATGAGGGTGAAGCCCAGCGCGGCAACGCTGCTGTTTGGACGCCTTCTTTTGATCCGCGGCTTTTTTGCGGGGGCTTTTTGAGGGAGGTCCTCCTTGTGCACCGCACCGATAGGATCGGAGATGCGGGTCGCCGCGCCGTCCTGATCCTCAGCCCGCTGAAAGCCCTGACGGGCGATCACTGCGGTGGGGCAGTTCTTTTCCGGTTTATGAGTCGAGCGGCGCCCCTTTTTTTCGGAGGGGGCGCTCTTCTTTTTTCTTTGTTTTTCCTTGGCGGCGTCCTTTTTCACCGTGCCGCGGGGTGTTTTTTGGTCGGGGCGGTTCTGCTCGTTCACAGATAGATCATCCTTTCAAAAAAATCCTGAGAGTGGGAAATACCGATGGAATGGGTCTGCCCGTTAGGGTGCGGGCAGGACCTTCAGGGCAACCAGCACGAAGAGCAGGATGCACAGAAGGAGGGTGGGGGACAGGGTCTCCAGTGCAGGAGGGAGGGCGGCAAAGCGCTTTTTGATCCTGCGGGGGAAGGAGAGCCCCGAGATGCTGTAGCCCGCGAAAAGCCGTTCGCCCTCGCCGAAGGCGAGCATCATGGAAATGAGGAAGAGGACGATGACCACGTAGTAGATGGCAACGGTGCCTCCCTCAAGAGAGATGAAGTTGGACACCAGCGGGGCGACGAAGAAGGAATAGAGGTTGAAGAGTGCGTGGGTCACTGCGGCGGCAAATGCCGAGCGGGTGGCAAGGGCGGTGTAGCCCAACGCCATACCCGAAAGGAAGTATACGGGCGCCAGCAGAGGATCGAAATGGATGACGGTGAACAGCAGTGAGGTGACCAGCAGGGCGGGGAAGGCGCCGTAGCGGCTGTATTCGGTGAGCAGGATGCCCCTAAAGAGGAATTCCTCGGCAAAGGCGGGCACCACCGCCAGCGTCAGCGACAGATACAGCACCTCCTTTTCGTTTCCGAAGATCTCGCCGTCCGAAAGGATGAGGGCATCTCTCCAGAAGGCGGCGGAGCTGTCGAATTGCAGGTCAAAATGGCTGTAGCACAGTCCCAGCAGAATACTGCCCGTTGCCATCACCAGCGTCATCAGCAGGATGAAGGGAAGCTGGGAAAAGCCGAAGGAGATGAGGTGCAGTCCGGCGGTGTAGCCCTTTTGCTTGCATTTGGCATAAAGGACGCCGGGCAAAACGAAAATGATCAGCTCAAGGACCACGTATGTCAGCAGAAGATCCTCCGTGCCCCCCTTTGCCGCAGTTTCAAGAACTCTGCCCGAAAGGGCGATGAGCAGTGCGGCGGCAAGCACCGGCAGGGGAGCGGTGAAGGATGCCTTTTTCAATTTTTCAAGCACTTGGCAGAAACACCCCGCTTTCGCTGATAAGCAGTTTTACCTTACGGTCGTAATAGCCCTTGGGCAGGTGGTCAAAAAGCAGACGGCGGTAGACGAGCCCCACCGAAACGCCCTCAAAATCCGAAAGAAAACGGTCGTAATAGCCCTTTCCGTAGCCCAAGCGGTAACCTTTTTTGTCAAATGCGAGGGCGGGCACCACCAAAAGGGCGTCCTTGGATCGCAGCAGATGCTCAGGCACTGCGGGGCAATCCTCCGAGGGCTCCATCACCCCGAAGCTTCCCTTTTTCAGGCGGGACAGGTCGTCCACCAGTCGAAAGGTCATCACGCCCGGCTCCTTTTCACAAAGAGGAAGGGCGAGCTGCTTGCCCTGCTCTAACACCGATTTTAAAAGGGGGCTGACGTCGATCTCGCTTTTGATGGGCGCGTAGAGCAAAACGATGGGTGCAAAGCGGTAGCTGGAAAGAGAGCAGAGCAACCGCAGGATGCGCTCGTCTGCGGCGCTTTTTTCCTCGGGTGTCATTCCATCCCGCAAAAGGGTGCACCTTTTGCGCAGCTCTTTCTTTTCATCTCTTGCAGAATACATCGCAAGCCTCCTTTCTTGATCTTGCCCGTGTCGGCTTCCTCGGGCGGCTTTAAACGGTTTTGTTTTTTGTGTTTTTCAGGCAAAGATCGCCTTTTTGATGGCGTCTGCCTGCTCGTTGCCCTTGAAATATGCCACGATGGCAAGTCCGAAGGGGATGGACGCGCCCATTGCGACGGCAGTGATGATGTTGCCGTCTACTACCACGGGATCCTTTTGCAGCGCTGCTCCCCAAAGGCGGTCCTCAAAGCCCGGATAGCACACCGCCCTCTTGCCTTGAAGCAAGCCCTGCTCTCCCAGCAGGTAGGGTGCGGCGCAGATGGCGGCAACAAGCCCGCCCTGCTTATTGCAGGTATGAAGGATGCGATGGATGGGGGGGATATTCAGGTTGTCCGCTCCGGGCATTCCTCCGGGCAGGATCACTCCTTCGGGGGCGGGGTCGTCAAGCTCCTTTAAAAGCAGATCTGCCTTCAGGGTGAATCCGCGGGTGGAGGTGACGAAAAGGTCGTCGGTGCCCACCGCCACCGTTTTTACTTCAAGTCCCCCTCTTTTCATCAGGTCCAGGGGGCAGATCGCCTCGGTCTCCTCAAAGCCGGGGGCTAAGAACAGATAGATCATTGCTTACTCCTTTGCTTTTTTTACAGCTCCAAATGTGCCACCAGCTCTTCAAGGATGGCGTCAAGAGGGCGGACGTCCTCGCCCTCGAAGCTTTTCAAGCGGGTCCAGTGAAGCTTTTCGCCCGCATAGAGGGCGGCCTTGTACGCACGGTCTAAATGGTCGGCGTCCTTTTCGTGGATATCCACGAATCTGCCCGTTTCGCTTGCTCTTTTGGCGATCATTTTGCGGCAGAGGTGGGGGGGCATTTCCAAATAGAAGACGTGGTCGGGGACGGGCAGACCCAGCTTGCCGTATTCAAAGTCGAAGAGCCAGTAAAGAAAGTCGTCCCACTGCTCGGGGGGGAGCTTGGTCAGCTGATGGACGGCGTTTGCCGTGGTGTATCGGTCGGCTATCAGCACCGAATCCTTTTTTTCGTAGAGGGTGTGCCAGTAGGTGCGGTAGGATACATATCTGTCGGTGGCAAAGAGGGTGGATGCGGCGTAGCCGCCGGTGCCCGCAGGGTCCTGTCCCAAGGCGCCCGACAGATAAAGCTTGACGGGCACCGAGCTTTCAAGATCGTACATCGGAAAGGAGATCAGGTCGTTTTCGATCCCCTTTTTCGTCAGATGATCGCGAAGCATTCTGGTTATACTGCCCTTGCCCGAGCCGTCCAGCCCGTCTATCACGATGAATTTACTCATATCTTTCGTCCTTTTTTTGTCCTTTTGCAAAGGGAAAACTGTTTTTGCGCCGAGAGGAGGTCATTCCTCAAACGCTCCGTCGTCGCTGCTCATGCACGCCTCCTGCCATTCTGCGGCGGAGATGAGCACGGTGCGGGGCTTCTGCCCCTCGGGCGGGCTGACGATGCCTCTCTTTTCCATCTGGTCGATCAGCTTTGCCGCTCTGCCGTAGCCAAGCGACAGTCTTCTTTGAATGAGGGAGGTGGAGATCTTGCCCGATTCCACCGCCAGATCGATGGCTGCCTTTAACATCGGGTCTGCGGGCTCGTTTCCTTCTGCCTCGCTTGAAACGGGCTCGGCGGAAGCAGACTTGCCCTTCTTGGTTCCGCAAAGTGCGGCTTCTCTCTCAATGTCCTTCATGACCTGATCGTCGTATACCGCCTCGTCGCTGTTGTTGATGATGAAGGAGGTCACGCTTTCCACCTCCTCGTCGGAAACGAAGGCACCCTGCAGTCGAAGGGGCTTCATTGCGCCCACGGGCGCAAAGAGCATATCGCCTCTGCCCACCAGCTTTTCGGCGCCCGCGATGTCGATGATGGTACGGGAGTCCACCTGGCTTGATACGGTAAACGCCACTCTTGAGGGGACGTTTGCCTTGATGAGGCCGGTGATGACGTCCACCGAGGGACGCTGGGTACCGATGATCAGGTGCATACCCGAGGCACGTCCCTTTTGCGCGATACGGCAGATGCTCTCCTCCACCTCACCGGGTGCGGTCATCATCAGGTCGGCAAGCTCGTCGATGATGATGACCAGCTGAGGCATATACTCCATATCGGGGTCGTCCTTGGTCACCTTGTTGTAGCTCTTGATGTCTCTCACGCCCACCCTTTCGATCAGGTCGTAGCGCCGCTCCATTTCGGTCACCGCCCAGGAAAGAGCACCCGCCGATTTTTTGGCGTTGCTCACCACGGGGATGATCAGGTGGGGCAGACCGTTATACACGTTGAACTCCACCTTTTTGGGGTCGATCATGATCATTTTTACCTCGTCGGGCGATGCCTTGTAGAGGATGGAAAGGATCAGACAGTTCATACAAACCGACTTACCCGAGCCGGTGGTACCGGCGATGAGCAGGTGGGGCATCTTGGCAAGGTCCACGTAGACCGGCTCGCCGCCCACGTCCACGCCGATGGCGGCGGTCAGTCTTGCCGACGCCTCCTCAAAGCGCTTGTCGTCGATCAGGGTACGCAGATAGACGGTCTCTCTGACCTTGTTGGGCACCTCCACGCCCACGGCGGCCTTGCCGGGGATGGGTGCCTCGATGCGCACGCCCGAGGACGCCAGATTCAGCGAAATATCGTCCACCAGATTGGCGATCGCTCTGACGCGCACGCCCTCCTCGGGCTGCAGCTCGTAGCGGGTGATGGTGGGTCCTCTTGAAACGTCCAAGATCTTGGTGCGCACCTTGAAGGAGCGCAGGGTCTCCACCAAGCGTTTTGCGTTGGTCACCAGCTCCTCCTTGGCATCCTCGTCGTGCTCGGGAGGAAGGGATTTCAGCAGCGAAACGGGGGGGAAGGTATAGGCACGGGGCTGCTCCACGGGCTCGTCCTTGCCGGGTGCCACGGTGGACATCAGCTGACTGCGACGCAGAGCCATATCGCCCTTTTCGATGGGCTGGTAATCGGAGAGGTCTTCCTCTTCGGTGGGAGGGTCGGGCAGGGGATCGGGATCGAAGGGCAGCGGCTCCGCCTCTTCAAAGGAAGGAAGGGTTGGGGAGGCTTCATCCCAAGCGCCGCTTTGCTCCCCGTCCACCTCCACAGTCTCCAGCGTGATGGGTGCGGGGGTGTTTTTCTTGCTCTTTTCCGCCTTTTCGGAGAAGATGCGGTCAAGATCCACCGTTCCGCCCTCGCTTTGCCCTCTTTTGCGGATCTTTTCAGCCAGCTCCACCGAGCCGGTGTTCCATCCCTCGGGCGTGCCCTTGGGCGCGGGGATCACCTCGGGATCGGGCAGGGGAGAGATCTGCTCCGAGGGCAGATCCTTTTTCTCCTTCTCGGGCAGAGGCTCGTCCTCTGCGTAAGGATTTTTGTCTTGATGGGGCTTGTTGTAGTATTTGGTGCCCTTTTCGGGGGTAAGGGGAGGGATGAACTCGTCCTCCTCTTCCTCTTCTTCTTCATGCGCGGCACGGTTCTTTTTTTGCTTTTTTTCTTCCTTTCTTTCGGCAAGGCTCTCTTTAAAGCCGCCCGCCCATTCAAGGAAGGACTCCCAAAGCGCCCTTGCCAGCCTGCCGATAAACGCCCAGGCGTCCTCTAAGGTCAGTCCGATGAGGAAGATGACCTGCGCGATCACCAGGGCAACGGTCAGGATCCAGGCTCCGGGCACGCTCAGCGCCTTGGAGATCAGCCAGGCGCAATAGCCGCCGATCAGTCCGCCGCCGCTGTGGGCAACGCCTGCCTTGAAGACGGCAAGGAAGGACAGATCCTGAGGCAATCCCTGTACCAGCCCCACCGCCACTGAAAGGGTGAGGCAGAGCCACACGGCAAGGATCAGATTCCACACGTGGGTCTTTTTTCTGATGATGCGGGGCAAAAAGACTGCCGAATAGACCATCATCACCGGCACGGTCAGTGCGGCGTAGGAAAGCAGTCCGTAAAGCAGGTCGCAGATCACGCAAAACCAGGCGTCGCTTCCCGCCGCCTGCACGATGAAGAGCACCAGCAGCAGGAGGGCACACACCCCGATGGCGTAGGAAACGATCGAAAGGATGATGCTTTTTTTGCGATCCGCTCCCTCAAAGACGGTGGTCTGACGGCCGCTTTCGCCCTTTGCCCTTCGCTTGTCCCGGGAGGCAGTGCTTTTTTTCGTCTTTGCAGAGGAGCTTGTTTTCTTGTTGTTAGCCATAAAAGGTCCTTTCTTTTAAACGATGGGTTCCCCCTTTGTTTTTACAGCACGATCAGCAAAACGCCGCCGATCACGGCAAGCCCGCCCACCGCGAAGCAGTAGTAGGAAAAGGGCTTGAAGGAGGAATTTTTTGCAATGTAATGGAGCAGCTTCATGCTGGCAAGTCCCACCAGGCAGGAGACTACGGTGGCGCCCAAAAAGATCAGCCAGTCGCCCGCTGTCAGAGCGGTGCCCGAAAACAGATCGGGCAGCTCGGTCACGCACGACCCGAGGATCGCGGGAATGGATAAAAGGAATGAAAAGCGGACGGCGGAGGTGCGGTCAAGACCGTTTAGTCTGCCGCCGGTGATGGTGGAGCCGCTGCGGGAAAGCCCCGGAAGGATGGCGAACATCTGGAAAATGCCTACCGTCAGGGCGTTGAGCGGACGGAACTCCTCAAAGGGGCGCTCCCTTCTTACCAATTTGTCCGAGAAGAAGAGCAGCAGTCCGTTGAAGATCAGGATCAGACCCACCGAGATGGGCTGTTTTGTGATATACGCATCCATAGCGTCCAGCAGACTGACTGAGGCGATCTTTTCAAGGGCGATGTCAAACAGCTTCAAAAAGACCAGAGGAAGGGTGGCGATGATCACCGAAAGCATGGTCTTTTCATCATAATTCAAATGGGACAGACGGATGCCTTTTTTGTGCTTCCACAGCTTTTTGGGCAGAGAAATCAGGGTGGGGAGCAGGGCTGCGATATCTTTTCTGTAGACGATGAAGACGGCGACCAGAGTGCCTAAATGGAGCAGGACGTTGAAGGCGGTCACGTCGTCGTATTTTGAAAGCCCGTCTCCGAAGAAGCTTTGGAAGAGGGAGAGGTGACCGGAGGAGGAGATGGGTAAAAACTCGGCAAGCCCCTGAACGACGCCGAGAAGAAGAGGAAAAAGTATAAACATAGGGTGCTCCTTAAGATCGCATAACTATACATATACTATCATATCAAAAATCACCGGAAAATACAAGTGCCCGCGAAAAAAATTAACAATATTATTATAATAAATCTGCCCGCTTTTACACTGCCTCCCGCAAACGCGCTCCCGCTGCCCGCCTTTTGGCGTCCGCCTCTTGTCCGCTTTGATGGGGAAAAAGGTCGAAAAAGAGGGGCGGGGCGGGGTGTTTTTTGATCAGTCCCCTCTTTTTCTTTGCAATTTTCTGATTTTTTTTCAAAACCCCCTTGATTTTTTCTGAAATCCGTGATAATATGTCTTGGAAAATGTACTTTCAACCAAGGAGGTGAACAGAATGCCCAATATCAAGTCTGCAAAGAAGCGCGTACTGGTTTCCGAGAAGAAAGCTCTGGAGAACAAGATGTTCAAGAGTGCCTTCAAGACCATCGTGAAGAAGTTCGAGGCAGCCGTTGAAGCAGGTGATGCAAAGACCGCACAGGAGCTGTACGCTACCGTGATCAAGACCACCGACAAGGCAGCTGCAAAGGGTATCATCCACAAGAATACCGCTGCAAGAAAGAAGAGCCGCTTCACTCTGATGCTCAAGAAGGTTGCATAAGCGCCGCAAGCAAAACAAATGCCGTCCGCCAAAAGGAAAAGCTCCGCTTTTCGTGGCGGCGCTTTGTTTTTTTGGGGGCTTTTTGGTAGTTCTCCTCTTTTTTTACGGTTTTTTTGAAAAAACTGCCTTTTGCCCTCTTGACAAGGCGGGAATTTTGTGGTAGTATACACAATACGGTATTGTAGGCGAGAATGCCCTTTTGGGCTCTTTACGGCAGTGCCCTTCGGAAGGAGACTTCCGAAAAAAGAGGGAGAATCCCTCGAAAAACGGCTAAAATAGGTAAAATGCAAGGGTAGGTCATACTTGTTATCGCACCTGCGGGCGTTTTAAAAGGCTTCATTCCGGCTTATAATTCGGCTGTAACCAGCATGCCGTAGGGGTAGGAATTGTAAACTTTTTGTGAACGTTTCGCAAGGGGCTTTGATGGGTATGGTCTATTTATTTGTCAAAGCGGGTGTTTTCCCGTCTTGGCGTACTTGTGACACATAGGCAAAATTACAGGCAAAGTAAATTTTGAACGGAGGAACTTCAAAAGATGGTAAGACCGAAGAAACTGGGAACGGTTACGAGGATGAACTTTGCAAAGCTTGAGGACGTGCTGGAAATGCCCGACCTCATCGAGGTGCAGAAAAAATCCTACAAATGGTTCCTTGAAGAGGGCTTAAGAGAGGTCCTGGCAGACGTTTCGCCCATCACCGACTACTCGGGCAACCTGAGCATCGAGCTGGTGGACTACAGCCTTGACGCAAAGCCCAAGTTTTCCGAAGAGGAGTGCAAGGAGAGAGACGTAAACTACGCCGCCCCCCTGCGCGTGACTGTAAGACTGTACAATAAAAACACCGGTGAAGTGATCGAAAGAGAGATCTTCATGGGTGACTTCCCCCTGATGACCCACAACGGTACCTTCGTGATCAACGGTGCCGAGAGAGTCATCGTTTCCCAGATCGTCCGTTCTCCCGGTATGTACTACAATTCCGAGATGGACAAGAGCGGTAACAAGATGCTGGGTGCCACCGTGATCCCCTACAGAGGTGCGTGGCTTGAATACGAGACCGACGCGAACAACCTGTTCTACGTCCGCATCGACAAGACCAGAAAGATCCCGATCACCGTGCTCATCCGCGCTTTAGGCGTGGAGACCGACGCCGACGTGAAGGCGATGTTCGGCGAAGAGCCCAAGCTGATGGCGACTCTTGAAAAGGACGGTATGAACGCCGCGTCGATGGACACCAAGCGTACCCCCGGCGAGGAGGCGCTCAAGGAGATCTATAAGAAGCTGCGTCCCGGCGAGCCTCCCCTGGTGGAGAGCGCCGTGATGCTCATCAACAATATGTTCTTCGATCCCAAGCGCTATGACCTGGCAAACGTGGGACGCTACAAGTTCAACAAGAAGATGAGCATTGCCCAGCGTCTTGCGGGCAACGTGCTGACCCGTCCCGCCATCAGCATGATCACCGGCGAGGTGGTGCTGGAGGAGGGCACGAGAGTGACCTTCGATCAGGCGGTTGCCGCTGAAAAGGCAGGCGTGAACGAGGCGTATATCCGCATCGAAAACGGCGAGGAGCTGAAGATCTTCTCCAACTCCACCGTATATCCCGAGGCTGTTTTGGGCTTTGATCTGTCCGAGGCAGGCATTTCGGGCAAGGTGTGCTATGCACCCCTGATGGATATCGTTGAAAATGCAGGCGGAGACGTGGAGGAGATCATCCGTTCCGCCAAGGAGCACAGAGCCGACCTGCAGCCCAAGCACATCACCAGAGAGGACATCTTTGCTTCCATCAACTACCTGACCGGTCTTTCCTATGACGTGGGCACCGTTGACGACATCGACCATCTGGGCAACAGAAGACTGCGCTGCGTGGGCGAGCTGCTCCAGAACCAGATGCGTATCGGCTTCTCCCGTATCGACAAGATCGTCAAGGAGCGTATGACCATTCAGGATAGCGAGACCCTGACCCCCGAGGCGCTGATCAACATCCGCCCCGTGGTCACCGCCATCCGCGAGTTCTTCGGCTCCTCTCCTCTGTCTCAGTTTATGGACCAGAACAACCCCCTGGCAGAGCTGACGCACAAGAGACGTCTTTCAGCCCTTGGTCCCGGCGGTCTGTCAAGAGACCGCGCATCCTTCGAGGTTCGTGACGTACACTATACCCACTACGGCAGAATGTGCCCCATCGAGACCCCCGAAGGACCCAACATCGGTCTGATCTCTTATCTTTCCACCTACGCCCGCATCAACGACTACGGCTTCATCGAAGCACCCTACCGTAAGATCGACAAGGCAACGGGCAAGGTCACCGATATCATTGAATATATGTCGGCAGACGTGGAGGACAACTACGTTATTGCACAGGCAAACGAGCCGCTGGACGAGGAGAACCGCTTCGTCAACCCCAAGGTCACCGTGCGTATCCGCTCGGAGATCCTGCAGGTGGAGGCTGAAAGAGCCGACTATATGGACGTTTCGCCCAGAATGGTGGTTTCGGTTGCCACCGCAATGATCCCCTTCCTTGAAAACGACGACAACTCCCGTGCGCTGATGGGCTCCAACATGCAGAAGCAGGCAGTGCCTCTGATGGTGACCGACTCTCCCATCGTCGGTACCGGTATGGAGTATAAGGCGGCTTACGACTCGGGCGTCGTGGTCATCGCAGAAGAGGGCGGTATTGCTGAAAGAGTTACCGCAGACGAGATCATCATCCGCACCGACGAGGGCAAGCGGATGAACTACAAGCTCATCAAGTTCAAGAAGAGCAACCAGGGCACCTGCATCAATCAGCGCCCCATCATCAACGAGGGCGAGTATATCGAAAAGGGCAGAGTGATCGCCGACGGTCCCGCAACCAGCCAGGGCGAGATCGCGCTGGGTAAGAACGCCCTCATTGGCTTCATGACCTGGGAAGGCTACAACTACGAGGACGCCGTCCTGCTGAATGAAAGACTGGTCAGAGACGACGTATATACCTCTATCCATATTGAAGAATACTCTCACGAGGCAAGAGACACCAAGCTGGGTGCCGAGGAGATCACCAGAGAGATCCCCAACGTGGGCGAGGATGCCCTCAAGGATCTGGATGCCGGCGGCGTTGTCCGCAAGGGTACCGAGGTCAGAGCAGGCGATATTCTGGTGGGTAAGGTCACCCCCAAGGGCGAGACCGAGCTCACGGCAGAGGAAAGACTGCTTAGAGCCATCTTCGGCGAAAAGGCAAGAGAGGTCAGAGATACCTCTATGAGACTGCCCCACGGTGAGTCGGGTATCGTTGTGGACGTGCGGGTCTTCTGCCGCGAAAACGGCGACGAGCTGCCTCCCGGAGTAAACAAGGTGGTCAGAGTCTATATCGCACAGAAGAGAAAGATCTCTGTGGGCGATAAGATGGCAGGCCGCCACGGTAACAAGGGTGTCGTTTCCAGAATCCTCCCCTCCGAGGATATGCCCTTCCTGCCCGACGGTACTCCTCTTGATATCGTGTTAAACCCTCTGGGCGTACCTTCCCGTATGAACATCGGTCAGGTGCTGGAGGTGCATCTGGGTATGGCGGCAAGAAAGCTTGGCTGGAAGGTCATGACTCCCGTCTTTGACGGTGCCGACAACAAGGATATTGCCGAGACCCTTGAAAAAGCGGGTATGAGACCCGACGGTAAGACCGTCGTTTACGACGGCAGAACCGGTGAACCCTTTGATAACCCCGTAACGGTGGGCATTATGTACTATCTGAAGCTCCACCATCTGGTTGACGATAAGATCCACGCCCGCTCCACCGGTCCTTACTCGCTGGTTACCCAGCAGCCTCTGGGCGGTAAGGCGCAATTCGGCGGACAGCGTTTCGGTGAGATGGAGGTATGGGCACTGGAGGCATACGGTGCGGCATACACTCTGCAGGAGATCCTGACTGTGAAGTCGGACGACGTGACCGGACGTGTAAAGGCGTACGAGGCCATCGTCAAGGGTCAGAACATCCCCACGCCCGGCGTGCCCGAATCCTTCAAGGTTCTGGTCAAGGAGCTGCAGGCTCTCTGCCTTGACGTGCGCGTGATGGACGAGGAGGGTCAGGAGATCGAGCTGTCTTCGCTGACCGAAGAGGAGATGGACGCACCCAACTACGTCAGCGACGTGAACGCCGAGGATCTGGGCGAGACGGTGGTTGACGAGGAGGAGCTGGACGAGTCCTTCCACGAGGCGACCGACGACGAGCTGGCTGACGCCTTCTTCAGCACCCTGGCACCCGATATGGATACCGACGATCTGTGAGAAAGGAGAAGATAAAAAACTATGGAAAACAATGTTTTTAATTCGATCAAAATCGGTCTGGCTTCTCCCGAAATGATCAGAGGCTGGTCTCACGGTGAGGTCACCAAGCCCGAGACCATCAACTACAGAACCAACAAGCCCGAGAGAGACGGTCTCTTCTGCGAGCGCATCTTTGGCCCGACCAAGGACTGGGAGTGCCTTTGCGGTAAGTATAAGAGAGTGCGCTATAAGGGCAAGGTCTGCGAAAAATGTAAGGTAGAGGTCACCACCAAGAAGGTCAGACGTGAACGGATGGGCCACATCGAGCTGGCTGCTCCCGTGTCGCACATCTGGTACTTCAAGGCCATTCCCTCCAGAATCGGTCTGCTTCTCGATATTTCTCCCAAGGTTTTGGAGCAGGTGCTCTACTTTGGCAGTTATATCGTTACCGATCCCGGCTCTACCCCTCTTGAAAAGAAGCAGCAGCTCACCGACAGCGAGTACAAGAAGATGTACGATCTGTACGAAAACGATTTCAAGGTGGGCATGGGTGCCGAGGCGATCAAGACCCTGCTTCAGGACGTGGACGTCAAGCAGCTTTCGGTGGATCTGAAGGAAGAGCTGAGAACCGCCACCGGTCAGAAGAAGGCAAAGATCGTCAAGCGCCTGGAGGTGGTTGACGCCTTCGTCAAGTCGGGCAACAAGCCCGAGTGGATGATCTTGGACGTGGTTCCCGTCATCCCCCCCGAAATTCGTCCGATGGTGCAGCTTGACGGCGGAAGATACGCTTCCTCCGACTTGAACGACCTCTACAGACGTGTTATCAATAGAAACAACCGCTTGAAGAAGCTGCTGGAGCTGCACGCTCCCGAGCTGATCATCCGCAACGAGAAGAGAATGCTTCAAGAGGCGGTTGACGCTCTGATCGACAACGGTAAGAGAGGCAAGCCCGTCACCGGCGGTGCCTCCAACAGACCCTTGAAGTCGCTGTCCGAGATCCTGCGCGGTAAGCAGGGACGCTTCCGTCAGAACCTGCTGGGTAAGCGTGTAGACTATTCGGGACGTTCGGTTATCGTCGTCGGCCCCGAGTTGAAGATCTATCAGTGCGGTCTGCCCCGCGAAATGGCGCTGGAGCTCTTCAAGCCCTTCGTGATGAAGAGACTTGTGGAGACCCAGAAGGCCACCAACATCAAGGACGCAAAGAAGAAGGTAGACAAGATCGACGAATGCGTATGGGACGCACTGGAGAACGTGATCAAGGAGCATCCCGTACTGCTCAACCGTGCGCCCACTCTGCACCGTCTGTCCATTCAGGCATTCGAGCCCGTGCTGGTTGAGGGCAGAGCAATCAAGCTTCATCCTCTGGTTTGTACCGCATTCAACGCCGACTTCGACGGCGACCAGATGCCCGTGCACGTTCCTCTGTCGGCAGAGGCACAGGCTGAGGCAAGATTCCTGATGCTTTCGGCAAACAACCTGCTCAAGCCCGCCGACGGTAGAGCCGTTGCCGTTCCTTCTCAGGATATGGTGCTGGGTTCTTACTACCTGACCATCGACAAGGCAGGCGAGCCCGGTGAAGGAAGCGTGTTCAGAGACATGAACGAAGCCGTAATGGCTTACGAAAACGGCTTCCTCGGTCTGCACGCACCCATCAAGGTGCGGGTGAGCAGAGAGATCGACGGCGAAATGCACACCGGTGTGATCGACGCCACCCTGGGCAGACTGATCTTCAACGAGCACATTCCTCAGGATCTGGGCTTCGTTGACAGAAGCAAGCCCGAAAACCTGCTGAAGCTGGAGATCGACTTCGTCTGCGGCAAGAAGCAGCTGGGCGAGATCGTGGACAGAACCATCCGTATCCACGATGCCTACACCACCGCCGTGGTTCTTGACCACATCAAGGCGATGGGCTATAAATATTCCACCAGAGCATCCATCTCCATCTCGATTGCCGACGTGGTCATCCCCGAGCAGAAGTATGAGCTGATCGCTTCTGCTGAAAAGGCAGTTGACGAGATCCAGGAATACTATATGATGGGTGAACTCACCGACAAGGAACGCTACAACAGCGTCATCCGTATTTGGGAGCAGGCGACCAAGGACGTGGTTGCCGCACTGCAGGCAGGCTTTGACCGCTACAATCCTATCAAGATGATGGCAGACTCGGGCGCCCGTGGTAACATGACCCAGATGAGACAGCTGGCAGGTATGCGTGGTCTGATGACCAAGCCCGGCGGTGAGACTATGGAGATCCCGATCAAGGCAAACTTCCGCGAGGGTCTGACCATCCTTGAGTACTTCGTGGCGGCAAGAGGTGCACGTAAGGCGCTGTCCGATACCGCACTTCGTACCGCAGACTCGGGCTACCTGACCAGACGTCTTGTAGACGTTTCTCAGGAGGTCATCATCAGAGAAGAGGACTGCGGCACCACCAAGGGCATCGTGGTCACCGACATTTCCGACGGCAGAGACGTGATCGAGCCTCTGAAGAGCAGACTGATCGGCCGCTTCACGCAGGGACCCGTGGTTCATCCCGAGACCGGCGAGATTGTGGTGGACGACAACGTGTTGCTCACCGAGGATCTGGCGGCAAAGGTGGTTTCGGCAGGCGTGAAGGAAGTGAACGTTCGTACCATCCTTCAGTGCCGTGCAAAGAACGGTGTGTGCGCACACTGCTACGGCTCCGACCTGTCCTCGGGCAAGAAGGTGTCGGTGGGTGAGGCGGTCGGTATCATCGCGGCTCAGTCTATCGGTGAGCCCGGTACTCAGCTGACCATGAGAACCTTCCACACCGGTGGTGTGGCGGGCTCTGACATCACCCAGGGTCTTCCCAGAGTTGAGGAGATCTTCGAGGCAAGAAGACCCAAGAAGGCAGCCATCATTACCGAGCATGCAGGCCGCGTGAAGGTGGAGACCGACAAGAAGACCAAGACGGTCATCCTTGAAGGTGCAGACGGACAGACCACCCAGTACCCCATCCCCTACAACTACGATCTGGTGGTTCAGGATGGCGATTACGTGGGTCAGGGCGTGTCGCTGACCGAAGGCTCCAAGAGCCCTCAGGACATCGTGAAGATCAGCGGTCTGGACGCAGCGTACGAGTATATCATCAGCGAGGTACAGAAGGTGTACCGCATCCAGTCGGTAGAGATCAACGACAAGCACATCGAGGTCATTGCAAGACAGATGACCAGAAAGGTGCGCATCGACGAGCAGGGCGACAGCGAGTTCCTCACCGGTACCGTTGTTGACCGCAGAGATTTCGAGGATGCAAACGAGGCACTTCAGGCACGCATCGACGCAGGCGAGAAGGAGCTGATGCTGGCAACCGCACAGCCGATGCTCCTTGGTATCACCAAGGCGTCGCTGATGACCGAATCCTTTATGTCCGCCGCCTCCTTCCAGGAGACCACCAAGGTGCTCACCGAAGCCGCCATCCGCGGTAAGGTGGATAAGCTGCTGGGTCTGAAGGAGAACGTGATCATCGGTAAGCTGATCCCCGCAGGTACCGGACTTTCCCGTTACAGAGACGTGGAGGTGAACAGCACCGTTGAAAAGCCCGTATACGAGCCCATCCCCGAGCCGGAAAGAGAAAGGGACGAGGATGAGGACGAGGATCTGATCGAGACCCTGCCCGCAGAAAGCGATGAGGCAGAGGAAATCGAGGAGGTCCTTGAGGACGAATTCTACGACGAGGACGAGCTACCCGAGGAGATCGAGGGCGAGGAGTCCGAGGAAGGCGCTGACGAATAATCTACCCATGAAAGGCAGACTCTGCGGAGTCTGCCTTTTTGCACGTCGATAAACCCTTTTGAAAAGCATCAGGCTCTTGACAGAACGGCAAAAAGGTGATAGAATGGGGGGCGGTCAGAGCTTCCGTTTTTTTGGAGCTTTGAGCAGTATCTGACTTTTTGTGCCGCCTTTGGACGGCGAAAGGAACAACCGTGAAGATTATCATTGCCGGAAGCGGCACGGTGGGCTCGACCTTGGCAAAGCAGCTTTCTGCCGAGGGACACGATCTGACGCTGATCGATAAGAATGCCCCCGTTTTGCGCCGTTTGGTGGACGAATTTGACGTGATGACGGCAGAGGGCAACTGTGCCTCGATGGAAACGCTGAAAAGTGCCGACGTGCAAAACACCGACCTGCTCATCGCCACCACCGATTCGGACGAATTGAATATGCTCTGCTGTCTGACGGCGCGACAGCTGAACAAAAAGCTGCACACCGTTGCCCGCATCCAGAACCCCGAATATACGGGGCAGGTCTATAAAATGAGTGCGGCTTATGGCATCGATCTCTGCTTCCATCCCGAAAAGCAGGCGGCGGAGGAGATTGAGCGGCTGCTCAAATACCCCGCCTTTATGAAAAGAGACTCCTTTGCCTACGGCAGAGTGGAGATCGTGGAGCTGAAGATCGACGAAAACAGCAAATTGAAGGACGTGCAGCTAAAGAACATCCAGTCGGTGGTCAAGTGCAAGATCCTGGTTTGCGCAGTGCTCAGGGATGGCAAGGTTGCCATTCCCGACGGATTTTTCACCCTGCATCCGGGCGATCGGATCTTCGTCACCGCCCCCTCGGAAAACCTTTCCATCCTTTTAAAGAGTCTGGGGCTGGTGTCCCAAAGGGTGAAAAAGGTGATGATGCTGGGTGCAGGCGCGGTGGGTTACTACCTTGCCCAGATCCTTGAAAACAGAAAGATCGATTTGAAGATCATCGAGAAGGACAGAGCGCGGTGTGAAAAGCTGTCCGCCCTTCTTGAAAATGCAGACGTGATCGAGGGCGACGCCTCCGACTACGCCTTCCTTGAAAGCGAAGGGCTGTCCTCCAGCGACGCCCTCATCTGCTTAACGGGCAGGGACGAGATGAATATGGTGTCCGCCATTTACGGCGGAAATTCGGGCGTGCCGCTGGTCATTACCCGTCTTGGCAAGGTGGACGACGGCAAGGTCACCGAAAACCTGCCTCTGGGCAGGGTGGTTTCGCCACGAAAGCTATGCTGTAACACCATTGTGCGCTACGTGCGCGCCTTGGAAAAGGGATCGGGCGCGGCGACCACCATCCACACCATTGCCGAGGGAAGCGTCGAGGCGGTGGAGTTTCCCGTGAAGGAGGATACTCTTCATAAGGGCGAGCCGCTGAAAACCATCAAGCTGCGCCCCAATATCTTAGTCGCCTGCATCATCCGCTACGGAAAAACCGAGATTCCCGACGGTAACTCCTCCTTCAAGGAAGGGGACAGCGTGATCGTGGTGTCGGGCAGAAGCGACGTGCTCTCTGAGCTGAACGACATCTTTGCATAAGGGGGCAGCGATGAATTACAAGATGATGGGGCGTTTTTTGTCCATGATCCTTGCCGTGGAAGCCGCCTTTATGGTGCCTCCCGCCCTGATCGGACTGTGTGAGGGGGCGCATTTCACCGCGCTTGCCTTTCTTATCGCCATTCTGGTGGGACTTGCCATTGCGGGAGGGCTTGCCCTCTTTTCAAGAGGCGCGGCAAAGAGAAATTTCTACGCCCGTGAGGGACTTCTTTCGGTGGGTATCGGCTGGATCGTGATGAGTCTTGTGGGATGCCTGCCGCTGTGGATCTCGGGAGAGTTTCCGAAATTTATAGACGCCTTTTTCGAGATCGTTTCGGGCTTTACCACCACGGGCTCCTCGGTCTGCCCCAACGTGGAGCTGCTGTCAAGGGCGGTCAACTATTGGCGATGCTTCACCCATTGGGTGGGCGGTATGGGCGTGCTGGTCTTTTTGCTTGCCATCGTGCCTGCGGGCGGTAAAAACGCGGGCTTTACCATGCATCTGATGCGGGCGGAGAGCCCGGGGCCCGACGTTGGAAAGCTGGTGCCCAAGATGCGCCAGACGGCGGCAATGCTCTATATCACCTACGTGGTTCTCACGGTGATCGACATCCTCTTTCTGCTCTTTGGCGGAATGTCGGTGTTCGAGGCTGTCTGCACCGCCTTCGGTACGGCGGGAACGGGGGGGTTTGGCATCAAAGCCGACAGTCTGGCAGGCTATAGCCCCTATATCCAGTGGGTGTGCACCGTCTTTATGATCCTGTTCGGTATTAATTTCAACTGCTATTATCTGCTGATCTTAAGAAAGATCACGGGCGTCTTGAAAGACGAGGAGCTGCGCTTCTATATCGGAACTGTCGTTGCTTCTGTAGCGTTGATCTCCATAAACGTCTTTAAGATCTACGGATCGATTGGTGAAACGGTGCGCCACTCCTTCTTTCAAGTGGCAAGCATTATCACCACTACGGGCTTTGCAACTACCGATTTTGATCTGTGGCCCACCTTTTCAAAGATCATTTTGCTGATCCTGATGGTCATCGGCGCCTGCGCGGGCAGTACGGGCGGCGGTATCAAATGCGCCCGTGTGCTTCTTCTTGGAAAGAGCTTGCACCGAAACATTTCTCAAATGCTTCACCCCAACAAGGTGCAGGTCATCCGTGTGAGCAAAAAGCCCATAAGTGAGCAGGTGCTTTCGGGAACCAACGCCTATCTTTGTGCCTACGTGATCATTTTGGCGTTGAGCACCCTGGTGGTTGCTATAGAAGGGAAGTCCTTTACCACCACCTTCACCTCAGTACTCGCTTGCTTTAACAACATCGGTCCGGGGCTTGATGCGGTGGGACCGTCCTGCCATTTCGGCGATTTGAGCGTCCTTTCAAAGCTGGTGCTGATCTTTGATATGCTGGCAGGGCGTCTGGAGATCTTCCCCATGCTGATGCTCTTCAACCGCAGAGCGTGGAAGAGGCACTAAAGGGCTTCTTTTTTCCAAAAAACGAAACGATTTAAAGAAAAAATATATAAAAAAGAGAGGTATCAACCATGAACGTAAGAGACGACCGTATGGCGTACAACATCTACTCCGACCCCGATTTGTCGGCGACCAGCAGAGCCTTTAAAAGCTTTGTGATCGATTTTTGCGCCACCAAAAGACTGATCCACACCTATTGGGCGCTGTGCAACTTCGGACTTTACTTCTCCGAGGAGACCAAGGAAGCCTACCCCGAGATCGCAGGCGGCGGTGCTTACGCAGGCCTGCAGCTCCGTGACGACGGCACCAAGGCGATCATGGCGTTCTGGGAAATGACCGTTGGGGCAGAGAAGAAGATCATGCGGGCAAACCGCGTCTACCCCAAGGGCGACGAGAGCAACTTCGGCGGCGAGGGCGAAGGAACCAACTGCATCCGCACCTACGAGTGGGTGGAGGGCAACTGGTACCGTATGGCTCTGCACGCCTGGGAGGATGAGCAGACCGGCAACACCTTCGTTGGTCAGTGGGTGTGCGACCTTGCCACCGGCAAGTGGGATCTGATCTCCTATTTCAACACCCATCTTTATAATTCGGCTCTGCGCGGTGGCATGTCCCTCTTCCAGGAGAACTACATCGGCGGCGTGAACCAGTATGAAAAGAGAGAGTTCCGCGTGAAGAATATGTACGTGCTTGACAGAGCAGACGACGAGTGGAAGTCTCTTCACACCACCAGACTCAGCGCAGGCAACGGCGGCGCGGCAAACAAGGGCGGTGCTTACGCCTTTGGCGCGGCTGAGGACTATTTCTGGGGCTCGGGCGGCGGTCTGGTTGCCGATCAGGAGGCGTACGATAAGGGATCTGTCAGCAGAGCGGTGCTTTCCATCAAGCAGCCCGCAGTGCCCGCGCTGGGCTACGTGCAGGTGGACAGCCTGACGGTGGCAGAGGGCGTTGCTTCCTGGAGCTACACCGCCAAGTCCAATCCTCAGCTCTCCTTCACTCTGGCAGAGTATGATGCAGAGGGCGCGCTCGTGGCAGAAACCACCGTGACCCGTCCCGAGGTGACCTCCCTTGCCCTTACCGAGAAGACCGCAAAGGTTGCTTTGACCGTGAAGGACATCTTCGGCAACACCGTAACCGTGAAGGCGTAAACAACCCAAATCGAAAATCAAAAAAGAACTGCGCAGCGTACCTGCTCTATAGCAGGTACGCTGCGCGGTTCTTTTTTTGTGGGGATCGGCTTTTTGTCAGGACTACGACGAGATTTCTGCCAAATTGAAGATGGACTTTTGTCTTTTTACAGCGTATCGCAAAGCATCGTGCGCGCCGCCAAACCCGCGGTAGACGTATGCAACGACGGCGTCGCTGTGATCTACCATCCACCTGTTGCGCACCTTGATCGCCGCCTTGAAATGGGCGGTGTCCGATTCCTCGGGGACGATGATTTCGTCAAAGGCGCCTTGGTATACCGCGGTGTCTGTATTCAGTGATGCCGAAAAAGAGGGCTTGACCCAAATAAGAGAGATGCCCCGGTGTTTCTTTTTCAAAAGACAGACGGCGTCAATAAACGCCTTGTCAAACTCCCCCATGGCGCCGGTCATAAAAACCGAAACCCGTTCGGTAAGGATCAGCCGCTCAAGAAGCACTTGTAACTGCCCCTGATCCAACCCGTAAGCCTCTCTATGACCAAAGGCGCAGCAGACCTTGTTTTTCAATACAAAACTCCTCCTTTAAAAAGTTTCTGAAAACAGGACTATTATATTATACAGTTTTCGGATACAAAACGCAAGTGGTATATAATATTCTTATAACAAAACTTTTAAGAGGGTCGTATGTTTGATTTTGGGTTGAGGTTGAGAGAACTGAGAGAAAAGCAAAAGCTGTCTCAGGAGCAGTTGGGCAGGCGGATTGGCAGAAGTAAATCGGTGATCAGTAGCTACGAAAATAATCTGAAGCTTCCGCCCCTGGGCATTCTGATCGAATTTGCCCACCTTTTTAACGTATCCTTGGACTATCTCGTGGGCATAGACAAAAACGAGATGGTGTCTGTGGGCGGGCTTTCTCCCGAGCAAAGGGCGTTGATCGATCTTCTGGTGTTTGAGTTTGGAGATCGGCAGTCAAAGGCGGCGGGACTCAGCGCCCGACAGCAGGAGATCCTGAACGGCTTGATGAAAGAATTTTCTAAAAAGTAACGAGACTTTTAAAATAAACCGCTTCAAAACACCCCGACGGCAAGCACGCTTGCCGTCGGGGTGTCTGTTTATGCATTTTTAGAGGTCATTCTTGTCGTTAATCGTCGATTTCCTTTTCGACCCGCAAAACCTCGCCACTCTTGGCATCGATCACATACTCGAATTCCACAAGATCCAATCTGAAAGAAACCTCATAGACCGCTTTTCCGTTTTCTTCATACAATTCGATTTCCATGTCGTTTGCGTAGCTGAGACCGGCGTGCTTCAGAGCAATGTTCTGCACCTGCTCTCTGCCGATTCGATCCTCAGAGGGGAGCACATCCGCCTTGTCATTGTCGCGCATACCCTCCTTTTCATGCTTGATGATGGTGCCGTTTGCGGCATTGATGTCGTATTCGTATTCGAGCGCCCCATAATGGAACTCCAGCTCAAACACCTTCACGCCGTTTTCCGAATCCAGCTTGCATTCAAATCCTTCCACGTCCTTGCCCGTCAGTCCTGCGTGTGCAAGGGCGATCGCCTTTGCCTGTGCCTTGTTGATTGCGGTTCCTGCAGATTTGTCGGTTGCGCTATTGCCGTCGTCGTACTGCTCCTTGCTGTACTTTACGATCTCACCGGTGACCGCATCCACCTCGTACTCGTATTTGTAGCCGCCTGCGGTAAACTCGATCTCGTAAAGGGTACGGCCATCGTCCTTGTCCTTCTTGCCGCCGATCTTCTCCACGTCCTGCTTGCTCAGTCCCGCGTGGGCAAGAGCCGCCGCCATTGCCTGCTCCTTGGTCAAAAGCGTGCCTTGCACATCGGAGTCGCTCTCTCTGTTTTCATTGTCCTCGTCCTTGTCCTTTTCGCTCTTCAAGATCTCGCCCGTTTGAGCGTTGACATCGTATTCGTACTCGTACCCATCATGGTTAAACTCGATTTCATAAACCATCACACCTTTTTCATAGCCCATTTCGATCTCAAATCTGCTGATTTGATCGGCACTGATGCCTGCATGGGCGAGCGCAGTTTCCTTGGCGACCTCTGTACCGACATAGTCCTTGTCGCTGGCAGTACCGCTTACGTCCACGCCATCCAGCTGTACGCCCCGCAGGAGATTTAACTCGTTGATGGACAGATCCACCAGCTCCTCAAAGGTGTAGCGGGTGTTTTGAGTGATGATCTGATAAATGAAGCGTGCCTTGCCAAGGGAGATGCCGTACCGGTCGGCAAGCGCCTTCAGCTCGCTGTTTGAGGTGACGCTCTGGGTCAGCACCGCTCCCTCAAAATTGCTTCCCGCAAAAAGGGCGTTTAACTCCTTGCTCAGCCGTTCGGTCAACTCCGCACCGTTTTTCTCGCTCTTGCTGTTCACGCTGACCAAAATGGAATTGGCGGTGTCGCTGACGAAGCCGTTTTTCACCATAGAGCCCACCAGCGCGTTTACCGCTACCTCCACGTGTACGCCCTTCAGCTTTTCTTCCATACTGCCCAGCACCGTCTGACCGTCCTCGTTTAAGGCGTTGGCGTCAAGCACCTTGCCCGCCTTGTTGACCTTTAATTCTACGCTGGGGTTCACGTCCAGCGAAACGGTGGAAGCCACCGCATAGCTTTCATAGCCGTATATTCCCGTGCCGATGCCCACCAGCAGGATGAGCGCCGCGGCGATGGACGCCGCAAACGTGATGAGATTGTTCTTTCTTTTTCTACCTTCCTTCATCATGAGAATTTCTCCTTTCTTTTCACCCTCCGTGAAAAGTGCGGAAGGGTTAAGGGAGGGGGTGGCGTGCTCAAACGCCCGACCCAGCTTTTCGTTGATCTCTCTTTCCTTTCGATCCTTGCCGTTCATTCCTGTTCTCCTTTCACAGATGGCTTTTCAGCTTTTTGAGTGCTCTGTGGTATTTTGAAAGCACCGTGGCAAGAGGAAGCTTCAGCATTCTTGCAATCTCCCTGTGCTTGAAGCCCGAAAGGGCGTGAAGCACCACGATCTGCCGTTCTTCGTCTGACAGTCCGTTCATCACCTGCTCAATGACCATTTTGTCCTCAGGCGTCACCCGATCGGCACTTTCAAGGTAGCGCTCCCAGTCCTCCTCGGGCAGATCGGAGCGGCTTTTGTACTCTCTGAACTTGCGCATACAGTGATTCTTGGCGATGGTCATGATCCACGCCATGGGCTTGCCCGAGGGGGCGTAGCTCTTGGCACCGTGATGGATGCTGACGAAGGTCTCTTGCAAAACGTCCTCTGCATCGTGGGTGTTTTTCAAAACCGAAAGGGCAAAACCGTAAACGGGCGTTTTGGCTTTCAGATAAAGCTCCTCAAAGGCAGATTGATCCTCCTTTGCGATCTTCAGGATGTATTCTTCCAAAACGGCGCTTTCTTTTGAGCCGTGGTTTACTGACGTCAAGTAACTCACCACCTTTGTCTTGCCCCTTTCACCTATATAATCCGTGAAAGGGTCGTTTTATTGCATGCTTTCAAAAAAATTTTAAAAAAACGGAGATCATCTCCTGCCCGCCGCAAGGCAGACGACCGACAAGGCGCCCTTGCTCTTTAAAAGCTCGGCGCAGACGGTGAGGGTGGAGCCTCCCGTGAGGATGTCGTCCACCAGGATCACCTGCCTGCCCTGCAGGTCGGGACAGCGCTCCGAAAGGGCGTAGCGTCCTCTTGCGTTTTCAAGGCGCTCCTTTGACGAAAGGGTCTTTTGCTTTTTGCCGCCTTTGCTTTTCAGACAGACTGCCCGCTCCAGCGAGCAATGACGGGCAAGGGCGTCTGCCAGCTCCCTTGCCTGATCGGTGCCCTTTTCAAGGATCGCATCGGGATCGCGGGGGACGTGGGTGATGAGGGCATCGCTTCTTAAAATACAGCCGTTTTGCAGACTTTTTTCCAGATCCTTGGCAAGAAAAGCGGCGATCCTCTGATCCTTCCGATCCTTGAGCTTTAAGATCATCCGTCCTCCGGGGCTCTTTTCGTCGTAGCGGAAGACCGAGAGATAGGCAAAGGCGTCGGGGGTGCTGACAGCGGGCCTGCAGCTGCAACGACAGCTTTTTTTACCGCATTTTTTGCAAGGACGGTATTTTTCCTTCTGATATTCGGAAAGGCATTTGGGGCAAAGCACCTCGTCCTTTTCAAGCCTTGTACGGCAAACGGGGCATTTTGGGGGAAAAAGCAGGGATAAAAGAGAAAAACTCATAGGGTACTCCTTGGTTTTAAAAAGGGAAGGGGAGAGAAAACTTCGTTCCTCTCTCCCTGATGTCGGTTCATTTCATCATATAGTGGGCAATGGCGGAGGACAGACCCGTATAGCGCATAGGGCGTCGGCTGTTTTCCACCATAGTCTGCACCGTGCGCTCCGCACCCACCAGGATCACCATTTTTTGTGCGCGGGTGACGGCGGTGTAGAGAAGCTCTCTGGTCAAAAGCTTAGGTGCGTAGTCGTATACGGGCAGGATGACCACGGGATATTCGCTTCCCTGGCTTTTGTGTACCGTGATGGCGTAGGCGTGGTCCAGCTCCTCCGCCATGGAAAAATCGTAGGCGGCGGTCTTATCCTCAAAGCGCACTAAGATCTGTTGCTCGTGGTAGGACACTCGCTCGATATAGCCGATGTCGCCGTTGAAGACCCCCGTGCCCTCCTGCTTGCCCTTGCTCCAGGGGATGTCGTAGTTGTTTTTGATCTGCATCACCTTGTCCCCCTCCCTGAACACCCTGCCGTGCATCTTCATCTGCGCCTTGTGGGGGGCGGGGGGATTGAGGACTGCCTGCAGGCGGACGTTCAGATTTTCGGTGCCGGAGGACCCCTTTCTCGAGGGGGTGATGACTTGTATTTGCCCCATAATGTCCTTGCCGTAGCTGTTGGGCAGTCTGGTGTGCCACAAGGCGACCACCGTGGGGGCGATGTCCTCCTCGTTTTCTCTTTTCACGAAAAAGAAATCGTTTTCCTTGTCGTAAAGATAGGGCATTTCGCCTTTGTTGATGGCGTGTGCGCCCGTGACGATGCGGCTTTCCTTTGCCTGACGGAAGATCTCTTTTAATTCCACCGTGGTGAGCACCTGGCTTTCGATGCAGTCGAACAGCACGTTGCCCGCTCCCACCGAAGGGAGCTGGTCGGCGTCGCCGATGAGGATGAGCCTGGATCCGGGCTTGACTGCCCTTAAAAGGGCTGCCATCAGCAGGGTATCCACCATCGAGGTCTCGTCCACGATGAAGACCTCTTCTTCAAGGAGGTTGTCCTCGTTTCTGCCAAAGCGGGTGCCGCTTCCCCCGAATTCTGCCTCCAGCAGACGGTGGATGGTCTTTGCCTCCTTGCCCGTTGCCTCCGACATTCTTTTGGCGGCTCTGCCCGTGGGGGCGCAAAGGCAGACCCGCATATCAAGCTGGTGAAAGATGCGCAAAAGGGCGCGGATGACGGTGGTCTTGCCTGTGCCGGGACCGCCCGTTAAGATCATTACGCCCGATCTTAAGGCGGCGAGGATGGCTTTTTTTTGCATAGTTGCGTAGCGCAGTCCGCTTTCCGCCTCAATGATGGCGATCTCCCTGGTCACGTCGGTGACGGGGGGCTGATACGCCGATTTTTCAAGCAGCTGCATTTTTTTGGCGATGTATTTTTCCGCCTCGTAGTATTCTGAAAGATAGAGACACTGTCTTTTGCCCGCCTTGACGGCGATCAGTCTGCCCTGCGAGAGCAGTCTATCTGCGGCAAGCTCGGCTTCGTCCTCGCCCACCGCGAGCATCTGACAGACGGTGGGAAGGAGCTTGTCGCGGGGCAGAAAGGTGTGTCCGCTTGCCGTTGCGTGGTAGTTTAGCACGTATTCGATGCCTGCCTCGATACGGTAAGGGTCGTTTTCGGCGCACCCCAGCTCCAGCGCCACCGCATCCGCCTTTTCAAAGCCGATGCCCTCAATCTCCTCACAAAGGATATAGGGATTGCGGCGGATGATCTCCTCGGCGGCGTAGCCCCATTTTTTGTAGATCTTCACCGAAAGGGCGGCGCCGAAAAACCGAGAGGTGAACATCATCACCGATCGCATACCAAACTGCGCGCGGAAGCTTTCGCCGATCTCCCTTGCCTTTTTGGCGGAGATTCCGTTGATGCGGGAGAGAAATTCGGGATTTTTTTCGATGACCTCAAAGGTCTCCTCCCCGAAGACCTCCACGATCTTTTCGGCGGTGGCGGGACCGATGCCCTTGACCTGGCGGGAGCAGAGGTAGCGAAGAATGGCATTTTTGCCGGTGGGCAGCTCCTTTTCGTAGCCCTCGATGCGAAACTGTCTGCCGTAGGTGGGATGCACCGTCCATTTGCCCATGGCTTTGAGATGCTCGCCCTCGGCAATGAAGGGCATTTCGCCCACTGCGGTGATCGGCTCGTCAAGCCCTTCGCATTCAAGGATCAGCACCGAATAGCCGCTTTCCTCGCTGTGGAAGACCACTTCGTCCACCGTTCCCTCGATCCGTTCAAGCTCCTCGTTTTGCAAAAAATCCATCATTCTCCCTCCTTTCTCCCTTTATTCTTCGGACGGTCGATCATCCTCCCGTCCCTTTTTCTCTTCTTTTTCGCCGTCCTGCGCTTCATTTCGCACTTCCATCTGCTTTTTCCAGCGCAAAAGGGTGCGCTTGAGCAGCAGATAGAGAAGAAGGGTGATGCCGCAGGAGAGGGCGATTTCAAAAATCATAGCCTTTCCCCCTTTTTATCAGCATACGGCAAAGGATCTGCCGCGGTGATAAAAAGGTGGGCTCTATATAAAAAACAAGAGACGGTACCGTGGTACCGTCTCTCATTATAGCATATTTTTGAAGGGCTTTCAAGGTCTTTGCCCTATTTTAATACCCTCTTTGCCTTTATTTAAGCGTGAAGAAGCCCCTTTAAGCTTTCTGCAATATCGGTCTTTTCAAACTTCACGCCAAGATCCTCTCTGCCCATATGACCGTATGCGGCAAGGTTCTTGTAGATGGGCTTTCTCAAATCAAAGCGGGCGATGATGGCTGCGGGGCGCAGGTCTACCAGCTTTACCAGTGCCTTTTCGATGGCTTCCTCAGACACCTTGCCCGTGCCAAAGGTATCCACTCTTACCGAAACGGGCTTTGCCACGCCGATGGCGTAGGCAAGCTGTACCTCGCATCTGGAGGCAAGTCCTGCGGCAACCACGTTCTTTGCCAGATATCTTGCGGCATAAGCGGCAGATCTGTCTACCTTGGTGGGGTCCTTACCCGAGAAGGCACCGCCGCCGTGGCGGGAATAGCCGCCGTAGGTATCCACGATGATCTTTCTGCCGGTCAGACCCGAGTCGCCCTGAGGACCGCCCACGGTGAATCTGCCGGTGGGGTTGACGTAGATCTTGGTGTTCTCGTCAAGGAATGCGGCGGGAACGGTGGGCTTGATCACCTCGCGGATGATGTCCTCTCTGATCTGCTCTAAGGTCACAGCGGGATCGTGCTGGGAGGAGACCACCACGGTGTCCACTCTCACGGGGGTGTCGCCCTCGTATTCCACAGTCACCTGAGTCTTGCCGTCGGGACGAAGGTAAGACAGGGTGCCGTTTTTTCTCACCTCAGTCAGCTTCTTTGCCATATCGTGTGCCAGCGCGATGGGCAGGGGCATCAGATTGGGGGTCTCGTCGCAGGCGTAGCCGAACATCATACCCTGGTCGCCTGCACCGATGTCGTATTCGTCCTCTTCGGAAAGTGCGCCCTCCTTCTTTTCAAGGCACTTGTCCACGCCCAGCGCGATGTCGGGCGACTGCTCGTGTACTGCGGTGATCACCGCGCAGGTCTCGCAGTCAAAGCCGTACTTTGCGCGATCGTATCCGATCTCCTTTACGGTGTTTCTCACGATGGTCTGGAAATCCACGCTTGCCTTGGTGGTGATCTCGCCCATCACGTAGATGATACCGGTGGTGGCGGTGGTCTCGCAGGCAACGCGGGAGGTGGGATCCTGCATCAGCAGGGCGTCGAGGATGGCGTCGGAGATCTTGTCACAGATCTTATCGGGATGTCCCTCGGTTACCGATTCGGAGGTAAAAAGCTTTCTTGCCATAATCGTTGTTCCTTTCGTCTTCTTTCGTTTTTCTCTTTTGACTTCTTGTTTTTTAATTCAGGCAAAAGGACAATAAAAAAGCCTCGGTTTCCCGAGGAGTGCAGTAATTCTCATCTCTCGGGAATTGGCACCTTACGTTTCTGCAGGTTGCCGGGCTTCACAGGGCCAGTCCCTCCGCCACTCTTGATAAGATATTTTATGGAGTGCAGTACGGTCTCCCGCCTGCTTTTCACAAGGCGTAGTATAGCACACTCTTTTTTGTTTTTCAAGACCTTTTTCGATTTTTTTTGCTCTGAGGCGCAAAGTTTACGGTTTCTTCATTTTTTGCCTCTTTTCCCGAAGCGGCGGGGACGGCGCAAGACCGCCGTCCCCGCTGAAGGCGGGCGCTTTTTAAGACACCACGGTGCCTTCGATCTCTTCAAGGGCGGAAATGTAGCCCATATAGACCACGGTACAGTCGATGCGGCATTCCGATTCGCCTTTGACGAAGGTGTCCTGATCCTTCAGGTGGTTATAAAGGAGGGTGGCGTCCTTGGCGTTTTGAAAGGTGAAGACCTCCATGGCACTTGCACCGGTCTTGGTATCCTGCACGAAGAGGTAGCCCGTGATCTGACCGCTGAGCTTTTTGCCGATGCTCCCCTCCATTTCCTCCGCAAGGGCGGAAAGGGTGGCGTTGCCCTCCTCATAGTATTGGGTGGCGTAGCCCGCCTTTTCAAGGACGGCAGAAAGATGCATCACGTCGGGGCTCACCTTTTCGGGGGCTTGAGGGGTGCAGGCGCAAAGGAGAAGGAGGGACAGGATCAGTGCAAGGAGCGCGCTTGCTTTGAGGGTGTGTTTTTTGTTCATCGTGTTGTTCTCCGTTAAGTAGGTGATTTTGTTTGGCGGTCAGACCTCCCGCCGCACGCCGTTGCAGTACACCGTCCGCACTCTTCCGCAAAGGGATTTGCCAAAGAAGGGGGTGTTCATTCCGCGGGTGAGCAGGGTTTGGTGGTTGTAGACCATAGGGGTGTCGGGGTCGAAAAAGACCAGATCGGCAGGGTTTCCCTCTTTTATGGAGGAATCGATGCCCAAAATTCTTGACGGCGCGGTGGAGATCAGCTGTAAAAAGCGGTAAAGGGAGAGATGCCCCGGCATAACCAGGTGGGTGATGCCCGCACCGAAGAGGGTCTCAAAGCCCGTGGCGCCGAGAGCACTGCCCTTTTCCACACACTCCTTTGAAAGGGCGGTGTGATCGGAGCAGATGGCATCGATCACGCCCTCCTTCAGTCCCTTGATGACCGCCATACGGTCCTCCTCGGTGCGCAAGGGGGGACTGAGCCTTGCCACCTTGCCGGAAAAGACCAGCTCGCTTTCGGTGAAGGAGAAATAAGGGGGAGCGGTGGCACAGCTGATGGCGATCCCCTCCCTTTTTGCCCGTGCGATCATTTCCACGCTTTCCTTCAGGGTGACCAGAGGGAAATGGACGGGGACGCCCTTGAGTCTTGCCAGGGTCAGGGCTCTTGAAAGGGAAAGAAGCTCCGCCATGGGATCCTCGCCCTCTATTTTCATCACCTTGGCGTACATTCCCTTGTTTGCCCCCTTACCCTGCAGGCTTTTGTCTGCGCAGGGGGCGATAAAGAGCAAGCCCGCCTTACGGCATTCCTCAAGCCCCGTCAAAAGAAGCTTGCCCGAGGGCTCGGTTTTTTCGCTGTCTGCCGAGAGGGCTGCCGCCCCCGCCCGCTTTAATTCGGCAAGAGGCAGACAGTCGCCTCCCGCCGTGCTCAGGGGGACGGCGGGCAAGATCCGACATCCTCCCCCGCCCGACCTTTCGCAAAGGGCGGTGACGCGGGCGGCTGTGGAGGGCTGGTAACGGAAGGGGCGGGCAAGGGTGCGCACGACCCCTCCTCTCAGAGCGCTTTTTAAAAAGGTGTCCAGCGACTCTTCTCCTCCGCTTTCAAGATAGGGAAGGGCGGAGCGCAGGTCGGTAAATGCGGGACAGGCGAGGGCACCGTGCATATTCACGATCATCAGCCCGTCGGTCCGTTCTGCCTTGATCCCTTTTCCCACCTGCAGGATGCGGCTTTTACCGCCCGTCACCGAGAAATAGATCTCCGCGCCGTCGCTTTTCATTCCGTCGGGATCGATGAGGCGGACGTTTTTCAAGAGAAAACGGCGTTCAATATTCATTTTTCAAATAGAACCCCCTTCCTCTTTTGGTACAGATCAGCCGTTCCTTGCCCGGCAGATCGGTCTTGGCTCTCAGATAGCTGATATAGACGTTGATCTGGTTGGAGGGACGCTCTTGTCCCCACAGGGCAAGGGAGAGCTGTGCTCCGCTCAGGGGCTCTTCGCCGCTGCTTTTTGAAAGAAGTGCCAGCAGGCGGAATTCAAGAGGGGTGAGGGACAGCCTTTGACCGTCCAGAAAGGCATCGCTTTGCGTAAGGATCAGTCTTTTCCCTCCTTTTTGCGGCACCCCCTCGATCAGCGCCTCCAGCTGTTCAAAGCTGAAGGGGCGGGGCAGATGGCAGGGTGCTGTGCGTGAGAGGGTGATCTCGTCCTGCCCTAAGGGGGGGACTGAATCAAGATCGGTGAGGGTAAGGTGCAGGTCCTCGGGGGCGCAGGGCATATATTCTGCCCACCAGCTTTCAAGGGCGCATTTCAACACCGTATCTGTCGTGCGCACGTTTAACTGCTTCACCTTGAACCTGCCTTCTTTTTGCCAAAAAGGGGCTTTCTTTTGTAGTATCTGACAAGATAGGTGGGGAAAAAGAGGACGGTAAGTCCCATAAATCCCCCGTAGATCAAGGGATAGAGGAAGGGCAGGATATAGCCGCCAAACAGGCTCACGTCCTCCCCCGGTGCAAGGGCAACGGTGATGGGGTCGATGAACAGCGAAAGGGTATACAGCGCGACGATGAGGAAGGAGGTGAGGGCGAAGGGCGTTTTTTCATAGCAGATCACTCTCAGATCCTCGCTCCTTCTTTTTGCCAAAAGATACGCCAGCACCACGGCGCCGTAAAGAGGGGCTCGGGGCAGCAGAGAGGTCAGCCCGCCGAGGATCAGGGGAAAGAGCTGGCTTGGAAGGGCGGCGGTGCTGTCCGAAATGCCCGCGCTCACCGTGACGCTCAGCGAGACGGTGCTGCAGACGATCTCTGCAAAGCCTGCAAGAAAGGCAAAAAGAGCGGGCAAAAGAGCGCTTTTGCCGGACTTTTTGAAGACGACCGAGCCGAGGGTCAGGATGGTGCAGGTCATCAGACAATAGTTGACGATGTGGAAAAGACTGCTCAAAAGCTCGTAAAGCAGGGTGAGCACCGTGCCTGCCGCGGTATAGGAATAAAAGGCGCCGAAATAATGGGTGACCAGCATTGCCGAGCCTACGACGAGGATATTGAGGCAGGGAAAGACCAGGGCTGTGAAGAGCAGCATTTTATAGGGAGTGCGCAGGGCGGACTCCTCTTTTTTGAGAAGCTTGTTCATAAAACCGTCCCTTCCTTCTCAGTGATAGTAGCGCACCACGGCGACCACCTTACCGAGCACGCTTACGCTGTCGGTGTAGATGGGTGCCATATCGGGATTTTCGGGCTGGAGGCGGAAGCGGCCGTCTTCCTTATAAAAGCGCTTCAGGGTGGCTTCGTCCTCAAGGAGAGCTACCACGATGTCGCCGTTTTCGGCGGTGGAGCATTTGTTGACCACCACGATATCGCCGTCCATAATGCCTGCACCGATCATACTTGTGCCCGAAATGCGCAGGGCGTAAAGCTGACCGTAAAGCCCGGGGTTGGGCAGATGGAAGTCCAGATATTCGTTATAGGTCTCGGTGGCAAGGATGGGGTTGCCCGCCGCAATGACGCCCAGGATGGGCACCTTGGCAAGCGTTGCTCCTCCCTCCTTGTGGGAGGAAGAGGGCTCGTCCACCCGCATAGAGCGGCTCTTGCCCTTTTCTCTGCGGATATAGCCCTTGTCCTCTAAGCGGGCAAGGTAGGCGTGGACGGTGGAGGTGCTCTTGATGTGCAGGGCGAGCTGGATATCTCTTACCGAGGGGGGGTAGCCCTCGCTGTTGATGGTGTCGGCGATGTATTCATAAACCCGTTTTTCTTTATCGGTCAGAGGCTGTTGCATAGCGTTCTCCTTTTTTGGCGGTGGCGTGAGGGCGTTGCGTCCTTGCAGGACGGAAGGCGCACTCGCCTTTTTTGTTATTATAGCACACTTTTTTGAAAAATGCAAACTTTTGTTCTTCTTTTTTTCGGCTTTTTTTCTCTTTTTACGAAAACATTTGTTCTTTTTGGAGGAATATCCTCTCTTTTTTTGCATATACATAGAAAAAATAAAAGATCTGCGCCCTCGGGCGCGGGGGAGAGGAGCAGGTGTGAAGGAGCAAAAGGCAGGGACGGCACCCATTGAAGGAGGGCATTGCGGACAGAGCGTGCTTTGCGGGCGCAGCTATTGGGGGCAGGAGATCACGGCGCGGCGGCTGGGGCAGGGAGGGACGAGCCTGCTGTTTTTGGCAAGCTTGGGTGCGGAGCCCTGCTTTTCTCAGGTGATGCTCCTCTTTCTTGAGGAGCTGGAAAGGGAGGCGGAGCGGGACGGCAGACTGCTTCGTCTGTCGGCGAGGGCGTTGCTGTCGGCGCGGAGCATCTACGTTCTGCCCTGCCCGAACCCAGACGCCCAGCTTATAAAAAGCGGGCGCATTACCGAGGATAGCCCCTTTTTTCAGTCTGTTTCTGCCATCCGCGGCAGGATCCCCGCCTCGCTTTGGACTGCCAACGGCAGGGGGATAGACCCCTCCTTCAATTTTGCCCACCGCTTTGCCCTGCGCGGAGGGAAGGGTCCTTTGCGCATGGCGCCCTTCGGCTGCGGCGGACCCTATCCCGAAAGCGAGCCCGAGAGCGCCGTCCTTGCCCGTCTTGTCAGAACGCTTCGCCCAAGACTGCTCGTTCATCTGACCAAGGGCAGAAACAGTCTGTGTTATCCTTTGGAGCTGCCTGCCCTGCATGCTCTTTGCACCCGCTACGCCCCCTTTGAGTTCTGCGGCGAGGAGCTTGCCGCCACCCTTGAGGGATGGGTCGGCGCAGAGCAGGGAGCTGCCTTTTTGCGCATTTCCGCCAAAGAGGGGGAGGGGAGCAGGCTGTACGCCCTGCTTCGACCCCTTCTTTTTGCCCTGTGCGGCTACTGAGGTCTTGACAAGAGGGGAAATGAAGAGTAAAATAAGAGTAAAATAAGGCTGAAGGACTTTTTCGGGAAGCCGACGAAAAAAGGAAGTGATCTTTTGAAGATCTTTAAGAAAATAGGAGAATACTGCAAGAGCAAGGGGGTAACGCCCTCTTTGAAACGGTATTTCGTGGACGCGATGGGGGCGATGGCGCTGGGCCTTTTTTCCTCTCTGCTCATCGGTACCATCTTTGCCGCCCTCGGGATGATCCCGGGGTTAGAGGTCTTTTCCACAATCGCGGGCTACTGCGGCTACGGCAAGCTTGACGGCGTGTCCTACGGGGGCATTTGCGGAGCGGCGATGGCCTTTGCCATCGCAAACGCTCTGAAGGCGCCGCCCCCGGTGGCGTATTCCTGCGCCGCCGTGGGATGCGCGGCAAACGTGTTGGGCGCAGGAGGCGGTCCTCTTGCCGTCTTCGTTATTTCAATTATTGCGGTGGAGGTCGGAAAGCTGGTCTTCAAAACTACCAAGGTGGATATCCTCGTCACCCCCTTCGTCACGATCTTCACGGGCGTGGGACTGTCCATCCTCTTGGCGGGTTATATCGGAAGGGGCGTGGAGTATCTGAAGGCGCTCATCGGCTGGGCGACCGAGCTGACCCCCTTCTTTATGGGCCTTGTCGTGTCGGTGCTGATGGGGATGGCGCTCACCCTGCCCATCTCCTCTGCCGCCATCTGCGCGGGACTGTCGCTGACGGGACTGGGTGCTGTGGCAAACGAGGAGGGTCTTGCCCTGGCGGGCGGTGCGGCGATCGTGGGGTGCTGTGCCCAGATGGTGGGCTTTGCGGTGATGTCCTTTAAGGAAAACGGCTGGGGCGGGCTGGTCTCTCAGGGGCTTGGTACCTCTATGCTCCAGATGCCCAACATCGTAAAACGGCCGGTCATCTGGCTTCCGCCCATCATTGCCTCTGCCGTCGCGGGTCCCCTTGCCACCTGCCTTTTCGAGTTGAAAATGTACGGCACGGGCATCTTTTCGGGGATGGGCACCTGCGGACTGCTGGGGCCGATCGGTCTGGTCATCGGCTGGAGCGGCGGACAGGGGCAACAGGCGGGGGCGATGCAGTATATCGGGCTTTTGCTGTTGTGCTTCGTTCTGCCCGCGCTGATCTGCGCGCTGCTTGGGCGGCTGATGAGAAAATGGGGGCTGATCGGAGAAAACGATCTGAAGCTGGAGCTTTGAGGCAAAAAAACAGAAAAAACAGTGAAATTTTTTCAAAAAAGCCCTTGACAAACGAAAAAAACTATGGTATACTCCTTGGGCAAATTCCAAAGACAGCAGGTTCAAGGTAAAAGCGAAGGCTTTCCTGCCGAGGAGACAGTCATATACCCAAGGAGTGCCTTGGATGAGTGCGGTCTTTATCGGCAAATGCTGTCGATAAGGGCTTTTTAATTTTCTCAGGAGGTGAAAAACGATGCCTAGTGCAAAAATTCTTGAAGCAAAGCAGGCGGTTGTTGCAGAGCTTGCCGAAAAGGTAAAGACTGCTGCATCCGGTGTGATTGTAAGCTACCAGGGTATCACCGTTGAAGACGATACGAAGCTCCGTGCAGAGCTGCGTAACGCAGGCGTTGAGTACAAGGTATACAAGAACTCCATCACCGGCAGAGCTTGCGAGGAAGCAGGCTACGGTGAGGTTCGTGCCCATTTGGAGGGCATGACTGCTATCGCAATCAGCCAGAACGACGCTGTTGCACCCGCTAAAATCCTGAAGAACTACGCAGACAAGATCGAGACCTTCAACCTGAAGTGCGGTTTTGTTGACGGCGAGGTTCTGGACGAAGCAGGCGTAAAGGCTCTGGCAGAAATCCCCAACAAGGAAACTCTGGTCTGCAAGATCATGGGCTGCATGAGATCTCCCCTTTATTCTCTGGCTTATGTTCTTCAGGCAGTCATCGACAAGGATGGCGAAGCACCCGCAGCAGAAGCTGCAGCCGAATAATTGCGGCAAAAATCATCAATTTAAAAAACAATACGTATAATTTGGAGGTAATTTAAAATGGCAACCGAAAAGACTCTTGCTCTTCTTGAAGAGATTAAATCCCTGACCATCCTGGAGATGGCTGATCTGGTAAAGGCACTGGAAGAAGAATTTGGCGTATCCGCAGCAGCTCCCGTAGCAGTTGCAGGCGGCGCAGCAGCAGCTCCCGTTGAGGAAGAAAAGACCGAGTTCGACGTAATCCTGAAGGAGTTCGGCGCTAAGAAGCTGGACGTTATCAAGGCAGTTCGTGAGATCACCGGCCTTGGTCTGAAGGACGCTAAGGATCTGGTTGAAGGCGCTCCCAAGGCTGTTAAGACCGGCGTTTCCAAGGACGAGGCTAACACCGTTAAGACCGCTCTCGAGGCTGCAGGCGCAGTTGTTGAGGTTAAGTAATTTAACCAAACAGTCGAAACAAACAAAAACCGTTGCATTGCGAGACTTCCCATAAGGAAGTCTCGCAGTTTTATTAGCCTGCGGCGAGTGATATTGCTACGCAGTGATATTCGGCTATCGCCGAGTGGTATTCGCTACGCGAGTTTGGGAGGCGAATAAAATATCACTGAAGCCGTAAGGATTCAATATCACGATCGCGCACGCGATCATATCACTCCGACGAAGTCGGAATATAACTCTTGCTTTCTCTGCTGATTTGTTATATAATGAATAGGGGTATCAAAGCGTTTGTAATACAAAAGCGAAACTGGCGATAAAACAGAACTGTAAATAAGAATTTGACAAACTGTCCGACATTACAAATATAGGAACTAAAATAAGCACACATAGTATAGGAGATTTGCGAAAATATGAAAGATAGCAAAAACTCATTTCTTGTTCACGGAATTATTAATGCTGTTATGAATCTGCCTGTGTTAATAGCAACCTCTTTTTGGGGTTTGCTATTAATCGGAATCTTCAATTTGGATACATTAACCGATCCATTTTGGTATGCGGTTAGTATGTGTCCTTTGCTAATTCCGCCGATCTCCTGCATAGTGGGGATCATTAGGAGCTTTAAAAATTTCAAAAAAAATACATATGCACGATGGTGCTTAATTTTGTCTATCATTGGATTATTTACCTACGTTGGTTTTATTATTTTTTGCGGTTGGATAGGATCAAGATTTTAAACAAATTCCAATTTATCTAACTGAATAAACGACCCCCGACAGACCTTGAAAATCTGTCGGGGTTAATCTTTGCTTTCTGCATATCAATTTTTGTTTATCCGAAGGGGCATTCTTTGAACGCCCGCGGGCGAACGCAGTTCGCCCCTACCGTGTGTTAGATAATTTCTTCTCTAATTTTGCACGCCCTTGCAACGGTTTTTTATTTTTTTGTTGACAAAGGGGCAAAACGGTGTTACACTGTAAGAAAAACGATGGTCGAAGGAGAAGATGACTATGAAAAGAATAGCGGTTTTGGTTTTGCTGTCGCTTTTGCTCAACGTATTTGCTGCTTGCAGCGTAGGCAGTATTGGAAACGACCTTGTTGGAGAAGAGAGCCGGAGCGAGCACGGTGCACAAAGTGACGAAAGGGCTTCCGCTACCGAGAAGGAAGATGATGAGCCGAAAATAGAAGCCAAGGTGGCGATGGGCTATGATTATTATGCGATCATTACCAAGGACGGCGCTTTATATATGTTCGGCGATAACGAATTTGCGCAGACGGGAAACAGGGGAAAATCCTCTTCGAGGCCTACGCGCATAGGAGGCTCCGAGATCTTTGTGGATGTGAAAACGGCAGGATATATGACCGCCGCGTTGACTGCATCAGGCGATCTGTGGACGGTTGGCTACAATGAGTTCGGACAGCTGGGAAACGGCACGAATACCGTGTATACCCCGAAAAAGGTCCTCAGCAAGGTGAAGTCCTTTGTAGTTTCCTATGACGGAATGGCGGCAGTTACCGAAAACGGTGATCTTTACGCATGGGGAGCGCATTTTGAAACAACGCCGAAGGTGATTCTGTCGGACGTTGCGTACGTTACCGCTTCCGAATACGGCAGTGCCAACGTTGCGGCAGTTACAAAAGCGGGCGAGCTGTACTATTTTGGCTTGGACGATCAACGGGATGCTTTTGAGCAGTACGTTGATTCCTCGCAAAAAATAGACTTTATTTATCCCGTTAAGATCCTTGACAACGTGGAAAAGGTCGTTTTGGGGCATCACTATGGCGCGATTGCCGCCATTACCAAAACCGGCGAATTGTACGCTGCCGGCTTTTACAAGAAGGAAAACAGCGGCATGGTCAAGCTGATGGATAACGCAAAGGACGTCGTTATCGGGATGGGAGAGAGCAAATACAGCTATCTGCTTGCGCTTGACGGGAATGATACGCTGTACGTTTACGGATATATGTTTAACAGGCGTGTTGGTACCGATTCCGTTTATGGCGGAACGGGAATATATCCGGAGGATCTGACGAAGGTCATAAAGGTTATGGATGACGTGAAAAGCATGTGGGCGGCAGACGCCAACGCTTTTGTGATCACCAAGGACGATGCCCTTTATGCATGGGGAAAGAATGAGAGCGGTGATTGCGGAACGGGCAACGATCTGGTGGTTGAGACTCCGGTGAAGATCATGGATGGCGTTGCTTGCGTTACGGCATCGCGTGTTGTCACCTCGGGCGCAGATCTGACGCACAATAACGTGGCAGTCATTACGCTGGATGGAACCTTATATACCTGGGGAAACAATAACGGAATGCTTGGCTATGATCCCGGAGAGTCCGCCGGATACTTCGTTTCTCTTCCTACGAAGCTTCTTGAAAACATCAAAGAAATAAAATTTGGAACGCCTGATTCCAAATGTGCCGCGGCAATAACGAACGATGGCGAGATTTATATTTGGGGTAAGTATAAGTCGGAGGTGTATTATGAAAGCACCGATTATCAGATCCTTCCGATCATACCCAAGCTGTCGTAATGGAGAAAAGCCGACAAGGAAATTTGTCTTTTCGGGGACATATTGCGGCGATCAGGCAAGGAAAACGGCACTTTTTTGAAAAAGATGGGGCTGTCTCAATTTGAGACAGCCCCTCGTTTTTTATCTGATGCCGTAATTCTCAATGATGAAGTCCATATCCTTGTCGCCTCTGCCGGAGAGGTTTACAAGGATGGAGCCCTTGCCCATGGTCTTTGCCATTTTCATAGCGTAGGCAATGGCGTGTGCGCTCTCGATGGCGGGGATGATGCCCTCCATACGGGCAAGGGCAAAGAAGGCGTCGATGGTGTCCTCGTCCCCGATCACGTCGTAGGTCACTCTGCCCAGATCGTGTAAGAAGGCGTGCTCGGGACCGGAGGAAGGGTAGTCTAAGCCGCTTGCCACCGAGTAAACGGGGGCGGGCTCGCCCTTTTCGTCCTTGAGCATGATGCTGTTAAAGCCGTGCATCACGCCCTCGGTGCCGTATTTCAGACTTGCCGCGTGGTCACCCATTGCGGTGCCTCTGCCGAGAGGCTCCACGCCGTAGATGTCCACGGGATCGTTTAAGAAGCCCGAGAAGAAGCCTGCGGCGTTGGATCCGCCGCCCACGCAGGCAACGATGGCGTCGGGCAGCTCACCTGTCATTTCCTTGAACTGCTCTCTTGCCTCAATGCCCACCACGCTCTGAAAATCTCTGACCATCATAGGGAAGGGATGGGGGCCCACCACCGAGCCGATGCAGTAAATGCTGTTCTTGTAGTCCTTGGCGTAGGCGGTGAAGGCGGCGTCCACAGCCTCCTTCAGGGTCTGCAGACCGTCGGTGACCTCGATCACGTTGGCACCCAGGATCTTCATACGCGCGACGTTAGGCGCCTGCTTCTTGATGTCTACAGCGCCCATGTAAACGTCACACTCCAGCCCGAAGTAGGCGGCGGCGGTAGCCATAGCCACGCCGTGCTGACCTGCACCCGTTTCGGCGATGACCTTCTTTTTGCCCATATATTTGGCAAGAAGCACCTCGCCCATGCAGTGGTTTAATTTGTGGGCGCCGGTGTGGTTCAAGTCCTCGCGCTTTGCGTAGATCTGCACGTTGCCAAGGGAGGAGGACAGTCTTTCCAAATGGGAAACGGGAGTGGGTCTGCCCTGGAACTCCTTGCGGATGCGGCGCAGCTCGCTGATGAACTTGCCCGACTTGCAGATGGTGAAATAGGCTTCGGTGATCTCGTCCATCGCCTTTTTCAGATCCTCGGAGATGTAGGATCCGCCGTACTTGCCGAAATAGCCGTCCTTGTCGGGATAATTTTTAAAATAGGTATCAAAATCAACGTTGTTGAATTTCATTTCTTTTTCCTCGCTTTTCTTTCGTTTTGTGTGATGTTTTCTTTCGTTTTGTGCGATCGTTCTCTTGTATTTGCGTGTTATTTGCGCTTATTTTGCTTTTATGATGGCTCACGCCCGCCATCGCTCCTTCAATATGTACATCTTTTCTCCCTTTCCTGCTTCTTTTTTTCTGTGGAGAAAATAAAAAATCCCCGACAGAACTGTTCTGTCAAGGACGAATAAACTATCCGCGGTGCCACCTTGCTTCGCCATATGGCGCTCCTTAGAAATACAAGCATATTTCCGACAACTGACGCGTGTCTCACGTTGCAATATACTGGGCGGGCGTGCGCCTGCCGTTCCTTTGCACCCTCGGCGGTCCATTTGACGAACTGTTTCTTACCCGACTTCCAGCAACACGGGCTCTCTGTGAAGGCATTTTCGCCGTTATCTCCGCTTCAACGGTTTGCTATTCAGATGTTGTGGGTATTATAGCACCGAAAAGTCCTTTTGTCAAGCCCTCCAAGGAAAAATTATCAAACCTCCTTTGGGGGTTAATGGAGATTTTGGGCGCAGACCTGCAAGGCAGCGGTCTTTGCTTTTTTGACTCTGTATTTTCTTTTTCGGGGAGCGGGGAGCAAAAAACGAAAAAAATTTAAAAAAATCGAAAAAATTTTGGGAAGAGCGTTGATTTTTTCTGAAAAAAACCGACTATAAGGGTGAAGGGACAAAACGAAG
>JAFTVG010000025.1 GCA_017465885.1 Clostridia bacterium | reverse complement strand
TGAAGTTCTGCTATTTCTTTGGCATATTGTTCTATGTGTCGATACTCTCTTGGCATAAAAATTCCTCCTATGGTAGATATATTTCTATTCTACCATAGGAGGGTCTTTTTTTCAATTGTCCGTTTTTAACGGACTTGTGCATTTACGGGGGGATATTTATTTATTCGTCAAGATAACAGAGAAGATCGCTGATGATCGTATTGCTCAAAAGCATTCCACGAGGAGTTAGAAAGAGGTTTTCATCTCTCATTGCCGCGTATCCCCCCCGCTCAAGGGAAGACAGATAGCCTTCAACCATCGATCTCTTTTCTTCGTCGACAAGCAAAAGCAGCCCTTTCTTTGAAACACCGTAAGCGGTACGTAAAGGCAAGAGAATCTGCTCCTCCCGCACGTCCTTTAAAGAAAGCTCTTCAACGGTATACAGTGCCGAGGGAAAGGCATACTCGGATGCATTTAAAAATTGCTCAAGCGATCGAGGAACAAAAAAGCGTCGTCCTTCATAAAAGGAATGTGCGGCACAGCCAAATCCGATATACTCTTCCCGTTTCCAGTATCTCAAATTGTGCCTGCTGACCTTGCCGTCTTTTGCGAAATTGCTGATCTCATACTGGGTAAAGCCCCTTTGAGCAAGCATTTCAACTCCCTCAAGATACATCGCACACTGCTCCTCCTCGTCGGGCAATGCAAGATCGGGATCTCTTCCGAAGGGAGTATTTTCCTCCACCTTCAAGCCATACATAGAAATATGGCTCAGGGGAAGATCCGAAAGACGTTCAATGCTCAATAACAGATCTTCCTTGCTTTGATCCGGCAGAGCGTACATCAGATCGGCACTAAGATTGTCAAAGCCCGCCTCTTTTGCCCAAAGAATGGCTTGCCGCGCCTGATTGTAATTATGGATGCGCCCGATACGGCAAAGCAGAGCGTCATTTGCGCTTTGCACACCGAAGCTGATCCGATTCACTCCCGCCTTCCGATATGCATCAAGGCTGTTTTGGTCCACCGTACCGGGGTTAGCTTCAATAGTGAATTCCGCTCCGCTCTCTATACAAAAACGGTCAAAAATGCCCCTTATGACCCGCAAAAGCAGGATGTCGCCGATCACCGTAGGCGTTCCGCCTCCGATATATACGCTGTCTATCGATCGGTCGGCAAGCAGCCGCTTCCAGGCATCAAACTGCAAAAGCAGAGCGTCTACGTAACGCTCCGCTTTTGACAGATCACATCGGGAATAAAAATCACAGTAGCCGCATTTGCTTTTGCAAAAGGGGATGTGCACGTATATTCCTATCTTATTCATCATCCAGCTTCAACACCGCCATAAATGCCTCGGGGGTAACCTGAACAGAGCCTAACTGGCGCATCTTCTTTTTACCCTCCTTCTGCTTCTCAAGCAGCTTCTTCTTACGGGTAATGTCACCGCCGTAGCACTTGGCAAGCACGTCCTTGCGCATTGCCTTGACCGTTTCTCTTGCAATGACCTTTCCGCCGATCGCCGCCTGAACAGGAATTTCAAAAAGCTGACGGGGAATATTTTCCTTTAACTTTTCGGTCAGCTTTCTTGCTCTGCCGTACGCCTTGTCTGTGTGCACGATAAAGGAAAGCGCGTCCACAGGGTCGCCGTTGAGAAGGATGTCCATCTTCACCAGCTTGCTTGCTACGTAGTCGTCAAGCTCGTAGTCTAAAGAGGCATAGCCCTTACTGCGGCTCTTCAACGCATCGAAAAAGTCATAAACGATCTCGTTCAGGGGCAACAGATAATGAAGCTCCACTCTGGTGGAATCGATGTATTTCATGTCCTTGAAGGTGCCGCGACGGTCCTGACACAGATCCATAATTCCGCCCACGAAATCGGTGGGAGTAATGATGCTTGCCTTGACCATCGGCTCGTAGGCAACCTCGATCTCATCGGCAGAGGGATAGTTTGAGGGATTGTCAATATAGAGCGTTTCTCCTCCCCGCTTCACGATCTTATAGATGACGCTGGGTGCGGTGGTGATCAGATCCAGATTAAACTCTCTTTCAAGACGCTCCTCTATGATCTCCATATGAAGCAGACCCAAAAATCCGCAACGGAAGCCGAAACCCAGTGCTACGGAGGTCTCGGGCTCAAAGGTCAGGGCGGCATCGTTCAAATTCAGCTTTTCAAGAGCGTCTCTAAGATCACCGTATCTGCTTCCGTCTGCAGGATAAATTCCCGCGAAAACCATGGGCTGTGCCTTTTTAAAGCCCGGAAGAGGCTCGTTAGCCCCATCCTCTACCGTGGTAACCGTGTCGCCAACCTGCGTGTCAGCCACGGTTTTGATGCTTGCGGTAAAATAACCGACGTCACCAGCCGAAAGCTCGTCACAGCGGTTCAAACCAAAGGGAGACATAGTACCCACCTCGATGACCTCAAAGGTGGCACCCGTATGCATCATCTTGATGACGCTCCCTGCCTTGATCTTACCGTCAAAAACACGGATATTGACCACTACCCCCAAATAGGGATCGTAGTAAGAGTCGAAGATCAATGCCTTCAAGGGAGCTTCTTCATCACCATCGGGTGCGGGAATGTCGCGGACGATCGCCTCAAGAACGTCGGGAATGTTCAATCCTGCCTTTGCAGAAACGGCAGGACACCCCTCGGCGGGAATACCGATCACGTCCTCGATCTCCTTTCTGACCTCGTCGATCCGTGCGGAGGGCAGATCGATCTTGTTGACCACAGGGACGATCTCCAGATTGCCGTCTACCGCAAGATAGGCGTTTGCAAGAGTCTGCGCCTGAATGCCCTGGGTAGCGTCCACCACCAAAAGAGCACCTTCGCAGGCATTCAGTGATCTTGAGACCTCATAGTTGAAGTCCACGTGGCCGGGGGTGTCGATCAGATTCAAATGGTAAGTCTCGCCGTCTGGTGCAGGATATTCGATCTTTACGGCACGCGCCTTGATGGTAATCCCCCGCTCCTTTTCAAGATCCATATTGTCAAGAAGCTGTGCTTCCATTTCGCGAGTGGTTACCGTTTTGGTCGCCTCCAAAAGGCGGTCGGCAAGAGTAGACTTACCGTGGTCGATGTGTGCGATAATACAGAAATTTCTCGTGTGAATTCGTTTTTTCTTTTCGTTACTCATTTGTCGTTTCTTTCGGTTCTTATGGTTTGCTTATGCCGTTATATCGGCAGAGGGCTCGATCTGATCGCCGGTTGAAGGGGGCACGGGAATGGTATCCGGATCAACGCCAAGACTGACTACCAGCGAAAGGGGGGTGAGCTTGGGCTTGGGTCCCTTTGATACGCTTGAAAAGATCACCTTTCCCTTTTCTACCGTATCGGAATACTCGTATTTTACAGAGATCAGATTGAGCTCGTGGGTATCCACGTAATAGGCGGCATCCGTCTCGCTCATTCCCTCAAACTCGGGGAAGTTGTATACGACAGTAGTTGCTTTCGGGCTGGCACTGTAATAGATCCTGACCGTCATTCCATCATAGACCTTACTTCCTGCCGCAGGCTCGGTCTTTAAGATCAGCGCACTTTCAAGGGCGGAGCTCTCTACGGGTACCAGCTCCACCTTGTATCCACGGTCGGCAAGCTTGGCACCGATCACTCTGTAATCCGCCATCGTATAATCCGGCAGAGTGTTTTCAACCGCATTACTGCCCAGACTGACCACGATCTTCAACTCCACCGCGTTGAGCTTTCTGACCTGACCCGCCACGGGATCCTGGGAGATCACCAGCCCCGTTGCAACGACCTCGCTGTATTCATAGCTGACCGTGACCTTATGATACCCAAGATCCTCGGTCAGGTGGGCTTGATCGGCATCGGTAAAAGGCTTTCCGACGAAATCACCGATAATGACGTTTTCTCCCGAATTATCCTTAAACACGTTGAGATCGCTGTCCCAGAAAACGTTCTTCACGGCATAAAAGCCTGCTACGGTCAGCACCAACACGAACGCCATCAATATACCCAACATAACGGGTATAGGAGACCAGCTGTCTCCCTTGATCCTGATCACTTCTTCCTCCGATTCTTTTTTCCGCTGCTTTTCCTGCTCTTTTTTATCGGCAAGTGCCTGCAGCTCTTCCTGTTCTTTTTTCTTTTTTGCCTTTTTTGCCTCCTCCTGCGCGATACGATACTGATCTGCGGGAGCAATGGCAAATTCCGCAAAGGGATCTCTTTGCAGTTCTTCCACGTACGCCTTCATCTGCAAAGCAGTCTGGAAGCGGTTCTCGGGCGCCTTTTCCATGGCATAGCGCACGATCTGCTCCATCCCAACCGGAATAGTGGGTACGTGGTCTCTGGGAGAAGGAGTCGGCTCGTTGATCTGCTTTAATGCAATGGCAACAGTGCTGTCGGCATTGAAGGGCAGCTTTCCCGTAATCATTTCAAAAAGCATTGCACCCAGCGAATAAATATCACTTCTGTGGTCAATGGCAGCACCTTCAGCCTGCTCGGGGCTGATATAATAGACCGTTCCGATGGTCTTGTCGTCGCTGACTGTATCGGAATCTGCAATTTTGGCAATGCCGAAATCGGTCACAACGACCTTTCCGTTTTTCAGCATCAGAATGTTCTGAGGCTTGATATCTCGATGAACAACGCCCTTGCTGTGCGCGTGATCCAAGGCATCCAGGATCTGAAGAAGGATATCGATGGTTTTGTTCAGCGGTAAAACGCCCACGCGGTCCATATAGCTGCGCAAGGTTTCACCCTCGATATAACTCATCACGATATATTTGGTCTCTTCTCTGATCACCACGTCAAGGATCTTGACGACATTGGGATGATCGAGCATTGCAACAGCCTTGCTCTCTGTGATAAACTGACGAACCGCCTGTTTATCGTCTGAGATCTCCTCCCTGAGCATCTTTACGGCGACCTTTTGCTGCTCCTTCAAGTCAAAGGCATATAAAACTGCCGCCATTCCGCCCACGCCCAAAACGGCGTCTATACGGTAGCGCTCATCAAAGACCTTGCCAATATACTGTTCATAATGGCTCATATAAAATTCCTTTTCGGTTTTTGTAATTACCCCTTGGTATCAAGCAGATACGCAGTGATATTGTCGTTTCCTCCCCGCTCGTTGGCAAGCTCCACAAGACACTCTACCTTCTTTTCAAGGCTTAAAAGCTCCGTGGGCTGAAGGACGATCCTTGTCAGATCCTTTTCGTCAAGCAGATTGGATAAACCGTCGGAGCAAAGCAGATAATACCGCATACTCTCATCCTTGCCAACCACGAAAATGTCGGGCTCCACGGTTGCCTCAATCCCGATGGCTCTGGTGATGATGTTTTTTCTCGAGCTGGTACGGGCATCGTCCGCACTGATCCTGCCGCTGTCCACAAGCGCCTGAACGTACGAATGGTCCTTGGTGATCTGACGTACGACCCCGCTTGCGGTAAAGCCGTAAAGGCGGCTGTCACCCACGTTGCAGGCGTAAAGAGTATCCTCGTAGATCAGTGCGGCAACAAGGGTCGTGCCCATACCGTGAAGACTGTGATCCCTCACCGCAAGATCGTAGGTAAAGGAGTTGCACGCCAAAACGGCGTTGCGCAGCAGACGAGGCAGGATCACCTGAGGTGCCCCTTGACTCTCGGGAAAAGCAAAATAGGAGTCCAACAGCTTCTCAAGCTCGGTAAGGAAGATATCCTTTGCGATCGAGCTGGCAATGCCGCCGCCGGCAGCTCCGCCCATCCCGTCGCAAACAACGGCAACGAAGCAGTCGTTTTCATATTTAACCGCAGAAAAAGTGTCCTGATTGACCAGACGCTTTCTGCCCACGTCTGTTTTTCCGTATCCGTTCAACTGCCTTCCTCCTTTCTCTTTTTGTGTCGAAGCTGTCCGCAGGAGGCATCGATATCCGAGCCCAGCTTTCTGCGTACAGTGGCGTTGACCTTTTCTGAAATCAACGTTTTCTTAAAGCTCTCCACGCGCTCCTTGCTGCTTCGGTCAAATCCCCGTTCTTCTACAGGGTTGACGGGAATCAGGTTCACGTGCAAAGGCATATTTTTCATATAGCTCTTTAAAAGCCGTGCCAGCTTTCTGGCACCCTCCTCGTCATCGTTCACACCTGAGATCAGGGTATACTCGAAGGAGATCCTTCTGCCCGTTACCCTGAAATAGTGGGCGCAGGCAGTAAGAAGGCTATCAATGTTCCATTTGTTATTCACCGGCATAATGGCAGACCGCTTTTCGTCATCATAGGCGTGAAGCGAGATAGATAGCGTGATCTGAAGATTTTCCTTGGCAAGAGCGTAGATCTTGTCTACCACACCGCAGGTTGAAAGCGAGATATGCCGAGCCCCCAGATTCAATCCGTCGGCAGAGGTGATCAGGTGCAAGAAGCGCAGGACGTTGTCGTAATTGTCAAGCGGCTCGCCAATGCCCATCATTACAAGACTGGAGATCCTCTTCCCCACTTCTCTTTGGGCAACCAGAACCTGCCCAAGAAGTTCCGAAGGCAAAAGATCCCGATCCTTGCCCTGAAGGGTGGAGGCACAAAACTTACAGCCCATCCTACAGCCCGCCTGACTTGAAATACAAATGCTCAAGCCATGCTCATAGTCCATGACCACGCTTTCAACGTACTGTCCGTCGTGAAGACGGAAAAGAAATTTCACCGTACCGTCTATACGGGAGACGAGCTTGTTTGCCACCACAGGCAGTGCGTATAATGCATTTTGGACAAGTGCCTCCTTGAAAGCAGAGGGCAGATTGGACATTTCTTCAATGGAAACACCCTTATACATCCACTCAAAAAGCTGTTTCGCTCTGAATGCAGGAAAACCGAGCGTGCCAACGAATGCTGTCAATTCATCCTTGGTCATGGACAGTATATCCGCTTTTACCGCAAGCTCATTCATTCTTCCATCCTCCTTCTGCCGATAGGTATATTATAACAAATACATCATATCATAAATTTCAAAAAAAATCAAGGTACTTTCGCTTATTCCGCATAGTTCTTCCGCTTTTTTCAATATAAATAAGGAAGAGTGCACGCGGCTTCCCGACCCTTCCCCCGACAGCCGCGACGCCGCAAAAGCCGAAAGGTATAACCGTTATGATCGTTCACACTATAGATAGCTTTGATTTTTTTAGTCAGTTCGTCCCCTACGTCAGATGTCAAGGGCAGGCATCAGACCTGCTTCTTTGTTTTTTTCAGGGGCAAGACTGCACAGAAACGGAAAAAAAGCTATACGCACAGTCTGACGCACTGTTCAAAAAGCTGACCTTACAAAGAAGAATGGAGCTTTTCCCTCCTGAAAAAAGGAAATACTGCATCTGTCTTACCGCGCTGAGCTTCAACTGCCAACAGGTCTTATTCAGGATCCCTCGGCTTTGCAGGCTCTATAATATTCCCGCCTTAAATGCGCATCTTCTCCCCCTTGCAAAATGCACAAATGAGATCTCAGCCGAGCTGGTCTCCTTCTGTGCACCCAAAAAAAGCTGTGAGCGCTTTGGGGACGAAAGTGCCGAACGGCTGATGACCCTTTGTCTTTTTGGAATTTCTTTATGTAAAGCCCTTCCGATCAAGGAAGATATCAGTACTCTTTCAGGGGTACAACGGCTCGTTTTCAAGGATCTTGCCGAAGAGTTTTCGGGATACTGCTCCCTTTGTATTCAATTCACTCATTGGGGACTTCTCTTTCCCTTATGAAAAAAATGACCGCACTGTTGAAGATGGGTTGATAATTTACTGCTATACTACTATAGTGATCTTTCTCATCCAAAAGAATTCACAAAATTATTCTTTACTTTTTTCAGCAAGTATGGTATACTGTATGTGATTGTGATCATCTCTTGAAAGGATATGCGATGTTTGGATATATACGCCCCGTTGTTTCGGAGCTGAAGGTAAAACAGCTTTCTCTCTATCGCTCCGTATATTGCGGACTTTGTAAAACACAACGACGGCGTACCGGACTCTTTTCCTGTCTGACCTTATCCTATGACTTTGCCTTTCTTTACCTTTTCAGAGCCGAGCTTTGCGCGGTCGACACCGTACAAAAGAAACGCCCCCCCTCTCTCCTTCATCCCGAAAGAGAGAGCTATGCCGTTGAAAACGACCTGCTTCAATACTGTGCGGGCTGTGCGGCACTTTTGAACTATTATAAGCTTAAGGACAACGCAAGAGACGAATCATTTTTTAAAGCAAGCCTCAGCAAGCTTCTTTTGCCCTACTTCCGATATTCACTGAAAAAGGCAGAAAAATGCACCAATCTGCCCACAAAGCAGATCGAAGGCGTTATGAACGACCTGTTTGAAATGGAAAATAAGGGCTCATATTCGCCCGACGAAATGGCACTTTGCTCCTCTGCCCTGCTTTCTGTGATCGCATCCCATGGGATAGAAGACGAGCTACGCTCTTTTGCCGCTCAACGCTTCGGCACCACCGTTGGCAAATGGCTGTATCTCTTAGATGCCGCCGATGATTACGAGGAAGATCTTTGCCATCATCGCTTTACCCCCTTTTCCGAAGGCCTTCACAAGGAAGAATTAAAAAGTGCGCTGGATGCCCTGGCAAACGATGCCGATCTGCTTCTTGATAAGATCCCCGTTTATAACGAGAATTATCGGGAGATCTTGAAAAACGTGCTCTATTACGGTATGAACGACGCCGCTCTTTCAGCCCTTTACACCGAGAAAAAGAAAACGAATAGCCGGAAGTCCGAGAGAAAGGACAAGACCTATGAATGACCCCTACAAGGTTCTTGGTATTTCCCGTGACGCCAGTGATGCGGAGGTGAAAAAAGCCTATCGCGAAATGGCAAGAAAATACCACCCCGATAACTACGTAAACTCTCCCATGAGCGATCTCGCAGAAGAAAAAATGAAGGAGATCAACGAAGCTTACGAGGAGATCCAAAAAAGCCGCGCCAACCCCTCAAGGCAGCGCACAACCGGATACGAAGGAGAATACGATCCCCGTACCACCTACGATCAGATCAGACGTCTGATCAACGCAGGAAACATCGCAAGAGCAGAGGTGATGCTCGATATTTTTGCACTCTCAGACAGAGGTGCGGAATGGAATTTCTTAAAGGGCTGCGTTCTTTTAAGAAAGGGCTTTTATTACGATGCGCAAAAGTATTTTGAAACCGCCTGCTATCTTGATCCCCAAAACAGCGAATACAGAGAAGCTTTAAACAATATCCGCTACGCCAGAAACAGCCACGCAGAGCGCACGGGCAAAAGCAACACCAACGCCTGCAGCTGTGACTGCTGTTCGCTGTGTACCTCGCTGCTTTGCCTCAACTTCTGTTGCAGGTTCTTTAGCCCATGAAGAAGGATTCTGTAAGATATGCCGCCTCATACGCGGCAAGAGGAGGGATCTTCTCTGCGCTGGGCGTACTACTTTTGCTTTCGGCACAGTTTTTTGACGTTCTTGATCTGTCAGTTGCAACTCTTGCTGCAGGACTGCTCTGGCTTCTGATCTTAGAATACGGTAAACGGTTTTCCTTTACGGTTTTTACCGTTACGGCGATGCTGGGCTTTTTGATCACACCTGCCAATACAGGTGTGATCGTCTATACCTTTGTCATTGGCTGGTTCCCCTTTTTAAAGGCAGTTACGGATCAAAAAGTCAAAAACAAGTGGCTCTCCATTTTGGTCAAAATGTTGATCCAGTCCGCCGCCTTTTCCTTGATGCTCTTTTTGTTCTTCAGGCTTTTTGTCGGACCGCTGGATTTTCAAAGCATTCTGTCGGATCTGCCCTTACAGCTTGACCCTCAGGACCCCGCCTTACAGCTCTTTGCTTCAAAGCTCAACGCTCTTTATTTCGGCTTGAACTTGGTTCAGTGGGGGATGGTATCACTTTACATTCTCTTTTTACCCGTATACGTTTTTCTGCACGATCTTCTTTTGAGCAGACTGACCCTTTTTTATGCAGTAAAGTTGCGCCCGATGCTGAAAAAACGCGGCATCCTCAAAACCGAATATAGGTAGGCCAATCTACTTGTAGAATATATTTTTTTAAAACGAAAGGACTTTTCAATCATTATGGACATACCCTTACTATTGGCAATGGCAGGACTTCTTGCACTTTCCGGCTATTTCTCTGCATCTGAAACGGCATTTTCCACTATGAACCGCACCAAGGTCAAAACTATGGCGCAGGAGAAGAATAAAAATGCCAAGATCGCACTGAAGCTGACCGAAAATTACGGAAAACTGATCACCACCATTTTGGTGGGTAACAACATCGTTAACATCTCTCTGTCCTCCATTGCCACAATATTCTTTCTCGACCTGATTCAGGGCAACGAATCGCTGGCGACCTTTACCTCAACTGCGGTGATCACCATTGCCGTCTTGATCTTCGGTGAGGTCTCTCCCAAGACCCTGGCTAAAGAATCGCCCGAAAAGTTTGCACTCTTCTCTGCCCCCTTTATGAACCTGCTCTTTGCCCTTCTGACCCCTGTGAACTTCATCTTTAACGGTTGGACCAAAATGCTGTTAAAGGTCTTCAAGGTAAAGAACGAAACGACCGTTACAGAAGACGATCTACTGACCATCGTGGACGAGGCAGAAACGGTGGGAGGCATTGACGAGGAAGAAAGTAAGATCATTCGTTCAGCCATTGAATTTAACGACCTCGACGTACACGACGTGCTGACCCCTCGTGTAGATGTGGTAGCGGTGGATGTGAACGACAGTGTTGAGGATATCCATAACGCCTTCAGAAAGAGCGGTTTTTCAAGACTGCCCGTATATAAAGACACCATTGACAACGTCCTTGGTGTGATCAATCAAAAAGACTTTTATGAGCACGTGATGCTTCATCACCGCAAGGTCAAGACCATTATTGCTCCCGCAAAGATGGTCACACCCTTTATGAAGATCTCTGATCTGATGAAGCTTTTACAGCGTTGCAAATCCCATATGGCGATCGTCATCGACGAATATGGCGGAACACAGGGTATCGTTACCCTTGAAGACATCATCGAGGAGCTGGTAGGCGAGATCTGGGACGAGCACGACGAGGTAACCGAAGAGATTATATCTATCGACGATACCCACTACGAGATCAGCGGCGCTCTCTCCACGCAAAAGCTTCTGGGTTTGCTTGACGTGGAGGCAGATGACGATGAGGATCTGCCAAACACCGTTGCGGGTCTTGTGATGAAGGAAAACGAGTCCATTCCCACTGAAAATGAAAAGATCAGCTACAAAAATCTGATCTTTACCGTCCTCAAGACTGAGAACTCCCGTATTGAGCGGCTTCACGTGGAAATCCTTCCCATAGAGACAGAGAAAGAAGAGTAATGCAATAAAGACGGTGCAATTTGCACCGTCTTTTCTATTTACAACGAAGAAAAACTGTGCTATACTGTTAAAAAGGAGATTTGGGTATGGAATGCTATAATTTGTATTTTTTAAGCAGACTGAAGGACGATCTGCTCTTTGGCAGAACCGAGCAGATATGGTCGAAAAGAAGTCAGGAGTTGGTCATCAAAAATCACGAAAGACGGTGTGTTGAGGGACTGGTAAACGATCTCTTTCCTCTTTGTCCTTCCCCTGAATTCTTTGACGGTTTTATTTTTTCATACACCATTCCTCACATCGGCAAGGAGTTCGATCTTTTGAAGATCACCGAGCACGGGGTACTGAATATCGAGCTGAAAAGCTCCTTTGTGGGCAAACAGAATATTGAGGATCAGCTACGAAAAAACAAATACTATCTCTCCCATCTTTCAAAACCGGTCTACGCCTGCACCTACGTTTTAAAAACCGGAAAATACTATACATTAAACGATCAAAATGAGTTGATCTCCACCTCAAAGCACGAGGTCGCGCTTGCCCTCGCCCTTCACGCAGGCAGCTACATCAAGCATATCGCTCCGCTGTTCAAGGCGTGCCAATACCTGATCTCCCCCGTTGCAGATCCCGAACGATTTATCTCCGGCAACTACTTTTTGACCCTCCACCAGCAACAGGCAAAGAGCAGATTTCTTTCGGCTATGGAGCGTGGCTCACTTCTGTTTGCCATCAGAGGAAGTGTCGGCACGGGAAAAACCCTGCTTTTATACGATCTTTGTAAAACAGCGGCTCAAAAAGGAAACAAATGCCTTTTCCTCTATCCGGGTACGCTGAAAGAAGGGCACGATGCCTTAAATAACGCAATTCCCGGCTTTACTATTCGTACCGCACAAGACTTGAAAACAGACGAGCTTGAGGCATACGACTGTATCTTCGTTGACGAGTGCTCTCTCATTGGCAAAATCCTTTTTGAGAGACTTTTATGCTTACAAAAGCAAGGAAAAACTGTAGCCTTGGCTTACGATCCCGACGGACGCATTGCTCTCGGCGATCAATACGTTGATCCGGACCACCTTTTAAAAAACGAAAAATGGGTTTCAGGCATCAATCTGACCAATACCATCCGCACGAATACCGATATTCTGTATTTCGCCGCCATTCTTTTTGACAAGAGAAAGGCAACGCGTGCGGTGGATGCAGATCACGTAAGGCTTCTCTACCTGCCCGAGAAGGAAGCGGATCGGTGTGCGGATTACTACGCGAACGAAAAATACGGTATCTTTGACTGCCGTGTCAGTCGTGCGGATCTGCAACATCCACCCGCATTTTCGGAATGGGATAAAGGGATCGTGATCCTTGATGACGGTTATTTCTACAGCAACGCAGGCCGTCTGTTGACGACAAAAAAAGGAGCCGAACGCTCCGTCCTGCAAAACCGACTGAAAAAGGCAGTGCTGAAGGTACGGGAGCAGATGGTGTTTGTCGTAACAGACCTGAAGCTATATAAAGAGCTTTTATCTTTATTCGAGTAAAAATGGAAAACTATCAGTTGATTTTTTCAAAAAGAAAGACCCTTGCAATCCAGGTGAAGCTTGACGGGTCGGTGATTGTCCGCGCTCCGCTCGGCTATCCAAAAGCATCCATAGAACGCTTCGTTGCAAGCCGTGCTCAGTGGATCGAAAAGGCAAAGAAACGGGTGAATAACACCACGGTCTTTCCGCAAAGCGAAGAGGAGATCCGCCGTTTAAAGAGGACCGCCGCCGAAGTGATCCCTCCAAAGGTGGCAAAATATGCGTTGGTCATGGGCCTGTCCCCCAAAAGCGTGCGCATAGGCAGTGCGCGTGGGCGCTTTGGAAGCTGTTCCTCCACAGGATCGTTGAACTTCTCCTGTTTTTTGATGCTATATCCCGAGCGTGCGATTGACTACGTAGTGGTGCATGAGCTGGCGCATCTGAAATGCAGGGGACACGACAAGCGCTTTTATGCCCTTGTTGCCCGCTATCTTCCCGACTATAAAGAGCGGGAAGCACTATTAAAACAGTAAGGAGGCACTATGAAACACCCGCAAACACTGATGATGATCCTGATGCTTCTCCCTCTTCTTTTTGCAACTCTATCCTGCACCCTCACGAAAACGCAAGACTCAAGTACTGATTCTCTTAAAGAACCGAGCCTCTCTCTTCATCTGTCTTTTGAAGGCTCGACTTCGCCTTCCTTCTCTTCTCCGCTCCTCTCCCCCTCCCCCGGATCTTCCCCAAGTGCGCCCCCCTCCTCCGTCAAGCCCACGCCTTCTCCCACGCCCTTCGTATCGCCTTCGCTCGAGCCTTCCCCCTCGCCCGCTCCTTCCCCTTCTCTTCCGACAAAAGAGCCCGAGGAGAGCGATCTGGTGCTTGTGAAGGACTACTTACCCACAACTATGATCGATCTGCGCTACGCGACCGAAAACAATTTCACGGGCAAAGTCATCTATGAGGATCTTGATTGCTATCTGCGTTACGGCACAGTGAAAAAGCTGATGTCCGCGGCAATGGAGCTTGAAGAAAAAGGCGTATACTTCAAGATCTGGGATGCCTACCGTCCCGTCTGGGCTCAATTCAAGCTTTGGGAGATCTGTCCCGACCCCACCTTCGTATCTGATCCCAACGTGGGATTCTCCTCCCACAGCAGAGGCAATACCGTTGACATCACGCTTGTTGACAAGGAGGGAAACGAGCTCTTGATGCCCAGTGCCTTTGACGAGTTTTCCTCTGCCGCCGACAGAGACTAACTCCGATCTGCCCGAAGAGCAACGCTCCAACGCCCTTCTTCTTGAGCAAACCCTTTACCGGCATGGCTTTAGAGGCTACTCCAAAGAGTGGTGGCATTTTACCGATCTTACCGACTATCCCGTAGTCAATGAGTAAACGAAAAGCGTTTCGTCATTTTGTACGAAACGCTTTTTTTACGGATACTGAAAAGAGTGCCGCCGAAGCGACACTCTTTTTATTTGGCATTTGATTACTTGGTAAGTCTTGCTTCCAGAGCTGCCAGTTCCTCGTACATTTCTGCGGGAACATGGTCGCCAACCTGAGCATAGAATTCCTTGATGTTCTCAACATCAGCCAGCCAGGACTCCTTATCAACGGACAGCAGACCCTTGATGGTATCAAGAGTAATGCCCTCAAGTCCTTCAATGCAGATGTCCTCTGCCTTGGGAACGTAACCGATAGCGGTCTCAACTGCGTCAACCTTACCTTCGCAACGGTCGAGGATCCACAGCAGAACTCTCATGTTGTCGCCAAAGCCCGGCCAAATGAAGTTGCCGTTGTCATCGGTTCTGAACCAGTTTACGTGGAAGATCTTAGGAGCGTTGGGGATAACCTTGCCCATCTCTACCCAGTGCTTCCAGTAGTCGCCCATGTTGTAACCAACGAAGGGTCTCATAGCCATAGGATCGCGACGAACCACGCCTACTGCACCTGCAGCTGCTGCGGTGGTCTCGGAAGCCATGATGGAACCAACGAAGGAACCGTGCTGCCAGCCGAAGGACTGGTATACCAGAGGAGCGGTCTTTGCACGACGTCCGCCGAAGATGATAGCAGATACGGGAACGCCCTTCAGGCTGTTAAACTCGGAAGAAATGCAGGGGCAGTTCTTAGCCAGAGCGGTGAAACGGGAGTTGGGATGTGCGCCGCAGGTGGACTTGTCCTTCTTGTCGTACTTGGTGCAGTCCCAAGGATTGCCCTTCCAGTCGATTGCATTACCGGGAGTAGGAGGATTGTTGTCAAGGCCTTCCCACCAAACGGTGTTGTTTGCGGTGTTGTGTACAACGTTGGTGAAGATGGTGTCGCGCAGGCAAGTGTGCAGAGCGTTGGGGTTGGACTTCTCGTTGGTACCGGGAGCCACGCCGAAGAAACCGTTCTCAGGGTTTACAGCGTACAGCTTGCCATCTTCCTTGTTGACGCGCAGCCAAGCGATATCGTCGCCCACGCACCATACCTTGTAGCCCTTCTCTCTGTAGATGGAGGGAGGGATCAGCATAGCGAGGTTGGTCTTACCGCATGCGGAGGGGAATGCAGCGGTAACGTACTTGATCTCGCCGTTGGGGTATTCAACACCCAGGATCAGCATATGCTCAGCCATCCAGCCTTCCTTGCGGCCCAGATAGGAAGCAATACGCAGAGCGAAGCACTTCTTGCCCAGCAGAACGTTTCCGCCGTAACCGGAGTTTACGGACATAATGGTGTTGTCCTGAGGGAAGTGAGTGATGTATCTGTTCTCTTCGTCGATATCAGCGCGAGCGTGCAGACCCTTGATGTAGTCGGGGCTGTCACCGAGAGCCTCCAGAACGTTGGTACCAACGCGGGTCATGATCAGCATGTTCAGAACGACGTAGATGGAGTCGGTCAGCTCGATACCGTACTTAGCAAAGTCGGAGCCAACAACGCCCATGGAGTAAGGGATAACGTACATGGTACGGCCCTTCATGGAACCGGTGTACAGCTTGTTGAGCTTTGCGTACATTTCAGCGGGATCCATCCAGTTGTTGATGTTACCTGCCTCTTCCTTGGTGGGGGTGCAGATGTAGGTTCTGCCCTCAACGCGGGCAACGTCGTTTACTGCGGTTCTGTGCAGATAGCAGTTGGGAAGGAGCTCTTCATTGAGCTTGATCATCTCGCCGGTGGAGCAAGCCTCTGCGCGCAGAGCCTCTGCCTGCTCTTCGGTGCCGTCGATCCATACGATCTTGTCAGGCTGAGTCATCGCAGCCATTTCTTCGATCCAAGAGTTAACGTACTTGTTGGTAGTCAAAGACATTTCAGTGTACCTCATTTCGTTAATTTTGATTTTTGCGGTTTTACCCTATCGGTTTAATTATACCACAATTCCATTTTATTTGCAATAGATTTTTTTCACTTTTTGGGTCTATTCACGGATTTTTTACATATCGCCCGCTACTCTGCTTTTCATTTTCGCCCTGCTGTTTCCGATCGCCTCGGCAAGCCTTGCATAGTGGGAAATGTCAAGCCTCTCGCCTCTGACGTCCTCCGGAAATCCCATCTCCCAAAGCACGCTTTTCATCAACAGCCGTTCCTCGGGCGAAAGCAAGCCCTTTAAGGTATTGTTCAGTGTCTTTCTTCTCTGCTCAAAGGCAGCCTTTACCATATCAAACAGCAGCCTTCTGTCGCATCCCTCATAAGGATTTTGCTCGTGCATATCGATGCGCATCACCGCACTTTCCACCTTGGGCGCAGGCAGAAAGGAGCCCGGAGAAACGGTAAACAGCCTCTCTGCCTTACCGTAATAGGCAACCGCCGCGGTAATTGCACCGTATTCCCCGCTTCCCGCAGAGGCGGTGATCCGATCAGCCACCTCCTTTTGAACCATGACAGTAACAGAAGCGAAGTTTACACCGCTTTCAAGAAGATACATCAGCACGGGAGTGGTGATGTAATACGGCAGATTTGCGCACACTCTGATGCTTTTGCAGTCTGCAAAATACTCTGCGCAAAGTGCCGCAAGATCGGTCTTCAGAACGTCCTTCAAAACAACCGTCACGTTGTCAAAATCGGCGAGCGTGTACTCAAGAACGGGAATAAGCGTCTCGTCGATCTCAAGACAGACCACCTTTTTTGCTCTTGCGCAAAGGGCTCTGGTCAACGTCCCCATTCCGGGTCCGATCTCCAGCACGCCATCCTCTTCGTCGAGACATCCTTCCTCTGCGATACGGATGGGAACGCTTCTGTTGATTAAAAAATTCTGTCCGTACTTCTTTTTTGTGCTGATCCCGAACCGCGCCATGATCTCACGCAGGCACGACAGATCGGTCAGATTCATTTCTGCCATAGCTTCCTCCCTCCGGGAGCCAAAATATTTTATCAAAAGCCCCTTGACAAAAGGGCATTTCTGTGGTAAAATCCCAACGGTGATTATAGCACACTTTATTCCTTTTTGCAAGAGCAATTTTAGCTCGTACGCTGGTATAGCACAGTGGTAGTGCAGCTGATTCGTAATCAACAGGTCGAAGGTTCAAATCCTTTTACCAGCTCCAAAAACGGCAAGTTTCCTCTGGGGCTTGCCGTTTTTCATTATTTTGAACGTTAAGCAGGCAGGTGCAATATGAACGAACACATTCTCAATGAACTCATCAACATCGAGCGTCAGTATACGGGTCCTCTTTCCCCTTATTGCATCCAATTCAACTCTGAGGAGTACTACGCCCCCTTCGTGCGCCTCTATCGGCAAGACCGCTCTACCTTCCTTAACACGTTGACGGCGCTGCTTGAAAAAGATGCTCTTTGCTCGGTTAAAGCCGACTGTCTTTCCTACTTTCTGCCTGAACGGTTGGAAATACACTTATGGAGACTATCCGTCTTTTTCGGTCTTGACAATACTCCTTTGCCTCAAAGGTTAAAAGACCTCTGTCTGCTCGCTCTTGATCTTCAAAGATCGGACGATCTTGCAACGATAGAAAAGGGCAAGCGGCTTTACGCCGCTTCGATAGAATTTTTGAAAAGTCTTCACGTCAAGCCAACCTCCGCCGAGGCACAGCTCTATTTTGAAAATACCTGTCCCGCTCTTCCCTCCTTTGATGGGATAACGAGCTTAGATCAGGTTGACGACGTGCTCAGCGCCATTTTTTATTTTGACTGCTTCGAATGCCGGCTGGTCAAAAAGCCGCCCGCCTATCTGGAGCAGGCTTTAAGAGCGGCGGCGCTATACAACCACCTCTTTTCCTCGGTGCTTTGGAATCATTATCTCTACAATCTTACCGAAAGCAGAAAAACAAAGGACCAACAGCTTCTGCGGTGCGTAGGCTTCGTGATGATCCCCGACCTGCTTTCCACCATCGATCAGGAGATGACCGCTCAGCTCAAGCGCTCGGATTTCTTTTATACGGGCAAAAAGTTGGAGATCTGCCAAAGACTCTGTCTGAAATACAAGATGCAGATCGAGGAAAGCATGAACGCCGAGAAAAACACGGTGAACGATTTCATCCGCTCAAACGGAAAAAGATAACAAAAAACGGCGGAGCTCTCTCCGCCGTTTTTTATCTTACCTTACTTGTCTGCCTGCTTACCGTCAAGGAATCTGTAGACACCTGCCGCTACGGCTGCACCCACCAGAGGTCCTACGATGAACACCCAAACCTGAGCCAAAGCATCACCGCCGGCAAAAAGTGCAGGACCGATGCTTCTTGCGGGGTTGACAGAGGTGCCGGTCAGTCCAATGCCCAGAATGTGCACCAAAACCAGAGTCAGTCCGATCACGATGCCCGCAACCTTGCCGTTTTCAACCCGAGAAGTTACGCCTAAAATCGCAAGCACGAATACGAAGGTCAGCACGATCTCCACGATCAGTCCGATCAGAACGGAGCCGCCCACGCCTGCAAGGCCGTTAGAGCCAAGACCGCCGGTCATATCAAAGAGCTTTTCGCCTTCCTTGCCTGCAAAGATCAGCTTCAAGAAGCCGCCGCCCAGGATCGCGCCGATGCACTGTGCCGCAACGTATCCCACGAAATCAAGCACCTTCATCTTGCCCGAAAGCAGAACGCCCAGCGAAACTGCGGGATTGATGTGACATCCCGAAATATTGCCAATGCTGTACGCCATTGCCACGATGACCAAACCGAATGCCAGCGCCGTAAGGATATATCCGCCGCCGTTTGCCGAGTCACAGCCCACAAGGCATGCCGTTCCGCAACCGAAGACCACCAATACGAACGTGCCGATCAGTTCTGCCAAATACTTTTTCAAACTTGCCATAATAGATCCTCCGTATAAGTTGATGTAATACGGGAATTCTTCCCGCATCCTGCTTCTATTATACATATTTTTCTTGTCAAATGCAAGAAGTTTTTTTGTTTTTAATCAAAAAAGAACCGTTATTTTTCAAAATAACGGTTCTTTTTTCTTTAATTCTCCTCGGCGCTCTCGGCTGCCTTCATCATAATGGCACATTCAATGCGCTTCTTGAAGAGCTTGCAGCCATATTCATAGGCACCGTTAACCGAGCCCGTCGCATGGTATGCGTTTGCCGCACATCCGCCCGAGCAGTAAAGCTTTGCCCAGCAATCGTCACACTCCTTTTTGGCGTAAACGTTGCAATGCTTGAATTCGTTTGCCTTTTCGGTATTCGTCACGCCCTGCCAGATATCGCCCATCTTGTATTCCTCCTCGCCAACGAACTGATGGCAGGGATAAAGATCGCCGGAGGGCGTAACTGCAAAATACTCGGTACCCGAGCCGCAGCCCGAAATGCGCTTATAGATGCAGGGACCGTGGGAAAGGTCAAGCATATAGTGGTAGAAGGTAAAGGGTCTTCCCTCCTTCTTGCGCTTCAGTATCTCCTTGGCAAGGATCTCGTAATGCTCAAACAGTGTGGGCAGATCCTCATCGGTGAGAGCATAGGGCATGGAAGGATCGCAGACCACCGGCTCCATACTCAGCTCGGTAAAGCCCAGATCCGCCATATGGAAAAGATCCTTTGTAAAGTCGGGGTTTGCGTGGGTGAAGGTGCCTCGCATATAATAGCCCTTGCCGCCGCGGCTTTCCACCAGCTTTTTGAACTTGGGAACGATCAGATCGTAGCTTCCTCTGCCCTGCAGGTCGACACGCTTGGAGTCGTGGATCTCCTTTCTGCCGTCAAGGCTGAGAACCACGTTATACATCTCCTTGTTGCAGAATTCTATCACGTCGTCGTCGATCCCGACGCCGTTTGTGGTCAGCGTGAATCTGAAGTTTTTGCCCGCCGCCTTTTCCACGCTTCTTGCGTAAAGCACCAGCTGCTTGACGACCTCCCAGTTCATCAGCGGCTCTCCGCCGAAAAAGTCCACCTCAAGATTTTTGTGCGTCCCCGAGTTTTCGATCAGAAAATCAAGAGCACGCTTTCCCGTTTCAAAGGACATCAACGCACTCTTACCGTGGAATTTTCCCTGTCCCGCAAAGCAGTATTCGCAGTTGAGGTTGCAAGTATGTGCAACGTGCAGACAAAGTGCTTTGATGCTGTTATGGCGGTTTTTGAAATCAAAGGCATAGCCGGCATAGGGATCGCTTGTAAACAGCTTCTTTGCCGCAGTCAGCTCTTCAACGTCGGAAAGACAGTCTGAAAGCTCCTGCGTCGGAAGATCGTACTGCTTTGCAATGCGCACGCAGGCATCCTGCTTGTTCTCGCCCTCGTCGATCGCCTTTATCAGATCGTAAGCAACCTCGTCTACCAGATGTACCGATCCGCTGAAGACGTCTAAAACGATATTATATCCGTTTAGTTTATATTGATGTATCATATTTGTTTCACCTTATCCTTTTCAAAAAAATAACGCCTGCCCACAGGTGAACAAGCGGTATTTCACGGACGTTTTATTTGTTGGCGTCCTTGTTCTCGCAAGCCTGATTTGCTACGCCGCAGGAGGTTTTGCAAGCGGACTGGCAGGAAGTCTGGCATTCGCCGCAACCACCGTTCTTAACGCTCTTTGCAAGATCTCTGGTGTTCAGGGTCTGGATTCTTTTCATGGTAATTCTCCTTTTGCTAAAACATTACTCATATTATAAATCGTTTCTTTCAAAATGTCAATGGTTTTATAAAAATTCAGCAAAAAAAGTAGTAAACTTTCATTGCTCCTCCGACAAAACCAAAATACCGTCCGCGGCACCGTTGACTCTGATGCCTGCGCTCATATACCGTCGGATCAGGTCGATCGCCTCTTTTGAGATCACCTCACCCGGCAAAAGGATGGGACTTCCCGGAGGATAAAGGTAGACCGCTTCACCGCAGATCTGCCCCTCTGCCGACAGAAGCGCGGTCTTTACTCTCTTTTTCCCAAAGCACGCATACAGCGCCAGTGCCTGACAAGGCAAAGGCAGGGGCGTCGGAAGAGACTCGAGGATCTTCGGCTGAAGGTCTCTGTCGATCTCCAAAAGAGCAAAGCAAAGGGTTTTAAGACTTGATGCATCGTCTCCTGCGCCTGTCATTGCTAAAACGCTGTTATATCCTGCCATCTCGCAGACGATCCCTCTTTGATAAAGCATCCAATAGAGCCTTTCACCCGTAATGCCCGCACGGTGAGTCAAGATCAGAAGCTTGCTATCGTCGTATGCAAAGGCACCTTCGCCGTCATACAAGCAAAGCCTTTCAAGCCCTTTCAAGGTCGCTCTTGCGCAGCGAACCGCCTCTCTCCATCGGAAAAACACCTCGTCGTTCTCCTTTAAAAGCGAAGCGCAACCGTCAAGAGAAGCAAGGAGCAGATAGGAGGGAGAGGAAGACTGAAAGAGCGCCATCTGGGCAGAAAGCACATCCTCATCCACCCGATGGGAGCAAAGATGTAAAAGGGCAGTCTGTGTAAAGGATGGCAAGGTCTTGTGATAGGACTGAACGACCAAATCGGCCCCAAGGGTAGCAGCAGAGGGCTGATTCTCGTCATAAAAGCCAAGATGTGCACCGTGGGCTTCATCCACCATCAGAACGGCACCGTACCGATGGCAAATCTGTCCGATCCTTTTCACGTCGGAGAGCACCCCTTCGTAGGTGGGTGAGGTGATCACCACCAGAGCAACGTCCCCTTCCCTCTTCAACTTGTCTTCAAGAGCAGACGGATCGACAGAAAGGTATATCCCCTCCTTTGACACTTCGGGAAGAAGATACGCCGTTTCCAGACCGCAAAGCTCGCAGGCATTAAAGACCGACTTGTGGCAGTTACGGGCAACGAGCACCTTTTGCCCCTTCAGGGTCGAGGCACGGATCGCCGACAAAATACAGCCGGTAGAGCCATTGACCGAATAATAGGAGCGCACAGTGCCAAGAAGCTCTGAGAGCGCCTTTTGGCTTTCCAGCAACACACCGTCAGGATGATGCAGATCGTCACTGTCAGGCGTTTCTGTGAAATCCATCCGATAATCTATCTCTACAAGATGAGCAAAGGATGCCCTCTTGTGTCCGGGCATATGAAAGGGGATCTGACGTTCTCCCGCTGTTTTTAAGGTGTCTGCAAGCTTCATTGCTTTTCTCCCGTAAGTTGATAGTTGATTATAACACATTCAAGTTTTTTTGTCAAACCGCTTGCCAATCTTTTTTATATTTGATATAATAAAAGCATCAATAATGAATTGCGAGGTACACGCTATGCGTCTTGGCAGAATCAAAGGATACTCATCTGCGGATTTTGATATGGTGAAGGATCAGGGGCTTTCCTTCATTGAAATCTGCACCAACAATCAAAACGAGGCAGAGCACTTTTTGGCATCTGCAAACGCCATCAAAAAAGAGATCGAGCGCACGGGCATTGACGTCTCCTGCGTCGGCAGATGGAACCACGACATCAATGTGGGCGGCTATGTCCACGAGGATCGGTTGAAGGTCTATCTGGCGCAGATCGATGCCGCCATCGACCTGGGTGCAAAAACCTACGTTTGCGGTATCAACAAGGACGAGAGCGTCAGCCTTTATAAAAACTATTCCTGCGCGATCGAGCTGTTCGGCAGACTTCTTGAAAGAGCGGACGGCAAGATCAACGTCGCAGTTGAAAACTGCGATTGGAACAATTTTATCGTCACCCCTCGCGACTGGGAGATCGTTTTAGGTGAACTGCCCGGGCTGAAGATCAAATATGACTGCTCCCACGCCTATAACCGCGGCGACAATTATCTTGACGAGCTTTCCGATTGGGGCGAGCGCATTGCCCACTTCCACGTCAAGGGCACGACTCACGCAGGAAAACGCTGGGTAGACGATCCGCCCGCAGGTATGGACGACATCAAATGGGGCTCTGTTTTCTCCATCCTTTATGCAAGAGGCTATAATGGAGATCTGAGCATTGAACCCCACTCCAGAACCTGGCACGGGGCGCTCGGCGACGCAGGCGTGGCATTTACCAAAAACTACATTGAACAGTTTATGCTTTAAGGGCGAGGACTACTTATGAAATTCATTCATTGCGCCGATCTGCATCTGGATTCGGCGCTGGACAGCATGCTTGCAAAAGACAAGGCAAGAGAACGACGGCGCGAGCTTCTTGATACCTTCGAGCGTCTTGCCGAAAGGGCAAGAGAAGAACAGGTTGCTGCCGTTTTGATCGCAGGAGACATTTTTGATGAAGAAAAGGTGACTGTCAGCGCAAAAAACCATTTTTTGAAGATCGTTGCCCGTTATCCCGAGGTGGATTTTCTCTGCCTTTCGGGCAACCACGACCGCTCGCTTTCCAAGGAGGGGGATCTGCCCGCAAACCTGAAAACCTTTGGCGAAAAATGGACCTGCTATACTTACGGTGAGGTGGATATCTACGGCATTGAGCAAACCGAGGAAAACTGCGCTCTGCTTTACGATTCACTGTTCACCGATAAAAGCAAGGTAAATCTGGTAACGCTCCACGGGCAGATCATCGAAAGCCGCAGCACCCCTGCCGTTGACACCGTGATCCTGCCAATGCTAAAAAGCAAGAATATCGACTATCTTGCCCTCGGACATATCCACAGCTACAGAAAAGGTCAGTTAGACGACCGGGGCGTTTTCTGCTACAGCGGATGCCTTGAGGGGCGAGGCTACGATGAAACGGGCAAAAAGGGCTACGTGATGCTGGAAATCTGCGGCAACACCGTCAGATCCACCTTCGTGCCCTTTGCAAAAAGAGAGATCCACCGTGTCAAGGTGGACGTCAGCGGGCTTGAGGACGGCTTTGACGTTGAAAAAAAGGTATTTACCCATCTGGCACTGCTTGAAAACGGCGACCTGGTTCGAGTGGAGCTTGAAGGTGCTGTGGGAAGTAAAGCGCGGATCTATCCCGAGGATCTTGAAAAGAAGCTGAAGGAACGCTTTTTTCATGCCCGCGTGAAAAACAACACCACCCTGAAGATCGATCCCGAGGAATATAGGGAAGAAATGTCCTTAAAGGGGGCGTTTATCCGCAAGGTGCTTGCCTCGGATTTAAGCAAAGAAGATCAGGCAAGAGTGATCCGTCAGGGACTGCGCGCCCTTTCGGGAGAGGAGGTGGAGGAGCATTGAAGCTGATTTCCTGCTATATTGAAAGCTTCGGCGGACTTTCGGGCTTCGAAAAGCAGTTTGACGCCGAGTTCGATTCCTTCTTCCAAAGAAACGGCACGGGAAAAACCACCCTTTCCGCCTTTATTCTCGCTATGCTTTACGGTCTGGACTCTCTTCGCGCAACGGACAAGGAATTAAAGGACCGCGCCCGCTATCTGCCTTGGGGCGGAGGAAAATACGGCGGTAGTCTGACCCTTGAGTCAAAGGGCAAGCTATACCGTATCGAGCGCACCTTTGATTCAAAAAGCGAAACGAAGGATACTCTGACGGTATACGATCTGCAAAGCGGAGAAAAGATCCTTCTTCCCGCCTCTGCGGGCGAATACTTTTTGGGCATTCCAAAGGACTCCTTCCTTGCCACCGCCTGCTTTATCGGCAAGGAGCAGGGATCGCTTCTCGGAATGATGCCCCGCATCGGCAGTTACGTGGAGGGGATCAACGATACCGATCTTTACGATAAGGCTCTGAGCGCTCTTTTAAAGGCATCCAAAAACTATTCAAAAAAGAATAGCGGCTCCATCGACAAATGCAAGGACGAGATCAAAAAATGCACCGCGGAAAAGAACCGCTGCATTTCTGCTTCGGCTCTGGCTGAGGAATATCAAAATAAGCTTGCAGAATGTGAAAAAGAACAAAAGCCCATCAAGCAGCGGATGACCTTCTTATCAAAGCACGCCGGGCTCATCGAACAGCAAAAGCTGATTGAGACGTATAAAGAAAAGGCCTCCGAATCAAAAGATCGTCTTGGTTTATTCATCTCACAGCACGGCGACTCCTTCCCTTCAGACGAGGAGATCGAGAGGCTTGAAAAAATCGCCCTGAATATAGATATGCAGCGTAAGCGGGCAGAGCGAAGTGCCGAGGACGAAGCTCTTGAAAATGCGCTGATGAAGGAGCAAAAGCTCTATGGCACGCTCAAGAAAGAACAGCTTGACGCCGTAGCCGAGGATGCGGAAGAGTTACGAAAAGTCAGTGTAGACTTAAGGAGAATCAGCGATCCCGGCAAGAGCGCAGAATACGATGCCCTGCACCAAAGGTTTTCAAAGGATCTCCCGTCAGAAGGGGAGATCAATATGCTCCGCTCAATGGAAAACGGCATCAGGGCCAAAGAGCTTTCCGAAGAGGTGCGTTCAAAAGAGAGAGAAGAGAGAAGCTCGTCCTTGAAAAAAGCGGGCGTGGGTACAATCGTTGCGGGCAGTTTCCTTCTTACATGCGCGATCATTCTCCTCTTCATGACGACCGCTGTGGGCGCTGTGGCGACGGCGATCGCGCTCGTCCTGTTGGTGATCGGTACGATCGTGCTATATCAAGCAAAGCGTGAAAACAAAACGGATGCCTCCCCCGACTATCTGAAGGAACAAAAGATGATCGAAGACCGTCTTTTGTCGCTCGGATACGAGGTGAACGATCGTTCACTTTCCCTTTTGAACCTTTCAGAAGACAGAAAACGCTATCTTGAGCTGAAAGAACAGACCGAAAAAGCGAAGGCTGAGGCAGACGAGCTTTCAGAAAAGCAACAAGAGCTTATATCCCGGCTTGACTCCTTCCTTGCCCCCTACGCTCTTCCCTCCTGCGAATACGAAAGAAAGCTGACGGAATTGAAGAATCGGTATCAGCAATACCTTCAAAACGTGAAGACGATGCAGGATCGCAGCGCCCAGCGGGCAAATGCCCAAAAAGAAGCAGGAAGAATGCAAAGCGAGCTTCGTACGGACCTTCTTTGCTATCTGAAGGAGCAGAATGAAGAGGCAAGCGAAGAGGCTCTTTTAAAAACGGTCAAGCAGTACGCCAAGGACTTTACAGAGCTTTCAAAAGAGTATATATCAAGAAAAGAAGATCTTGAAAAGTATGAAAAGAGCGTGGATCTTTCCGCTATTTCTGAAGCTGAGCCTCCAAGAGAGGGTGAATGGGAGGAGCTGAACAGCACACTTGAGGAGTTAAAAAAGAGCGCGGCAAACGACCGCCTTGCCCTTGAAAACGCCCTTGAGATCGCCGAAGGTCTTGCGGAGGCAGAGGATGAGCTTTTGGCACTTGAAGAAAAGCTGAAGCAGGAGTATGACCGACTGCGCATCCTGGAGCTGACCTCAAGCCTTTTGGAGGATACCCACAACGAGCTGGTAAACAAGTATACCGAGCCCGTACGCTCGGCATACGAGGAGTACGCTCTGCAAATCGACCCTGCCCTTTGTGAAGGACTGAAGGTGATGCCCTCCGATATGAGCCTGCAGTTTGAGCGAAACGGCGAGCTTCGGAAAAGCAGCAACTTCAACAGTGCCTTCGTGGTGCTTTCAAACGTCTGTATGCGCCTTGCCATTCTGAAGGTGGCATACCCCGAGGAGCGCCCCTTCCTGGTACTGGACGATCCCTTCGTCTATCTTGACGATGAAAACTGTAAAAAAGCACTTGAAGCGTTGAAGAAGCTTTCTTCCGATACCCAGATCCTTTATTTCACCTGCCATTCAGGAAGAACGATCTGACAATACTACGGTTGATAAGGTGCACCTGCCCAAGCGGCAGGTGCGCACTTTTTATTTAAACACATTAAACACAACCGTTTGTTACATTACTTGATTTTTCATTATAGTTATGATATAGTTATGAAAGCGGAACAAAATATAACAGCATTAATGACTGAAAACAAAATTATTAACCTAAGCGTTGATTTTTTCAACCCAAATTCAACAAAGCGGTCATTGTATTATTTCAAAAAAACGATATAATGAATACAGAACCTACGTTTGTTACTCTCTTTGGAGGTCTTTATGAAACCACAACTTGCCGAAAACCTCAGGGATTTGCGAATCCATAAAGGAAACACCCAAGAAGAATTAGCCCAACACCTTAATATCTCTGTGCAATCCGTTTCAAAGTGGGAACGCGGGATAGGAATGCCCGATATTCTTCTCTTGCCCCACATTGCATCTTTTTACGATACTACCGTTGATTATATCTTGGGCTGTGATTCTGTAAAAAAGCAGGAAGAGCTTGCGAAATTTGAAGAACAAGCGCAGATCCTCATCCATCAAGGAAAAAGAAAAGAACGTCTTGAATTATGCCGCGAAATCTATAAAAAATATCCAAACGAGGATACCGTGATCCATAATCTGATGTATGACCTTTACGTCGTGGAACACAAAAACAGTAAAGACGAGATCATCAGGCTTGCTAAAAAGCTGCTTGAAAAGGGCGACGCCAAATACCACTACGGTGCAATACAACTGCTTGCATTTATCCATAATGATATAGGGGAACACGAAAAAGCGCTGGAATACGCCAAAATGGTTCCGCAAAACAAAGATCTCCTCATGAGTATTCTGAAAGGCGACGAACTTGAAAAGCATTGTAAAAACTACTTGTGGAACATATGCAATGAAATTATGAGCTACACCGGACGGTTGATTTCGGGTTCACCCAATTACACCAACGAAGAAAAACACGATATAATCAAGGATGTATACACCATCTATCATATCATTTTCCGCAATGGAGATTTCGGCGCTTTCGAGGACCGGCTTGCTGTAATGTGCTGTCGCATGGCGGAATATTCTCTTATGATGGATCAAAAGGAGCAGGCGCTCTGTGAACTGGAAGAAATGTACCAACATTGCGAGAAAATGAAAGGATTTTCAAAAATTGACCACACTTCGCCCATGGTTCGCGGCGTACATTACGAAGATGGGTGGAGCGCCAAAGGAAGTGAGATGCCCCTTCACGAAGCCTATTTAAGTAGATTGAACTGCAATGAAATTTATAAGACGATTTCCGATGACCCTCAGTTTCTGAATATTAAAAAGAAGCTGGAAGACCTCAGTAAATAGATGCTATGGTTGCACAGGTTGTAATTTGTGCTGAAAATCATTTAAAGTCTTAAATACACTAACAGCTAAAGAGGTGTTCTATGAAGTTTGTTCTATTCTTATTTGAAATCGCAATTGTTGTCTTAATCCTTTTCTATTTACGTTTTTTCATAAAAAGAATTCTCTTTTTCTTTCGTTTGAGAAGTGCTTGCAAGAAAAACGGATACCGAATACTCCCCTGCAAAAAAATGTGGTTGCTTGGTAGTCGCAAGGATACACGGTGCGATTTTCACATCGTATCCGATAAGGAGGTTCTTTCCATAAAATTTTTTGATGCACCTATCAAAATGTGCGATCTGCACTTTCACGAAAACGGTCTGTATTTTTTCAAATACATCATCCCACTTTACCGCTTCTGTCCCCCGTTTGAAGGGCATCTCAAGGAACTTCCAGTTTATGATTTCAACTGCGAGCCAGAGGATCCATTCAAAAACCAAAAAAGAAGCAACATACTTCTTTGCCACCCTTCCCCGAATGAAGTACGAGCAAACCTGCGCTCCGGGCAACTTGTCCTCAGCCCCGGAGATGAAATTCCACATACAGGTATCGTGCTTTTCTCTGCAAAGGCACTGCTCACTTATCTGGAACACTCCAAATGATAAAAAAGGCGCCGTAAAGACGCCTTTTTTATATATTTGGTTGAATTAAACGGTAGCCTTAACCTTCTTCAGCTTTACGAATCTGGGCAGGCTGTCTTCCTTGGGAAGCTGGGTCTCGCCCTGGATCAAGGGCAGAGCGTACTTTACGAATTCCTCGGTCAGACCGTCCTTGGTCTCGTTGAACCACTCAGCAGGGATCTTCTTCTCGGTGTTTGCCACAACGGTCAGCTCGAAGAGCTCGTAATTGCAAACGTAGTTGCCGTTCTCATCGTAGCTGCGAACGAAACCAACCATCTTGTCGGTGATGCCTTCGGTAGCCTTTTCAACAGCGGTCTTACCTGCGTTGAAGGACTCCTCGATATCGGTCTGGGAAGCGCTGTGAGCAGCACATCTCTGCAGCAGAGAAAGCTCGATGCCTCTTACCTTTGCATCGGTCTCTTTCTTCAGAACACCTGCAAGGTAAGCAGCCAGACCGCCCAGCTGAGCGTGACCGAAGCCGTCCTTGGCGTTGGACAGGTCGTTGCCGTACTCGGAGATATACTTGCCGTTCTTATCGTGGATACCCTCGGAAACTGCAACGATGCACTTACCGTTAGCAGCATAGATCTCCTTCACCTTTGCAACGAAGGTGTCCATATCGAAATTGTTCTCGGGGCAGTAGATCAGGTCGGGACCTGCACCCTTTGCGCTTGCCAGAGCTGCGGAAGCAGTCAGCCAGCCTGCGTTTCTACCCATGATCTCCACAACGGTGATCATACCGGTATCGTATACTCTTGCATCGTGGTAGATCTCCATCATAGAGGTGGCGATATACTTAGCGGCAGAAGCGAAGCCGGGGCAGTGGTCGGTTCCTGCAAGGTCGTTGTCGATAGTCTTGGGAATACCCATTACGCGGCACTCATAGCCGTTTTCCAGCATGAACTTGGAGATCTTGTTGCAGGTATCCATAGAGTCGTTACCGCCGTTGTAGAAGAAGTAACGAACGTTGTACTTCTTGAAGATCTCAAGAATTCTCTTGTAGTCGGTGTCGTCCACAGAAGCGTCCTTCAGCTTGTAGCGGCAGGAGCCAAGAGCCGAAGAGGGAGTATACTTCATATAAGAAAGCTCGGTGGGATCTTCCTTGGACATATCAATGAGGTTGTCGTCCAGCACACCCTTAATACCGTTGAGCGCACCGTATACTGCGGTCACGTTCTCGTTTTCAAGAGCGGTCTTGATGCATCCGTATGCAGATGCGTTGATTACAGAGGTAGGACCACCGGACTGACCGATGATGCAAGCGCCTTTCAAAGTAGACATAGTTCTTAACCATTCCTTTTTATCGTAATTATGTTATTTGCATTTTCGCACGCAGAAAGTACTATACCACAATTCGCCAAAAAAATCAATCATTTTTTATGAAATTTACGATTTTTTAATGATTGCTCCGCATTTCCCTTTTTCTGCACCCGCAGCACCCACTTTTTTATAAAAAATTTTGCATACAAATTCCTTTCCAAGCCCCACAAAACTTCAAGAAGGACTTGACAACGGCAAAAAAAATTGATACAATAAGAGATGTGAACCAACACCATCATTTAGAAAAAAGGAGATTTAAAAAATGGCACTGGTAACAAGTAAGGAAATGTTTGAGAAGGCATACGCAGGCGGCTATGCTGTAGGTGCTTTCAACGTAAACAATATGGAGATCGTTCAGGCGATCACCGAGGCTTGCCGCGAGGAAAAGGCTCCCGTGATCCTGCAGGTTTCCAAGGGTGCGCGCGCATATGCAAACCACACCTATCTGGTCAAGCTGGTTGAGGCAGCAGTGATCGAATGCCCCGAGATCCCGATCGTTCTGCATCTGGACCACGGCGACAGCTTCGAGACCTGCAAGTCCTGCATCGACGGCGGTTTCACCTCCGTTATGATCGACGCTTCCTCCAAGCCCTTTGAAGAAAACATCGAGATCACCCGCAAGGTGGTTGAATACGCACACGCTCACGGCGTAGTGGTTGAGGCTGAGCTGGGTGCTCTGGCAGGCGTTGAAGACGAAGTAAACGTTTCTGCTGAAAGCGCACACTACACTCGTCCCGAAGAGGTTGAGGAGTTCGTAACCAGAACCGGATGCGACTCTCTGGCAATCGCGATCGGTACCTCCCACGGTGCATACAAGTTCAAGCCCGGCACCAATCCTCAGCTTCGCTTCGACATCCTGGAAGAGGTTTCTAAGAAGCTGCCCAACTTCCCCATCGTTCTGCACGGTTCTTCTTCCGTTCCTCAGGAATACGTGAAGATGGTTAACGAGAACGGCGGTAAGATGCCCGGCGCTATCGGCGTACCCGAAGAACAACTCCGTCACGCTGCAGAGCTGGCAGTTTGCAAGATCAACATCGACTCCGACCTGCGTCTTGCAATGACCGGTACCATCCGTAAGTTCTACAACGAGCATCCCGACAAGTTCGACCCCAGAGAGTATCTGAAGCCCGCAAGAGCAAATATCAAGGAACTGGTTCGCCACAAGCTGGTAAACGTTCTGGGTTGCGCAGGCAAGGCTTAATTTCAGTTTTAAATCTAAAACGGCTCAATTTCTTGAGCCGTTTTTCTGTTTATATACCGATGATCATATACCGATGAGTGCTACGGCTATCGCTGCTTTTTATAAAAGTCTTGATATGATCCGCTTATATTCCGACGTTTTACGAATTGCTTCAAATGTAGGCTCCTCTTCAATTTCTTTTAGAAGCTGTGCTTTTTCAGATGCATCGTCCGAAAGATATTGAAACTCGATTCGGTTGATCAACAACGAGGCAGGTTTTCCTTCATCAGGCAGTAGATCGGTCCTTATAGCGAGATCTGCAGCTTTGTCAAGCGCCGTAAAACTCCCTTTCATATCATTCATTTTTATAGCCAGTGCAGCGATCTTGACATACAGTTGGTAGGAAAAGATCAGTCCGATGGGCCACTGCCGGCACTCATCGTATAGCTGATAGATCCCAATCATTTTTTCACAAAGAGAGATCTTTTCCTTCGCTTCATAACAAGACGTGTTTAATAGATCCTTGATCATAAAATGAATGTCCGGCAAAAGCTGTATAACGCTGTTTTGTACGTGTATAACAAGTTCTTCATCCTTCAGAAATTGACACCATACACGATCTCTTTCCCGTTTTCCATGGATCTGCAAGGCAATTTGCTTCGCTTTTTCACGTTTTCCAATGGATATATATGCTTTACAAAGCAAAAATGGTACATTTGGAGAAAGGTCGTTTATATCGGTGCCATGATGAAGGAGATCTTCATAGAGTCCGATCACTTCCTTTGCTACATCCTTTGAAACAGTATGGTTTTCGGTACACCCCATCAATGCCTGCGCAAGATTATTTTTGAGTAAAACAGAATACGGAAACTTCGAGAGTCCCTCTCGCGCTATTTTTATTCCTTCTTCATAAGAAGCGTCGGCAGTTGCATTTATAATGGAAGATATTTGTTCTTTGTTTCGCCGTTCATCAATACCACAAAGCGTATCCAGCGTCACTGAGAAATATTCAGAAATATCGGGCAGAAAGGTTATATCCGGATATCCTTCTCCTCGTTCCCATTTTGAGATCGCTTGCGTCGTTACACCTATGGCGCTCGCAAGCTCTTCTTGTGTTATTCCCCGATTCTTGCGCAGTCTTTTGATCGTTGCTCCAATATTCAATTCCATATGTGCGCTCCTTTCTCTGCGGAAGTCAGATCTTTCATTATTTGGAGTATACCATTCTTTTCGTAAAAAAGCAATAAACGAATCTGCGGTAGAATAAACGCTCCGTTGTTTTTTAAATACACACGCACAGCCCAAAACCTGTTTTTATTGACATTCATCACTTTTTATGCTATACTGAGCATATCAAAGAACAAAGGAGTTGATCATTATGTCTGCAATCTACAGTTTCGTAAGCAATAGGAACATTTTCAAATCAAACAGGAGAAATAATGATCAATTTACAAGGAAAAAGAAATTCGGCGCTCATCTTTGCGGATAAGATCGACAAGCCGACCAAAACGCAGATCGCTTCCCTTTTAAGGCAAGAGGCGTATGCCGACAGCAAGATCCGCATTATGCCCGACACCCACAGCGGCAGACACGTCGCCGTCGGCACCACCATGACCCTTCACGGGCGCATTTCCCCTTTACTTCTCGGCGTAGATCTCGGATGCGGGATGGAGGCACTCTTTTTGGAGGATCCTGACTGCGACCTGCCTCTTCTTGATGAGCAAATCCACCGTCTGATCCCCTGCGGCTCAAAGATCCACGATGAGCCTGTCTCTGATTTTGACCTGAGCGCACTTCACTGTAAGGACGGGGTGAATATTCAGCGCGCACAGCGGAGCATCGGCACACTTGGCGGAGGAAATCACTTTATAGAGCTTGACCGCCTTGGGGACGGCGGGCTTTTGCTGGTGATCCACTCGGGCTCCCGTCAGCTTGGAAGCGACGTTTCGCTCTACTATAGCGACCTTGCCTATAAAAACGCCTGTAAAAAGGCACGAAGGCAGGTCAAAACGGCTCGCCGCGGCAGAGAGGACGATGGTTATTTTACCAAAACAGCCAAGAGAGAAAGCAAGGTGGAGGTAAAGCGGGAGGAAGCAATTCTTGAGGGTGACCTCTTTGAGCAGTATCTTCACGATCTTGCCATCGTTACCGACTTTGCATTAACGAACCGCAGAACGATGGCTGATCTGATCTGCGACGCTATGGGCTTCAAGATCAAAGACCGCTTTTCCTGCATCCACAACTATATCGATACCGAGCGGATGATCCTTCGAAAGGGCGCCATCTCGGCAAGGCAGGGTGAGCGGGTGCTGATCCCCCTGAATATGCGGGATGGGGTGATCTTAGGCTACGGTCTTGGCAATCCCGATTGGAACTTCTCTGCCCCGCACGGCGCAGGTCGGGCGTGCAACCGCACCGATGCCCGATACGCCTACACCGTGGAGGAATTCCAAAAGCAGATGACGGGCATCTACACCACAACGGCAAATGAAGGATCTCTTGACGAATGCCCGATGGCTTATAAAGCCCCCGAGCGCATTTTGGAATTTCTCAGTGATAGCGTTGAAGTGAAGCAGATCGCCAAGCCCATCTATAATTTCAAGGCTTGCTGATTTAACGCAAAATACCTTTCATATCGAGCAATAAATGAAGAGGATTTCTCAAATTTGAAGTTTGAAAAATCCTCTTTTTCATACCTTTATGCTCCGCTTATTTAGCAAGAGTTATTCAAAACACTCGGCATATTTGGGATTCTTGCGGATTTCCTCAACAACATTTTTCGGAAAAGTTTTGAGTTTCTTTTTCCAAAAATCTTCTCCGAAGGAAGGGATGTCTCCATTTACTATCTTCGGCAGTGCCGAGACTAATGGTGCTGAATACTGATATTCACTTTCGTTGTAAATACGTTTATATTCTTTGCAATGCTCAAATCCCTTGTCAAAATAGGTTAGGATGTTTTCCATACTGCCGTTGTTGTCCATTTCATATCCTGTCAGAATCAAATACGAAAGACCGATATCCCAATGCCACCTTCCACACTTACCATCAATAAATACTGTTTCGTAAAGATTGATAACCGATAAGATAATTTCACGTCCATACTCGGATGATGATATCGACGGTTTTGTAGCAACAGCTTCGGAAATGGCAAATCTGAGATTTGAAAGAAGAGCCATCATTCTCTCCCCTTGATATCTTGCTTTTTCTTCGCCGGCGGTTGCCAGGGGTAATAACATTTCCTTGCAAATGGCAAGTGAGTTCTGATTTTTAGCAAGAGCTTTTGCTTTTTCGTATTCGCCCATTCTGCAATAAAGCGGAGTGATCTGACAAATGGCAATTTCGCGATCTTCCGAAGAAGGATCGCATTTCAAAACCCGCTCATAAGCGCGAACCGCCTCTTGCCAATAGGTATTTTTGGAGTTATATTCAATATCATGTCCCAAGATCCCAGATGACTCGGAAAGTTGCGCTTTGGCTCCGTATTTATTCCACCCCCACATATGGAGTGCTTGGGCAAGCTTCAACAGAATTCTGGGTTCGTTTGGAAACTCCTCGCAGGCAGTACGAAGCATATTAACACATTCTTCAACATCCTCAGATAGGCTTCCTTGGTACATCATAAGTCCTTGCTTGGTAAGGATCTTGGTAGCATTTTCAAGAATTGCTTTGATTTTTTCTTCTCGTTCGACGTGATATCCGAATAACTCGTCAATTGAAACGTGGAAATAATTTGCAATGGCTGGAAGCATCTCCATATCGGGATATCCCCCATTTGCCTCCCACCTTGAAACAGCCTGGGAGGTTACACCGATGGCTTCGGCAAGCGCCTCTTGCGTGCGACCGTCACGTCGGCGTAGCTCACGTATTTTTTGTCCTAAATTCAGTTGCATATAAAGGACCTCCTAAATTTTTTAATTTTTTCACCGGTGTGACTATATTATAGCACGTATTTTTAAAAATGCAATTATCAATTCATTGTTTCAAATTCAAGTATCCCTTGGATTTAAATGATCAATGTGCAAAATTGACAATGATTCAAGTACGTTTAAGCGCTTTCGTCGCTTTTCCATAGAAAAAGAGCGGATAAAAAACCCGCTCTCTTCATATTGATTTGTTTTCAAACATTGAATCTGAACAGTACCACGTCGCCGTCCTTCATCACGTATTCCTTGCCCTCGGAGCGGATCAGTCCTTTATCTTTGGCAACGGTCATATTGCCGCAAGCCATCAGATCGTCGTACGCAATGACCTCAGCGCGGATAAAGCCTCTTTCAAAGTCGGAGTGGATCTTACCTGCAGCCTGAGGCGCGGTCATTCCGCGGGTAATGGTCCAGGCACGTACTTCCTTGGGACCTGCCGTTAAGAAGCTGATGTAGCCAAGCAGCTCGTAGCTGGCGGCAATCAGTCTGTCAAGACCGGTTTCTGTGATGCCCAGATCCTCTAAGTACATCTGTGCTTCCTCATCGCTCAAGGTAGAAAGATCTGCTTCCAGCGCGGCACAAACGGGCATGATCTGAGAGTTTTCCGCCTTAGCGTGCTCTGCAAGTGCCAAGAAGAGCGGATTGCTCTTACCGCCGTCCTCAAGATCGCTTTCGGCAATATTTGCGGCGTAGATCACAGGCTTGCCCGAAAGCAAGGGCAGATCCTTCATGATCTCCTGCTCCTCCTCACTCAGAGAAAGACCTCTTGCACTTCTTCCTTCTTCCAAATGAGCGTGCAGCTTTTCAAGAAGCTCCAGCTCCTTTGCCATTCCCTTGTCGCCCTTCAACAGCTTTTTCGTTCTGTCCATACGGCGCTCAACCAGCTCGATATCCGAGAAGATCAGCTCTAACTCGATGGTCTCCACGTCTCTGACGGGACTGACCGATCCGTCAACGTGGATGATGTTCTCATCCTCAAAGCAACGAACCACGTGCACGATGGCGTCTACCTCACGGATGTGTGAAAGGAACTTGTTGCCAAGACCCTCGCCCTTGGATGCGCCCTTTACAAGACCTGCAATGTCCACGAATTCGATGATCGCGGGGGTGTACTTTTCGGGGTCGTACATCTCGGCAAGCTTGTCAAGACGGGCATCGGGCACCTTTACGATACCGACGTTCGGTTCGATGGTGCAGAAGGGATAGTTAGCAGACTCGGCGCCTGCTCTGGTCAGTGCATTAAAAAGGGTGCTCTTTCCCACGTTCGGAAGTCCTATGATACCTAATTTCATTCTATATATACCTTTCTTCAAAGAAATATTCACTCCCGTTATTATACATAATTTTCTTGACAATTGCAATAGAAAACGAAAAAAAGACTGCCAAAATTGACAGTCTTTTTTCGTTATTTCTTTAAATCATGCTTCCTTACCCATTACCTGGATCTCGGAAATAGCCGCCCAACCCTGAGAATCGGACTTGTCGGTCACGAAGCCGGTGAGCTTGATAGAGGTAGTGGTCTTCTCTTCAAATTCGAAGGTCTGCTTGTCGGCAATCTTGGTGGGGTTGATCTTTACAGAAGAACCGTCGGAGAACTCCAGAGTGATCTCGGAGAAGTATGCATCGTGGGAGTTGGAGCCGCCGAAGCCGTCTGCTCTGAGATAAAGAGCGATAGAGGAAAGGGTCACTTCTCTGCCGAAGTCGATGGTATAATGGTCGGTGGACTTCACTTCGCTACGGGGTCCCCAGGACTGGTAGGGATAGCCGCCGTGGCCCTTGTTGCCGGTATAGCCGTCGATTGCATTTCTTGCAATGAACTGACCGCTCTGGTCGTGCTCGTTGTTAGTGGTGGCGTGGGGGAATGCGGTGATGTCCTTTGCCGCATCAAAGGGGTTTACTGCGATGTTACGAACCTCTGCCAGCTCTTCTGCGGTGGGCGTGCTCAGAGTGAACTTGAATTTGCCGTTTGCAAAGGGAGTGGGCAGGAAGGTAGCCGCATTTGCCGCGTGTACGTAAGTGAAGGTCTTATCGGGCAAATATACGATGGTCTCACCGGAAATGCCCTTTGCCTCGATTTTCAGGTAGTTGGTAGGTGCCTTTACAACCAGCTTATCGCCTGCAGCAGCCTTTACCTTGCCCTCGATCTCCACGCTGTCCTTGCCGCTCTCGGTTACTTCATAGCCCTTACCGGTCAATGTTGCAACGATCTCATCGGAGGATTCAGAGGGAGTAGGAGTGGGAGTGGGAGTAGGTACTACGGGAGAGGGAGTGGGGGTTGCGGCATCTTCACTTTCGGAAGCGGCAGGGCTGCTCTCCACGGGCGTGCTTTCAGAGGGCAGATTTTCGGTGGTCTTGCCTGCATCATCGGTGCAAGCCGCCATCAGCACGAGGGTCAAAACTGCAAGAATTAGTGCAATTGTCTTTTTCATAACGATCCTTTCTTTCTGCGAGCAACGCTCGCCGTTTGAACATTCTTTTGGTATTTTAACATATTTTTTTGCTTCCGTCAATAGGGAAAACAAAATATGCATATACGGGGCAAAAAAACCGCGGATATATCCTCTTATAAATGGAAAAAACGCCGTTACTTCATCAATTCATAAGAAAAATTCTCAAAGCGAAGCTTAGAACCAAGATCTGTACCGAGAGGAAGCAAGGCTAAGGCGATAAACAACTCGCCCCCCTCCTTTTCTTCGCATAAAACCGCGTATTCGCCCTCAATACGGGCGACCTTATAAAACTTCACTTCCACCTTTTTTCAACTCCTTTTTCATAAATGAAATGGCATGCCATAAAAACGGCAAACTGATGATCAGCGACAGCGTATCCGCCACGGGCTGTGCCCAAATAAGACCGCTCATCCCGAAGAGAAGCGAAAGCAGATACATTGCGGGAATGAGCATCAGTCCCTGTCGTGCCATTGCAAGGATGGACGCACCCACCACTCTGCCTGTGGTCTGAAGGAGCATGTTGCTCATTACCACCAGCGACATCAAGGGCAGAGAGAGAAGCTGTCTTCTCATAATGGAAACAGCAAGATCCACCGCCGCCTGACCCTGACCGTCTTCCCCGCTCTTCTGAATGAAAGCAAGAACCTGCGGGCAGAAGAAATAGAAGATCACTGCCATGGAAAGCAGGAACACCAGGGACACGATCACGCAAAAGCGAAACGCTTCCAGAACTCTGTCGTATTTTTTCGCACCGTAGTTGAATCCGCACACCGGCTGAAAGCCCTGACCGAAGCCGATCATCATCGAGGAGATCAGCATCATCACCTTGGAAACGATGCCAAACGCCGCCTTCACCGCCTCGGCAGTCATTTCGGCACTTTCCACCATATAACAGCAGTGCATCAGTGCAACGCTCATCACCGAGGCAACGCCCTGACGGCAAAGAGAGGGCAGTCCTCCTCTGACGATCTCCTTATAGTAAAAGAGCTTGAAGCTGAACGCCTTGGGGGTGATGCGCACGTTATCCGAAAAGATCCTCGTGCAGATCAAAAGGACGATGAAGCTGGTTGTCTGGCAGGAAACGGTTGCGATCGCCGCACCTGCTACTTCTAACTTTGGAACCAGCAATGCGTCCAAAAAGACATTTAAAACGGCACCTGAAAGCAGTCCGATCATGGCAAAGTTGGCATTGCCCTGAAAACGGAGCTGATTATTCAGCACGATGGAGGCGCACATCACGGGCGCGCCCATCAGAATGATCTGCATATACTCTTTGGAAAAGTCAAGGGCGCGCTGACTGTCTGTCGCACTTGAAAAGGAGGCAAGAGGCTCAAGGAAGAGCGTGCCGAAAAGCAGAACCATCAATCCCACGAAGACGGCAGAAAAGAAGGCGGTGGACGCCATTCTTCTGCATTTTTCGTAGTCCTTTTGCCCAAGTGCTCTTGAAATGTAGTTTCCCGATCCCTGCCCGAACAAAAAGCCGAGAGCTTGAATGATGTTCATCAGAGCGTAGGATGCGGTGACTGCCGCCGTAGCATCAACGTCGCCAAGCTGTCCCACGAAATAGGTGTCCGCCAGATTGTATAGGGTGGTCACCAGCATACTGATCATTGTGGGGATTGCAAGCTTCACCACCAGCCCCTTTACGGGCGCCGTGGTCATTTTTTCAAATTTTTTGATTTGAAGATCCTGGTCCATTTTTTATATCCTGTTTTCTTGCGGGATGTCTTGAAGAGTCGTGATTCAAAGTCGCTCCCGTTTTACTGTTCCGAAAGCCTTTTTGCCGCTTCCTCTGCGGCAAGGGCGCGCACCAGCGGCTCAAGATCGCCGTCAAGCTGTGCCGTCAGAGTGTATAAGGTTAAGCCGATGCGGTGATCGGTGATCCGTCCCTGGGGATAGTTATAGGTGCGGATGCGCTCGCTTCTGTCGCCCGTACCTACCTGCTCTCTTCTCTGCCCTGCGATCGACTCCTGCTGCTCTCTCATCTTCATATCGTAAAGACGGGTACGCAAAAGCTTTAACGCCTTATCCTTGTTCTTGAACTGGCTTCGTTCCTCGTCGCACTCGATCACAATGCCGCTGGGCTTGTGCGTCAGGCGCACCGCAGATTCGGTCTTGTTGATGTGCTGACCGCCCGCTCCCGAGCTTTTGCAGGATTCGATGGTGATATCCGAAGGATCTATATGCACCTCCACCTCGTCAGCCTCGGGCAGGATCGCCACCGATACGGTGGAGGTCTGGATGCGTCCCTGCGATTCGGTTTCGGGCACTCTTTGGACTCTATGCACTCCCGACTCGAATTTGAAATGGGAATACGCCCCTTTTCCCGATACCAGGAAGTCGATCTCTCTGTATCCGCCAAGCTCGGTGGGATTTTCCGACATCCGCTCGGTCTTGTAGCCCATTTTGTCGGCGTACATTCCGTACATACGGAAAAGATCTGCGGCAAAAAGCGCCGCCTCCTCACCGCCCGCGCAGGCACGGATCTCCACCACCACGTTTTTGCCGTCCAAAGGATCGGGAGGAATGAGCAGAAGCTGAAGCTCCTCTTCAAGGCGCGCTTTATCCTCCTTTGCCTCCTTCAGTTCCTCCTTTGCAAGGTCGGCAAGCTCCTTGTCGCCCATCTCCAAAAGCTCCAGCGCCTCGGAAATCCGCTCGTCCGCCTTACGGTATTCTTCGTATTTGGCGATCAGCTCCGACATGTCGCTAAATTCCTTCATCAGCTCCTTGTACTGTGCGCTCCCGGCAAGGACCTGTCCGCCTCCCAGAAGATCGCCCAGCTGCTCGTAGCGTTCAGCCGCTTTTTTCAGTTTCTCGATCATAATTCTCTCTGTTATCTCACTTCAATTGCACCAAGCACCTGCCCGACCGATCCGTTGATGACCAGATCGCACATAGAGTCTGCCGCTGTGCTTGACTTGTTGATGATGACCATATGCTTCCCTCTGAAATACTGTACCAGCCCTGCCGCAGGATAAACGCTCATAGACGTTCCCGCAATGATCAGAAGATCTGCACGGGCAATGGCATCCACCGCGCCGTCCACCACGTCGTCATCCAGCCCTTCGCCGTACATCACCACGTCGGGACGGATCATCTTTCCGCAGGAGCAACGGGGAAAATCCTCAAATTGGGGCAGATCCACTCTTTTATAACGCTTATAGCATCCGATGCAGTAGTTGTCCTCCAGCGTGCCGTGCAGTTCAAAGACCGACTTGCTTCCCGCCGCCTGGTGGAGTCCGTCAATGTTCTGGGTCACCACCGCCTGCAGCTTCCCCGCCTTTTCAAGCTCCGCAAGCTTATAGTGAGCTGCATTGGGGCGGGCGTCGGGGTAGATGAGCTTATCATTATAAAATCTGTAAAATTCCTTCGGGTTGCTATAGAGGAAGGTGTGGGAAAGAATGGTTTCGGGAGGATACTCATATTTCATATTATATAGACCGTCCACCGAGCGAAAATCGGGAATGCCGCTTTCTGTGGATACGCCTGCCCCGCCGAAAAAGACGATGCGGCTGCTTTCGTCTACGTACTGCTGTAGCTTTTGGATCTGTTCCATCTGTCCTTCCTTTCTTTACTCAAAATCGGGCGCCACACCTTACGGTGCAGACGCCCGATCAGACTTAACTGTTCATTTGACAGTCGGACCGGTCAAAGCCTGCCCTTATTTGCGCTTTTTGCTTAAAACGATCACCACAACGATTACCGCAACCAGAACCACTGCGCCAACAGCCACACCCACGATCAGTCCGTTCTTGGAGGGGTCCTTTTGCTCGTCATCAGAGGGAGCAGGCTTGCTTTCTGCGGGAACAGAGGGCTCTTCCTTGGTGGAAGTCTCAGGCTCGGAGGGCTCAACGGGAGCTTCCTTTTCAATACCGCTATAGCTGATGGTTGTGTCCTCGGTAACGGTCAGCTCATAAACGCCCTGATCGTTTTTCAGGATCTCTGCACCGCCGGAGGTAACCACCTTGGCGTTTGCATCGGTGTAGCCCTCTTCAACGGTAATGTTCAAGGGCACCTTGTTACCTGCAACATAATATGCCTCAAAGGATTCGTAGCTGCTTCCCTCAACCTCATTCTCCTGCGCAAACGCAACCTTGAAGAGATCTCCTTCAAAGTAGAAGGTCTTGGCAGAGGTCAGCTTGGTGCCGCCCTCGGGAATCTCGATCTGTGCAATCACGTCGCCGCGGTTGTTCTTCAAGCGCAGAGCGTGTACAACCACGTACTTAGAGGTGGGTGCTACACGCACGCCAAAGGAGTTATCCTTGAAGGAAGAGGCATCGGTGATCAGCTTATCGAAATTCAGGGCAAATACACCCTTTGCCTCCTCACCGTTGATCTCACCGTTGATATTCAGATAGTCGGTACCGCTCAGCTCGTCATACTTGGGATGATAATTTGAATAGTAGAACATACGGGGAGTATAAGAGGTAACCGCCTTGCTGTCCTTGTTCATTACGGTGGGGAAAATGTTGATGGATTCTCTGTTGAGTGCGGAAACCTCTGCCTCAACGTAAAGTTCGGGCATGGTGTCTACCACGTTGGTTTCCCAATCGGTAAAGCAGAACTGGTCCATAGAGATGGTACGGTCTTCAAAGTTCAGCTCCTCAAATTCGGAAAGCTCGTTCAAAGCGTCGTACATCAGCCATACGTAGCCGTCGTTCATCCAGGTAGTGCCCCAGGAGTTGGATACCTGGAACGCGCCCTTTAAGGTCACACCGTTTACTTCGTAAGCGATATCGTCGTCGTAACCCACGATGGAAAGCTGGTGACCGCCTGCCATCTTGCCTCTGGAATAGACCAGAGCAACATCGCTCTTTTTGCCCAGAGTGCCATTGTCAACCATCTTACCGAAAAGCTTTCCGGTCGCCTGATCTTTGTTGCTACTGTACTGCCAAACGGAGGAAAGACCACCGGTGACAACAACGTTCCCTGCATTGAGTGCAGTCTTGATCTTATTAAGTAGCTCCTGACCGTCCTTGGTGGTGGTCAGCTGCAGCTTATCGCCTACCTTACCCAGCTGGTGATTGCCGCCGACCCAGATCTGCTCATAGCCGTTGAGACGGAAACGCATTGCATCCTCCATCTGGCTCTTGGTGATGTCCCAAGCAACGGCAGTTGCCATAAAATCCTTTCTGCCGTTTAACTTGTGCAAAAGAAAGCTTCCGTTCTGGGGATGGAGATAGAAGGAGGATACATCCATCGTCACTGCACCGTGATCGATCAAGATATCGTATACCCAGGCAGTACCCGCACCGGAAAAGCCGTAAGTCCACTTAGGTGCAAACAGATACTTTAATTCGCCGGTTGCAGGCTCAAAGGTCATTTCGGGATGATATTTGCGGATGTATCTGGAAACAGCGTTGGTATACTGCGTATAAGTAATGGCACAGGAAGCGCAGCAACCAACCTCGCCCTGATTACAAATGGGAGGAAGGTCGGGCGTTCCAACGAGTGTGAAGGAGGAAGGGTTATCCTTGACCTCGTCCTTGACCTCATCTGCCACCACAGGCTCGTCTGCCGCTACGGGGAATGCAAAGCAGGACAGAATCGTCAGAAGTGCCAACAAAGCTACTAAAATGCGTTTCATGATCGTTCTCCTTTTAATGAATGGTTTTGTTTGAATTTATGTAAGGGGAATTGCGCTTATCTTGTCTTTTTACCCTTTGAAGGGTTGCCCTGCGATTGTTTTGAGCGATGTGCGGGGCTTGCTCCCTGCCTTCTGCCCTCTTTTACTGCACCCTTTCCTCTTTGATCCTGTCCCCGAGGACTACGCTCCGCAAAGGAACGGGAGGATGAAAGGGGGCGGACCAGGCAGTCCTTGCCAAAGCCGATCAGATCTTCTCTGCCCGCCGCCTTCAGCGCTTTGCAGACAAGCTCTCTGTTTTCGGGACGGTTATACTGCAAAAGGGCTCTTTGAAGCCGCTTTTCCTCGTAATCCACCGTCACGTGTACCTTTTTCATAGTCAGCGGATCAAGACCGGTGTAGTACATACAAGTGGACACCGTGCCGGGGGTGGGATAGTAGTCCTGCACCTGCTCGGGCGAGTAGCCGCTTCGCTTTAAGTATAAAGCAAGCTCTACCGCATCCTGAATGGTGCTTCCCGGGTGGCTTGACATCAGATAAGGAACAAGATACTGCTCCTTGCCGATAGACTTGGTCAGCTCAAAATACCTCTTTTTGAAGCGATCGTACACCTCCACGGGGGGCTTGCCCATATAGCCGAGCACCCCTTGGCAGACGTGCTCTGGAGCAACCTTCAGCTGACCGCTGACGTGATCGGCAACAAGCTGCTTGAAGAAGGTCTCGTCCTTGTCGTAAACCAGATAGTCAAAACGGATGCCCGAGCGGACGAACACCTTCTTGACCCCCTTCACCGCCGCCACCTTCTTCAAAAGACGGGCGTATTCGCTGTGATCCACCTGCAGATTCCGGCAGGGCTTGGGGGCAAGACAACGCTTGTCGGGGCAAACACCGTATTTGACCTGCTTTTCGCAGGCAGGATATCTGAAATTCGCCGTGGGTCCGCCCACGTCGTGTATGTAGCCCTTAAAGCCGGGCATCGCCGCAATGATCTCGGCTTCCTTTACCACCGATTCCTCGCTCCTTGAGCGCACCGCTCTGCCCTGATGGAAAGCGAGAGCACAGAAGTTGCACGCACCGAAGCACCCGCGGTTGTGGGTGATGGAAAACTCCACCTCGGTGATGGCAGGCACGCCCCCCGCTTCCTTGTAGGAGGGATGCCAGGCTCTGGTGTAGGGCAGATCGTATACCTTGTCAAGCTCTTCCCTTTCAAGAGGGGGCATCGGCGGATTTTGCACAAGCATCTTGTTGTCGTAGTATTCCACCAGTGCCTTGCCCGAAATCGCGTCCTGATTGCGATACTGCACTCCAAAGGAGCGAGCGTACGCCGTTTTATCGGTCTTCAAGGTATCGTAATCCTCACCCTCGATAAAGGGATAATGGATGGCATCCTCTCTTGAGGTAAGATAAACCGTCCCTCTTACGTCTCTGATCTTTTTGATGGGCACGCCCTTGTCAAGAAGCTTTGCAATACGGGTGATGCTCTTTTCGCCCATCCCGTAGCTGAGGATATCGGCACGGGAATCCACGAGAATACTTCTTCTGACCTTGTTGTCCCAGTAATCGTAGTGTGCAAAGCGGCGAAGGGACGCCTCAAGCCCGCCGATGATGATGGGAACGTCGCCGTACGCCTCGCGGATGCGGTTGCAGTAGACGATCAGCGCTCTGTCGGGACGGGCGCCCATCTTGCCGCCGGCGGAATAATAATCGTAGTTCCGCTTCTTTAAAGATACGGTATAGTGGGCAACCATCGAGTCGATGTTTCCCGATGTGACGAGAAACCCCAGGCGGGGTCTGCCGAAGCGCTTGAAATCCTCGGCGCTTTTGTAGTCTGGCTGGGAAAGGATCGCCACGCGAAAGCCTTCTGCCTCAAGAACTCTTGAAATGATGGCAACGCCAAAGGACGGGTGATCCACGTAGGCGTCGCCCGTTACGTATACGAAGTCGGGACGATCCCAACCGCGCTCCTCACATTCCTTTGCCGTGATCGGCAGAAATTCGTTTCCTATCATTTTGACTTTCCGTTACCCATCGTTCAGATTTCATACATATTCATTGTACACTATTTTTTGATCTCTGTCAAGTTCTTTAACGCTTTTTCTCTCTGCTTTTACGCAGATCCGCTTAACGCAGATACCCATCTCTGTATAGATAGAATTGGTCGTATAATCCTGCAAAATAGCGCTGTTCCTTTTTCGAAAGCGTTCTTTTTTCTCTTATATTCTCCCTTTCTCCTCCCAAAAAAGGAAAGACACTCCTTCGTTTTCGGTAATGGCGCAGCACCGTTGCCTTCCGCAAGCCCTCCTGCTCGGCGAAATCTCTTTTAAGCACTCTTCTTTTACAGTCGGAGAAATAGAGCGACGAGGCAAGAGAAAAACAAAGCTCCGTTTCCCTTGCCACCTCCCGCGCCCGCTCAAACAGTCCTTCCTTCACAGCCGTCGGCATATGAAAAAGGATCGTTCCTCCGCACAAATAGTCCTTTTGCCCCAAAAGTCCTCTGATGCTCTCTCTTGCCGCTCCATAGGATCTGCCCTTGAGATCCATATCGAAAAGCCTTCCAACGTCACCCGCGGCAACCGTTTCACCATCAAGATACAGCAGGTTCTCCACCTCATGCGCAACAAGGTCAAGAAAAAGACAAAGCATCGGATAAGGAGACCGCGTCCCTTCGGTCGATCGGCCTGACAAAAAGCAGTCCGGCAGATCTGCCGTCAGATCGATCAAACGAAGATCACTTCCGTCCGATCTGCCTTGCAGCAGTCCTCCCAGGTACGCCGCCTTTTCTTTTCCCAGCCCCTTTCCGTCCACACGGTCAAAGCAGGCAGTCAGCACCGTTACAAAAAGGGGGCGTACCGTATGACGCATCACCGAAAGAAGAGATAGTAACAGCTCCTCATATCCTTCATCCCCCGTACAATATACAAGATCGATCTGCCCGTTCTTCCCCCGCGCTTCCCTTTCCTTCATACCGCTCCCCCATCTCTTTTTTATCAGTATTGCTGTTTAAGGAGCAGTCTAAACAAAAAGGAGACGATAAAATACCGTCTCCCTTCCTAATCGTATATTTAATTCTTTTTGCCAAGAATATACTCGTCCATTGCCTTAGCGGCGCTCTTTCCCGCGCCCATTGCAAGAATAACGGTAGCCGCACCCGTGACGGCATCACCGCCTGCATAAACACCCTCTTTACTGGTAGCGCAGTCCTCCTCATTGACCACGATGCAACCGTGTCTGGTGGTCTCAAGGCCGGGTGTGGTCTGCTTCAAAAGGGGATTGGGGGAGGTGCCGATAGACATAATGACGGTGTCTACCTCCAGCTCGTATTCCGATCCGGGGATCTCCACGGGTCTTCTTCTGCCCTTCTCGTCGGGCTCTCCCAGCTCCATACGGATAACCTTCATTCCCTTGACCCATCCGTTTTTGGGATCTCTTCTGTCATCGGGATTCTGATAGCCGAGGATCTCAACGGGATTTTGCAGAAGATAGAACTTCACGCCCTCTTCAATGGCGTGCTCTACCTCCTCCTTTCTTGCGGGAAGCTCATCCATACTTCTTCTGTATACGATATAGACCTCATCCGCACCAAGGCGAAGCGCCGTTCTTGCCGCATCCATTGCCACGTTACCGCCGCCCACAACGGCAACCTTGCCGCCGCGGATCATGGGGGTGGCACTATCCTGCTTATACGCCTTCATCAGGTTGGTTCGGGTCAAGTATTCGTTTGCAGAGAAAACACCCTTGAGCTGCTCGCCGGGAATACCCATAAATCTGGGCAGACCCGCGCCCGATCCAAGGAAGATCGCTTCATAGCCCTCTTCAAAAAGCTCATCAACCGTGATCGTTCTGCCTACCACAGTGTTCTTTTCGATCTTAACGCCAAGCGCCTTCAAGGTCTCCACTTCCTTCTTCACGATCGCCTTGGGCAGACGGAACTCGGGAATACCGTAAATCAGCACGCCGCCCGCCTCGTGAAGAGCTTCAAAAACGGTAACCTCATAGCCCTTTCTTGCAAGATCGCCTGCACAAGTAAGACCGGAGGGACCCGATCCCACCACCGCAACCTTGTGACCGTTTTTCTCGGGAAGGATGGGGGCTTCCTTGCAGTTTTCATTGTGATAATCGGCAACGAAGCGCTCAAGTCTTCCGATGGCAACAGGCTCGTTCTTGATGCCTCTGACACATTTGGATTCGCACTGGCTCTCCTGAGGGCACACTCTGCCGCATACTGCGGGCAGGCTGGAGGAAAGGGAGATCACCCTATACGCACTCTCCGCATCTCCTTTTTTCAGCTCTCGGATAAAATCGGGAATATGTACTCCCACGGGGCATCCCGAAACGCAAGGACTGTTTTTGCAGTCCAGACACCTTGCCGCCTCGTTTAACGCCATTTCCATGGTATACCCGGTGGTCACCTCAAAAAAGTCTCTCGCCCTTTCTTTGGGATCACGGGTGGGCATTGCCGTTCTTTCCTTTTGCATATTTGCCGCCATCAGTTTGCACCTTCCTTCTTGAAGAGATTACAGGTCTTTTCTCTTGCCGCAGTCTCCATTTCTCTGTACTGTGCCGAGCGGGAGATCGCCTCATCAAAATCAACCAGATATCCGTCAAAGTCGGGACCATCAACGCAGGCAAACTTGGTCACACCGCCAACGGTCAGTCTGCATCCGCCGCACATCCCCGTTCCGTCGATCATCACGGGGTTCATAGACACCACGATCTTTGTGCCGAAGGGCTTTGCGGTGGCAACCACGAATTTCATCATGACAAGAGGCCCAATGGCGATGATGCAGTCGTAGTCCTCTCCTGCCTCCAGCGCCTCCTTCAAGGGCTCGGTCACAAGTCCCTTTCTGCCGCACGACCCGTCGTCGGTCATCAGGGTCAGCTTTGAAGAGCAAGCTTCAAATTCCTCTTTCAGGATCACCAGATCCTTTTCTCTGAAGCCCACGATGGCGTGAACCTCGCAACCCTGCGCCGAAAGCTTTTGTGCAACGGGCAAAGCGATGGCACATCCAACGCCGCCACCCACAACGCACACCTTTTTTAAGCCCTCGGTATGGGTGGGGACGCCCAAGGGTCCAACGAAATCGGTGATATATTCGCCCTCTTCCTTTCTGTCAAGGAGCATAGTGGTGGCACCGACCACCTGGAAGATGATCTTCACGGTGCCCTCTTCTCTGTCAAAGCCCGCAACGGTGAGGGGGATTCTCTCGCCCTCCTCGTTTACTCTCAAGATGATAAACTGCCCTGCCTGCGCCTTTTTTGCAACGGCGGGTGCCTCGATATCCATCATAGTCACAGTAGGGTTCAGTCTCTTTTTTCTAACGATTCTGTACATATCCTTTTCCTTTCCCGCCTCCCGGCGGAATGATACATCTATTCATTGTAACCTCGTAATTATAAACCAAAAATCAAAAAAATACAATAGGAAATTTACAATATTACAGGAAATTTATATTGCTTTTTGGAAAAAGCTATGTTAAAATACCTTCAGCTAACATTTCGGAGGAATATTATGATCGAATTTATCGGCGGCGTTCTGATGGCATTTGCCAACAGCGTGCCCGGTGTATCGGGCGGTACCATCGCCTTTTTGCTTGGTTTTCTTGACGACACGGTGGAGCACGTCAACCGTCTCATTTCAAAAAATGCCGCGGGCGGCAAGAAAAAATCCCTCTTTTTCCTTTCTCGTCTGGGTCTTGGGTGGCTGATCGGCTTCGTTGCCGCCGTGCTCATCGTCACCAGCGTTTTTGAAACACATATTTACGCCATCAGCTCTCTCTTTATCGGCTTTATCCTCTTCTCCATTCCTTTGGTGGTCTATGAGGAACGTGAGACGCTCAAGGGCAGATACTATAACGTCCTTTGGATGATCCCCGGCTTTGCGCTGGTCATCGGCATCACCCTGCTTTCGGGCTTTTCGGCAAACCTTTCCTCGGGCGTCGGACAGATCCTGCTGGCAATTCCTGCGGCAGCCCTTGCCATCTGCGCTATGATTATGCCGGGCATTTCGGGCTCTTCCCTTTTGATGATCTTCGGACTTTACGAGCCTGTGCTCAGTGCCCTTCGAGGCTTTTTGGAGCTGGACTTCTCGGGGCTGCCCCTGATCCTCGGCTTTGGTATCGGTGCAGTTGCAGGAGCGCTCGGCTTTGTAAAGATCGTCAAATTCCTTCTGGGCAAATTCAGACAGCAGACCGACTACGTGGTCTTCGGAATGATGTTCGCCTCCATTTATTCCATCATCATCGGTCCCGAAACGCTGGACGAGCCCCGCGCGGCAATGACCTTTGCCACCTTCGATTGGCTGTTCTTCCTGCTTGGCGGTGTGGTGATCGCTGGGCTGGAGGCGCTGAAATATTTTATGGAAAAACGCAAGAAAAAGAAGAAGCAGGCAGAAACGCCTGTGGAAAACCCTGTTGAAACTGTTGATAAATCAACTTGATGGCTGTGGATAACTGCAAAAATCGGGATAGTTTCCAACAGAATCAACAAGAGCCGATCGTTTTTTAACAAAAAAGCCCCTCAAAACAGTTTGGGTGTCGCAACCGACAATAAAGTTGCGACACCCTTTTTTTACGGATTTTCAGACGGTGCCCGTTACCGTCAAAACGACAGCACCTGGGTCGGTCTGCCATTGTCCGCTTACAGGATCCTGCACGAAGGTGGCACCGGGTACGGTGATCGAGCCGGGGGTGGTGGTAAAGGTACCGCTTGCCTGATCGTAGCTGTAGGCGGTGAAGGGCGCGCCGTCAAGCGTTACCGTCAGATCGGACAGAACGGGATCGAAAACATCGATGAGTGTCAGATCGTCGGTGGCATCGGTGGCTTGACTGCCGCTGTTTTCGATCACGAAGGTGTAGGTCAGCCTGCCGTTTTCGGCGACCGAAGAGGGCGAAAGGCTCTTGGTGATAGAAAGGCGGGCAGAGCCGTCGGCGCTGATCTGTGCGCTTGCCAAAACGGGAGTAGTTAAGCCGACGCCCGAAAGGGTCGCGGTGTTCGTGATCAGCGCCCCCTGCGCAGGAGGAGCAAGCTCGCCCACCTCCACCTCATAAAGAAGCATCGCGTTGCCTCCCGCGGGAATAGTGATCCCGCTGATAGATAAAGGAGCGCCCGCGCTCAGGGCAGGAGTCGCCTGCAAAACGCCGTTGACGTAGTATTTCAAAGAGCCGTCAACGTAGGACAGAGGATAAAGGGTGCTTCCCCCAAAATCGTAGCCGCCCAGATCGTCCAAAAGAGTAAGCCCCTGGAAATCTGTCGTGCCCGCGTTCAAAATGCTGACGGCGTATACGACGGTGTCCCCCACCCTGTAGCTATCATCAAGCGCCACCTTGCTCATGGAAAGAACCTCGATGATCTCACCCGTGGTCACGTTTGAATTCACCGACTGCCCGTTATAGGTCAGCCTTGCCTGATTTGTAAAAATCGCCATCCGTTAGTTCTCCTTTGCTTTGTTCATCGAAGCCGAAAGGCTTCTTTACATCCTATGCAAAAAGCCGTCAGGATGCCACAAGGAGTAAAAGAGAGTTTCGTTTCACTTGATTCTTCTATTAAACCATCGTACCTCTGCTTTTGGTTGCGTTAAAGCAACAAAAGCAGAGGTACGTATCTGACAAAAGTATTTCATTCAGTCACATTGGTTTTGCTTCGGTTGTAATCCTCGTCCTCGTAGCCGTAGGAGCAAACGTACTTGATGGGATCCTGCCCTGCAACTTTGAGGGTGGAAGTCGCCACGTCACCGTAGCTGTTATAGGTGTAATACTGACCCTGCAGGAAGGCGTTGGTATCGGAATTGAACTGCTCTTCTGCTACCAAATTACCGGTACTGCTGTATTCATAGCGATAAACCACATTGTTCGCATGATCGGTGAAGGTAAACAGATTACCGGCGCTATTATACACGTAGGAATACTGCTCCGTTCCGTTATACTTCACCCGG
>JAFTVG010000024.1 GCA_017465885.1 Clostridia bacterium | reverse complement strand
TGAGGCGTTGGATATGTGCTTGCGCACTCGATATGTTTGCTTCGCAAACGAGGGATTTATCTCATATCGAATTGGCGCGTAGCGACAATATATCGAGCTTGAGCGGCTGGGGTTCCCCGAAGCGAAGAATGAGCTTTGGGGGGTGCGGCGTAGCGAAAGCATATCGAGTCAACGAAGTTGACATATCGACAGAAGAAAAAAAGAGCAAGAATACAAGGATTTGTTTCCTTTTACTCTTGCTCTTTCTGCTTGTAATAAGGGTTTGGGTTTAGCCCAAGTGTATTTGACCGGTCAAATGCGATGCTCGCACTTTGCGGTATTTTTCAAATTCTCCGCTAAGAGCATCACCCTTTGCCGCCACGGGCTTTTTTACTTCCCGTTTTCGGCGTGTCTCCGCCGAGTGGGAGGATTTTCCGTAAAATGCGCCGTTTTTTGAAATAATGACAGAAATATGTCGAAAAAATGTATGAAAAAGGCGGACTTTTGCAAAAAAATCCCGAAAAGCTCGCTTGACAAAAAAAGAAAACTATGGTACAATAAATCGGTATGTGCGGTTTTTAAAAAATGATAAAAATAAAGAAAGTGAGCGTTTTTCGTAAAATGAATAAGAAGCTGCCTGTAATTCTTCTTTCCGCTGTCCTTTGCCTTTCTCTTTTGGTTGGCGCGATCGTTGCTTTGTGCACCGCGGCAAACAAAGACGATGAAAAGCCGATGACCGATCTGCCCTCCGCATCTCTTTCGGGAGAGGAGAGCGTTCTCGAAGAGCAAGCCCTCGTTTCGGTATTTTATTACGGTGATCTTCGTTTGGGCACTGCGGCAAAGGGAGATACCGTTGACGCACTGAAGCAGGCGGTGCTGACACTTCTCGGCGGCGAATACGAAATGGCAGAGGAGCTGACCCTGCGGGAAGAGCAGAGCAGTGCCGCTCCCCTGACCGTTGATGCCCTTGCAAAGAAGGTGGCGGGCATCGTGAAAAGCGACTACACTTTGGGCTGCGGCCTTTACATAAACGGCGTTCTTTCCGCAATTGCCGAGGACAAGACCGTATTACAAAAAGCAGTGAAGCTCTTTACCGAAGGACAGGCAACGGAAGAGGGCGTTCATATGGAATTGAGAGGCCTTGAGTATGTCGAGGGCGTGCTTTGCAAGACCGAAGAGCTGATGAGCAAGACCGAGGTCTGCGCCCTGCTCTCCCTTTGCACCGATCTGCGTCTGGAGCTGCCCGAGGTGAACTACGATGAGGTGGACCGCTTCCTGGAGGGCGGAGATCTGCCCGACATCACCCCTGTGCTTGTGCAGGTGGTGAGCGAAAGGGTGGACGAGGAGATCGCCTTTGCAACTCTGACGAAGGAGGACAGCTCTCTTTATCAGGGACAGAAGGTGCTTTTGCAGAAGGGCGAGGCGGGAAGCCGCACCCTGACTTACATGGTGACCTACGAGGACGGCGTGGAGGTTTCAAGAGTGCTGGTGGAGCAGGTGGTCAACAGCGAGGCGGTGGACGAGGTCTACGCCGTGGGCACTCTCCAAAAGGGCACTGCCACGGGCGTGATGGCGTGGCCCACTCTTGAAGGACGCATTTCCTCTTACTACGGCTACAGATACCTTTTCGGCGTGACCAAGCTTCACGGCGGTCTTGATATCGCCATTCCCACCGGCACCAAGCTTTATGCGGCGGACGGCGGCACGGTGATCTGCGCCTCCGATAAGGGCAACGGCTACGGCATTTACGTGATCATCGATCACGGAAACGGCTTGAAGACCTACTATGCCCATATGTCCAAGGTGAGCGTGAAGGAGGGCGACAAGGTCAACAAGGGAGACTATCTGGGCCTTTCGGGTGCGACCGGCAGAGTGACCGGGCCCCATCTGCATTTTGAAGTGCGCGTGGACGGTGCGACCGTCGATCCCCTGCTCTATCTGCCCAAGGAACGCTGACGGGCAACCCGAGCGCAAAAACAATACGCGGGAGTTGCCTCAAAGGAGACGACTCCCCTTTTATTTTTCCGAAAGGAGTATTTTGAAGGTATGAACGAACAAAAAAAGAGAAAAGAACAAAAGAAGACCATTCCCATGGGACACAAGATCAAGGATCTTTTCACCATCGTTTTGGCGGTCGTTTTGTATTCTATCGGCATTTCACTCTTTTTCGGTCCCTCGGGACTGACCTCGGGGGGCATTTCGGGTCTGGCGCTGGTGCTTGACCGACTGAATTTCCTGCCCTTCGGCAAGGGCGTGATCATCCTCATCTTCAATCTGCCCATCCTCATTTTCGGGGTGTGGCGCTTTGGGGTGAAGTTTCTTTCAAAGACCATCTGCGCCGTGGCGGCGTCCTCTCTGCTTATGGAGCTGATCGACGGTGCCCTCTTTTCGCTGATCCCCAATTACGCCATCTCTGCTCTGCCTGCCGCCATCGGAGGCGGCGTGCTCGTGGGGGCGTCCATCGGCCTTGTGATGCGGGGCGGCGGCACCTTCGGGGGCACCGATATCATCATCAAGGCTTTGCGGCAGAAATACAAGCATATGCAGACGGGCACCTTTTATCTGATCCTCGACGGGGTGATCGTCACCCTTGGCACGGTCTGTGCCGCCTTTGAGCAGGGCTCCTTTGATCTTGCCCGCTTTGATATCGAGCTGCTCATTTATTCCATCCTCGGCATCTTCATCAGCTCTTATTTCTCCAACTTCGTGCTGTACGGCTCGGACGGGGCGCGTATGATCTACATCATCACCACCAAGGAGGAGGAGATCTCCCGCCGCATCACCTTAGAGCTTCACTCGGGCGTGACCTATCTTCAGGGCACGGGAGCGTACACCGGAAACGAGCGGCACATCATTATGTGCGCCATGAGAAAGCAGCAGGCGCCTAAGGCACGCGAGATCGTTCTGGAAGAGGACCCCGCCGCCTTTATGATCGTGACGGGTGCAAGCCAGGTGCTGGGCAAGGGCTATAAGAGCCTTGACAGCGAGGATCTGTAGTAAAAGCAAGGAATAAAGAACAAGAAAAGAGCGGAAAAACTATGAAAAAGCAAACCATCCAACAAAAACCGAAACTGTTCATCACCATTGAGGACGAGGAAGAGCTGATCAAGGCGGGCGTGCCCGCCATCGTGCCGGTGGTTTTCAGCCGCTACAAAAGTAAGCTGGAGTTAGAGTGCTATTACGGGGTCTACCCTCAGGTGCGGGACTTTCTTTTAAAGAGCGAGAACCCCTTTTCAAGAGAAAAACTTTTAGAGCTGGACGCTCTTCTTGCGCCTTATCTTGAGCAGATCGGCTACGAGCGCCCCGAGCAGGGAAGGCTTCGCTACTACCGCTCTTTCGTGCTGTGGAACAGAAAGGACTTGAAAAGGGAGGCCATTCTGCCCTCCTCCCGCAAGCTGACCCACAGTCTGCTTTTGAAGATCAGGGAAAACAACACCGATTTTGACTTGAAGGAGCTGCTCGAGCGGGACCTCCCCGCCGCTGTAACGGTGGTGGACGGCGTACTGGTGTCCATAGCTACCGTCAACGAGCATTCGGAGGGACAGAGGCTGCTTGAAGCGACGGTCTACACTCTGCCCGCCTTCAGAGGGCAGGGCTATGGAAGCTCCAACGTCGCCCTTCTTTCAGACGGCATTCTGATGCAGAAAAAGGGCGTGGTCTATTGCTGCTCCTGCCGCAACCAGCCGTCCATTCGTCTTGCCCGCCAGCTGGGCTTCAAGAGCGAGAGCCGCTTTTATGCGGTGGACGCCTACAAGACGGAGGAAAAGGGCGGTATCAGATGGGAGAATTGACCGTCATCAATACTGAAAAAAGGAGAAAGGGACGCCAAGGAAGGCGCACCCTTCACGATACGTATGGCACTTGATGCAGGAATGCTTGCCTGTCTTGCCGCCGAGTTTCGGGCAAGGCTGGTGAGCTGTAAGATAGAAAAGATCCATCAGCCCGAAAAGGATCAGATCGATCTGATCTTTCGCACGAGAGAGGGCACCTGCCGTCTGGGGCTTTGTGCCGCACCCGGCTCTCCCCGCCCTGCCATTACCCGCATTCCCAAGGAAAACCCTGCCACGCCCCCCTTCTTCTGTACCCTTTTGAGAAAGCATCTTGGAAGCGGGGTGTTAAACGAGGTGCGCACCGCAGGCTTTGAGCGGATGCTCATTTTCGTGTTTTCGGCAAGGGACGAGCTGGGCTATCCCACGACCAGACAGATCGTTTGCGAGATGATGGGCAAATACAGCAATCTGATCCTGCTTGACGGCGAGGAGAAGATCTTGGGCGTGCTTCGCCCCGTGGACTTCACCCAGAGTGAAAAAAGACAGCTGTTGCCCGGGATGCGCTACGAGCTTCCCCCCCTGCAGGAGGGAAAGCGCAATCCTTTAGAGGAAAATAGGGAAGACTTCCTCCTTTTTGCCGCGGCGGCAGGAGATCGCCCCGCAGACAAATTTCTTCTCTCCTCCTTTTACGGCATCTCACCTTTAACGGCAAGGGAGCTTGCCTTCGTGGCAACGGGCAGGACCGACGCCCCCACCCTTGAAAACGCCCCCGCCCTTTTTGAGGCGCTCTCTTCCTTTGCAAGGCTGGTCAAGGAGGAACGGTTCGCCCCCTGTATCCTGCAAGTGGAAGGGAAAAACCAGGAATACAGCTTTTTCCCCATCCGTCAGTACGGGCAAAAGGGGGAAAATCTGCCCTACGACAGCCCCTCTGCCATGCTGGACGACTATTATGAAGAAAAGGAGCGGTCGGGCAGAGTCCATCAGCGGGGGCAGGATCTTTACAAGGTTTTGCAAAACGCGGTGGGCAGGCTTGAGCGGAAGATGGCGGCGCAGATGGGCGAGCTTGCCCTTTGCGAGGAAAAGGAAAGCTACAAGCAGTACGGCGAGCTGATCACCGCCAATCTGTACGCCTTGAAAAAGGGGCAGGAGCAGGCAGAGCTGATCAACTACTATTCCGAGCAGATGGAAAAGGTGACCATCGCCCTGGACTCCAGACTCAGCCCTGCGGCAAACGCCCAGAAATATTTCAAAAAATATGCCAAGTGCAAAAACGCCGAGGTCGCCTTAAAGGAGCAGATCGGGCGGGCAGAGCAGGAGCTTGCCTACGTGCATTCCGCCATCGACGCTCTTGACCGCGCCACCCTGCCTGCCGAGATCGAGGAGATCAGGCTGGAGCTGCAGAAAACGGGCTATCTTTCCAAAAGCAAGATGCCTCCCTCCAGAAAAGCGCCCCCCAGCCGCTATCTTGAATATGAAACCGACGGCGGCTTCAGAGTGCTTTGCGGTAAAAACAACCTGCAAAACGACGCCCTCACCTTCAAGGTCGCCGAGAAGGGTGACTGGTGGTTTCACGTGCACGGCGCGCCCGGCTCCCACGTCGTCCTCATCTGTAACGGGGTGGACGATCCCCCTGCCGAGGATTTTACCCAGGCTGCCGTCATTGCCGCCTGCAACAGCACCTTAAAGCAGGAGGGACAGCAGGTCACCGTGGATTATACCAAGGTCAAAAACGTGAAAAAGCCCCCTGCCTCCCACCCGGGGTACGTGATCTACCACACCAACTACTCTGCAGTGGTCACTCCCGATGAGGCACTGTGCAAAAGGCTTCTTAAAAAATCGTAAAGGAAGGCTCTGCGCCCGTATTGCGGGCAAAGACCCCGCCGCCCGTTTCACAGCGGGCGGTCTTCTTTTTTTGTAAAGGACTTTTCCATCATTTTTTGAATGGCTATTGACATTTTCCTCTTTTTGTTTTATACTGAAAATAGCGGTCCCCTGCGGGGCAAAGAGCTTATAATAAACATAAGGAGAAAACCATGAAAACGATCTTCCCAAGAATCGTTGCGGCACTGACCGTGCTGGCGCTGATGCTGTGTGCCGCGCCGATGAACTCCTCTGCCGCAGGCGAGATGGCGTATAATATGTACACCTCTCCCGATATGTCCAAGACCGGCAAGGTACATACCACCTATATGATCGATTTCCGCGCACCCCAGTCGGTGTACGGTACCTATTGGGCGCTTGCCAACTTCGGTATGGACTTTTCCAAAGAGACCATGAAGGCGTTCAAGGGCATCAAGCTGGGCGGCGGCTATGCGGGACTTCAGCATTATAACGGTCACGGCTGTCTGACCGAGCGTCTGGGCATTTTGTCCTTCTGGCACTGGGAGTATCAGGCAAAGAACGAGACGACCGGCAAGACCGAATGGGTGGAGCTGAATGCTTCTCAGATGTGGCCCGACAGAGTGGACGATCCCTTTGGCGGCGAGGGTACCGGCGTGCAGAGCATTCACGACTATGCTTGGCAGCCCAATCAGTGGTACACCATGGTCCTTCACACCTGGGAGGACGTGGAAAACGACTCCACCTTTGCAGGACTTTGGTTCCTTGATCAGGAGAGCGGCAAGTGGGAGCTGAACACCTATTACGATACCCATCTGGTAAACTCCGGTTGGACGGGCGATATGGGTCTGTTTATGGAGAACTTTATGTCCTCCCGCCGGGAAGGCGTCAGAGAATACAATGTCAAGAATATGTACGTTCTTGACAAAGAGAGCAAGGAATGGAGCTCTATTGAAAAGGTGACCCTGAGCTACGGCGACGGCGGCTACGCCAACAAGGTCGGTACCCACGAGTACGGCTATAACGAAGAGGAAGGCTACTTCTGGGGCATCACCGACGGTACCATGCGCGAGGATCAGGCAGAGCACGACAAGGCTTGGTCTGCACAAAAGACGTACACCACCAATCAGCCGAAGACCCCCACCTTCGGTACTCTTTCCACTGCTGAAATGAAGGCCGAAATGAAGGACGGCGACCTGGTGGTCAGCTGGACTGCAGGCGAGACCTCCACGCCTCAGATCGGTGCAAAGGTGGAGATCATCGACGAGGACGGCAAGGTCGTTGCCACCAAGGAGATGACCCGTCCCGAAGTGACCTCTATGACCCTTGCAGATCTTGACGCTGCCGAATACAACTGCCGTCTGACCGTGACCGACATCTTCGGACAGACCGTCGTTACCGAGAAGGCGATCGACGGCTATCAGCAGGGCGAGGAGCCTACTCCCTCCGGGGAGGACGGGGAGCCTGCTCCCTCTGAGGAGGACGGGGAGCCCACCGATGAAAACGAATCGGTTGCATCGGAAGAGGAGAGCGTTACTACCTCCGGGCAGGGCGGTGAAGAGCCCGATCAGAAAATAGGCTTCTTTGAAGCTATCGGCACCTTTTTTGCAAATATTTTTGAGTCTATCGCAGAGTTTTTCAAGAATCTCTTCGTCGGCTCAGAGGAATAAGGAGTGAAATAAAAATTGTTTATGAAAAACGTATTTAGAAGAATTCTTTCCGTATTGCTGGTGGCAATGATGCTTTTGTGCGTGCCTCCCATGTCTTCTTCCGCCGCAGGCGAGATGGCGTATAATATGTACACCTCTCCCGATATGTCAAAGACCGGCAAGGTACATACCACCTATATGATCGACTTCCGCGCACCCCAGTCGGTGTACGGTACCTATTGGGCGCTTGCCAACTTCGGTATGGACTTTTCCAAAGAGACCATGAAGGCGTTTAAGGGCATCAAGCTGGGCGGTTGCTATGCAGGACTTCAGCACTTCCAGGGTCACGGCTGTCTGACCGAGCGTCTGGGCATCCTGTCCTTCTGGCACTGGGAGTATCAGGCAAAGAACGAGACGACCGGCAAGACCGAATGGGTGGAGCTGAATGCTTCTCAGATGTGGCCCGACAGAGTGGACGATCCCTTTGGCGGTGAGGGTACCGGTATGCAGAGCATTCACGACTATGCTTGGCAGCCCAATCAGTGGTACACCATGGTTCTTCACTCTTGGGAGGACGTGGAAAATGATAGCACCTTCGTGGGTCTGTGGTTCCTGGATCAGGAGAGCGGCAAGTGGGAGCTGAATACCTATTACGATACCCATCTGATCAACTCCGGTATGACGGGCGATATGGGTCTGTTTATGGAGAACTTTATGTCCTCCCGTCGGGAAGGCGTCAGAGAATACAACGTCAAGAATATGTACGTTCTGGATAAGGCAACCAACAAATGGGATTCCATCAACAAGGTGACCCTGAGCTACGGCAACGGCGGCTCCGACAACAAGGTTGGTACCCACGAGTACGGCTATAACGAAGAGGAAGGCTACATCTGGGGCATTACCGATGGTACCATGCGTGAGGATCAGGCAGAGCATGACAGTGCTTGGCCCGAGAAAAAGACCTATACGATCAAGCAGCCCGCAGCCCCCACCTTCGGTACTCTTTCCACTGCTGAAGTGAAGACCGAAAAGAAGGGCGGCGACGTGGTGGTCAGCTGGACTGCAGGTGAGACCTCCACTCCTCAGATCGGTGTAAAGGTGGAGATCATCAATGAGGACGGCAAGGTCGTTGCCACCAAGGAAATGACCCGTCCCGAAGTGACCTCTATGACCCTTGCAGATCTTGACGTTGCCGAATACAACTGCCGTCTGACCGTGACCGACATCTTCGGACAGACCGCCGTTACCGAGAAGGCAACCGACGGCTACACCCTGAAGGGTGAGGAGCCCGAACCCTCCGAGGATGACAAGAGCGAGGCAGAGCCCTCCGCTCCCGCAGAGCCCTCCGCATCGGTGGATGCACCCACTACCTCCGACAAGGGCGGCAACGACGATCAGGACGGCGAGAACAAGTCCATCGTTCCCGTGATCGTGGCGGTCGTTTGCGTGGTTGCAGTGGCAGTCATTGCGGTAGGCGTTGTGCTCATCGTGAAGAAAAAGAAGAAGTAATCGCCTTTGACGGCTGAAGCTTTTTGAATATCAATTTAAAAAATACCGTTTCGCAAATGGGTGATGTCCTTATCGGAGAAATTTTATAAGGGGTATGGGCATAGCCCTAACTTACAATAAAAACAGAAGGGAGAGTCATGCGGACGCAAAATTCCGTAAGACTCTCTCTTTTTCTGCTTTTCAGTTTAGAGTTATGAGTTTGCTATCGCAAACGTTATGATATGATTGCCCTTGCAATCTTCCACTTTGCGAAGCCAACCATAACGATGCGGAGCATCCCATAACTCATAACTTGCCCGTATGGGCAATCATAGTTTAGCGTGATTGTCCGTTAAGGACATCACGCTAAAGCGAAACGGTATTTTTTAAGATGCCGAGTTTTTTTTGAAAAAAGGGGCAAAACGCCCTTGATTAAAGAGTCAAGAAGGTGTATAATGGAAGAAAGTGGGGAGGTGTGCCTTTAAGAGCTGCCTTCTTAAAACCGATACGAGGAGAGACGCGTATGAACAAGCAGGCTACCGCAGAGTATAAGATCTTTGAGTACGATCCCGGACTCTTACCCTACAAGACCGATATCGAGCAACGGATGAAGAACTATTACCGCAAAAAGACCGAGCTGGTGGGACAGGACGGCTCCTTGTGCGACTTTGCCAACGGCCACGAGTATTTCGGCTTCCACCGCACCGACGGCGGCTGGGTCTACAGAGAGTGGGCACCCGGTGCCGACGGAATGTATCTTACCGGCGATATGGTGCATTGGGATCGCTTCCGCCTGCCCCTGACCCCCCTTGAAAACGGGGTGTGGGAGGTGTATCTGGAGGGAGAGGACGCCCTTTACGACGGCTGTCACGTGAAGGCGATCGTCTTGAAGGAGGGCAGACTCCTTGAACGGATCCCCCTTTACATCAGAAGAGTGCTGCAGGACAAGGACACCTACGCCTGGTGCGGGGTGATCGTGGACGAGCCTGCGTACGAATGGAAAAACGGGGAGTTCACCCCCTCCAAGCACCCCTTTATCTACGAGTGCCACATCGGTATGGCGCAGGAAAAGGAGGGAATCGGCAGCTATCGGGAGTTCATCGATAATACGCTGCCCCGCATCAAGGCGCTGGGCTACGATACCATTCAGATTATGGCGATCATGGAGCATCCCTATTACGGCTCCTTTGGCTATCAGGTCTCCAATTTCTTCGCCCCCTGCTCCCGCTACGGCACGCCAAACGGCTTAAAGGAGCTGATCGATACCGCCCACGGTATGGGCATCGGCGTGCTTCTTGACGTGGTCCATTCCCACGCGGTAAAGAACACCGCCGAAGGGCTAAACGAATTTGACGGTACCACCTATCAGTTCTTCCACGAGGGGGGAAAAGGCGACCATCCCGCCTGGGGCACCAAGCTCTTCAACTACAATAAAAACGAGGTCATCCACTTCCTGCTTTCCAACCTGAAATACTGGCTGACCGAATACCGCTTCGACGGCTTCCGCTTTGACGGCGTGACCTCTATGCTCTATCACGATCACGGTCTTGGCACGGCGTTTACCGATTATTCCAAATACTTCTCGCTCAACACCGACACCGAGGCGGTCACCTACCTTCAGCTGGCAATGGATCTGGTGAGGGAGGTCAAGCCCGACGCCCTGAACATTGCAGAGGATATGTCGGCTCTTCCCGGAATGTGCCTGCCTATAGAAGAGGGCGGCGTGGGCTTTGACTACCGTCTTGCTATGGGCGAGCCCGATATGTGGATCAAGCTGGTGAAGGAAACGCCCGACGAGTGCTGGGATATGTGGCGCATCTGGGGTGAGCTGACGGGCAGACGGCCGATGGAAAAGTATATCGGCTACGCTGAGTCCCACGATCAGGCGCTGGTGGGCGACAAGACCCTGATGTTCCGCCTTTGCGACAGCAATATGTATACCTCCATGAACAAGGGCAGCAACGACCCCGTGGTGGACAGAGGTATGGCGCTTCACAAGATGATCCGTCTTGCCTGCTCCTCCATGGGCGGCGAAGGGTATTTGAACTTTATGGGCAACGAGTTCGGTCATCCCGAATGGATCGACTTCCCAAGAGAAGGCAACGGCTGGAGCTATTTCTACTGCCGCAGACAGTGGAGCCTTGTCGACAACGGATTTTTAAGATACGGACAGCTAAACGCCTTTGACGGGGCAATGGTAAAGCTGCTGAGGGAAGAGGAGGTGCTTTCCTTCACTCCTCGGGCGCTCTTTATCGACCAGGGCTGTCAGGTGCTGACCTACGAGCGGGGCGGATGCGTCTTTGCTTTGAATTTCAGCCCCGAAAGAAGCTACGAGGGCTATTGGCTCACCCTGCCGGGTGAGGGCAAATACAGAGTGGTCCTGTCCACCGACGAGGAGCGCTTCGGCGGCTTTGACCGTGTATCGAAGGACTACCTGTACACGGCGAAGAAGGATGCCGACGGCACCTTCAAGACCCGGATCTATCTGCCTCTGCGCACGGGTTTGTGCTTGAAAAAGGTGGAAGAAGAGACGTCAGAAGGCAAAAAAGATAAAACATAAAAGAGAAGCTCCGTTTCCCGCCGATGGCGGGAAACGGAGCTTTTTTGGAGTCAAAGCAGGGTGAAGCGGTTCTTTTTGCAAAGAAGAACGCCTTGCTTTTGCAGTCTGCCGATGACGGCGGAAAGACCGCTTCGATCCACCTCCAGAAAGTCGGCAAGCCCCTGACGGTCGTAGGGGATCAGGAAGGTGCTTGCTCCCTCCTCCTTGGCGCACAGGGCAAGATAGCTCATCAGCTTTTTTTCGGTGGTGCGCCCCGAGATGATCTCGGCGCGGCGATGAAAGGCGACGGTCTTTTTTGCAAGATCGCGCATCAGGTTGTAGATCAGCTTTTTGTGGAAGGCACAGCCCTTCTGGCAGGTGGCAAGAATGTGGCGGCTGTCAAGAAAAAGGACGGTGCATTCCTCTGCGGCGATCACCGAAACGGGCAGGGCCTTCACCTCTGCGCAGGCAAACGCCTCGGCAAAGACCTCGCCCCGATGAAAGACGCCCAGCACGTTGCGGTTGCCGAAATAGTCCATCTGCACCACCTGCACCGAGCCCGAGAGGACCACGCCCATATAGTCAGCACTCCCCCCTTCGGCAAGGACGGTATATTTTTTGTCAAAGGACGCCACCCGTCCCCCAAGGCAGGAGAGCATGGTGAGAAGCTCGTCCTTTTGAATGTCCAAAAAAAGCGGGCAGGAGGTCAGAACGGAGAGATATTTTTCCATAGATACCTCAGTTTTTTCAAAAAAAGTTGATTTCGTTGAAAATTCAACAGACTTTCTGCTCGTAGTATACTATACTATTCTCAGAAAATCAAGGAGGATTTGAAAATGATCCGTAAAATTATAAAAATCGACGAAAAGAAATGTAACGGCTGCGGTGCCTGCGCCGACGCCTGCCACGAGGGTGCCATCGAGATGGTAAACGGTGTGGCAAAGCTGACCAAGGAAGACTACTGCGACGGTCTTGGCGACTGCCTGCCCGCCTGCCCCGCGGGCGCCATTACCTTCGAGGAGCGGGAAGCCCCTGCCTATAACGAGCAGGCGGTCCTTGCGGCAAAAAAGCAGAAGGAGCAAAAGGGGAGCACTCCTCAAAAAGAAGGCTCCTGCCCCTCGGGTGGATGCCCGGGAAGCAGAGCAAAAACCATTGAAAGGGGACGTCCCTCCGCCTTTTTTGCTTTTGGAGGGTACGGGGTCAGCCGTCTTGCCCAGTGGCCCTGCCAGCTCAGACTCGTGCCGGTAAACGCCCCCTATTTCAACGGCGCCCACCTGCTTCTTGCCGCCGACTGCACCGCCTACGCCTACGCCCGCACCCACGAGGAATTTATGGCGGGACGCATCACCCTGATCGCCTGCCCCAAGCTTGATCCGGTGGATCACAGCGAAAAGTTGGCGGAGATCTTTAAAAACAACGAGATTTCCTCGGTGACCCTTTTACGTATGGAGGTTCCCTGCTGCGGCGGACTGCAGTATCAGCTGATGCGCGCCCTTGAAAAGAGCGGCAAGCAGATCCCCGTGCAGGTGGCGGTGGTTTCCACCGACGGGAAAATTCTATAAAAAGTCATTGCAAAATGGAAAAAACTGTGATATACTACTTACATAGAATCGTGTAAATGAGGATTTGAAAATGAATATAACGAATAGTGTAAAATACATTGGAGTAAACGATCATCAGGTGGATCTGTTCGAGGGACAGTACGTGGTGGAAAACGGTATGGCGTACAATTCCTATCTGATCCTTGACGAGAAGGTTGCCGTGACCGACACGGTGGACGGCAATTTCCTTGCGCAGTGGTTTGAAAACCTTGAACATGCGCTTGAAGGCAGGAGCCCCGACTATCTGATCGTGCATCATATGGAGCCCGACCACTCTGCGGGCATTGCGGCATTCGCAAAAAAGTATCCGCAGGCGCAGATCGTTGCCTCGGCAAAGGCATTCGTGATGATGAAGAACTTTTTCGGTGATGACTTTGCCGACCGACGCCTGGTGGTGGGCGAGGGCGACACCCTGTCCTTGGGCGCGCACACCCTGACCTTCGTTACCGCCCCTATGGTGCATTGGCCCGAGGTGGTGCTCAGCTACGAGCAGAGCGAAAAGCTGCTCTTCTCGGCAGACGCCTTTGGAAAGTTCGGTGCTCTTGATGTGGAGGAGGACTGGGCTTGCGAGGCAAGAAGATACTATATCGGCATCGTGGGCAAATACGGCGCCCAGGTGCAGGCACTGTTAAAGAAGGCGGCGGGGCTGGATATTGCCAAGATCCTCCCTCTGCACGGACCCATTCTGGAAGAGAACCTTTCTTACTATATCGGACTGTACGATACCTGGTCAAGCTACCGTCCCGAGGACGAGGGCGTGCTTATTGCCTACACCTCGGTCTACGGCAACACCAAAAAGGCGGCGCTGATGCTTGCCGAGATGTTAAAGGAGGCAGGATGCCCCAAGGTGGCAGTAGCCGATCTTGCCAGAGACGATATGGCAGAGGCGGTGGAGGATGCCTTCCGCTACAGCAAGCTGGTGCTTGCCACCACCACCTATAACGGCGACGTCTTCCCCTTTATGCGCACCTTTATCGACCATCTCACCGAGAGAAACTATCAGAAGCGCACCGTTGCCTTCATCGAAAACGGAAGCTGGGCGCCCGTTGCCACTAAGGTGATGAAGGGAATGCTTGAAAAGAGCAAGGAGCTGACTTATGCCGAAAGCACGGTGAAGATCCTCTCGGCAGTAAGCGAGGAGAATATTTCAGAGCTGAAGGCGCTGGCAAACGAGCTGGTGTCTTAATATAAAAAACAAAAAGGAGAACTGTTATGAAAGAAAATTATATCGTATGCAACTGTAAGCAGGTAAGCTACAAGGACATTGCAGATGCGCTGGAAGGCCACAGCAAGCTTGAGGACGTGATCGGACTGTTCCGCGAGGTGCAGGCCATCACCCATTGCTCCACCGGATGCGGCGGATGCCACGATAAGGTGCTTGACGTGATCTCCGAGATCATGATGGCGTAATATAGAAGGTATACGGCGTGGGGGTGTCTCAAATTGCAAATGGGAGACACCCCCTTCTGCTTTTTGGTTGAAAGGAGGGATGAGATGATTCCCGTGTTATTGACCGCCCTTGGGGTGGGAGGCGCTACCCTGATCGGAGCGCTGGTGGGCTTTGCCTTCAAGAAGCAATCCCACAAATTTTCAGACGTGGTGCTGTCCTTTGCCGCAGGGGTGATGCTTGCTGCCGCGGTGCTGGGACTGATCCTGCCGGCCCTTGAGTACGGCGGGAAATGGGGTCTGCCCGTGGCGGTCGCGGGCATTTTCGTGGGTGCTTTTTGCTTGAACCTCATTGACAAGCTGGTGCCGCACTTACATCGGATGGTGGGCGTTGAGCAGGAGGCGCACGACAACAGACGCCTTTCCAAGGTGCTTTTGTTCGTTACTGCCATTGCCATACATAACCTGCCCGAGGGCATTGCCGCAGGCGTGGGCTTCGGTACGGGCGATCTGTCGGGGGCGCTGCTGATCGCAGGAGGCATTGCTTTGCAGAATATCCCTGAGGGTATGGTCATCATCGCGCCTATGCTTGCTGCAGGCGTCAGCCCCAAAAAGACCTTTCTCATTGCGGCGTTGACCGGCGTGATCGAGGTGGTGGGCACCTTCATCGGCTATTTTGCTGTCAGTATTTCTTCAGCCATCCTGCCCTTTGCTCTTGCCTTTGCGGGGGGAACGATGCTCTACGTCATCAGCGACGAGATGATCCCCGAGACCCACGCCCACGGCAACCAGCGGGGGGCGACCTACGCACTGCTTGCAGGCTTTTGCCTGATGTTGATCTCAGACGTCCTTTTGGGCTGAGTTTTTTTGAAATTGCCCATTGTAAGATGGAAAAAACTGTGTTATAATAAAAGAAAGCCCCTTTGGGGCAGAAATGGAACAGAGCCGTCCTTCAAGGGGCGGAAGGGATAGATCAAGGAAAGGGAACAGGACAATGAAAAAGATCAGATTTGAAAGAGCGGGACTGGACGTGAGCAATATGTGCCTTGGCACTATGATGATGGGCACGCAGATCGACGAGAAGACCTCTATGGAGGAGCTTGATCTCTTCGTGGATATGGGCGGCACCTTCATCGACACCTCCAACAACTACGCTCACTGGATGCCCGGCGCCACGGGCGACGAGAGCGAGGTGCTCATCGGCAAGTGGTTAAAGGAAAAGGGCGGCAGAGACAAGATCGTGCTGGCAAGCAAGGTGGGCTACGACCGCCACGGGGAGCATCAGGGACTCAAGGCAAGTCAGATCGAATATTGGTGCGACGAGAGCCTTCGCAAGCTGAACACCGACTATCTGGATCTTTACTACGCCCACGTGGATGATTTCAATACCCCTCTTGAAGAGACGATGGAAGCCTTTGACAAGCTGGTGAAGAAGGGCAAGGTGAAGGCGCTGGGCGTGAGCAACTACTATACCTGGCGGATCTGCGAGGCAAAGCATATTGCAAAGGCAAACGGCTTTACCGATTTCACCGTCAACCAGCCCCAGTACAGCTTCCTTTACACCAAGGCGGGCAGAGACTCCTCCACCCCCCTGAACCTGAACGTTTCCGAGGAGCGCTTGGACTACCTGAAGGCAAACAATATGCCTATGGTCACCTATTCCTGCCTTGCATCCGGTGGCTATGACGACGAAAAGAGACTGCCCGACAAGTACGTCAAGGACGGCAGATGGGATCTGTTGCAGGACACCGCAGGGGAGCTGGGGCTTGCCCCCTCGTCTCTGGTGCTTGCTTGGCTGATGAACTCGGACAAGCTTCCCGAAAGACCCACCATCGTGCCGCTGGTGGCATCCTCCCGTCTTGAGCATTTAAAAAAGAATTTGGAAATGTCCGAATACGAGCTGGACGTGGAGCTGATGAAGAAGCTCTGCTACACCAAGTTTTAAAGGGCTTTAAACGAAGCTGCCTTACTGCTTCATCAAAAGAAAGGGCAGGGAATATACTGTAGAACGTTTTGAAAGGAGAGAGTTATGAGAATTTGCGTATTTGGTGCGGCTTCGCCCACCATTGATCCCGAATACATCCAAAAGGTGGAGCTTTTGGGTGAAGAAATGGCAAAAAGAGGACACAGCCTGGTCTTTGGTGCAGGCGGAAACGGTCTGATGGGCGCCGCCGCAAGGGGCGTGCATAAGGGAGGCGGATACGTGCTTGGCGTGATCCCCAAGTTTTTTGAGGAGGAGGGCGTGGAGGCCATCTACGATAAGTGCGACAAGCTGATCTTCACCGAGACCATGCGTCAGCGCAAGCAGACCATGGAAGACAACGCCGACGCCTTCATCGTTGCTCCCGGCGGCATCGGTACCTTTGAGGAGCACTTCGAGATCCTCACCTCCAAGCAGCTTTGCCGTCATAACAAGCCCATCGTCCTTTATAACGTGAAGGGCTACTATAACGAATTGGAGGAAGTGATGCAGCAGGCGATGAAGAAGAGCTTCATCAGAGAAAACTGCGCCGATCTTTATAAGCTGACCGCCGATCTTGACGAGCTGTTTGCCTACGTGGAGGCGCCTGTGAAGGATCATACCGTGAAGGAATTAAAGGACGGCTGAGCGGGGCTTGAAAAGGGCTTTATCGAAGAAGGGACCGCGGGCGCAAAGCCCGCGGCTTTCTTTTTTGCCTTGACAAAGAAAAAAAGTGGAGTATAATAAAAGGGAGGGGGGATGACCGTGAATGCAAAAGAAGAGCGCGCGGCGCTGTATGAGCAGGGCAGAGCGCTTTATTTTGAAAAGGACGCCCCCGCCGAAGTGCGGGCGCAGGGACTATCCCTTCTGTTAAAGGCAAAGGATCTGGGACATCCGCAGGCATCACTTCTTGTTGCCCGCCTTTATTTTGAAGGAGAGATCCTTGCAGATCAAGTGGAGGGGGAGCGCCGGGCGCTTTGGATCCTTTCTCGTATGGCAAGGTCGGGAAGCGGGGAGGGACGGGCTTTGCTTGATGCCTTTTGCCGCATACGCTACGAGCGCGCCTTCGGACGGCTCAAAAGGCGGGGCGATCTGCCGCTATCCGATTTTGAGGGCAAGGAGATCGTTCTTAACCGTCTTGGCAAAAGATACCCCGTAAACGCCTTTCTTGAACGGAAAAAGGGGAAAAATATCCTGCATTTGCAGGTCTTCCTGCGCTTTTGCTATACCGATGAGCTAAAAGACGAGCGCGCCTTCAAGGATGCCGTATATCGGGGCATCAGAGCTTGGCAGGGCGAATACCGTGTTTTTGGCGGTCAGCCCCTGCAGGTGAAAGTGAAGATCAGCGAGGAGGGCGGCAGGAGAGCGCGCCTGAGGGTGACGCCCCTTTCGGGCGGGCTTTACGGGAGCCTTGGTGCCATCGTGAAGAAAATGCCTGCGGGCAAGAAAAAAAGACGGCTTGAAAGCATCCTCTATCACCGCCGTTCCTTTGCGGGGGCGGGCGGCTTCTGGTCTGCTATGGGAAGCAAGATGATCTTCCTGCAAAGCCGGGGAGGGAGATTTGACGACCTCTTGGAGCTGGAGGCGGTGACCGGGCACGAGTTTGGCCACGTTCTGGGGCTGGGCGATCTTTACGAAGGGCAGGTGGACGGTCTTGGCGGAGTGGAGGAGGGAAGCTATCCCGAGCTTGACTGCTACGCCCTTGGCAACAAGCAATACAATCTGGTGATGTGCGATCACCACGCACCCATCGGAAATAACGATATAGAAATGGTGCTGTTGGCATTTATGAAAAACAAAATACAGCTTTATCAGCCCACGGGAAGAAACAAAAGGATCTCCGATGCCCTTGGCAGAGGAAATTAAGCAGAGAAAAAAGGAGGACGAAGGATGCACAAGATATCTACCGAGATCCATTCCGCCGCAACGAGGATCGGCGAAGAAAAGGCGGTGGAGCTATACGCCAAGGCGGGCTTCGACGCCTACGATCTGTCCATGTTTTCCATGTGCGGATACGATTGGTCAAAGGGCAGATTTTACGAAAGCGATCACCCCTTTGCAAAAAGCAACTACCTTGCCTTCGTGCGCAATCTGCGGCGTATCGGGGAGGAGTGCGGCATTCACTGCAACCAATCCCACGCTCCCTTTCCCGTCTGCTGTAAGGAGATCCGCTCCTATTTGAAAAGAGCCATCGAATGTACCGCAGAGGCGGGCGGGCAGATTTGCATCGTCCATCCCGACAACAACAAAAGCCCCGAGGAAAACGCCGAATTTTATTTTGAGCTGCTTCCCTTTGCCAAGGAGCACGGGGTGAAGATCGCCGCCGAAAATATGTGGAATTGGGATTCAAGGGCGGGATGCTCCTCCTTTGCCGCCTGCGCTACGTCGGAAAGCTTTCTTGCCCATCTGAATGCGGTAAAGGACGAAAATCTGGTTGCCTGCCTTGATATCGGTCACGCCGAAATGCGGGGCTCGGGGGAGGGCGCGCCCCATATGATCCGTGCCCTTGGAAGCCGTCTGCAGGCGCTTCACATCCACGATAACGACAAGCTCCACGATTCCCATCAGATCCCCTTTTCTATGGAGATCGACTTCGGAGCGGTGGCGGCGGCCTTGAAGGAGGCGGACTATCGGGGCTATCTGACGTTGGAGGCAGATTCCTATCTGAACGACTATGCAGAAGAAGAGATCTTTTCGGGTATGGTGCGCTTAAAGGAGAGCGCCGCCCGCATTGCCCTGCTGATGGAGCAGGCTTGAAAGGAGCGCTATGAGCAATAAAAAGAAGGGCATTTCCAAAGCAACGCCCTATATTCTGGATTTTTCATTTATTTTCGTGGGGTGCGCCGTGTTAGCGGCAGGCATCAACCTGTTTTTGGCACCCAATATGATCTCTTCGGGTGGCATTTCCTCGGTGGGTACCATCCTGCTCCATCTTTTCGGGGTGGATCTGTGGATCACCAACCTGGCGGCAAACGTTCTGCTTTTCTTGCTGGGCTTCCGCTTTTTGGGGAAATACGCCGTGCTGAAGACCACGGCGGGGATCCTCTTTTTGTCAATGTTTTTGTGGCTTTCCGACTTTTTGCCCAAGTATACCGAGGACAAGATCCTTGCCACCGTGGTGGGCGGGGTGCTGGTGGGCCTGGGCGTGGGGCTGGTGGTCAGACGGGACGGCTCCACGGGCGGCTCGGACTTCGCCGCCCTGATGATCAAGCGCTTTTTGCCTCACGTTTCCATTGCCAACCTGATCTTGGTGATGGACTGCGCCGTGATCCTTTTGTCGGGCATCGTCTTCAAGAGCGTTTCGGTCACCATCTATTCGGTGATCGCCATGTATATCTCCTCCAAGATCACCGATTGGGTGGTGCTTTTGGGAGACGCCGCCAAGTCGGTGCAGATCCTTTCACCCAAGAACGAGGAGATCGCGGCGATGATCATGGAAAAGTTTGAAAGAGGCGTCACGGGCGTGCACTGCACGGGAATGTACACGGGAAAGGACGGACTGATGCTGATGTGCCTCGTTTCGCCCAAGGAGCTGCCGAAGCTTGCCAACGCCGTGAGAAAGATCGATCCCTCCTGCTTTATGGTCATCGGTGATGCCAGAGAGGTTTTGGGTATGGGCTTCAAAGAAAAGAGCGACTACGATCAGATCAAATAAGTCGAATGAACGTGTGCGCCCTCCGATCATCGGAGGGCGCACTTTTGTCGTTTTTACTGCTCGCGGCTGCTTTAGAGGTGCATCGTCCGCTCAAGCTCGGCAAAGCTGACGTCCGGGTCGATCCTGCAGGCAAGCTCTCTTATGGCGGGCAGGCGGTCGAGCATACATTCTTGCCGCAGCTCCTCGGTCATTTCTCCCGTTTTGAAAAGCACCTTGGCGATCAGCAGGCGATCCCATTTGTCCTTTTCTTTTTCAAAATAAAGGGGGAGCAGATCGTAGGGGGCGTTTTTTTCGCCCTTTTTGGCAAGGAGGATCAGGGCGTAGACGCCGTGAATGCTCTTTTTTGGTGAAGCAAGCTCTTTATTTAATGCGCCTCGCAGGATCTGCTCGTGGCAGAGCCGATAGTTGCGCGCAAGTAGGATCAAGCCATCGCAAAACAGGGTGTGGTCTTCGCTTTGTAAAAGCCTTTGGGCAAGGGGTGCCAGCTGGGCGTGCTTTTCCTGCTGCAGTATGCGCAGGATGCTTATCCACGTTAACCGATACCATCTTGCCTGAGCCTTGTCAAGGCACTGCTCGTCGCTTTTGGCATAATACCGGTCAAAAAGGGCGATCAGCTCCCCAACGGGCAAAGGAAGGGGCGGGCGGGAAAAGCGGGGGTCACGGTCCTCTTCACAGCAGAGGGAGAAGAATACGGCAAGAGGAGCGGGATCGTTTTCAAGAAGGAGGGCTCTTGCCGCCCGTTGCAGCTCTTGCTGCGGCGTAAGACCGAGAGAAAGGGCGAAGGCGGGCTCAAAAAGGAAGCCGCCGTCCGCAAAGGAGGAGTGGACTGCCTGCACGATCTGTTCTGCCGAAAGCGCTTTGCCGTCGGGCAGAGGGGGATGGGCTTTGATCAGATCGTACTCTTTTTTTAACAGAGCGCCGTTGCGGTGGCTTTTACAGATCTCCTCAAAGACGTCAAGGAATGCCTCTCTGCCCATACCGTCGTAGATCATATAGAGGGGATTTTGCTCGCAGGGGATGGGCGGCTTCTCACAGTAGTCAAAGAAATCGGCAATGTCCGAAAGCACCGTTCTCATCCGCCGCTGTCCGGGCTTTACGAAGCGGCCGAGTATTCCTGCGGCGTTCATATAGAGCGTTTCGGGAGAGGGATGCTCTTGGGGTTCGTTTTCAAAGGAGCACCGTCCCTTTTTTAACGCTTCGGTCAGTGCGCCGCGGGCGTGGGTATAATACTGCTCCACGATCTCTCTGACTTCCTCACGAAAGCCCAGAAGATGCAAAAGGGGGATGCTCACGCTACGCTTTCTGCAGTCCTTTTTCAGCGAGTCAAGGAGGGTCTGCCCGATCAGTGCGCGCAGCTCTTTTCTGTCCTCAAAGCAGTCAAGCAGATCCCGCTCGTAGATCCCCAAAATCTCTCCGGAGGTGAAAACGTGGTCAAGGAAGGGCTTTTTAAAGGGCTCCTTGTCCTGCTGCTGTCTTAAGAGCAGGATGGCTCTGCCGAGTCCTTTTTCCACGTAGTCGGCAAAGAGGGCGGGGGTCAGGGGCTGTTGTTTTTGAGGATCGGGGTGCTGTTCCCCGGGAGAGAGGCGGTATTGCAGGGGCGTTTGCCCGTATTCCCTTTTGAATGCGCGAATGAAATAATTTTCGTCCTCAAAGCCGCAGGAAAGAGCGATCTCCCCCACGTTTTTTTGTTCAAGGATCAGCGCCTCTGCCGCCAGCTTCAGCCGCTCCCTGCGCACGTACTGCATGGGGGCAAGACCGGTTTGCTTGCGCACCGACAGGGCAAGGGTGGTGCGGTTGACGCCGAGGGCGGCGCACAGCCCCGAGAGATTCAGGGGCTCGGTGAGGTGAGTGCGGATATAAGAGAGGACCTCCCGATCCTTTTTGGTAAGAGGGCTTGGGTAAGAGGGCGTGACCCACGCCGCGGTGGATTCCTTTTTCATGGCGTGCTCCTTTCTTTGCGCTTTTTTGTGTATACAGTATACCACGAAAAAGGGACGTTGTCATCGGTGATTTTCATCAAAAATCGCATTATTTACAATATTTTTATAAAATAATTGTATTTTGTGCTATTCGCTTTCAAAAATGAGGGAGGGCATCGGCTCTTTTTTCTTGACAAAGAGGGTGGGAAGGGAGTATAATGATACGGTCAAAAGAACGAATTTTTAGAAAGAAAACGTGTTTTATGAAGCTGAGTGAAATTCTTGAAAGCAAAAGGCTGTCGCTGTCCTTTGAGGTTTTCCCGCCCAAGAGCGACAGCGGATTTGAGAGCGTGAGAGAGGCGGTGGAGCAGATCGCCGAGATCTCTCCCTCCTTTATGAGCGTGACCTACGGTGCGGGCGGCGGCACGGGGCGCTACACCCTGGAGATCGCCAAGAGCATCAAGGAGCGCCACGGCGTGCCCACCCTTGCCCATCTGACCTGCGTTGCCTCCACCAAGGACGGGGTAAGAGGCAAGATCCGCGCCATGAAGGAGGCGGGGATCGAAAACGTGATGGCTCTGCGGGGAGATATTCCCGAGGGGGTGGATCAGCGTGCCGTGGAGGGCTGGTGCTACCGCCACGCGGTGGATCTGGTGAGAGAATTAAAGGAGCAATGCCCCGATTTTTGCATTGGCGGAGCTTGCTATCCCGAGATCCATCCCGAAAGCGCAAACAGGAAGGAGGACATCGCCTATCTGAAGCAAAAGGTGGATGCGGGCTGTTCCTTCCTGACCACCCAGATGTTTTTTGACAACAATCTGCTATACAATTTCCTTTACAAGATCCGCGAGGCGGGCATCACCGTGCCCGTCATCCCCGGGGTGATGCCCATTACCAACGCCAATCAGGTGGAGCGGGCGCTGAAGCTGTCGGGCTCCTTTATGCCCCAGCGCTTCAAAAGCCTTGTTGACAAATTCGGCAGTGATCCCGAGGCGATGAAGCAGGCGGGCATTGCCTACGCCACCGATCAGATCATCGATCTTTACGCCAACGGCATCACCAACGTCCACGTTTATTCGATGAACAAGCCCGACGTGGCAAAGAAGATCACCGATAATCTTTCCCACATCATCGGAAAAGTATGAACGGCGTATTGGTAAAAAGCTACCCCGCGCCCGCCGTCAACTATGGCGAGGCTTGCCGCTATGCGGGCGGAAAAAAGGGGGATGCCGCCCTTGAAAGCGCTCTTGAAGAGTGCTACGCCGGGCTTTCAGGAGGGCTTTGCTATCGGGTGTGCTATACAGAGCTTGCTTTGCAAAAAAGGGGGGAGCTTCTTGATCTTTCCTTTGCCCAAACCACCTCTGCCGACTTAAAGAAGATGCTTGACGGCTGTGAGCGCATCCTGCTTTTTGCCGCCACGGTGGGGCAGGCACCCGATCGGATGATCCTTCGGCATATGCGCCTCTCCCCCTACAAGACGCTTCTTTTTCAGGCGGCGGGCAGTGAGCGGGTGGAGGCTCTTTGCGATCTGTTTTGCGCCGATATGGCAAGGGAGTACGGCCAAAAGGGCTTTGGGCTGACTCCCCGATTCAGCCCGGGCTACGGCGACCTGCCCCTTTCTCTGCAAAGGGAGGTCTTTGCCGCGCTGATGCCCGAAAGGCATCTGGGGGTGACCTTAAACGAAAGCCTTCTGATGTCGCCCTCCAAGTCGGTGACGGCGATCATCGGCTTGCGTTTAAAATCATAGATTTTGAATTCTGCCATTTTCACACGGTGAAGCTTGCGCAATGAGGAGTGCGGAACGCCCCCTCCCTTACTAAATCTATAAATTATCGGAGAACGAAATGAACATTCTTGACTATATGCGCGACCATCTGCTGCTTCTTGACGGCGGGATGGGCAGTCTTTTGCAGGCGCAGGGGCTTGCCCCCGGCGATCTTTCCGAGCGGTGGAATATCAGCCATCCGCAGGTGATTGTGGAGATCCAAAAAGAATACTTTGAGGCGGGCACCAACCTTCTTTGCGCCAACACCTTCGGGGCAAATCCGCTGAAATTCGATGAAAAAGAGCTGGAGGAGCTGATCGCCGCCGCCTTGCAAAACGCCCGCAGGGCAAAGGAGGAGAGCGCCTCCCTTCAGCCCAAGTGGATCGCCCTTGACGTGGGGCCGCTTGGCAGGATGCTGAAGCCCTACGGCGATCTGGAGTTTGAGCAGGCTGTGGCGCACTTTTCTGCCGTCTGCCGTCTGGGTGCCAAGCACGGGGCGGAGGTGATCTTCATCGAAACGATGAACGACAGCTATGAAACCAAGGCGGCGTTGCTTGGGGCAAAGGAGTCCTGCGATCTGCCCGTTTTCGTGTCAAACGCCTACGGAGAGGACGGCAAGCTGATGACGGGTGCCGATCCCTTGGCAATGGTCAGCCTGCTTGAGGGAATGGGCGCCGATGCCATCGGCGTCAACTGCTCTCTTGGACCCGATGCCCTTGCCCCCGTGGTGGAGGACTATTTGAAATACGCCTCCCTGCCGGTGCTCTGCAAGCCCAACGCCGGGCTTCCCCGGGTAAAAGAGGGCAAGACCGTCTACGATCTGACCCCCGAGGACTTTGCCTGCTCGGTTGCCGCTCTTGTAAAGAAGGGCGTGCGGCTGGCGGGAGGATGCTGCGGCACCACGCCTGCCTATGTCAAAGCCTTAAGAGAGCATTTGGAGGGCGTTTCTCCCGTCCCCCTTACAAGGAAGGAGCAGGTTGCCATCTCCTCCTACACCCACGCTCTGCTTTTTGAGGGGGATACCACCCTTCTTATCGGCGAGCGGATCAACCCCACCGGCAAAAAGCGCTTCAAGGAGGCGCTTCGGGCAGGGGATATGGACTACATCTTAAAGGAAGCGGTGGCGCAGGAGGAGCAGGGGGTGCACGCCCTTGACGTAAACGTGGGTCTGCCCGAGATCGACGAGCCGAAAATGCTGAGGCAAGCGGTGGAGTCCATCCAGAGCGTGACCGATCTGCCCCTGCAGATCGACACCGCTGACCCTGTGGCGATGGAAGGGGCGTTGCGCTGCTATAACGGCAAGGCGATGGTCAATTCGGTAAACGGCAAGAAGGAAAGCATGGACGCCGTTTTCCCGCTGGTGAAAAAGTACGGCGGGCTGGTGGTCGCCCTCACCCTTGACGAGGAGGGCATCCCCGAAACCGCCGAAGGACGGGTGAAGATCGCCCTGAAGATCTTAAAAAGGGCGGAGGAATACGGTCTTTGTGCAAGAGATCTGATCTTCGACCCTCTGGCGCTGACGGTCAGCACCCACGAAAACGCCGCCAAGGAAACGCTGAAGGCGGTGGAGCTGTTAACCAAGAGGGGACTGCGCACCTCCCTTGGAGTATCTAACGTCTCCTTCGGACTGCCCGCAAGAGATCTGATCAACAGTGCATTCTTCACTCTTGCCATGGAAAAGGGGCTGTCCGCCGCCATTATGAACCCCTATTCTTCGGCGATGATGGACGCCTACCGCGCCTATAACGCCCTTTCGGGGCGGGATAGGCAGTGTGTCTCCTATATCTCTTATGCAGAAAGCCGTCCTGCCGCTGTCCCCGCCTCTGCCGCCCCTGCCGCGGCGCAGGGAGAGGAAGGGACGAACGGTGGCTGTCCTCTTGGCAGAGCCATTGAAAAGGGGTTAAAGGAGGAGGCGGCACGGCTAACCCTGCGGCTTTTGGAGGAGGAAGATCCCCTTGCGATCATCGAAAAGCGGATCGTGCCCGCTCTTGACCGTGTGGGCAAGGGGTATGAAGAAAAGAGGATCTATCTGCCGGGGCTTCTCATCAGCGCCGAAACGGCGGGCGTCTGCTTTGACAAGATCAAGGAGCGCATCCCCGCAGGAGCAGGGGACAAATGTGCCGTGGTGATTGCCACCGTGAAGGGCGACATCCACGATATCGGCAAGAACATCGTCAGACTCCTTCTTGAAAACTACGGCTTTGCCGTTTACGATCTGGGCAAGGACGTTTCCTCAGAGGAGGTTCTTGAAAAGACTCTGGAAGTAAGAGCCCCCCTGGTGGGACTCAGCGCCCTGATGACCACCACCGTGCCCGCAATGGAGCAAACGGTGCGCCTCATCCACGAAAAAGCCCCCTTTGCCCGTGTGATGGTGGGCGGTGCGGTGCTCACTCCCGAATACGCCTCCATGATCGGTGCCGATTTTTACGCCAAGGACGCCATGGAGGGCGTGCGCTACGCCGAGGAGATCCACAATACCCTTTAAAAACATCAAAAACCACCCTTTTCCCGCGGGAAAAGGGTGGTTTTTTTGTGAATAGGCTCAATTATCTGTTGAGGATGAGCTTGGTCAGCTCTACGGGATCAACGATGGTGTCGCCCTTGTAAACGCGCATATTGCCCGAGGCGATCTCGTCGATGAGGATGACCTCGCCGTTGTTGTAGCCGAACTCAAACTTGATGTCCCACAGGTCAAGACCGATGGTCTTCAAGTCGTCTGCCACGATCTTGGTGATGGCAAGGGTCTGCTTCTTCAAGCTCTCGAACATTTCGGGGGTCATGATGCCCAGCGCAACAAGACCTTCGCCGGTTACCAGGGGATCGCCCTTCTCGTCGTTCTTGAAGGTGCATTCCACGTACCCTCCCTCAAGAGGAGTGCCGTTCTTGATGTATTCGCCGTATCTGCGGATGAAGCTTCCGGTGGCAACCAGACGGCAGATGACCTCCAAGCCGTTTCCGCCCTTGTCCTTGCCGAAGCACTCTGCGGGGAGGACCTCCATGGTTGCATTCTCCACGTCTGCAGAAACGTAGTGGGTCTTGATGCCTGCCTTGTTGCAAAGCTCAAAATAGTAGACTGAGGTTTCAAGGTTTGCCTTGCCGATGCCCTCGATGGTCAGTCCTACGGCGTTTTCGCCGGGATCAAACACACCGTCCTTGCCGGTGCAGTCGTCTTTAAACTTCAAAAGTACGTTGCCGTTTTCAAGTCTGTATACATCCTTGGTCTTGCCTTCGTAGATCTTTTTCATAATCCGCTCCTGAATACACAAAATTTCTGATAGCAGTATAGCACATTTTTTGCCGAATATCAATATTTTTTTTCAAGGAGGGACAAATTTTTTTAAAAGCGGACAGACCGCTTTTCACTCTACGAAGTCGAAATCGGAAAGCAGGTCCTCGCCGATGCCCTCCACCTCCTCGGGCAGGACCGTGCCCAGATAAAACTGCTCCAGCAAAGGCAGTGCCTTGCTTCTTTCGTGGGTGAAATCTTCAAGGACGGCACGCTCGCCGTCCCTTTCCACGATGAGCGAAAAGGCAGGGCGGGGCGCACCCTCCTCCGACGTCTGCTGTTCAATGAGGGTGTAGCGCACTCTGTGTCTGCCGTTGGTCAACACGTATTCTTTGGGGGGAAATGCCGTTTTGTTCATAGTCGTTTCTCCTTTGCTTTTCTATGGAATATTATAGCACAAACTCTAATAAATGTAAATACCTATTTTGGAATTTTTTGGAGAAATTTTAGCGAGAGAAGGAGGGGCGAAGGCGAAAAAGAACTTGTATTTTTTGCGGGAATGTGGTAGAATAAAGAAAAAGAAGGGGGAAAGCGAGATGAAAAGGATCATGTTCGTCTGCCACGGCAACATCTGCAGAAGTCCGATGGCAGAAATGCTCTTTAAAAAGATGATCGCAGATGCCCATTTGCAGGGGCGGATCGAGGCGTTTTCCTCTGCGGTGAGCAGTGAGGAGATCTACCGCGGGGTGGGCAATCCCATGTATCCTCCTGCAAGGGCGGAGCTGAAGAGAAGAGGCGTGCCCGTTTTGGAGCATCGCGCCGTGCAGTTAAAAAGAGAGGACTACCCCTTATACGATCTTTTCCTTTGTATGGACGAGAGCAATTTGCGGGGGATGCACCGCATTTTCGGTGGCGACCCCGAGTGCAAATGCAAAAAGCTGCTTGACCTCACCCCGCAAGGGGGCGAGGTGGCAGATCCATGGTACACAGGCGGCTTTGGAGAAGCCTTTGAGGATATCGACAAGGGTTGCAGGGCGCTGTTGGAGGTTCTGAAAACGGATAAGAAAGCAGAATGAGCACTCCGCACTTTTTTCATTCCCCGATACTATTCATAAGCGATAAAGGAGATTTACCATGAGCAAGGTCTATTTCACAAGAGAGATCACCCCCGAGAGCGTGCTGGCGCTTTTTGAAAAGCTGATTGAAAACGAGGGCAAAAACAAGCTGGGCTCTCGCGTGGCTGTGAAGGTCCATTCGGGCGAGGAGGGCAACCAGAACTTCCTGCGCCCCGATTTCTGGCGTCCGGTGATCGAAAAAACGGGTGGGACGGTGGTGGAATGCAACACCGCCTACGAGGGCAAGAGAAACACCACCGCAAAGCATAAGGAGCTGATCAAAAAGCACGGCTGGGACAGATATTTCCCCGTGGATCTGCTGGATGCGGAGGGACCCGATCTGGAGCTTGCCATTAAAAAGGGGAAGACCATTCACAAAAACTATGTGGGCAAGGACATCGCCTCCTATGATTCTATGCTGGTCCTTTCCCACTTCAAGGGTCACCCCATGGGAGGCTACGGCGGGGCGTTAAAGCAGCTTTCCATTGGTGTTGCCTCCTCCTTTGGCAAGGCGTATATCCACGGTGCGGGAGAGCCCGAGAAGATCTGGACGGCTGACCACGACGCCTTCCTTTCCTCCATGGCAGACGCGGCAGGCTCTGTGATCGACTATTTTGGCGGCAGGATCCTTTATATCAACGTGATGAAGAATATGTCGGTGGACTGCGACTGCTGTGCGGTGGCGGAGGATCCCTGCATGGGCGATATCGGCGTGCTTGCAAGCACCGACCCCATCGCCATCGACCGCGCCTGCCTTGATCTGGTCTATGCCTCCGATGATCCCGGCAAGGAGCATCTCATCCGCCGCATCGAGTCAAGAAACGGCGCATACACCATCGACTGCGCCTTGGAGCTCGGCTACGGCTCGGCAGAGTACGAGCTTGAGGTGCTTTGAAATGGAAGAACGCTTTTCAGCAGAATGGCAGGCGGTGCTTGACTACGCTCTGTCTCTTGAGGGTGCCACAAGCGATCAGCCCTTTGAAGAGGATTTCGTCACCACCGTTCTTCGGCATAGCGACAGCGGCAAGTGGTTCGGGCTGTTGATGAAGGTGCATCCAAAAAAGGTGGGCAGACAGGGGGAAGAGCCTCTGGAGCTGCTCAATTTAAAGGCAGATCCCGAGGACGGGGTGGTGGCAAGAGAGCTGTTTGACGCCATCTTGCCTGCCTATCATATGAACAAGACCCACTGGATCACCGTGGTGCTTGACGGCAGCGTGCCGAAGCCCTTTATCAACAGAATGATCGCCAAAAGCTATCTTTTAACAAAGAAAAGGGGGAAAAGATCTTGAAAACAAGAAAAATCGGATGGATAAGACTGCTTTGCCTGCTTGCGGCGGCGACCCTTCTTTGCGGGCTTTTGCCGTCCTGCAATGGGCAGTCGACCACCGCTGAAGCCAAAGAAGAGAGCGGAGGAGGGGAAGATCAAAGTCCCGAAAGCGCGGGCAGAGAAGAGGAGGGCTCCTCTTTTCCCGCCTTATCGGAAGATAAGCAAAGCGAAAGTGAAGAAGAAAAAGTGAGCTACAAGTGTATTTCTCAGGATGAGGCAAAAAGACTGATGGACGAGGGCAACTGCATCGTTCTTGACGTGAGAGAGCAGAGTGAATACGACGAAGGGCACATAGAAAACGCCGTCCTGCTGCCCTATACGGAGATCGACCGGAGGGCAGAGCAGGTGCTGCCTGACAAGGACGCCCTGATCCTTGTGTACTGCCGCTCGGGCAGAAGGAGCAAGATCGGCGCGCAAAGCCTTGCAGATCTTGGATATACCAACGTGAAGGAATTCGGCGGCATCATCGATTGGCAGTACGGCACGGTGAAATAACTAAGAAAAACGGGACTTTCCCTTTTGGAAAAGTCCCGTGAGCGTATCGATAATCCCCTCTTTAAAAGAAAAACGGGTTTGAAACTACCCATTCATCCAAAGTTTTTGAGGGTTTTTAGGGGACTTTTTTCAAAAAGTCTCCTAAATGGGGTTTGGGGCAAAGCCCCAAATAGCTTTTTCGACAGACTGACGGGACTTTTCCAAAAGGAAAAGTCCCGTTTGGTTTATGGAAAGAGGGGATAGAGGTCATTTCTCCGAAAGAAGAGAAGAAACGAACTGTCTTGCCGTTCTGCCCGATCTGCCTCCTGCAAGGGTGGCAAAGCGCAAAGCGCCCTGCTTTGTCTGCTCGTTGAAGGCAAGCCCCTCCTTTTCAAGCAGGGAGGAGACGATCTTCAGATAATCGTTCTGGCTTGGGGCAAAAAAGGCGATGCGCAGACCGAAGCGCTCGGCAAGAGAGAGCTTTTCGTTCATGGTGTCGGCGGCGTGCACGTCACTTCCTTGTCTTTCGGCAAAGCTTTCGCTGACAAGATGGCGGCGGTTGGAGGTGGCGCAGAAAAGGACGTTTTGGCTTTGTCCTTCCGCTCCGCCCTCAAGAACCACCTTCAGTGACTTGTAGCCCCTGTCGCCCTCCTCAAAGGACAGATCATCCATAAAGACCAGATAGAAAAACTGCTTTGAGGAAAGCACCTCCAAAAGGGCGGGAAGCTCCTCCAAATCTTCCTTGGAGATTTGCACAAGGCGCAGACCCTCCCTATAGTATTTATAAAGGAGCGCCTTGGTCATGGAGGACTTTCCGCAACCGCTGTTGCCGTAAAGCAGGACGTTTCTATAGGGCTTTCCTTTAAGGAAGGCTTCCACGTTTGCCTGTAGCTCCTCCTTTTGCCGCTCCAAGCAAAAGAGGCTTGAAAGATCGGCAAAGTCGGGCTTAGAAATGCCCCGAAGCGCCCCTTTTTGCCACTTGCAGGCAAGAAAACGCGCCTCTTTTCCTCCGCCGAAGGCGCGGTAGTGGTCAAGTAACCCTTCAAGCAGGGCACTTTCGTCCTTTTTTTCCAAAAGCTCCTTGAGGGAGGCGTCGTATTCGGCAAAGCCTGCCGTGCGCAGGGCAGAGGGGGTATACCCCTCAAAAAGAGGGTCGGGTGTGCGGGCAAAAAGGGCGGACAGATCGGAGCACGCCAGCCTTTTCAGGCTTTCTCCCGGGGTCTGCCCCTCGGCAATCAGCGAAGAAAGGAGGTTTTCCTCCTCCAAAAGGGAATTGATCAGGTATTCCTTTTCCACCTGACGGCTCACCGCCCTTGTTTCGGCAAAATATAAAAGCTCCTTTTGGGAGATCGCCCCCGCAAGGTCGGTATGAAAGACAAGCATAAGACACCTCGTTTTTTAAAACTGCCCCTATGGTAGCACACAAAAGAGAAGAAGTCAAGAAAAAGCTGAAAAATCACGCTGAAAGTCAAGACAAAAGGGCGTTTTTATGGTATACTGCAGATGCAAAAAAGAGAAAGGAGCAAGCATATGAATCATAGAGATCAGATCACCGCCGCCGTTAGCTATATCCACGCCCATTTAGAGGACGAGGATCTGAGCGCCCATCGGGTGGCGGCGCATTGCGGGCTGTCTGTTGACCATTTCAACCGCTTGTTTTTGGAGCATACCGGCTTTACGTTAATGGCGTATATCCGCTATCTGCGCCTCAATTGGCGGGCAAGGGTGTATTTGAGAAACAGACCGAAGATGAGCATTCTTCAAATCGCGCTGGAGTGCGGCTACAGCTCTGCCGAAAGCTTTTCAAGAGCCTTTCGTAAGGAATGCGGGATGACGCCCTCCGCATATAGAGAACGGGCGGTCCGTGAGGGTCTGCCCCATAAGGATTTCGGACTGAACGCCACGCTCGGACGGCGTTTGGAGCGATCGTACCCCGAGTTCAGGCAGGCAAGAATTGGTGAAGCGGTGGACGTGCTTCTTTTAAAAAACGCTATCGCCTATGGCTTTGACGCCATGCGTATGCAGAGCTTTGGCGGCGCCGTGATGACGAAAAGCACCCCCTCGGAGGGCTTTTTGTGGTGTACCGAATATGACGGAAAGCTTGAATGGGCAACGGTCTTTGCCGACGACTACGATACGATTGCAGACTACGTTAAGACCTTTAGCGACCGCGGCAGAGAATTTTCCTTTTTTACCCTTGATGACAAGGCGACCGTCAAAAAAGAGCTGGAGGCGCGGGGCGTATTCTTTGGAACCTTGGAGCGTGCCCCTCGCAGGGTGTGCAAAAAAGCTCCCGATCTGCCCTTGCCCGCGGGCTATACCGTAAAATGCCTGCACCCCGAAAGGGATCGGGCGGTTTACGAGGAGTATCTTCAAGCTATAGGGGCAAGCGAGGGGGCAAAGGAAAACTACTACCGAAGCCTTGGTTTAAAATCGGAATTACACTACGGCATCTTCAAGGACGAGCGGATCGTGGGGCAGGTGCAGGGGCATCTTGCGAAGGTGGGAGATCTGCGGATGAACACCGAGCTGAACGTTTCGATGCTTTATGAGCACCCCGAAGAGACCTTTACAAGAGCTGTGCTTTCCTTCGTGGCGGCGCGGCTTTTGGAGGAGGGGATCCTGCCTTACGCATTTTGCTATCTTTGCGGCGGGATCACCGCCGCCGATTGCGGGATCTGTGACGAGCATTTTAACGTTCTGCCCTTTGAAGAAGAGTCAGAGGAGCAAAATGCAAGGGCGCTGGGCTACGAAACGGTGAATATGAAATATACGATTACTCTTGCGTGATCCCTGCGCGTCCGATCCTTCGGGCGCGCTTTTTTTCTTGAAAGGAAGGAAATCCTCTTGACAGAAGGGGGTCTGTATGATATACTGACGAAAAAGAAAGTGTGCGGATTTTTGACAAAAAAAGAGGTGGTTTTGTGCAATTATCATACAAAATGATCGTAGAACGGGCAAAGACAGTCAAGCGAACCGTAAAGGAATCCTTTGAGCTGTATTTCGCCTGGCTTCTTGTGGCGGCGGCTTGCTGGTGGGGGTCGGAGCTGTTCTTTTTTGCTGAGGCGCAACGCCCTCTGTTGTCTTCTCTTTTTGCCACCCTGCTTCTCCCCGCCGTTTTCTTTTCCTCAAAGCGCATCCTTTCGGACTATAGCGCCGACTTCAGAAAGCGGTATTTTGCCGCAAAGGAAGCATCGGGCAAAAAGCCGTCCTTGTCCTTCTATTTCTTTGAAAAACGGCTGTGGGCGGAGCTGGGCGTTTTTTCGTTAATTTTTTGGCTGTTTCCTCTGAAAGTCTTTTTTGCCGCCCCCTGTGCCCTCTTTTTTCAGGGGGAGGACGGACTTTTGCAAAAAGCCATTCTCTTTTTGCCCCTCGTGCTTTGTCTGCTCGTCCTTTCGATCCTTGCTCGCTACAGTGCCTCAAGACAGCTTGAACGGAAAAGTCCACAAAAAGAGGAGGAATCCCATCGGATCAAGGATGCTTTGGGCATGAAAAGGGGCAAAAAAGACAAAAAAAGAAGGGGGCTTTCGGGGCAGGCAGAGAAAAAACTGCTTTCCGCTATGACAGTCTATCTGCTTGGCGGCACGCTGTTGACCTGCTACTATATGCATTTGGTCTTTTTTATAAAGCTGATCGTTCTGCTGTTCACCACTCCCAAGACCCTCATCCCCATTCTGCTTTTGGTGGTGGGCGTCCCTCTTGCCCGTTTTTTAAACGGCGTTTTTAAGCGCGCCCGCTTTTATAAGGCGCTCAAAAGGTCCTGCGATAGCAGAGGCTATCGGCTTACCGACCTTCACCGCCCCTATCTGTCCCTTTTTCGGTGGTTTGAGGGTGATGAGCCCACCTTCACCGTGTCGGTGGGGGAAAAGAGCTACGCCTGCAAGATGGTCAGCGCCCATGGCAGAAACACTCCTCTCTTTTTCTTTGACCGCGGAGAAGAGCTGGAGGGTGCGCGGCTATATAAGATCCGTTTTTTCAGACAAGACGTTTTTTCCTTCGAGGACCATTTTCTTTGCGGCTTTCCTTCGGAATATAAGCGGATCATCATCGTGAGCCCCGTGTGCAAGAGCCTTTATACGTCGGTTTGCGGGAAGATTGCCGAGCTTGACAACGGTGACGAGATCGGAAAATATGAAATTTACACAGGCAGCGCCTTTATCAACGCCTTGGAGCGGGACGTGATCGACAGAAAGGTTTAGAGAAATGAATGAAACGAAAGAGCTGATCGCTCTGGTCAAGGAGCGGTATCCCGAGGTGTTTTCGGCAAGAAGAAAAAGGCGGATGAAAAAGCTGCTAAAGCTCCTCCTTTTGGAGGCGGCAGTCGCCTTTTTGGTGGTTACAAGCAGAGATGCCGCCCCCCTGACCGCTCTGTTTTTGCTCCTGCCGCCCCTTTTCTTAAAGCCCTGGCAGTATTACAAAAGGAGCTTTTCTGGCAGGGTGGTCGGAAAGGAATTTTACGTGAAAAGAGTGCGCAAGGGCGGCGCGGGGGTGCGCGTTCGTACCTACGTGATCGACGTGCCTTACGTGCGCTTCACCGTGGAGGACCACGAGGGGAAGCTTCATCATTTTGAAGCGCCCCAGCGCTACGAGCAGATCTATGAGGAAGGAAAAGAGCTTCTTTTCCTTTCGGGCCTCCCCTATCCCCTCCCGCTTTCTCCCGAGGGAAAAACGGTCTGCCCCCTTTGCGGAACGGTCACGCCCCTTGAAAACGAGCTGTGCGGGGGCGTTTGCGGTCTGCCCTTAATTAAGTCGCCGAAAGGGAGAAGAAAGTCAACCGACGGTTGATTGACAGCAGAGCGCTTTTGTGTTATACTGAATGAAAGAAAATGAGAGGTGTGCTTTTATGAAAGGACGTTTTGGAAGATTTCTGTTTATCGTCGTCACGGTGATCGTGGTAGGGCTGGTGCGAGACTACGTTCTGCGGGCGCTGACCATGACGGTGGCAAATCTCTTTTTTGAGTCAACGAGCTTTGCCTCCTACATTATTTCAAGCGCTCTTGCCCATTTTGCGGCGGGCATCCTTTGCGTGCTGCCCATCTTCTGGAATTTGAGAGACAACGGCTCTCATAAGAGAGATTTTTTGGCGTATTTTGCCGACAAAGAATTTACCAAAGAGAACGTGACCGCCTTCATCAAGACCATCAAGGGCAGAACCCTTGACGGGGTGGTCTATTGCGTAGCGGCGTCTTTGGCGCTCCTTTTCAGCTATGCCTCGATGATTCTTGCAAGCCCCTTCGTTTTCATCGAGCTTGTGCTGGCGCTTGCCTTCACCATCGGCGTCTATCTGTTTTTTGATAACGTTGTGCGCAGGCTGGTCTACAAAAAGTGGGAGGAGACCAGACTGCACAGATAAAAAAAGAATCTTGAACGGGTGTCTATGCTCAGCTTCTTTATGAGAAGTTGGGCATCGGCGCCCGCTTTTTGCGTTTGCCCTCTTGTTGACTTTTAAGGGAGATTGTGCTATACTGAAGGATGAAAAAACCAAGGACGGGAGAAAAAATATATGCTTACACTTGAAAGAGCCAAGGAGCTTCTTGCAACCACCACCACCGAAGAGCATCTCTTTTTGCACGCCAAAAACGTGATGGCGGCAATGGGCGGCTTTGCCGACTATTTCGGCGAGGATAAAGAACACTATATGGCAATCGGCTATTTGCACGATTACGATTACGAACAGCACCCCGAGGAGCATCTGCAGCACACCAAGGAGCCCCTTCTTGCGGCGGGACTTGACGAAGAGGAGGTGCGCGCCATCCTTGCCCACGGCTATGGGATCGTGTGCGACGTGGAGCCTCTGACCAATATGGAAAAGGCGCTTTACACGGTGGACGAGCTGACGGGCATCATTCAGGCGGCGGCAAGAATGCGCCCCGCGGGCATCACCGATATGGAGGTGTCCTCCTTTATGAAGAAGTTCAAGGACAAGAAATTTGCCGCAAAGTGCGATAGAGATTTGATCAAGAAGGGGTGTGAGATGCTGGGGCTTGAGGTAAAGCAGGTGGCGGAGATCTGCATCTCGGCAATGAAGGAGCACGCCGAAGAGCTGCAGCTTGGCGCAAAAGAGGGCTGAAAAGAGCCCATTATACCAAAAAACAAAGCCCAAAGGGGCAAAAACGGAGGAAAAAGATGATTTTTGAAAAGCAGATCGTGAAGAGATATCAAAAGCAGTTTGCTTCGCGGTGCGACGATAAGGGACTTGCCTACTATTTTTCCGCCGCCGATTTTGAGGGGCTCTCTGCCCGCCCCTATACCTTCGATAACGGGCAGGGCAAGACCTTGAAGGGCTATTTTTACCACTACGACAACCCCAAAAAGGGAAGACTTGTGGTCTTTGACCACGGCTTTGGTGGGGGACACCGCTCCTATATGAAGGAGATCGAGCGCCTTTGCCGCGAGGGCTATACCGTCTTTTCCTACGATCACACCGGCTGTATGGAGTCACAGGGGGAGGGCACCTGCGGTCTTGGACGCTCCCTTTCCGATCTGGACGCCTGCTTGCAGGCGCTAAAAGGCGAGGAAGGGCTGAAGGATACCCGTTTTTCGGTGATCGGTCATAGCTGGGGCGGCTATTCCACCATGAATATCTCCGCCCTCCACCCGGAAATTGCCCACCTGGTGGTGATCTCGGGCTTCGTTTCGGTAAAAAGGCAGATCGACTGCTTTTTCAAAAAGCTCCCAAGGGGATTTGCCGATGCCGTTCACGCCTTTGAACGGCGGGAAAACGGCAGGTACGCCGACTTTGACGGCATTGAAACGCTGAAAAACACCACCGCCTCCGTCCTGCTGATCTATTCGGAAAACGATCCGCTGGTGACAAGGGAGATGCACTTCGATCCCCTTTTGGATGCGTTGAAGGACAAAGAAAGGGTGTCCTTCCTCCTTGAAAAGAACAAGGGACACAACCCCAACTACACGGAGGACGCCGTGAAGCGCCTTGGGGAGTATACGGCGCTCCTGCAGAAGAAGCAAAAGAAAAAGGAGCTTGAGAGCGACGAGCAAAGAAAAGCCTTCGTTTCTTCCCTTGACTGGCACGCCATCACCGCCCAGGACGAGCGGGTGTGGCAGAAGATCTTCAAAACCCTTGAAGGGTGAAAGGACTTGATATGAACGGAATGACCTCCCTTTCTAAATTGTTTGACAAAAAGATTTTCAGGATTCCCGACTATCAGCGCGGATATGCGTGGCAATATTCGCAACTTTCCGACTTTTGGGATGATTTGTGGAATCTTTCCGAAGGTCGGTACCACTATACGGGAATGTTGTCGTTAAAAAAACTGAAACCCAACGAGTATAGTTTGTGGTCTGAGGAAAAGTGGTTGATTGAGCAAAATGCTTATGAGGCATATCACGTTGTGGACGGACAGCAAAGACTGACGACCTTTGTGATTCTTGTGAACGCTATTGTTCAATTGGCTGAGAAAAACGGAATAGAGTATTTAAATAATAATGCTCTTTCCGAAATCAAGGCAAGATATATTGTGGAATACCAACGCCCAAAGATGATCTTGAAGGCGTATAAATTTGGCTACGAACAGGACAACCCCAGTTTTTCTTTTCTCAGGTATAATATTTTGGGAGAGGGGGCCTCAGGAAATCTGCAAGAGACCTTTTATACTCTGAATTTGGAGCAAGCAAAGAATTTCTTTGATAAAAGGGTTTGGGAGCTTTATGAGCTATACGGCGAAGACGGCATACAGATCCTTTTTGGAAAGCTGGTGAATCGTCTTCATTTCAACGTGCACTACATAGAAGATGATTTTGATGTATACGTTGCCTTTGAAACAATGAATAACAGAGGTAAGAAACTGTCAAATTTAGAGATCTTGAAGAATAGGTTGATCTATTTGACAACAATCTTTTCTAGTGGAACTCTTTTAAACGCCGAGAAGGAACAGATGCGCAAGGACATCAACGAGGCGTGGAGCGAGGTCTATTTTGAACTTGGCAGAAACAAAAACAAACCTCTAAATGATGATGAATATTTAAAAAACCATTGGATCCTGTATTTTAAATACAGCCGTCGCAGAGGAGACGACTACATTAAATTTTTACTGGATGAGTGCTTTACGTCAAAAAAGGTATATGGCGTAAAAACGGGATTTGAAGGATTGGCGGGCGAGAATTTTGAGGAAGACTCCTTGTTTGATGAATCATACGAGGAGGAAAGCGAGGAAATTCTGAATTTTGAAGACGATGTTCTTTATCCGAAGGAGATTATTGAATACGTTAAGAGCTTAAAGGAAACGGCAAAATTTTGGTACTACTCCCATAACCCCGGTGAAAGCTCGTACACCTCCGAAGAAAAAAAGTGGCTGGATAAGCTAAACAGGCTGGGAATGAACTACTTCAGACCCTTGATCGTGGCAAGCTTTATCAATGATACTGTTTCAGCCGAGGAGCGGGTAAGGCTGTTTAAAAGCATTGAAAAATTCGTTTTTCTGTGTTTTAGAATGGCACGATATTCATCAAACTATCTTAGCAGTGAAATCTACAAAAAAGCGCGGGAGCTGATGTGGAAGGAAGTTGAGATCGGCAAGGTTATTGCATATATCGATGAAAAGTTTGAAGCAAATATTCCTGAGGCAACCGATACGTTCAGAGCAAAAATGGAAAGTGCCTTTAAAACAAAGGACGGCTTTTACGATTGGTATGATTTGAAATATTGTCTCTTTGAATACGAGGCGAGCCTAAGTGAGAAAAAGATCATCGTGCACTTGAATGACTGGGCAAATTTCGTAAAAAATGAAAAAGACCGCATTTCAATAGAGCACATTTTTCCGCAAATGCCATCAAAGTGGTATTGGCGCAATCAGTTTAGAGGCTATTCTGAGACAGAACAGCACAGTCTTGCCAATTCCTTGGGAAATTTGCTGCCGTTGTCCCAGTGTATCAATTCCTCTTTGCAAAATGACGAATTTGAAAGAAAAAAGAACGGAACAAATAAGCGTGAGCGGGGGTATTGTCATGGATCGCATTCGGAGCAAGAAGTGGCAATGTATGCCGACTGGACACCGAAGGCGATCTTAGAGCGTGGACTACACCTGCTTGGTTTTATGGAAAACCGTTGGGGATTTCAATTCCGCGATGATGAAATGAGATTAAACGTTCTTGGGCTGGGCTTTATGAAGGAGCAGAGGGAGATCCCTCCGGAGTTACCCGTTCCTCAAGAAGCCGAGGCAGCAGAGGTTGATATAAAAAGCGAACAGGAATCTCTGAAAGACAGAAGGTTTCGCTATTGGACGATGGCTCTTGAAAAAATACATCAGATGCACGGAGATAAATCCTTTAGCGGGGTAAATCCTTGTCCTTATGATACGATACACGGATTTTTTGGTATAGGCGGATGCAGTATTTACTGTACAGCAAACAAAGCGGGAACGAATGTGGGTATTGTAATCGGAACGAAGGATCGCGCAAGAAACAGCGCGTTATTTGATGCTGCATTTGCGCACAAGGAAGAAATAGAGGAACGGCTCGGAGGTAGTATTTCTTGGTGGCGCAATGACGAAGGAAAATATGCGTGGATCTATTACAACAGATCGGACATCTGCATTATAAACGAAAACGATTGGTCAAATATGGCGCATTTTCATGCGGAATGGAGCAAAAAGCTTTATGATGAGGTGGTTCCGTATCTTAAAGACTTCAAAACCCTTGAAGGGTGAAAGGACAGAGTATGAAATTCATTTCGTGGAACGTAAACGGCTTCAGGGCGTGCCTGGGTAAGGGCTTTGCCGACTTTTTTAAGGAGGCGGATGCCGATTTCTTCTGCATTCAGGAAAGCAAAATGCAAGAGGGGCAGGCGGATTTTGAAGCCGCGGGCTATCATCAATACTGGTACAGCGCCGAAAAGAAGGGCTATTCGGGCACGGCGGTCTTTGCCAAAAAGGAGCCGATCTCCGTTTTTTACGGCATCGGCGAAGAGGAGCACGATCACGAGGGGCGGGCGATCACGCTGGAATACGAGGATTTCTACCTGCTTTGCGTCTACACCCCCAACGCCCAAAGGGAGCTTGCCAGACTTGATTACCGTATGCGCTGGGAGGAGTCGCTTTTAAAGTATATCAAGGACTTGGATGCCAAAAAGCCGGTGATCTACTGCGGCGACCTGAACGTTGCCCACGAAGAGATCGATTTAAAGAATCCCAAAAGCAACCGCAAAAGCGCAGGTTTTTCCGATGAAGAGCGGGAAAAGTTCACCGTTTTGCTTCAAAACGGCTTTGCGGACACCTTCCGCGCTCTCTATCCCGACAGAGTGGAATACACCTGGTGGAGCTATATGATGAAGGCAAGAGAAAAGAACGTGGGGTGGCGCATCGACTATTTCGTGGTGTCAGAGCGCCTGCTTTCCCGTGTCAAGGACAGCCTGATCTACGGTGAGGTCATGGGCAGTGACCATTGCCCCGTGGGGCTTTTGCTGGAGGACTGAGCAAAGGAGCGGGGGCATAAACAAGGGCTTGCGCCGTCAAAAAGACGGTGCAAGCCCTTTGTCATATCGGGGATCGGGTGTCAACCGCCTCTTTTGCGCAGTGCCCGCTCTTTTTTGAAGAGCAGGAGCCAGAGGAAGGCGCCTATGATCAGGACGGCGGGGAGCAGATATAAGGACGGGATCTTTAAAAGCGATTCGGGAGAGAAGGACGTGCGCCGATAACTCTCCATATAAAAGCCGCTCCCCCAAGCAAGCTGTGCGCCCAGGCGCAAAGGCAGATCGTCAAGCTCTACGCGCTCTCCGTTTGGCGTCCACAAATGCACGATCAGCTTTGGATGGAAGGCAAGGGTGTCTTGGACGAATTGCAGATCGAAGCAGAAAAAGACCAGATGCGTGCCCTCCTCTCTGCCGTTTTTGCTAAAGGAGGTGCCGTCCACCAGGGCTTTGTCGATGCCTTCGACCTGCCAATTGCCCTGCAGTGCCGCAAGACCCAAAAGGTTGCCTGCAAGCAAAACGACGGCAAGGAGGGTGGCGGCAAGCACGGTCCACCTTCTTTTGCAAAGCCGTTCTGCCGGAGAAATGGGCTCTTTATCAGTCCGTTTATTGTTTTTTTGCTCCCCAAGTCGGCATTTGGGTACTGCTTTTACCCCTGTCAGAGCGGCACGGATGCACAGTGTCAAAACGACGTACAGGACGGCGATCAACCCTGCCAACAGCAAGGCGGCGGTCATCACGGGTGCGTAATCGTGCAGATCGTTTGCCGAGCCGAAGGAAAATCGGATCCCCTTTTGCAGGACGGCAGAGGCATCGTAACGCAGGAAAAAGTCGCAAAACAGACCGCTGTAAAGAAAGACGGTGCCCTCCTTTAGCTTCCAAGCTGTCCGCTTCTCTGCGGGAAGAGCGAGATAGTCCTCCTTTGAGATCTGATCGCCGCCCTCCTTTTTTTCAAAGATCGAATTGAAGGCACGCTCTTCCAGCTTTGTGTCGTCAAAGCTCAGATTGGCGATCAGATAGGGTCTTGAAGCAAGCAGTATAGCGGTCAAAAGAACGAACCAAAGCACGATGCCAACGGATAAGGAGAGCAGTCCGTGGGTAAGGGAAAGCGCTTTTTTTGTAAAGAGGGTGTTTTTTTTCATCATTGTCCTCCTTTTTGGTTACGGCGTGTCAGCCGCCGTACCACCCCGAAATTTCGGTTTTTACAGCGATATAGTCTTCAAAATAAATGAAGCAGTATAGATCCTCCTGCCCGACGGCAAGGTATTTGGTGCCGTTTCCCTGCTCGTTGATCCGTCCGGGGAGCGCTCCATAGCGTTCCTCCACCTCGCAAAGCCGCCGTCCGATCGACCAGCTTTGGTCAAATTGAGCCGCATAGCCCACGTCGCTTTGCAGGATGGCTTGCAGGAGGGAGGAATAGACGGTGCTTGCGCCAAAAAACGCCAGCAACAGAAGGGTACAGAGGGCAAGGATAAAAAAGCGCTTGCTGATCTCGTTTACCGAGGAAAAAAGCTCCTTTTTACGGTGACGGCTCACGATTCTTTTAGAGTCGTCTTTTAAAAGCGCGGTCTTTTCGTCGCTTTGGCGCATCGTTTCAAGCAGCAGTCTGCACTTTTGGCAGGAGGACAAATGCTCTTCCACCAGATCCTTGCTCGCCTGCGAGCAGATGTCGTCAAGATACAGGGGAAGCAGATCCTCGATGATCTCACAGCTTACGGTTGGTTTCATGGTGTTCTGTCTCCTTTCGGTTTATTCTTCAAGGCGCTGAAGGATCTTTATGCGCGCCCGATGATAGGTGACTCGTGCCCAGCTTTCGGTTTTTCCGAATAACGCCGAGATCTCCTTGTAGGACAGCTCCCCAAAGACGCGGAGCGAGAAGACTTGTGCGTATGGCTCCTCCAGCTCGCTTAAGATCAGGTGGATGCGCAGGATCGTTTCCTGCTCCACCAAGTGCTCCTCCACCCCAAGGCTATCGTCCGTCAGGCTTTCTGAGAGCTCTCCTCTTTTTTTGCGGCGTCTTAGCTCGTCGTACCACAGGTTCTTGACGATGGCGCAAAGCCACGTAAATTCCTCCGATGTACTCTTGAAGGAGGAGAGCATCGCCTTGAAAAAGGCGTGCTGCGTCAGCTCCTCAGCAAGCGGGGGATCCTTGCAAAGGGAGAGCGCATAGGCGTAGACCCGCATATAGCAGGCGTTATAGAGCTTTTCAAAATCGGGTGATTGCATACGCCTCCCTCCTTTCTGTAGGTTAGACGCAGAAAAGGGCTTTTCGTTACAAAAATAAAAAAGCTTTTTTCCGTACATTCAGTATAGCACGGATAAAAAGCTTTTTCAATGGATTTTTTGGGCGTATTTGGTCTGCCCTTTTACTGCTCCAGCCTCTTGACGAGCAGGGGGATCGCCTGCTCGAAATGCACGCCGTAGTAATGCTCGCCCTTGTCTTCAAGGGTAAGGCGGATCGCTTCTCTTGTGAAGTCGGCGGCAATGGCGGCAGACTCTTCAAGGCTCTTTCCTGCCATCAAGCCACCCACCACGCAGGAGGAGAAGATGTCGCCGGTGCCGTGGTATTTTGCGGGCACCTTTTGGTTGAAATACTCGAAATATTCGTTCTTTTCGCTATCGTATCCCACCACGCCCAGCTTGTCATCCTCAAAGCCCACGCCGGTCAGCAGCGCCTTCTTTGCGCCCAGGTCGGTCATTTTCTTTAAGACCTCGTAAACGAATTCTCTTGAGGGCTCTTCGGTATAGGGCAGATCCAGCATAAAGCAGGCTTCGGTCAGATTGGGCATCACGATGTCGGCTTTGGCGCAAAGCTTTGCCATTTCCTTCGCAAAGGCAGCGTCAAAGGCGGGATAGAGCTTGCCGTTATCGCCCATAGCGGGGTCGACCACCTTCAGACAGCTTTTGCCGAAGCGCTCGAAGAAGGCGATCATCTGACCGATCTGGGGAGCGCTTGCAAGATAGCCCGTGTAGATGGCGTCAAAGGTGAATCCCTCCTTTGCCCAATGATCGGCAATCGGGTCGATCTGGTCGGACAGATCCTTGCAGGTAAAGCCGCTAAACATGGTATGGGTAGACAGCACGGCTGTGGGCAGGATGACTGCCTCGGTGCCCATTGCCGAGATGATGGGCAGGGCAACGGTCAGCGAGCATTTGCCAAGGCAGGAGATGTCCTGCACGGTTACGATTCTTTTCATAAAGAGAACTCCTTTCTCTTGTGGTGCGGTCTTTTTTTCTACGCCTCTATTATACTCGGTTTTGACCTTGTTGCAATATTCAAAATAATATATTTTGACAAGGTCGGTTTGGCGTATTTGTTAAAAATTTTCAAGAGGTCTTGAAAAAAATGAAAAACGTGCTATACTATAAGGTAGGCAAATTTGCAAAAGGATATAAGGCGAAAAAGAACGAAACGAGCCATGGAAAGAAGGAATGAGAAAATGGTAAAGATCGATATATTCTCCGGATTTTTGGGAGCAGGCAAGACGACCCTGATCAAAAAGCTGATCAAGGAGGCGTACGCAGGCGAAAAGCTGGTGCTGGTTGAAAACGAGTTCGGCGAGATCGGCGTGGACGGCGCCTTTATGAAGGAGGCGGGCATCACGGTAAACGAGCTGAATTCGGGATGCATCTGCTGCTCTCTGGTGGGCGACTTCTCGGCGGCACTGAAGAAGGTCATCACCGAATATGCGCCCGACCGCATCCTCATCGAGCCCTCGGGCGTGGGCAAGCTTTCGGAGGTCATCACCGCCGTGCAAAGCGTTGAGGGCGAGGACATTCTGTTAAACACCTTCACCACCGTGGTGGACGCCACCAAGGCGAAGATGTATATGAAGAATTTCGGCGAGTTTTTCAACAATCAGGTGGAGCACGCCAACTGCATCGTCTTCTCCCACACCGGCAAGGCAAGCGAGAAGAAGCTGACCGAGGCACTGACGCTGGTCAGAGAAAAGAATCCCACCGCCACCGTGATCGTCACCCCTTGGGAGGAGCTGGACGGCAAGGAGATCCTTGCGGCAATGGAGCACAAGGATACTCTTGAAAAGATGCTGGAGCAGTTAAAGGAAGAGCACGAGCATCACCACCATGAGCATCACCACCACGAGCATCATCACGATCACGACGAGGAGTGCGACTGCGGCTGCCACGATCACGAGCACGAGCATCACCACGAGCACCATCACGATCACGACGAGGAGTGCGACTGTGGCTGCCACGATCACGAGCACGAGCATCATCACCACGAGCACGATGAGGAGTGCGACTGCGGCTGCCACGATCACGAGCACGAGCATCACCACCACGATCACCATCACGATCACGGTGAGGAATGCACCTGCGGATGCCACGGGCATCACCATCACCACGCCGACGAGGTCTTCACCAGCTGGGGCGTGGAAACGGCAAAGAAGTTCAGCCAAGAAGAGCTGCAGGCATGCCTTGAGGAGCTGTGCGACGAGGGCAAGTACGGCGTGGTTCTGCGGGCAAAGGGCGTGGTTTGCGCAGAGGACGGCGGCTTTTTCCACTTCGACTACGTGCCCGGCGAGGAGGATCTCAGACGGGGCGGCGCGGTTGCCGTAGGTATGCTTTGCGTCATCGGCGCGGGCATCAAGGAGGAAGAGCTGAAGGCGCTTTTCGGCGTATGATCTGAGCGCCAAGAGAAACAGAGGAGAAGAGTATGAGCGTACAAAACAACCCTGAGCTGCCGGTCTATTTTTTCACCGGCTTCCTTGAATCGGGCAAGACCAAATTCATCAAGGAATCTCTGGCAGACCCCAAGTTCAACGAGGGCGAAAATACCCTGCTGATCGTTTGCGAGGAAGGACTTGAGGAGTACGAGCCCGAAGAAGACTATATGGCAAACGTGACGGTGGAGTATTTTGACGACGTTCAGCAGCTCACGGAGGACCGCCTTCGGGCAAGAGCCCGCAGAGCGGGCGCGGAGCGGGTGATCGTGGAATATAACGGAATGTGGGAGCTTTCCCCCTTCTTTGAGGCAATGCCTGCGGAGTGGGACGTTTACCAGATGATGTTCTTTGCAGACGCCACCACCATCATCAACTATAACGCCAATATGCGCCAGCTGGTCGCCGAGAAGATCCAGGCCTGCGATCTGACGGTCTTCAACAGAGTGACCCCCGACACCGACACGATGGAGCTTCATAAGCTGGTCAGAGGCCTCTCAAGAGGTGCGGGCATCATTTACGAATACCGTGACGGCTCCATCGTTTACGACGAGGAGGAAGACCCTCTGCCCTTTGATATCAACGCCGATATTATCGAGATCGAGGACAAGGACTACGCCCTCTTTTTCAGAGATATCTCCGAGGATTACATGAAGTACGAGGGCAAGACGGTGCGCTTTACCGGCATCATTGCCAAGGACGAGCAGGTGCCGCGAGATCTTTTCGTCATCGGCAGACACGTGATGACCTGCTGTGAGGCAGACATTGCCTACAGCGGCTTTGCAGCTGTGTGGAAGGGTGCTGAAAGCCTGAAAAGCTACGATTGGCGCAAGATGACCGCGGTGGTCAAGATCGAGCAGTGTGCCATCTACCGTCAGAAGGGTCCCGTGTTCTATCCCATTTCCGTGGAGGAGTGCGAAGCACCCGAGCAGAAGGTGGCAACCTTTTATTAAACAAAAAACGCGAGACTTCCCATAAAGAAGTCTTGCGCTTTTTTGCCTATGGCGATTGATATTGCTTTACGGTGAAATCCGCCTTTTCACATTTGCGAAGCAAATATTTCACAGCGAAGCTATTTCACATGGCAAAGCCATATTTCACTCGCCGAAGGCGAATTTCGTTGAAAAAAGCACACATTGTCTTGGTAGACAAATGTGTGCTTTTCAAGTGAAATATTCGGCGTTGCCGAATGTGAAATAATTTCCTTTGGAAATTGTGAAATATTGCTCCTTCGTCGCAATGTGAAATGAAATTCGCCTATATTCGCGAAGCGAATATTTCACATTTGCGAAGCAAATATTTCACAGCGAAGCTATTTC
>JAFTVG010000023.1 GCA_017465885.1 Clostridia bacterium | reverse complement strand
ATGAGGACGGCTCCACCCATATCGGCACCGACAAGGTCAGATATCTGATGGTCAACGTGGACACGGGGGCAAATGCTGTTTGTGAAGGAAAGATCCTTTCGTACGCCAACGGTCTTCTGGTCACCCGCTGCCGCACCGAATACCACGCTTACGACCGTGCGGAGGTGCGCGAGGTCGAGATCCCCGAAAGCACCTTCGTCTTTGAGATCCGTCAAAACAAGGTCATCCGCATCAATGCACAAAGCGGAGCGGAGGAGCTGCCGATCACTCTTCCCGATGCATGGAAGCTTTCAAATGACGGGCTTTATGCCTATGCCTACGTCACCGGAAACAGCTATCTGACCGTCTACTCTCTTGAAAGCGGAGAAAAGTTCAGGGTGGAGGTCAGCGGGGACTTTGCCCGCTCGGTCAGCGACCTTCAAAAGACCAAGGATCTTACCTATTTCATCAGCTTGAACGAAGCGGGTGACGAGCTGCTCATCTGCTATTCTCTTTCCACCAAGCAAGCCAAGCCCAAGGATAACACCCTGCAGGCGACCAAGGATGCCTTTGCCGAAAGCAACAGCATTGAGGAGTTCATCCTCCGCTTTGAGGAGCTTTGCACCGTTACCCACACCTATAAGGTCTATAAGGGCGAGGGCTTTACCCATCTCTTTGTGGGCTACAACGTGGTCGTTGAGGATTACCGCACGGGCACCTTCACCATTTACGGTGACTCAAACTACGATCACACGGGCATCTCTGATTCGGAGGGTCTGCTTGAATATGAACGGGTCGTTGCACTTTCCTCCACCAAGGAGCTGACCGATCTTTTCCTTAAGAACAGAGGCTTGAAGGCAAGCGACGCAACCGTTGACTACGCCGCATTCTACGAGAACGGAAAATTCTCCCTGTTTAAAGCAAGAAATTTCATCACGACACCCGAATACCTTGATCAGATTAACGGCTTCAATTGCTGGTTTAACTCTGCTATAGGATCGTTTTGCAAGGATCTGACCTATCTGCGCCTCTTTATGGCGGAGTTAAACGACTGCCAAAAGTCCTTTACCGCAAGCACGCCCTTTGATTGGAGCGATGCAGCAGCCGTGGGATATATCACCCTTGAGCCGGGGTACACACGCATTTGGGGAACGCTTTGTACCAAAGGCGTCTATCGGATTATTGCCGGAAACAACAACTATTTTGTTCCCGAATACGTGTTTGCAGACTTGATCACTCTTTCGGTATTCTCGGAATTCAACAGATCCTATACCTTGACCGAAGGCAATAAAATGACGACAGACGATCTGCGCGCCATCTTCAAGGACGGTTTAAGCAAAGAGGAATTTGCAGGCTATGCCTACCGTCTGCTTTCGGATAACAGATGGGGCTACGGAGACAGGCTCCTGTTCCCCGTATACGAGGGCGAAGAGCAGATCGGTTACGCGTACATCAAAATCAGATCGGATGGCAGCGTGGAGCATATGACTCTGTTTGACACCGACTATCGCTACATCGGCTATCCCGCAATAGAAGGCATCCCCGAGGGCGAGTGGATCTATCAAGGTCACATCGACTTCAAGGCAGACCGATAACCGATCGACCCCGTCGGTCTTTTAAAGGGCAACTCCCAAAAAACAAGAGCGGAAGGCACACGCCTTCCGCTTTTGCTTTTATCGTAGGGTGTGACCCTTCAGCCCTCCTTCTTTTGAAAGCAGTCTTTTAAAGTATCTGCGGTCCTCCTTGGTAAACGCCCCCGTTAGGGTGCAAAGCAGGAGGTAGCAAAGGGTATAAAGGCAGAGGGAGAGGATCAGGGCAGGGAGGGCGCCAAGGGCGTTTAAGGGGGCTTTTACAAGCAGAGGAGGCAGGGCGGCAAGCAAGGCGCAAAACAAGGGCAAAGCCAGGCAGGAACGCAGGGGCAGGTGCAGGGTAGTCCTTTTATAAAGGCGCATCAGGCTAAACAGCGTGTTCACGCTTTCCGATAGGAAGACGGTGAGCACGTAGCCCGCGATCCCGATACGGGGAACCAGCAGATAAACGAGCAAAAGAGAGAGGGCGGCGTCGAAGATGTTCACCTTCATGCAGTAGACCTGCTCGTCAAGCCCCTTTAAGACGGCGTCTGCCGCGGTATCAAGATACATCACCGGAATGAGAGGGGCAAAGAGGGCGATCATCCTGCCCACCTGCTCGTTTTTGTAAAGCGCCCACCCCAGCTCTTTTCCGAAAAAGAGGAGGGCGGCGGCACAGCCGATGGAGAAAAGCAGGGTGATGCGCAGCATTCTGGAGGAGGTCTGACCGATCTGCTTTTCGCTTTTTTCGGCGTGGAAGCGGGAGATCTCGGGGATGAGGAGGGCGGTAAAGGAGGAAAGCAGGGCGGCGGGGAAGAAGATGACGGGCAGAGCCATCCCGTGCATCATTCCGTAGGAGGCAAGCGCCCCCGAGGAGCCCGCGCCGTATTTCATCAGCCCCTTGGGGATGAGCACGTGCTCTGCCGACACCAGCGCCGAGCGCACCCAGGCGGCAAACGCCACGGGCAGGGCGATGGAGCAGATCTCAACGAAGAGGCGGGGGGTACGAGCGCCCGTTTGCGGCAGATCTCTTTTGGATCCCGGGAAGAAGAGCAAAAGGGAGAAAAGTCCCGAAAAAAGCTCGGATAAGCAGGTTGCCGCCATCACCGCGCCCACGCCGCCTCCTCCCGCATAAAAGAGGGAGAGCATCAAAACGGTCAGTCCGATCTTCACCCCCTGCCCCAAAAGGGCGCAAAGGGCGGAGCGGGACGCCTTGCGGATGGCTGTAAAATAGCCCGAAAGGCAGGAGGAAAGGGCGGTTGCGGGCAGGCTGAGGGCAAGAGTGCGCAGGTAGGGCGCGCAGGCGGGGGCGTTTAAGATGCGGCTTGCAATGGGCGAAGAAAGACCGTAGAGCAGAAAAGCCGAAAGAAAGCCGAAAAGGAGGCTGTAGAGGATGCACCCGCCAAGGGCTCTTCGCGCCTGCCTGCCCTTTGACCGTGCCAGCGCCTCGGCGCAAAGTCTGGTGCAGGTCAGTCCGATGCCCGAGGTGGCAAGGGTGAGGGCAAGAGAGTAGACGGCGTTTAAAAGGGAGAGCACGCCCATCCCCTCCGCGCCCAGCTTTGCGCTGAGGTAGACGTTGAACGCCATGCCGATAAAGCGCAAAAGCAGTGCCGCTGCCGCCATGGTGATGCCGTTTAAAAGGAAGATCTTTGCTTTTCTCATTGTCTGCCCCCCAAAAAAAGTACCCGCCTGATAAAACGGGCATTCCCATTTTATGAGGCGGGCGGTGATTATATGTTTTGGAGATAGTCGGGAAAATAACGTAAAAAGGGAATATCCTTCGGGGGGATCTTGAAGGTCTTTCCCTCAAGATAGGAAAGAATGCCCGCATCACCCGTAAAGCGGAAGGTCAGGCTGTAGGAGTACAGCGCCTGATAGCGCTCTCTGCCCTTTTTGTCCTCTCCTCCGTATTTGCCGTCCCCCAAAAGGGGATGACCAACGTGGGACATATGGGCGCGGATCTGGTGGGTGCGGCCCGTGTGCAAGCGCACCTCCAAAAGCGACAGATCGTCTGCGCTGGCAAGCACCCTGTATTCGGTTAAGATCTCCTTGCTGTCCCCAAAGGAGGGCTTTTTGTCGTAGACCTTCACGGTGTTGGCATCGGCGTTTTTGATCAGATACCCCTTTAGCAGATCGCTTTTCTTTTTGGGCGTGCCCATTACGGCGCAAAGGTAGCGCTTATCAAGCCCGCCTGCCTTGATCTGCTCGTTTAAGATCCGCAGGCTCTCGGCGTCCTTTGCCGCCAGCACGATGCCGCCGGTGTTGCGGTCGATGCGGTTGCAAAGGGCGGGGGCGAAGGACTGCTCCCTTTGGGGGTCGTATTCGCCCTTTTCAATCAGATGCGCCTTCACGTGGTCGATGAGGGTGCCGCTTTCCTGCTTGTCGTCCGAGTGGACCACCATCCCCTGTTTTTTATCGGCAAGCAGGATGTGCTCGTCCTCGTAAAGGATGTGGATGTTTGCCTTTAAGCGGGTGAAGCCCTCCTTTGCCGCCTCCTTTTTGAAGAATTCCTCGGGCAGGAAGATCTGCAGGCTGTCGCCCTCCTTTAAGATCTGCTTTTCCTCAGCTCTTTTTCGGTTGACCTTGATCTTTTTCTGGCGGATGCCCTTATACATTAACGATGGGGGGAGGTTTGAAAAGCTTTTTAAAAGGAATTTGTCAAGACGCTGACCCGCGTCGTTTTTGCCGATCTCTAAAACGATCATTGCTCGTCCTCCGTGGTCTGCTCTTCTTTCTTCGAGGCGCTGTCCTTGATGGCTTGTTCCTTTTCTGCGGGGTCTTCTTCCTTGATCGCGGGAAGGGGAAGCTTGTTGCCCCTTAAGCCGGGATCCTTTTTCTTTTTGATGGCGTAAAGAAGGGTGAGGCAGAGGGTAAACAGCAGGATCTGCAGGGGAATGCCCAAAAGAATATTGCCCGTCAGATAAGTGCAGGCGTAGGTGCAGAAAAAGACGGCTGTAAAATAGGAAAAGTCTGCGGGAACGAGCCCTCCCGACAGGATGGTCAGCACCACACCTCCCATCAGTGCAAGGGCGGAGAAGGCGGTGACCTCTCCGATGAGATAGTCTTTTTTGGAGATGGCGGACAGGTTGGAACGCTTCATCACGCCGTATTGCAGGCAGATATAGACGGCGAACACGAAAGCCGAGAGCACCAAAGCAACGATGCCGCCGTCAAGGTCGTTGATCTTGGCGATCATCACGAAGGGCACGCCGAGACCCGCCGCCATAAGCTGGGTCAAAAAGCAGATGATGATCTTCCAAAGAAGATATTTTGGGGTGATCTTTTGCATATCGTCCTCCGATCTTGAAAATGCCTTGAAAAACAGAACGCCTTTTTGATAGTCTATCACAAAAAAGGGAGAAAAACAAGCCCGTTTTTTCGGCGAGACGATGAATTTGAAAAAAATTAAAAAAAAACGCAAAAGGACTTTAAAAATGTCGAAAACTATGCTATAATGGTTACGAGCGCAAACCGAAATACTTTGAAATGAGAGGTGTCTGTATGAGTGACGCAATATTCGGAGATCTGAGTCTGATCGCGATGAAGGGATGCGAGCCCTTTATCGGCAGAGTGGACGCATATCTGAAGGAATGGAGAGGAACCGATAAGAGCTTTATCGTAAAGGCAGGCTGCCCCCGTTTTGGCAGCGGCGAGGGTAAGGGCATCATTTTTGAATCGCTGAGAGGACATGACGTGTTCATTCTTTGCGACGTATTCAACTACGGTGTGACCTATACCATGTACGGCAAAGAGGTGCCCATGTCTCCCGACGATCATTTTGCCGATCTGAAGAGAATCATCGGCGCTATCGGCGGCAAGGCAAAGAGAATTACCGTCATTATGCCTATGCTTTACGAGGGACGTCAGCACAAGAGAAGCTCCAGAGAGTCTCTTGACTGCGCAATGATGCTGCAGGAACTGGTGAATATGGGCGTATCCAACCTGATCACCTTTGACGCACACGACGCAAGAGTACAAAATGCAATTCCCCTTCACGGCTTTGACAACGTGCAGCCCACCTATCAGATGATCAAGGCGCTGATCCGCAACGTGCCCGATCTGGTGCTCAATGCAGAGCATACCACCATCGTTTCCCCCGATGAGGGCGGTATGAACCGTTGTATGTATTTCTCCTCTGTGTTAAAGCTGGATCTGGGTATGTTTTATAAGAGAAGAAACTATGCCGTGATCGTCAACGGCAGAAACCCCATCGAGGCACACGAGTATCTGGGCAAGCCTGTTGAGGGCAAGGACGTGATCATCGTGGACGATATGATCTCCTCCGGTGACTCCATCATCGAGATCGGCGAGAAGTTAAAGGACAGAGGCGCAAAGCGTATCTTTGCCTTCACCTCCTTTGGACTGTTCTGCAACGGCCTTGAAAGATTTGACTCGGCATACGAGAGAGGCGTGATCAATAAGGTGTTCACCACCAACCTTATCTACCGTCCCGAGGAGCTGCTCCAGAGAGAGTGGTACTGCGAGGTGGATCTGTGCAAGTACGTGGCACTGCTCGTGGATTCGCTGCACAGAGACGAGACCATCAGCGCACTGCTCGATCCCGTACAGAAGATTCATTCCTTCGTTGACCGTTGCGTTGCAGAGGGCAAGCTGAAGGTATAACGTAAAAGACGGGAGGTGCCGTTTCTCGGTGCCTCCCGGGTTTTTTATCCGCATTTGCAAAAAAAGGGCGAAAAAGTCCGTGCGCATCCGTTTCTTTCCCTTCTTTCCTTTTAAAAGATGATGCAAAAAAGCATCCTTCGGTGTATACTGAAAGAGAAGAGAGGGGAGGGATGTATATGGAGATCCTGCAGATCGCAAAGGGACGGCTGAAGGTGACGCTGACTGAAGAGGAGCTGAGGGAATATCGGATCGATCCCGATGAGATGGACTATGACGGTCAGGAGTGCTATGCGGCACTTGAAGAACTGCTGGCGGTGGTGAGCGCCAAGACCGAGCTGAGCTTTTCAGAGGGGAAGACCTACGTGCAGATCTATCCGTCAAGAGACGGCGGGTGCGAATTGTTTTTCATACATATCGACCCCGCGCAAAAGGAGCATCGGGCGCTGATCGCCGTGGGCGATCGCCCTGCCTATCTTTGCTTTTTTGAAAGCCAAGGGGAGGCAGGCAGATTTCTTGCTCTTTTGAGAGGGCAGGGCAAGAGGGGCGACGCCTATTTTCAGCCCCAAACGGGCAGATATCTGATATTTTCCCGCTGTGGTGCGGGGGAGGATCTGCTTCTTTTGGAGTTTGGCAGGCGGGTAGATCCCCGGATCGCCCTTTATTTGGAGGAGCACTGCACGGCACTGACGCTGTAGAAAGAAACAGAAAGGAAGAGAGCATGAATCTTGACGAGCTGAAAAAAGGCTGTGAGGCGTGCAGAAAGTGCGCGCTGGGGAGCAGTCGGAAAAACAGCGTCTTTGAAAGGGGCTCAAGGCAGGCAAAGCTGATGCTCGTGGGCGAAGCACCCGGCGGCAAAGAGGACGAAACGGGCATTCCCTTCGTCGGCGCCGCAGGACAGCTTCTGGACAAATATCTGGAGGCGGTAGGGATAGACCGGGAGGAGGTCTATATCTGCAACATTTTAAAATGCCGTCCGCCTCAAAACAGAGACCCCCTGCCCGAGGAGCAGGAGGCTTGTATGGATCATTTAAGGGCACAGGTGCGGCAGGTAAAGCCGCGGATGATCGTATGTCTTGGGCGTATTGCGGCAATGCGCCTCATTTCTCCCGACTATAAGATCACCAAGGAGCACGGCGTTTTTCAAAAAAAGGGAAATTTCCTCATCACCGCTGTCTACCACCCCTCGGCGCTGTTGCGCGATCCCTCAAAAAAAGAGGATATGCTGAAGGATATGCTCCGCATAGCCGAGGAATATAAGAAGATCAAGGAAGAATAAAGAAAAGCAAGAGCGGAAGACGTCCTTCTGCTCTTGCTTGCTTTTTATGCATATTTCAAATACGCCTATGGAGCGCCCTACCGCGCGAGAGGGTCTCTTGCGTGGCGTCGGCTTCTTTTGGCGCGGAATTGCTCCACCTTGGTTTCAAGAATATGGCCGGGGAAGATGCCCGCCACGATGCCGATGGTGACAAAAAGAGGATAGCTGTCAAAGAAATAGCCGGGAATGAAGCTGAGCACCGTAAAAAAAAGCATGGTCAACATCAAAAGGGAGACGCGGGGACGCGCCATTTCGTAATGAACCATCCCGTCTGCCTCGAAGGTCTGTCCAAATCCGGCGTTTTCCAAGATTTGTGCGGCGGGCGAGTCGTCGTCTGCCAGCCAAGTGGACACGAAATACAGATCCCTTTGGTTGGAAAATGCCCACTTTGCCATTCTTTTCAGGGCTTGTACTGCCAGCTTGCCGCTGTCCTTTACGGGACTGAGGGCGCAGTTGACTTCCACTCTGCCGTTTTGGGGCAGTCCGCAAAACTGCACCATGCCCACCTCTTCGCCGCTCTTCTTTTTGAAGATCTTCCAAAGGGTGTGCCAGGGGGCATCCTGAGGATGAGCGGCGCAGATCTGATAAATGCGCTCTAAATGGGCGATCTCCTGAGGGTCCCGCTGTTCAGCCATCATTTTCTTCAAGTCCTCGGGGGAGACGGGGCGCAGGATCAGATTTCTTGTAAAGAGTTCGTCGGTCATAGCTTCCTTTCACTGCGCAAGCGCAGAATTTCCTCGTAAAGTTGTTTTGGGGTAGAAAAGGTCGTGGCTGCTCCCGCCTCAAGGAGCTGTTTTTCGGAGCGGAAGCCCCAGTTTACCGCAAGGCAACGCATCCCCGCGTTTTTTGCGGTTTGCAGATCCACCTCCGAGTCGCCCACGTAAAGGGCGCGCTCGGGCGCGCTTTCAAGGGCGCGGAGGGCGGCAAAAAGCATATCGGGGGCGGGCTTTCTTTTGAGCTCCTCCCTTTGCCCCAGGCAAAAGGAGATCTCGTTTTTAAAAAAGCGGTCGCAAAGGCTTCTTACCCCGTAGTCGGGCTTGTTTGACACCACGGCGACCCGAAAGCCCTCTCTTTTCAGGTCGGAAAGAAGAGGCAAGATCCCATCGTAGGGGGCGGTGCTGTCAAGAGCGTGCAGGGCGTAATGGTCGTTAAAAAGGGCAAGGAGTTTTTCAATCTCCCCCTCGTTCGTCCCCTCGGGAGCGGATAGGGAGATCAGCCTTTTTGCTCCGTTTCCAAGGAAGGCGCGGATCTCGTCGGGGGTACGCAGAGGATGTCCTCTTTTTGCAAGAGCGTGATTGACCGAGGCTCTTAAATCCCCAAGGGTATCAAGCAGAGTGCCGTCCAGATCGAAAACCACGGTGTCAAGCATTTTTAGCCCTTCCTTTCTCTTAAAAGATCGCAGATGTAGAACGGCAACCGTGGGTCACCGTTTTGCAGGGTAGAGTATAACACAGTTTTTTGAATTTGTAAAGTAAAAAATGTGTCTTTTTTGTGATCGTGCCTCTTCTCTGCGGTTTTCTAACGATTTTTTTGCGTTCAATCCTTGTTTTCGGCAGAAAGGTCGTCAGAGGGGGAATTGTTGTCGGGAGTCAGATTGGGCAGGGTCTCGGGCAGACTGGGGAGGCTTGGCAGAGGAAGAATGGGCGAGGGGGAGGGAGAACGGTCGGGGGAATCCTTGGGGCTCTCCTTGGGACTCTCCTTGGGACGCTCGTCGGGACGGGCGTCCTCGGTGGGCTTGTCCTGCTTTTCGTCGGTGGTGGTCATATCGCCGCAGGCGCACAGGGCGAAAATGGACAGCGATGCAAGAAGAATGCACAGCGCTCTTTTAATGTGAATAAACGTCATAAATATACTCCTTTTGTTCCGTAAAACGGAAAAGCTTGTCTTGTTGGCGGCGGAATGCGCCGCTATGCACAGTATTTCCCGCTTTTTCGCTCTTCACCCCTGCCATTTTTTTCGTTTTTGTTGACAGTCCCTCTTTTTGATGCTATACTGAAGGGGCAAAATCGAAAGGAGAGAGAAGATGTCCCCGTTTTCTTATTCCGCAAAGCTATATGAAAGTGATCTTCAAAAGGGCGAGATCTGCTATGAAAAGGCAAAAAAAGAGCATTTTGACGCTTTTTTTGCATTATACGAATGCTCTTTTCCCGACAAAGCCCCCCGTTTGCCCTTTGAATACGGGGTCATCAACGAGCTTGACACCTATATTGCCTTAATCGACGGCACGCCCGTTGGGATGGTCAGCGCCAATCCCGTCTTTTATAAGGGGCAAAAGGGTCATCAGATCTTCAAGCTGTGTGCCCACCCCAAGGTAAGAGGCAGAGGGATCGGCGGCGCGCTTTTATCCTTTATGCACCGAGAGCGAAGGGCGGAGGGCGACCTTTTTTCGCTGGTGATGCCGGGCAGCGAAGGGCTTTATTCCTTTTACGAAAAGCAGGGTTATGCCTCGATTTCCGCCAAAAGGATCGTTCTTGCCCCCCGCGAAAGCCTGCTTTACGAGGACGAACGGGTGGAGTATCTGCCCCGCTACGAGGCGCTATGCCTGGAAAGTGCCGCCAAAAACCAAAAGACCGTCCTTTCGGGCTACGGAAGCTATTGCGGATTTGAAGAGGAGGGCAGGGTCTTTTTAGACGATCTGATGCCCTTCGGACGGCGTATCGCCCCCGTTTGTGCCCTGCCCGTCACCTTTTACCTGCCCGACCCCGAGGGCAAAGAACGCTACGGCATGGTGTGCGCACTGGATGCCCGCGCCGACCTTGAGGGGATTTATCCAAGGATCGTGATGGGATTTCATAAATAAAAAAGAAGGAGTCTTCTCTCTGCATTCTTAGCGGAGAAATAGGTGGGCACAAAACTTCGGCAGAGAACTTGTTTTCTCTGCCGATTTGTGGTATAATGGGGTTAACGAAAAGCCTTCCTCCGAGAGGAAGGTGGCACGCGTAGCGTGACGGAAGGAGCCTGCGTGACTTTAGTTTTGCGCTAACTTCATTGTAACGCGCTCTCTCTCAGTCGCCTACGGCGCCAGCTCCCTCCCGGAGGGAGCCTATATACATCACAGCGCTTCCTTAGGGGTATGGGCTTTGCCCGATGCCTTTGTAATACAAAGGCGAAACTAGCGATAAATGATAAATCATTGCTATAAATCATCGAAAGGAAACAAAATGGAAAACAGTAAGATAGAACAATTAATACGTGACAAAGAGTTTTCATATCTCCAACCGTATTTTTATAATAATCGATATGCACTGCGCTGTGAATTAGGCGTTGGTGAGGGCGATCAATATATGATCAATGCCAAGAATCGCGCAATGGAAATATTTAATATTTTATTTGCTGATGGCATAGATGCCATTATTTTCAATTATTGGATTTTTGATTATTCTGATAGTGGTTGCGCAGAAAAAATAGCACTTGAAGAACTTGAAATAACTGTTGAAGAAAGTATTCATAACACACTTGAAAGTGAAGCCGATAATTTACGATTCCTTTTAGAAATGCAAGCGGAATATCGGCATTTTTCAGTAAGGGATTTAGAAACATATGGCGATTTTGATGATGAATACATCGGTAAACAACGAAGAAATAGAATCATATGCTATAGGGATGGTAAAGCCTTTGATTATAGCGGACTAATCGACCAAGAGATTAGCGGGAACGGTCACAATGTTGGATTGGTATCATTTCAAAATGAATGTATCTTTTCTGTATATGATGATCGAGGTTGTGATATTGTTTTTGCAACACATGAAAAAATGAAAAAATTCTATCACTCACTTGAACCATATTTTCTTTCTTATGATGCAGAAGAAATGAAAAACCGTTTTAATCAATAAAAGATGGCCCCGATCGATTTTTTACAAATCTGTCGGGGCTAATTTATTTGTTTACTGTGGATCAAATTTGCAACATAGTAGCAATCTGATTCGTGATTTCTCCGCTAAGAACATCGCTCTTTCGGACTCCTTCTTTTTTATTATTACAGCATCGCTTCCAGGTCTTCCTGCGTAAGGGTATGGATGCCTGCGGCGTTCAATACCGCGGTTGCCTTGGCGTTGTCGCCTGCTCTGACCACCATATAAGCACTTTCAGCCTTGCCGGGGGTCACGAAGGCGTAAACGTATTCCAGGTTTATGTTGCCCTCGTCTAAAACAGCCATGACCTTGGAAAGAGCACCGGGGGTGTCTGCAAGCTCCACGCCCACAACCTCGGTGACCGAAACGATCACGTTGTTGCTCTTCAAGATGTCCTTTGCCTTGTCGACCTCCTTCACGATCACGCGAAGAATGCCGAAATCCTGGGTGTCTGCGATGGAAACGGCGCGCATATTGATGCCGTTGTCGGAAAGCAGAGCCATCACCTTTGCAAGGGCTCCCTGCTTGTTTTCCACGAATACAGATAATTGCTTCATAAACATAGCGTGTTCATCCTTTCATTCTCGTTGAATTTTTCGAAAGGGAAGCGTCCCTTATTTCTTTCTCTTGTCGATGACTCTCTTAGCTTTCCCCTCGGAGCGGGCAATGGTGCCGGGTGCCACCAGCTTCACCTTTGCGGCGATGCCCAGCAGGCTCTTGAGCTTTTCGGTCAGATCCTTTTCCACCTTTGCAATTTCCGCAACGGTATCGGAGAACTTGTCCTCGGTCAGCTCCACCTGTACCTCCAGCGTGTCAAGCACACCTACCCGATCCACGATGATCTGATAGTTGGGCGACTGATCCATCTGGAGAAGAACGGTCTCGATCTGGGAGGGGAAGACGTTGACGCCGCGGATGATGAGCATATCGTCGGTTCTGCCCATGGGCTTGGACATTCTTACGAAGGTTCTGCCGCAGGCGCACTTTTCGTGGGTGACGGTACCGATATCCTTGGTTCTGAAACGAAGCAGAGGGAATGCCTCCTTGGTGATGCAGGAGAAGACGATCTCTCCCTTTTCGCCGTCGGGCATATGCTCACCGGTCTCGGGGTTGATGATCTCGATGATGAAGTGGTCCTCGTTGACGTGCATCCCCTGCTGGCATTCGCACTCGTAGGAAACGCCGGGCCCCATAATCTCGGTAAGACCGTAAATGTCGTACGCCTTGATGTTCAGAGACTTTTCAATAGACTGTCTCATCTCCTCGGTCCAGGGCTCTGCGCCGAAGATGCCTGCGCGCAAAGGAAGCTTCGAGGTATCAAGACCCTTCTTTTCTGCCGATTCGCCAAGATACATTGCATAGGAGGGGGTGCAACACAGCACGTCCGAGCCGAAGTCCTCCATAATGGTCAGCTGTCTTTCGGTGTTGCCCGAGGAAACGGGGATGGAAACGCAGCCCAGCTTCTCAGCGCCGCCGTGAAGTCCAAGACCGCCGGTAAAGAGTCCGTAGCCGTAGGAAACGTGGATCTTGTCCTTCTTGGTTGCACCCACAGCCACCAGCTGGCGGGCGCAGATCTCTCCCCAAACGTCCAGGTCGTGCCGGGTGTAGCCCACCACGATCTGCTTGCCGGTGGTACCGGAGGAGGCGTGCAAACGTACCACATCTTCCATGGGTGCGGCAAACATGCCGTAGGGATAGGTGTCTCTCAGATCCTGCTTGCTGGTATAGGGAAGCTTTGTCAGATCCTCGATTGTCTTGATGTCCTCAGGCTTCACGCCTGCGGCATCCATACGCTCTCTGTAAAGGGGTACGTTGTCGTACACTCTCTTTACCGTCGCCGCAAGACGCTGGTTTTGCCACTCCGTGATCTGTTCACGGGAGGCGGTTTCGATTTCCTTCTGGAAATATGCCATTGGTTGATCCTCCTGTTTTATATATCAATATATAATGTCGGGTGGCGGATCACTGTCCGTAGCCCAGCATGAATGCCTTTTTGTTCATTTCCACGAACTTGGGAGCGACCACCTCTTCAATCGCGGTCAGCCACTCTTCCTTTGTAAATTCAAAGTAGCCTGCAAGTCTGCCCATCAAAACGATGTTGGTCGCCTTGGCACTGCCTGCCTCAAGGGCGAGGGAGAGAGCGTCCAGACCGTCCACGTACACGCCCTTGCTCTTCAGCTCCTCTAAAATGTCGGTGGGATATTCTGCCGCGCCGATGATGACGGGCATGGGCGAGATCTCCTGGGTGTTGACGATGATCTTGCCATCCTTTTTGAGCATAGGAGCGTGTCTTGCCGCCTCCAGCTTTTCAAAGGAAACGATGTAGTCTGCTTCGCCCTCGCTGACCACGGGGGAGTATACCTTTTCACCGTAGCGCACGTAGGTAACCACCGATCCGCCTCTCTGGCTCATACCGTGTACCTCGGATACCTTCACGTCGTATCCCTTCTTCACGAACAGGTGACCAAGCAGCTTGCTTGCCAGCAGGCTTCCCTGACCGCCTACGCCCACGATCATAATATTCGTCGTTTTCATATCGTTTCTTTCTCCTTTCAGCCTTCCTTGATGGCGTCAAAGGCGCAAAGCTGTGCGCAAACGCCGCAACCCACGCACTGGGTGGTGTCGATGACTGCCTTGCCGCCCTTCATGCTCAGCGCGGGGCATCCAAGACGCATACAGCTCTTGCAGGAGCGGCACTTATCCGCATCCACCTGCAGGGGTGCCTTTGCCTTGACGTACTTCAGGAGCATACAGGGGCGTCTGGAAATGATGACCGAGGGCTCGTTTGCCGCCAGCTCCTCCTTGACTGCCTTGTCGCAGGCCTTCAGATCGTAGGGATCCACCACTCTGACGCGGTTGATGCCCACGGCACGGCAAAGGCTTTCAAGATCCACCTTTGCGGCGGGATCGCCCTTGATGTTGTAGCCGGTGGTGGGGTTCTGCTGATGGCCGGTCATACCGGTGATGGAGTTGTCAAGGATGATGACGGTGGAATTGGAGGCGTTGTAGGAAACGTTCACCAGTCCCGTGATGCCCGAATGCATAAAGGTGGAGTCACCGATCACGCAAACGGTCTTTCCTTCGCTCTCTGCGCCGCCCGCCTTGTTGAAGCCGTGGATGCCCGAGATGGAGGCACCCATGCAAAGGGTGGAGTCCAGGGCGTTTAAGGGAGGCGTTGCGCCCAAAGTATAGCATCCGATGTCGCCAAGCACGGTCAGCTTGTTTTTGGCAAGGGTGTAGTAGATGCCTCTGTGGGGGCAGCCTGCGCACATAACGGGAGGTCTGACGGGCACGGGGCTGTCTGCACTTACCGTTTCGGGGGTGCTTCCAAGGAGCGCCTTTGCCACGGTCTGCTGAGAAAACTCACCGATCATAGAAAACAGGCTCTTTCCTTCCACCTCAAGACCGACGTTCTTGCAGTGGCTCTCGATGATGGGATCCAGCTCCTCAATGACCACCAGTCTTTCCACCTTGGAGGCGAAGTCCTTCAAGAGCTTCACGGGCAGGGGATTGATCATACCCAGCTTCAAAACGCTCACGTCATCGCCGAAGACCTCCTTCACGTATTGATAGCAGGTACCTGCGGTGATGATGCCAAGCTTTCCGTCCTTGCCCCATTCCACCTTGTTGAAGGGACAGCTTTCGGCGTACTCGGTCAGCTTCGCGGTGCGCTCCTCCACGATGGGATGGCGCTTCTTGGCGTTGCCGGGCATCATAATGTATTTTGCGGGATTCTTTTCGTAGGGCTTTGCGGGGTGCTCCTCACGCTGTCCGATCTCGGCAAGACCCTGACAGTGTGCAATACGGGTGCACATACGGAAAAGAACGGGGGTGTCAAACTGCTCGGACAGGTCAAATGCGCTCTTTGCAAAGGCCAGGGCTTCGGCAGAGTCTGCAGGCTCAAGCATCGGCACCTTTGCGGCGATGGCGTAGTGACGGGAGTCCTGCTCGTTTTGGGAGGAGTGCATTGCGGGGTCGTCTGCCACGCAGACCACCAGACCGCCGTTGACGCCGGTGTAGGACATGGTAAACAGGGGGTCAGCCGCCACGTTCAAACCCACGTGCTTCATCGCGCAGGCAGAGCGCACGCCGCGAAGAGAGGCGCCGAAGGCAACCTCCATTGCCACCTTCTCATTGGGTGCCCACTCGCAGTGGATATCGTTATATAACGCGGCAAATTCGGTGATCTCGGTGGAGGGGGTTCCGGGATAGCTGGAAATGACCTGCACGCCACCCTCGTAAAGACCTCTGGCAACCGCCTTGTTGCCGATAATCAGTTCTTTCATCTCATTTCTCCTTTGGGTTTGGTTGTGTTTTAAGCCTTGTTCTGCGCGTCTACCAGCTTGTCGCCGCCGTAGATCTTACGAAGCTTGGGCTTTTCGATCTTGCCCGTGGCGTTTCTGGGCACGTCTGCAAGGATGAATTTTCTGGGCCGCTTGTAGCGGGGGAGCTGACGGCAGAATGCCTCGAGGTCGTATTCGGTGCAGCTATGCCCCTCTTTGATCTGTACGATGGCGGCGGAAATTTCGCCAAGACGGCTGTCGGGCAGACCGATGACCGCCACGTCCATCACGTCGGGATGGGAGGACAAGAAATCCTCGATCTGAACGGGGTAGATGTTCTCGCCGCCGCTGATGATCACGTCCTTCTTTCTGTCCACCAGATAGATGAAGCCGTCGGGATCCTGCATTGCCATATCGCCGGTAAAGAGCCAGCCGTCCTTTAAGACCGCGTTGGTTGCCTTGGGGTCGTTATAGTAGCAGACCATCACGCCGTCGCCCTTCACGCAAAGCTCGCCCACCTCGCCTTTTTCCACTTCAACACCGTGCTCGTCCACGATCTTGATCTGCCAGCCGTAGCCGGGGATACCGATGGCACCCACCTTGTGGACGTTCTCCACGCCCAAGTGTACGCAGCCGGGCCCGATGGACTCGGAAAGACCGTAGTTGGTGTCGTACTGATGGTTGGGGAAATAGGAAAGCCACTTCTTTACAAGGCTCTGAGGCACGGGCTGTGCACCGATGTGCATCAGGCGAAGCTGATCAAGCTGATAGTCCTCAAGCTTCAATTCGCCGCTGTCCAGCGCAAAGAGGATGTCCTGCGCCCACGGCACCAGCAGCCAAAGAATGGTGCATCGTTCATCGGACGCCGTTTTTAAGATGTATTCGGGCTTGGTGCCCTTCAAAAGCACCGCCTTGCCGCCTGCAAGGAAGCTGCCAAACCAGTGCATCTTGGCGCCGGTGTGGTAAAGGGGCGGGATGCAAAGGAAGACGTCCTCACTGGTCTGTCCGTGGTGGTTTTGCTCCACTCTGCAGGAGTGCATCAGCGCCTTGTGCTTATGTAAGATGGCTTTGGGGAAGCCGGTGGTACCCGAGGAGAAGTAGATCGCCGCATAGTCCTCGTCGGTCAGCTCTACTGCGGGAGGGGTGCTGGGCATATCGGCGGTCATATCCTTGTAGTCCTCGGCAAAGGAGGGGCAAAGCTCGTTGCCCACGTAGATCATATGGCACTTTTCGCCCACCGCGTCGTAGATCTCCTCGATACGGGTGATGAACTCACTGCCGAAGACCAGCACGTTGACCTCGGAAAGGCGGGAGCAGTACTGGATCTCGGAGGCGGTGAAGCGGAAGTTGTAGGGAACGGCAAGGGCGCCGGTCTTTAAAATGCCGAAGTAGATGGGAAGCCACTCGATGCAGTTCATCAAGAGGATACCGACCTTGTCGCCCTTTTTGATGCCTCTGTTTATAAGGAGGTTTGCAAAGCGGTTGGCTTTTTCGTTAAAGACGTTCCAGGTGATCTCCCGTCTGAAGTAGCGGGCGTCGGTCTGCTCGATGAGGGCGTATTCCTTGTAGGAACGCTTTCTGGTTTCCTTCTGCTCGGGGTTGATCTCCACAAGGCAGACCTTGTCGCCGAACTTTTTGCAGTTTTCTTCAAGAATGTGGGTAATAGGCATGTATACTGTTTTGCTCCTTTTGACGGCTTTGCCGCCATATTTCGTTTTTTAAATTAGTGTTTCTTTTCGTTCTCTTTGCTTTCAAGGACAGCCGTTGCTTTGACGGTGACCTCCTTGTTGTAGCAGGAGAAGATCTCTTCAAGGCGATCCTTGCTCTGTTTTTTGGTGAAGAGGCTTACCAGCGGTACGATGGCGATGCTGAGAAGCATGGCGATGGCACCCGAGTGGATGGAGGATTTGAACACCAGACCGTCAAGGAAGGCTACGCCGAAGTCAAAGCCGATAACGCTCTTTGCAAGCTGAACGAGCCCCAAAGTCACGCCCAGGACAAAGCTGACGTATACCGATGCGCGGGAGATCTTTTTGCTGTAAAGACCCCACAGGAAGGGACCAATGAAGGAACCTGCCAGCACGCCCCAGGAAACGCCCATCAGGTCGGCGATAAAGGCAACCGACTCACTCTTGGAGTACTGCTGGAAGATGGCGATGATCGCGGAAATGACGATGAAAAAGGCGATGAAAAGACGGATGATGAGCATCTGCTTCTTTTCGGAAACCTCCTTTTTCTTCAAGGGGAGGATCAGGTCCAAGGTGATGGTGGAGCCCGAGGTCAGCACCAGCGAGGACAGGGTGGACATGGATGCCGACAGCACCAGCACCAGCACGATACCGATGAGCACGGGACCGAGGTTTTCAAGCATGGTGGGGATCAGATTGTCAAAGCCCACTGCGGGAGTGCCCTTTTCGGTGGCGTCGGAGAAGAGCCTGGAGAAGCCGCCCAGGAAATAGCATCCGCCTGCCACGATGATGGCAAAGACGGTGGAGATGACGGTGCCCTTTTTGATGGCATCCTCATCCTTGATGGCGTAGAATTTGCCCACCATCTGGGGAAGCCCCCAGGTGCCAAGGGAGGTCAAGATCACCACGAACACAAGGAAGAGGGGGTCTGCGCCGAAGAAGGAGGCGTATTCCCAGCCTGCCTTATCGGCAAGGGCTTCCATAGAGCCCATAAAGCCGCCGTTTTGGTTGAGCACCGCCACGATCACGGCTAAAATGCCGAAGATCATAAAGATGCCCTGAATGAAGTCGTTGATGGCGGTTGCCATATAGCCGCCCACCAAAACGTAAATGCCCGTCAACACCGACATGGCAATGACGCACCAGGTGTATTCGATGCCGGGGAATGCCATGGTAAACAGACGGGAAAGCCCGTTATAAAGGGAGGCTGTGTAGGGGATGAGGAAGATGAAAACGATGATCGCCGCAATGAGCTTCAAGGGCTTGGAGTCAAAGCGCAGACCGAAGAAGTCGGGCATGGTCTTGGAGCCCAAATGATGGGTCATGATACGGGTGCGTCTGCCTAACACCGACCAGGCGAGAAGCGAGCCGATGAAGGCGTTGCCAAGACCGATCCAGGTGGAGGCAAGACCGAAGTTCCAACCGAATTTTCCCGCATATCCAACGAAGATCACGGCGGAGAAATAGGAGGTGCCGAAGGCAAATGCCGTTAACCAAGGCCCCACCTCTCTGCCGCCGAGGACGAAGCCGTTTACGCCCTTGGCGCTCTTACGGCAGTAAAATCCAACGCCGATCATTACGGCGAAGAAGATCACCAAAAATAAAATTTGAATTACCATCTTGTCTTTTCCTTTCGAATGGTATATAATGTGTCTATAAAAAACCTTGAAAAAGAAATGCTTTTAGTTGTTTATGAAAGAAGGCGATCGAAGTGATCATTGATTTCCATACCCACGTTTTCCCCGATGCCATCGCCCAAAGGACCATTGCCCATCTTGAAGAAAAGGGCGGAATGAAGGCACACGCCGAGGGCACTCTTGCAGGGCTGAAAAGCTCAATGAAGAGGGCGGAGATCGATTATTCGGTGGTTTTGCCCGTGGTGACCAAGCCCTCTCAGTTTGAAAGCGTGAACCGCTATGCCGCAGAGATCAACGGCAAGGAGGGCATCTTTTCCTTTGGAGGCATCCATCCCGACTGCGAGGATATTGAAGGAAAGCTGGATACGATCAAGTCGCTGGGTCTGAAGGGCATCAAGCTTCACCCCGACTATCAGGGCACCGAATTTGACGACGAGAAGTATTTCAGAATACTTGAGGGCTGTAAGAAAAGAGGACTGTACGTGCTGACCCACGCGGGCTTTGATCCTGCCTACCCCTCCCATACCCATCTGACCCCCGAAAACGCGGCGCGGGTGGTGAAGGCACTGCATAAGGGAGAAGAGGACCCCAAGCCCTTCTTGATCCTTGCCCATCTTGGAAGCAACGACTTTGCTGATCGGTCGGAGGAGTATCTGGTGGGACTGCCCTGCTATTTCGATCTGGCGGTCATCCTTGGAAAGGTGCCGCAAGACCAGCTTTTGCGGGTCATCCGCGCCCACGGCAAAGACAAGATCCTCTTTGCCACCGACTCTCCCTGGCACAGCCAGAGCGAGGATAAGGCGTACTTCGACGCCCTTCCTTTAAGTGGTGAGGAGCGGGAGGCCATCGCCTATAAAAACGGCGCCGCGATCCTGGGCTTACCGAAATAAAAATCCCGGTTATTATATCATATAATTGAAGAAAAGTCAAGATTTTTGACGTTTTATGCCCGCAAAAATGCGATTTTATCCGTGGATTTTTGAGGAAAAGGCGTAAAATGCTCCAAAAACGAAATATACGCCAAAGGTGCTTGACAGTTTTTGAAAAAGCGTTTATAATATCGGTAGAGAAGTCCCGAAAAATCAACGAAAGGACGGCACCCCACGGGGGTGTGAACGCTATGTGTAAATACCTGAAAAGAGGCGGAGGGCTGTTGCTTGCCGTCTTACTGCTTCTGACTGCCTTGACGGGGTGCGCGTCATCCAAGAACACCAAAGCCTCAAACGCCCTGCGCATCGCCTTGGCGGGAGGCTCGTTTGGTGAGAGCTTCCTTCAGCAGTGCAATCCCCTTTTTGCACAGAGTGAGCAGGAATACGCCGCAGGCTCTCTGCTGGCGCCCTCCATTATGCGCTACGAGGAGGGAAAGGGCTGGATCTCGGTGCTGGGAACCATCTCGTCAAAGACCGAGGATGGAAGGACGGTTGCCACCGTGAAATTAAAAAAGGGTCTGCGCTACACCAACGGCAGACAGGCAAGCGTTTCGGATTATCTGCGGGTGGTGCGCTTCATTCTGCGCACCAATTATACGGGATATTTTGAGGATTTTTACACCTATCCCATCGAGGGGCTGGTTGCCTGCCGCTACAACTGCGCGGGCTTGACTCTTGCCGATCTGCCCGATTTTGAAAAGCAGCTTACCGACGAATTCAAGGAGATCGACGGTGAGGACGCCGCCAAGGCAAAAGCGGCGTACGAGGCTCTTTTGCTGGAAACGAAGATCTGCGGGATCTATGACGGTAACCCCGAAACCAAGTCGCCTGACGGCAGAACCTTCAGGCAGGTCCTTTCGGAGGATCTGAAGCCGACGCCCTCGGAGGACTATTTTCAGGTGGAGGAAGGGCTTTACAACATTATGCTTGCCGATCTTTGCTCCATTTACGCGGCAAAGCCAAAAGCGCAATGGATGGTAGAGCAATTGAAGGACAAGCGCCTTGTGGAGCTGCAGAAGGCGTTTGAAGAAGAGTGCTTCAAAAAGGGTCAGCAGGTGGACGGCGAGATCGCGGGAATGCAGGTCGTGGACAATACCCATTACGCCACCACTCTGCGGGTCACCTTTGAAAGGGTGATCGAAAGCGAGGACGAGGTGATCAGAATGCTCAACCTCCCTCTGATCTATTCTCAGACCTCCACTGACAACCAGGTCGTGGGGCTGGGCGAGTATCTGTACGCCGCATCTACTGCGGGACGCAAGGGAATGATGGTGGAGCTTTCCGGCACCAAGGAGGGCAGCAGACCGCTTTTCCTGATGACCATGGATCAACAGGACGTTTATGCAAGCCTTCATATGGGACAGATCTCAGCCGCAGCCATCAACGGCAAGGCGGATGGGGAGCTGGTTGAAAAATACGGTCTTTCGGTGATGGAGGTGGGCGGAAACGCGGTGGTTTACCTGCCCGATCGCATCTCCAAGGAAGAGTTAGAGCAGCTGAAGCTTCTCTTCTGAAAAAAGAAATGAAAGCAAGAAGATGCTTTTGCCGCAAATGCGGCAGAAGCGTCTTTTTTTGCAAATAAAAAAGCCCCTGCATATAACAGGGGCGAAAAAATGCTCTTTCGCGGTACCACTCTGCTTTCGTATTGACCTCTCGGTCAAAACCTTTGTAGGCTTAAAAGTCTTAACGATGTAACGGTCGTACCCGTTGTGTCTACTGCACTGTTCAACACACTGCTCGCAGAGGGAACTTCAATAGGATCTTACCAACGCCTTTCACCACCCGGCGCCTCTCTGTAGGCTTTTTCACCCATCTACTCTTTCTGCTCAAACGCATTTGACGGTCTATTCAATTAACAAGATGGGAGCATTTTAGCACCGTTTTTCTGTTTTGTCAAGAGCTTTTTTGAAATTTTTTAAAAAAATATTCATCGATTCTTCTTGAATACCGTATGTTTATTCGTGTGCAGATCGTGTCACTGGAGTCTTGATCCGTGCAAAAGCAAGCCTTGAAGCCAAAAAAACGGTATGCCTCCGTTTTGGCAGAGGCATACCGAAGGGTTATTTATTCATCCTTCAAACAAAGGAAGGATCACTTGATCTCCAGCTCTGCAACGCTGATGAAGCTTGCGTCACCGCCTGCAAGACCGTGGAGTCTGACACCCTGGCATTTTGTTGCCTTGTCCAGGGTGAAGGTGAAGGTCTCAAAGGGATCGCCGAAGTCGGAGCGCTTGTCCGAATTGGGATAATTCTTATCGGAGGTGTAGCTCACGTCGGTCCACTTGCCGTCGATGAGCAGCTGAACCTTCAGCGTGCCGTTCTTGAACCAGCCGCCGTTACCGAAGTGACCGCCCTCGGTGAAGACCACCTTTGAAACGGTGAGCTCTTCTCTGTACATATAGCCCACGTACGCCGTCAGGTCGGGGTTCTTCACGGGGTCAAGCACCTTGTAGGTATCGTATTGCAGGCTGTCCTTGCCGGTCTTGGCATCGGGCACCACACCGTCGTAAATGACGCTGATATTCTTTGCACCGCCGCCGCCGGGCAGAGAAACGTAGCAGAGAGCCACTCTCTCGGGCAGATCGCCGCTATAATCCGAGCGGACGTTTAATTCCTTGGAGGTCTCGCCCACCGTGCCCTTTTCGCCGGTCACGATCAGCTTGACGGTGTATTTACCCGCCTTTTCGTACACGTAGTTGACGGGGATCACGTCGGTGAAGACGGTGCCGTCGCCCATATCGATCTTGAAGGATACCACCTTTTCGCCCTTGCTGTAGGGGGTGACCTCTCTGAAGGTCACGGCGTTGCCGGAAAGAGAAACGGACAGGAAGGCGTAGACGCCGTCGGGCCACTGCTCAAACTTCACGGGGGTGTACTTGTTGTCCTTCTTGATCACGAAGCCGCCCTCGGTCTCCTTGGCGCCGTTGTCAAGGATGGCTTCCTTCATAATGGTGTAGTTGAGCTCCACCATATCGTTGAAGGTGTAGCTGGTGGTGGCAAACTTGGTGCCGTCTGCATCAAGACCCTTGGTATACGCCTCGGGCAGGCCCGATGCGCCGTAGAAGTTACCAAGGATGGAAGCGGCACTGGAGGGGTTACAGTCGCTGTCCTGACCGCAACGGGTGGACAGGATGATGGTCTTGGCAAAGTCTCCCTCGCCGTAAAGCAGACCCAGCATAATATAGCCGGAGTTCAACTTTGCGTCGATGTTGCTGGGACCCTGCAGGCGGGCGCACAGGTCGGTGGGTGCCCACTTTTCTTCCAGCATTGCCCAGTTTTCTTCAAAGCTGTCGCCTGCCTTGTAGCTTGCCATCACGTCGTCAATGAGCATTCTGAACTGCGTGCCCTCGGGAATGACCTTCATTCCCGCCTTCACGATGTCCTCCACCGATTCTGCGGTGAAGGCAGCCGCGTGCATTGCGGTCACGAATACGCCGCCGTACACGCCGTCGCCGTAGTTCATGATGTGCCCCAGCTCAAAGGCGTGCTCAGCCGCCTTGTTGACCATACCGGGATACATCATACCAAGGAAGTCGCACTCGATCTGCCAGTCGATGTCGTCGGAGTGGTAGTTGTAGAGGTAGTGACCCGAATCGGGGTATTGGATGCCGCTGTTCAGGTTGTCTCTTGCCTGCATATTGGCGTGGTCCATAAAGAAGGTGGTCTTTCGAAACGCCTGGGAGATCAGCTTGGGATTGCAGTCGTAGCCATACTTCTTCATCGAGTCGAGGAAGGGCACCTCCACGTACAGGTCGTCCTGATTGAAGGCGTCGTTGATGGTGGCAGGCTTCCAGCCGGGCATATTGGATTGAGGCATCAGCTGACCTGCCCAACGGAATTCGGTGGGTGCCGCCCAGGCAACGCCTACCATCTGTCCGATCCAACCGCCTCTCATCTTGTCAAGGATCTCCTCCTCGGTGAGGGTCACCTCGGTGGTGGGGGGGACGTTGCTGTCATCCTCACTTTCGGAGGGGGTGGTGTCGGGCGCGGAGGGAGAAAGGGCGGTGGACGAGGAGGTGGGCGCCGAAACGCTGCTCTCGCCCTTGTCATCGGTGGTCACGGGAGTCTTGGTACAGCCCTGCAGACAGAGGGCGGCAAGGCACAGCCAAGCGAAAACTTTCAACGTTTTTTTCATAGCATACTCCTTGTTTGTTTTTTATACTTCCTTCTTCACGAAGGGCAGAGTCTTCTTTGCCATCTCGGTGATGGAAACGCGGTTGAAGCCCATAATGTTGCTCTCAAGCGTGTCGCAAACACGGTCGGTGAAGGAGGCGGGCAGAGCCTTATAGCCCAGCATCACGCCCAGGATGGAGCCGACGGTCGCGCCGTTGCAGTCGGTATCAAAGCCGGTCATGACCGACATACCCACCGACTTTGCGTAGTCCTTTTCGCCGTAAAGCAGAGATGCGGCAACGATCTCGGCGTTGGAAACGGTGTGGGTCCAGTCGTGTCCGTTGTGCTCGTCCCATCTTGCGTGGATGTCGGCAAAGCAGTCCTCCATAGAAACGCCGCTCTTGTACTTTTCAATGGTCTTTTCAAGTGCTTCCACGATTCTGGAGTCCTTGGGCAGCTCAGCCATACCGCGGCGGATGACCTTTTCCACGTCGTCACAGCCGTATGCGGCGGCGAGCATTGCGGCTACCCACATTTCGCCGTAGATACCGTTCTTGATGTGGGAGATGGAGGCATCTCTGTGGGCCATATCAGCGGCGGTCTCGGGATCGCAGGGGTTGATGTAGCCGAAGAAGTCGGCGCGGATCTGTGCGCCGATCCATTCTCTGTAGGGGTTCTTGTATTCGGCAGACTCGGGAGGCAGATAGCCCATCACGAAGTTGCGGTACGCGATACGCTCTGCGGTGCAGTAGGCGTTTTTGACCTGCGTTCCAAGCCAGGTATGTGCCACCTTTTCGGAGGTGAAGTCTCTGCCGTGCCACTGGAGCAGACGAAGACCCACGATCATATAGTTGGTGTCGTCATCGCAAGGCATTCTGCCGAAGTCTCTGGGGTAAGCACAGCCCTGAATGGGGAAGGAGATGCCCTCTGCCACCTCGTCGGTGATCTCTTCCTTGTCGATGTAGCGGGTCATGGGGTAGTTGTTGGTTCTTTCCAGAATCTTCTTTAATTCGTCGGACATAATGCCCTCCACGGGCTTGCCCAGCAGACATCCGCAGATTCTGCCGTACCAGCCGCCAAGGAGCTTATCAAAGAGGGTATCGTCGTCGGGCATAGGCAGGTCGATGAGCTCAAAGGGGGCGCGTGCCGCACGGATGCCTTCGATATCGCTGGGCTCAACGTAAGGATAGCCCTCCTTTTGGGGTGCCTCTTGCACCAGCTTGAAGAGAACGTCGGCGATCTCGTTCTTATACTTGTTTTCGGGCATACGGAACACCGTTTCAAACAGGTCCTTATACTGTTCCACGTCCTTGCCTTCTTCGATGGACTGCTTGATCTCTACGTCAAGCTCCTTTGCATAGCACTCCCAAGTGGGCTGTTTTTCGTAAGAGGGCAGGATCTCTCTTTTCATTTCGGCACCGTTCATTTGTTGGTTCCTCCTTCGTTTTTCATGGTTTTTCTATAGTTTAACGGAGATAATCCGTAAAGCTCCTTGAATCTGTTTCTGAAAAAGCTTTCGTTGTTGTAGCCTACCGTATGGATGACGGTCAGCACGGGCAGGTCGGTCTCTCTTAAAAGCTTTGCCGCGTGGGAGCAGCGCGCCTCAAGAAGAAGGGCGGCAAAGCTCTTGGCGGTCAGCTTTTTTACCAGGTGACCGGTGTACACCGCAGTGTAGCCCAGGCATTCGGCAAGTCCCGAAAGGCAGGCGTTCTGCAGATCGGATTCGATGTAGGCAAGGATCCTCTTTTTTGTCTGCTCCTCAGAGCTGACGGCGAATTCCTCCTTTTTCTGCAGGGTCTTCAATGCCTCGCGTACTCCCTGCTCGTAGGGGATGGAGGGGGCAGCTCCCTTTTTGGAAACGGCAAGCCCCGAGGCGCAGGACGCCTTTTCAAGGGTCCTTGCAGGACTGTCTCCTCCGGCAAGGCAGGCAACGAAATAGCCCATAAAGGTGTCGCCCGCCGCGGTGCTGTCCACCACGGGCACGTCGTAGGCAGGGTGGAAGTAGAGGGAGCTTCCGTCGTGGTAAAGGCATCCCTTGTCGCCCAGCGTGAGCACCACCCGCAGATGGGGGTGCTTCTTGCGCAGAGCCGAAACGATCTTGGCAGGCTCGGAGTATCCCGAAAGATACTCGCCCTCAATCTCGTTCAAAACGGCGTAGGAGATCATTCCAAAGTCGATCTTTTCGATGTTTTCGTTGATGGGCGAGGGGTTGATCACGGTGACCAGACCCTTTTGATAGCCCTTTTCGATGATATAATGAATGTTGTTGATCTCGTTTTGCAAAAGAAGCAGGTCGCCCTTTTCAAAGTGGGAAAGGACCTCGTCAACGTATTCCTCGGTGAAGGTGGCGTTGGCTCCTGCGTGAATGAAGATGGAGTTTTCTCCTTTTTCACTGACCTGAATGACGGCGTGACCGCTGGGCTCGTCGGTGATCTGCACGAAGCGGGTATCCACGCCGCTTTCCTTCATGGTGTCAAGAAGCACCCCGCCGTCCTTACCGATGCATCCCGCGTGATAGATGCACGCTCCCGCCTTCGCCGCAGCAATGGACTGGTTGAGCCCCTTTCCGCCGGGAAAGACATCTCTTTGACTGCTTTGCTCGGTTTCTCCCACCTTCACGATGTGGTGGAGCTTGTAAACGTAGTCGATATTGCACGACCCGAAATTGACGATCTTCAAGGATCCGCCTCCCATCCTTATAATAGTATCTTGCTTTTACATTATATCATAACATTGCAAAAAAAGAAAGAACGATACCCATTAAAAAAAGGACGAAATGAAAGATTTTTTTAGATCCGCTCCTTTTTTACCGAAAAAAGACCTGCATACCCTCTTGCAAAGAGAAGAAAAATCGGGTATAATAAACCATCAAGGACGAACAAGGAGGAAAAATATGTCTAATATATGGCACGACATTTCGCCCAAGCGCATCACCCCCGAGGATTTTATCGCCGTGGTGGAGATCTCAAAGGGCAGTAAGAAAAAATACGAGCTTGACAAGGAAACGGGGCTGATCATGCTCGACCGCATTTTATACACCTCCACCCACTATCCTGCCAATTACGGCTTCATACCCCGTACCTACGGTGACGATAACGATCCCATGGATGTGCTGTTGCTCTGCTCTGAGTCGCTGGAGCCCATGTCGCTGGTGCGCGCCTATCCTATCGGTGTGATCTCGATGATGGATGCCGACCGCAGAGATGAAAAGATCATCGCCATCCCCTTCAGCGATCCCACCTACAATCATTACAGAGACATCTCCGAGCTGCCCTGTCATATGTTTGACGAGATGCGCCATTTCTTTGCCGTATATAAAAATCTGGAGCACAAGGAAACGGCGGTCAACGAGGTGATGGGCAGGGAAGAGGCGATCAAGGTGGTCGCCGAATCCATCGATCACTATATCGACGTTTTTTGCAAATAAACGAAGTCATAAAAAAGCGGTTTGCGCCACGATCGGCGCAAACCGCTTTTTTATGATGGATCATTTGCTATGATGGATCATTTGCTCTTTTTTGCCTGCCACAGCGCCTGCCACTCGTAAAAATGCTCCTTGATGTCCTTTAAACGCAAGCGTCTTACGGCAACGTCTACAAGGAAGATCAGAGCGCACAGCAGTGCAAAGAGGGCGGTAAGATCGCGAGGCGTTCTTAAGGGCGCAAGGACGATGTCAGCTCCCTGGGTTGCTTCCTTCAAAAGATTGCCGCCCGTGAGATTGCATACCGTTGTAAGAAGAGCCTGCCCTCCGGGAGCAAAGGCGTCGTATTCGCCGCACCAGCCCGATGCAAGAGCACCCTCCGCCCGATCAAGCTCCGTGCCTGCGGCGTTTTTCTCAATGAGGGTCATTTTGTAAACGGTATTGGGGTCGGCTTGCAGGATCCCCTCGTAAAGTCCCCGCGCCTTTAAGGGCAGGGAGTATTCAAGGATCTCTCCCGACCGGTCTTCAAGAAGGACGGTGAGGGTGTTTTCAAAGCTGGAGCCCACCGAGTTGACACGCAGTAAAACGTCGCTTCCGCTCTGCTCCGCCTTGTAGATCAGGGTGGTATCCTTGGAGATCTTCGGGCGGGTGAAGGCGATCATATCGCGGATGAGCCCGCTTGCCGCAGGGTCGGCAAACCACTCCTCGGTCCAGATGGCGTTGAGGTCAGTGGTCAGGCAGGAGACCTTGCCCAGCCCGTATTCTGCTACGGCGAAAAGAGGATGCCCCTTGTTCGTAGATAAATAGACCTCTGCCGTGTCCTTGGCTGTGGTGCCCAGATACCCCGAAAGGGCGGGCAGGGTGTTTAAATCCAGATTTTCGGTCAGACTGCTCTGTCTTTTTGCCACCGCCCGGATCTGTCCTTGAATGGTGGGATTGACGCGTGCCTGCTCTGCCTCGCTGAGCATGATCTCGGGCAGATCGTCGGCACCCGTGACGTAATAGTAACGGCCCTTGCCGTAAAACGCCATATAGTCAAGCACCGAAGAGGCGTAGTCAAGACCTACGGTGGAAACGGTAACGCCCTGCTCGTTTGCATCGATCACGGCGCTGTAATAGCCGCCGTCGTTGGGCTGACCGTCGGAAAGGAAGAGGATGTGCTTTACGTCGGCATCGCACTTCAAAAGCTCCTCGGTCGCCAGGGTCAGGGCGTTGGTGTAGAAGGTACCGCTGCCCGTTTCAAGTCCGGAGATCACGTGGGTCAGCTTGTCGATACCTTCGTCGTCGGCAAGGATGAGGGGACATTCCAGCGTTTCCTCGCTGTGGAAGGAGATCACACCGGCGCGGTCGTTGGGGTTGAGCGCCTCAAGGCTCTTGATGGCGCCCTGCTTTGCCAGCGCAAGATACTCTCCCCTCATACTGCGGGAGCAGTCAAGCACCAGCATCATTGCCACCGTGGCACCCTCGGGGCTCTCCTCGAATTTGAATTCCAGGGGAGACATCTCTTCAAGCACCGTATCCTCCATGTTTCCGAACATAAAGGTCTGCTTGCCGCCTGCCAAAAACAGGCTTCTGCCGTATACGCTCACGTATTCCCCGATGACGCGGGTGAAGGCGGCGGGAAGGCTGTAGTAATCGGTGTTGAGTAAGATCACGCCGTCGTAATCGCAAAGATCGGTGATGGTGCGGGGCGCCTCGTGGATCTTTTTCACGGTGAACTCAAATTCCTCACCCAAAAGGGAGGTGAGAGCCGCACCCTCGGACAAGCGTTCGGCGAGAATGAGCATTTTTTGCTTGTCGGTCACCTTCAAAAAGGTGACGGCGGCGTTGTTTTGCTCCAGACTGTCCTTTCCGCTCGGGGCGACGATCTCTAAGCGGTACTCCCGCAGTCCCCCTTCAAGAGCGGTCAGCTCAAAGAGCAACGGGGTCGCCCCCTCTTTTATACTGACTGTGCGCTCGGTGAGCAGCTGTTCTCCTTCGTAAAGGAGGAGCTTTGCCTGTGCGCTGACGTTGCTTTTGATCTCGCAGGAGAGGGTGAACTCCTCGCCCTTCCACAGCCCCTCGGGGGCAGAGAAGGAGGAGACCTGCATTTCGGGTACGCCCTTTAAGGTGGAGTCGAAGTAAAGGGCGTCCACCCGTACGCCCGATTCGGCAAGACGGTAGGCGGCATCCTCTGCCTGCCCGGCGTTTTGCTTGCCGTCGGAGAGCAGGATCACCCGATACGCCCGATCCTCGGGCGCCAGGCTCAGGGCGTAGTCTAAAGCACCTTCCAGATCGGTCGCCTCGCCCACGGCGGTGCTCAGATCTGCCTGACGGTCGGTGCTTTCAAGATCCAGCAGATACGCCTGCTCCTTGCCGAAGGCGACCACGCCCACGGGAGTGGTCTCGTCGATGATCGAAAGAAGCTCCTCCGTGCGCGCCTTGATCTCGTCCTTTACCCGTTCGGTGCTGTAGGACAGATCCACCAAAAGGAGGACCGATTGCTCGTCGCTCACCTTTATTACGGTAAAGCCTGCCAGGATCATACAAAGAAGCAGTGCCATCACGCAGTGAAGGACCAGCGGAAGAATGCGCTTCACACCCTTTCGGCGGTGCTTTGGCAGAAGGAAGAAGGGCAGCAGGATCACTGCCAGCACGGGGATCAGAAGAAGGAGCAGCAGGGGGCGCTCAAAGGCAAATTCAATATTGTTCACGGTAATATACCCCCCATTCTATCAGCATCAGTAAGAGGATGGTCAGTGCCACCCAGAACCAGACGCCGCTTTCCTTGGTTCTTTGCAAGCCCTCCTCCTTTTCGGGCAGGGCAAGCGAGATCACCCGCTCCTCCTCTTGGGCATCTGCTTTTATCGGCACGTGCACGAAGAAGTCGGCGTAAATGCCCTCCTCTCCCTGCAGGGCGGCGGCGGTATATACGCCGGGGGCGCTGACTGTCAAGGTGGAGATGCCCTCGGAAAAGGACAGCGTGCGCAGAGTGCCGTCGGGCGTTTCTAAATAGAGCTGATCGCTTGCCAAAGGCACCGACAGCGTCAGGATCTCTTCTGCGGTATAGTCGCGGACCTTGAGAAGAGAGGGCAGAGAGGAGGTGACGATGTTTTTCATCAAAATGATGAAGTCTGCCTGCAAAGGCAGGTTCGAGTGGTGCAGATCAAAGGTGCATACCGCAAAAAGCGGGCTTCTTTGATCGTTTCTCACGGCAAATACCGGATTTCCTCCGCAAAAAAGGGGAAATGCCCATTCAGCCGTGCCAAGAAGAGGGGCGTAGCCCTTGACGTAACAGCCGAAGGGGGCAACACCCTCAAAGAGGGGGTGGGCAAGATCCTTGTCCACTGTCAGCCGTCCCTCGGCGTCAACGGCAGAGGAACAGGTCAGTCCGTCGGGCAGACGCTCGCTGCCGAAAAGGAGAACGCCGCCGTCGGTGGGGAATTCCTCGGGAGTGACCCCGTCAAAGACGTACAGATCGTACCCCTCAAGGAGCGCCTCCTCAAGGGTGCCGACCTGATCCACCTTGCAGTTTCCAAGGGCGTCCAGGGCGTTTTTCAGATAAAAGGGTGCGGGACTTACCAAAAGCACCCTGCAAAGATCGTTGTTGGGACAAAGAGCAAAGAAGTTGTCCTCTGCCATTCCGTCCTCCACCTGGGCAAAGACCATTGCTCTGTCAAAGCCGCTGCCCTCCCATTCAAAGGTCACGGTGGTCTTTTCGTTCTTTTTTAACGACAGGGCGCGGGCATCCACCGTCTTGTTTTCCACCTTCAGACCCACCGTGATCTCGGCGTCCTTGTTATAGGAGCAAAGCTCGGCGGTGAAGCGGATGACCTGCTTGTCCTTGACGGCGGACAGCGAGGAAAAGGCAAGATTCCATTCGCCGCGGCTGAGGTCGGTTACCGTGATTCCTTCTGCGGTGTCATAGCTTTGGTGGGTATAGAGCAGGACCTTGGGGGAGGAGACCTCCTCCGCCGCCTTTTGTGCAAGCTCCAGCGCGTCCTCCATATTGCAGGAGCCGAACTGACAGTCCACCCCGTCCAGTGCCGTTGCGGTTTTGGCGGCAGAGTCGGTGTTTTTGATGAGATAGGACGCCTTGTGTCCTGCCAGGATCACCGTCAGGGTGTGTCCACCGGTGAGATCCTTTGCCAAGTCCTCCACCTGCTCCACGGCGCGCTCAAAGCGGCTGACGCCCTTAGTGTCCCGCACCTGCATTTCTGCCGAGCAGTCGAGAACGACGATGAAGTCCCGTCCGATGCCGTCCTTCACCGTGGGCTTTGCCGCCGCCAAGGCGAAAAGGGCGATGAGCAGAAGCTGCAAAAGGAAGAGCAGCATACGCGTAAGCCGCTGCAGAGGCAGCTTTTTCTTCAAAAAGCGGTCGCTGAGCTGCCAGATATAGGTGCTGGAAACGGCTCTGTTTTCATAGCGGGAGCGGATGATGTAAATGATGATGAGCAGGGGGATGAGCAGTAAGAGCCAAAGCCCTGCGGGGTTTTGGAAGCTCATTTCAGCACCTCCCCTTCGGTTGCCTTTAAAAAGAGTATTTTTTCGATCTCCTCATCGGAGCAGAGGGTCAGAAGTCCGATCTCTCTTTCGGCGCAAAAGGACTTGATCTGCTCCTCGTGGAAGGCAAACGCCTCCTTGTACGCCTTGATCATGGGGCGGTTGATCCGCCTTTTCATATTGCGCTCGTCCTCCTCATCCTCTGCCTCGCTGTCGAAGAGAAAGACCTTGCCCGAAAGGTCGGGGTCGATCTCGTCTTTTGAAAGGATGCGGATGAACTGCACCTGCTTTTTTTTACTATAGAGGTATTCGGCAACCTCCTGCCAGCCGTCGTTTAAAAAGTCGGAAATGAGGATGGCAAGACCGTCGTTTGAGCCCACGTCCTCTCTTGAGGCGATGGCACCCGCAGGACGGAAGTCACCGTAAAATTTCACGTCGTTTAAGGCGTTTACTCCGCGGTAAAAGGCGTCCTTGCCTGAAATGGAAAGGGCAATGTCCTGGCAGGACTGCTCTCTTAAGGCGAAAAAGGAAACGCGGTCGCAGCTGCGCACCGCCACGTAGCCAAGGGCGGCACAAAGCTTTAAGGCAAGGGGCGCCTTGGAGGGCGAGCCCCAGTCCATGGAGCGGGAGGCGTCGATATAGATGCGGTGGTGCAAGCGCCGCTCGTCCACGTACTGCTTGGTGTAGAGCTTGTCAAAGCGGGCAAGCAGATTGGTGTCTAAACGGCGCAGATCGTCGCCCTGCACGTATTCACGGTATTCCGCAAACTCGGTGGACGATCCGAAGAAGGGGGAGGGGCGGTTTCCGCCAAAGAATCCCTGCATAGAGCGCTTTATTTGCAGATCTCTGCCCTCCAGCATCGAAAGAAAGCCTTCGTCTATGATCTTTTTCTTCATTTCTTTTCTGCTTTCCGGCGAAAGCCCTCCTTCTCATTTTTTTGAAAAAGCCTTGAAAAAACGGCTTTGTTTATCCTTTTTTGCCTACGATCGGCGCCTTTTTGCCTCCCACCTCACGAATGAGCTTGGAGATCAGATCGTCGTTTGAAAGGTGCTCGGAAACGGCGTTGAAGCCTGCCTTGATACGGTGGCGGAGCACGGGATAGGCAAGGACGTTGATGTCCTCGATGCTGACGTTGTAGCGCCCCTCGGTCAGTGCTCTGACCTTACCCGCGGTGATGAGTGCTTGTGCGGCACGGGGGCTGGCACCCAGACGCAGATACTTTTTGGCGGTATCCGAGGCGTCAGGGCTTTCGGGATGGGTGGCACACACCAGGCGCATTGCGTAAGACAGCACCTCCTCGGGCACTAAGATCTCCTTGGCGGTACGGCGCATTGCCAGAAGCTCCTCACCCGTCAGCACAGCCTGTGCCCGCTCCTCCATGGTTTCCTGGGTCATATTGACGATGCTTGCCAGCTGGTCGGCTGTGGGGAAGGTGACGATGAGCTTGAGCATAAAGCGGTCGGTCTGTGCCTCGGGCAGGGGGTAAGTGCCGTCCTGCTCGATGGGGTTCTGGGTGGCGAGCACGAAGAAGGGCTCGTCAAGACGGTAGGTCTTGCCCGATGCGGTGACGGTATGCTCCTGCATGGCTTCAAGGAGGGCAGACTGGGTCTTGGGGGTGGCACGGTTGATCTCGTCGGCAAGCACGATGCTGCTGAAGATCGGGCCGCGGGAAAACTCCAGCACGTTGTTGCCCTTTTCATCCTTCTTCAATACGTCGGTTCCCGTCACGTCGGCGGGCATCAGGTCGGGGGTGAACTGGATACGGGAAAAGGGAAGGGAGAACACTCTGCCGATGGAGCGTACAAGACGGGTTTTACCCACGCCGGGCACGCCCTCCAAAAGAACGTTGCCTCCTGCGATCATAGCGATGACCGTACCCTTGACCACTTCCTCCTGACCCACCAGGTCCTTGGAGATCTCTTCGATGATGCGGTTGCTTTTTTCTGCAAAAAACTGTATATCTTTTTCGGAAATCATATCTTTTCTCCTGTCCTTCTGTCCTTATGCGTTTTTTTGTCTTTCTGTCCTTTTGGAAGCCCGCTTAATTCAGCGATGAAAAATAGTTTTCGATGTATTCCTTCATTTCGGGGGGAACGGTTCCGTTTTTCAGCGCCTTCAGGTATTCGGCGTAGTAGGCTGCAAGCACCTTGCCGTAGCCTACGCTTCCCGAGTAGGGATCGTAGATCTCCTCGGTGGGTTTTTCGTTTTTGTCGGAGCCGCCCTGTCCGCTGCCGTCGCCCTTGTCATCGGAGTTGCCGTCGCCGCCCTCACCGGGCTCCTTGCCGTCGCCCGGCTTCTTGCCGTCGCCCGGCTGCTCGCCGTCGCCCGGTTGCTCGCCGTCGCCCGGCTGCTCGCCCTCGCCCGGCTGCTCGCCTTCACCCGATTGCTCACCTTCGCCCGATTGCTCGCCCTCACCCGAGGGCTCACTTTCGGAGGGCTGATCCTTGGCGTCCTCCTTTTCAAGAAGATCCTCCTTGCCCTTGTCAAGGATGTCCTCTAATTTATCCTTTTCCTCCTCGATCACCTTCTGCTTTTCAAGCAGAGGGGCGATGCGGTCGTATGCATCCGCAAACACCTGCTTCAGATCTTCGGAAAAGCTTTCCTTGGCGCTGTCCAGCGCGGCAAGATCGGAGGAAAGAGCGTCAAAGGCATCGTAAAGAGGGTCGCCCGCCTTCACGCCCGATTCGCCCAGGGCTCTGTTGATGGTCTTATATAATTCGTCCTTCTGGTCCTTTTCCTTGTTAATCTTATTTTCAAGGTCGGCAAAGGCGCTCTTTAACTGAGTGGGATCTGCGCCGACCACGGCGTCGCCCGTGTTCTTGGTGATCTCATATTGCTGGAGTGCCTTGCCGATGCTGTTTTTGCTCAGTTCCTTATCCAACAGATCGGAGATCTCGTTTTTGGCGTCCTCCACCTTTCCTGCCTGGTCAAGGGCGCTGTCGGTGTCCTTCAGATCCTCCTCCAGACGGTCCACGATCTCGTCGATCTGATCCTTGATCTCTTCGTCCAAGGGGGATTTTTCCACCTCTTCTCTCAGCTTGTCGATCAGATCCTTGATGATCTGCTGCTGTTCCTCGTCCATGGTTTCGGCATTCGCTTCCCTGCCGAAGGAGAGCAGATCGTGGGGCAGGACAAAGACTCCTGCCGTCAAGAGGAGCAGACAGAGACTGAGCGCGGCGATCCTGCCGGAAAAGCGCAGCTTCATCTGTCGCGATCTCAAGGCGGCGATATGGGCGCAGGCGTCCTCTCTTTGTAAGCGCGCCATGGTGCTGTCGCAGTCCTTGAATTCAAGCATGGTGCTTGCCCGCTCCTTTAATCCCAGCTCATCCATACGGCGCGCCGTCCTCTTTTTCGTGGGGAAATAGCCTGCGAAAAAGGCAGGGAAGAAGGCGGCAAAAAAGACCGAAATCGAGATCACCGCCAAAAGAGTGAGGCTCGTTTTGATCAGGAGCAGATGGCAGACGAGCGTAAAAAGCAGTCCGGCGCCTCCTGCAAAGCAGAGGGCAAGGAGGGCGGCACGGAGCAGTCCCTCCCAAAGGAGCTTTCTTCTGAATGCATTTATGGTTTTGTTGGCGTTCATAACACCCTTTCCGACGGCGTTTTGCCGTCTTGAACAGTCAATTCATTGGGCGCGCAGACATATGCACACCCTTCCATATTGATTATATCACAAAAAAGCTTGGCTGTCTACAATAATTAAAAAAAAAGAGGCAGTCGGTGCACCTGCGATAGAGCAGGTACACCGAGGGGCGTGCCTTCAATCAGAAACGGTATAACATTTCGGTGTTATGCCGTTTTTACTTTTATATTATCTTTTCTATCGCGTAAATGCTCTTGGAACATTTCTTCCACTTCTTCGGGTTCGGGGATAAATACATATCCAATGCCGTGGTAGTAGATGTCGATTCGCTGATGCCGCTGCTTATTCTCGCGGTATGGAGCATATACATCAATTCTTGAAATAAATTCGCGAACGATTTCGGGAGTGAGCTCTTGTATATCGGTGATCGCTTTCACCCTTGCAATGAACTTTTCGATGCCGTCGTTTTGCTCTTTGTCCTTGTCAAGCTCTGCGCGGAGTCTCTCGGCGAGGGCTTTCTTTTCATTTTGCTCGTCCTCGTATATTCTTGACATCTGAGCAAAACGATCATCGGACAGTTTCCCCGTTACGTTGTCCTCGTAAATACGCATAAAGAGTTTATCAAGCTCTGCAATTCGCTTTTCGGTTTTTTCAAGCTCGCGCTTTTTGTGGGCAAGCTCCTTTTTGGCTTCTTGCACGGATTTCTCTTGAAGTTGTTTTACGAACAGATCCTCATAGCATCGTGCGAACCAAAAGACTCGGCGCATACTTTCAAGAACCGCTTTTTCCAAATAGACTTCTCGAATGAAATGCGCGGTGCATTGCTCCTTGTTCTTGCGAGCCTTGGCGCAAGTAAACCAATTTTGCTCCTTGGTGAATTTTTGCGCCGTACAGAAATACAACTTTGATCCGCAATCTTTACAAAAAACAAGTCCCGAAAACATACTGACCTTACCTTCTCTTGTGGGTCTGCGCTTATTTTTGCGAAGATCCTTAACGATAGCAAAGGTTTCACGGTCAATGATGGCAGGGTGTGTATTCTTAAATATCTTCCAATTTTCTTCGGGAATGTGTACCCTCGTTTTGTTCTTGAAAGATTTGGTGGTATAGCGGAAATTGACCGTATCTCCTACATACTCTTGACGTTCAAGCATATCTGCAACGCAGGTCTGCACCCACCTTCCGGGAACAGAGGGGAGATTACCCGCCTTTTGTCCTCGGCTTATCCAATACTCCGTGGGTGTTGGTACTTTGTCACTCGTAAGAATGTCCGCGATCTGCGTGGGACCGTATCCTTTTATGCAAAGGTTGAATATTCTTCGTACTATCTCGGCAGCAGGTTCGTCGATGATCCACTCTTTCGGATTATCCGGATTTTTCGTATATCCGTATGGCGGAGTTGTCGCAAGCGGTATGCCCGACTCACCCTTGTGCTTGAATACCTCGCGCACCTTTTGAGAGGTGTTCTTGGCGTGCATCTCGTTGAACCAATCTTGTACGGGAAGAAAATCACTAAGTCCTTGCGCAGTGTCGATATTGTCGAGAATGGCAATGTAGCGAACACCAAGACGGTCAAATTCTTCCTCCAAGAGTTGTCCTACGACCAAGCGGTTACGTCCAAGACGGGAATGGTCTTTTACGATAATCGTTCCAATCAATCCCGCTTCTGCAAGCTCCATGATCTCCGTGAAGGCAGGTCTTGCGAAATTCGTTCCCGACCAACCGTCATCCACAAACACTCTTATATTTCTGAATCCGTTTTCTTTTGCGTATTTTTCAAGTATAGATTTTTGGTTTGTTATTGAGTTGCTCTCTCCTTGCAGTTCATCGTCGCGCGACAGTCTGCAATAGAGGGCTGTTATCTTATCCGACTTATTATTCATTGTTCTCCTTTCCTCGGTCGGATGCGATATGAATTGTAGGTTCACCTATAGTATATCACATCCGAGAAAATATTTCAACACTTTACAACGCTAAAGCGATGGTTTTAAGTGTTAATTTTTTGTGATACTCTCTGCACCTTGCCGGCAATACTTTCCTCAGAGTTTTTTGCGAACTTGCTGTTGACGTGAAGAACCGTGGCACCACAATCCAAATCAAAATTAATATCTTGTGGGTAAAGCCTGCTACGAAAGTATTCGATACGTTCCTCCCGCGTCATGGGTTCGAGCATTGTTATTCTTTTCTCTGCATTTTGGATAATGGATTGAAATAATTCGTACTGTTCATCGGAGTTTGACTCGATCATATGAATTGTTTTGCTTTTACTCATTCAACATCCTCCTTATTGTTGATCTCGTTCATCTTAGCTCTTGCCAAATCTCTGCGTTCCTCGGTGTACGGCGCGGTAAGGCGGATTGAAAATCTGTTCTTATCAATCTCAAATGAAAGGTATCCAAGCTCGTCATCATCGGTAAGGCGGCAGAGATCGGGAAACTTCGCGGCAAAGGCAAGGAGCCGCTTCTTCAAAGCGGTATTGTGTGTTCGTATCACGACGGCTGCGGTTGTTTCATCAAAATAGATTTCAGTTGTCTTTTCGTTCTTTTTCTTATTCGTAATCATAAAGTCCTCCTAAATTAGCTTTGTTTTTGAAGTAAGGCGTTTTTCACTCAAAAAGGCTCGGTCAAGAGTGTAGGAAAATGCGAATTTTTCAATAGCAAACGCCTTTATGATGTGGGATACGTTTTAAGGTGCTAAAAATAGAAAAATACTGTTTTCCCTCGGTCAAGATCGTAAATCTGCTCTCGTGGGCGGTAGCAAACTTTTACGATCAAGACCGCTCTTTTATCTCTCCTCACGCCCATTCTTTTTGAGTGCAGCTTTCTGCTTTTCTTGTTCGACGAGTTGTGGGAACTCGATGCGCTCGACCGTCTTTTCAATATCATCACTGCGGTCATAAATATCTTTGCACATGGCGTACTCATTACGAAGCGGTTTAAGCTTGTCCGAGATAGCAAAGATCTGTTCGCGTATCGGCTGTATCTCGTCGGGATCTTTCATCCACCGCATTTTGTTGCGGAGCTTCTGACGTTCTTTACAGAGTGCTTCCATTTGCGCACGAACCTTGAGCGCGTGTCGTATGAGATCATCCTTTGTATCAAGGAAATACTTGCCGAGGAACTTCGCCTGCTCCGAATACATACGGGCGCGGCGAATGTCATCCTTAATGGCGGCATAGGCTTCGGGATTCTTTGGGATCACCTTGGGTATTGCTCCGAGCAAATAACAGTAGTGAAGATACAGCGCATAGAGTCCCGTTGGTTTCTCTCGCAAGGTCGGTTGGTAAAATGGGATAGGTGTCCATTGGCGATTGTGAGCGTTATTCCGTATCCTCGCTTCAATATCCTCCTCGGTATATCCCGCGCCGAGCTTTTCCAAACGAAAGAATTTGTCATAGCCGTAAGGCTTGATACGGAGGAATTTCCCGCGTTGCTCAATAGTATAGCCAAGGCTTCGCATACGGTTGTAAAAGTTCTTGATGATAAATTCTTGTTTCGCCACCGCGTCGATGTCAGCACGTATCTGATCACGCATCGTAGGGATGCCTTTCTTTTCTGCGTGAACCTCCGCGATGTGCTTGTGCCCATCCTTGCTCGGGTTTTCAATCACGGATAATCCGTACTCCCTGCAAATTTTGTCCGAGGTGTCGCGCATCAGCTTGTAAGTAGCGTTACAATCGTGATACCGTCTGCCCGAGAATCCCGTCGCCGGTATGCAGAAATGATTATGCACATGCCCCTTATCGATATGGGTGGCAACGATAATTGGAAAGTCTTCGCCCCACAGTTCGTTGGCGAGCTGAACACCGATGGCGTGAGCGACGTCGGGTGTTACCTCACCGGGCTTGAAGGATTGGTATCCGTGATAGGCTTGGATGTCAGAAGAATCTACACCCTCTAAGAGCGTCAGCATAACTTCGTTGGCATTCTCGGGTGTACAGTTGATGCCCGTGACGAATTTCTTTTCCTCGGTGGCAAAGTGATCGGACGACAATCCAAGCATCTCAGCGGCGAGCCGCATCTCTTCATCATCTGTCCAGCTTTCAATCTCCATTGTGGTTTTGTTTTTGTTGGCAACGTAAGCAAGGAGCTTACTGACGTGTGCGCTTACGTTCCAAATCTTAGTGGTTGCCAATTAGCTTCACTCCTTTCTTCGCGTACTCTTGTTGAATAGCACCAAGTACCTTCATCACCTCGTCGGCATAACGGCGGTATTCGAGATCATCCACAAAGCCGAGTGTGTTCGCCCTCGCGGCGATCTGATTCAAACTCACGCCCAAGCGACGAAGCTCGCGGGTAAACTCCTTGACTTCCACCGAGGGCGGCGCAACCGGCTCGATCCATTCGATAAGCAAGCGCAGATATTTGCTCTTATCACGATTGAATGTCGCCGCATCCTTACACAGCTTTTCATACTCATCGTCACTCAAATAGAACTTGACGAGGTGGGTTCGCTTGCGCCCGCCTTTTCCTTTTTCCTCTGTCTGTTTCATTTTGCTTTTACTCCTTTGCTATAAATTTTCATTATAAATTTTTCAGTACGGGGGTATGGGGTTCTCCCCACCTTCGCATTTTGTGTCCACAAATGCAGTGCTTGTCAAGAAAAGTAGACGGACTACAAGTCCGTATTGATTTGAAGTGAAATTCATTTTCATTCTCCTTTGTTTCGATAAATTTCGACATTGAAAGCGCAAAAAAGGGCAGGTATCATTTACAAACCGCCACAACAAAACATAATAGAATTTGCATTCTGATTATGCGTGTGATGATATGTAACTGATACCTACCCTTAGATTGATTGCTGAGCTTCGGCAATTTGCTTTGCAAATTGCGTGGGGGATTTATCTGAGCGACAAATCTCCGCGAACTTCACAATCCCCCATATTCACTGATGGGAGGATGGATCACTAAAAAATATGTTTTATTTAATTGTGAATTTTGAAAAGCGATATGTATTATTGAGCGCTGTTTACTTTCGAATATTGTTGGTTCGGCAGCCAAATGCTTTGCACGGTCGGATGTTCTTCCTGTGCTTCACCAATTTCATTATTGATCTCACCGTAAAAGATGCGAGTACCCATAGGGATTTCACCGTCTTGATATGTTCGGGTAATTCTATGATTGAACACGTATATGTACTCAAACGGAGTGCCGCCGATAGTTCGGAAGGAACGACGAATAACTTGTGTTCCGACGTGACGTCGAACACCTATGTACTGTTTGCATTTCGGGCAAACGATAACGTAATCCGCTACGCCGTTTTCTTCAAGCAGTGTTAAAATCGTCTCGTTTTTCGCGACGGTATCCCCTGCGAACATAATATTCTTCGCGTGACAAGCAGGGCAATCGAACGTTGGAAGTTTATATTTCTTCGGCATTTGTGTTTGTTTGTGATGAGCATCCACAACAGCTTGAATCCGCGTCGAGCGTTCTTCCTCATTGTTATATCGACGAGCAGCTTGTTCAAATTGGTTTCGGAGATCGTATTTCTTTTGGGGCATCGACTACCTCCTTTTCTTCAAGCGGTGCATTACGAAGACCGCAACTCCTTGTATCTTCAGATCTCTCTGATAAATGTCGGGATAGCTTTCTTTATCCTCGTTGCAGGAG
>JAFTVG010000022.1 GCA_017465885.1 Clostridia bacterium | reverse complement strand
GAAATCGCATTTTCAAGAAAATCAACCAACTCGGCGGCATTTGGATGACGGAAAATCGTTTTTAAGATATACAGCCTGCGGTATTTATCCTTGTCGTTGATAAAGGACTTCATCGCCTCGTACGCAGCGACGTCATTTTTGTAGGATAACGCCTCGCACGCAAGAGAAAAATCCTTCATAATAGGAGAAGATAACATTTTGCTGAGTTCTTCTACGGAAAGTTCATAAGGGATACGAGTCCCATTTAATATTTCTTTTTTCATAATGTCACCGCCTTTCTTGCTTTCATTATACCACAAATTTGTAAACATTTCAACCGTTTCGCCGGTTCGAATCTGTCTACAGACCCGAAAAGAATGAAATCGTGCTACGCACGATGAAATCCGAGCAAGCTCGGATGAAATCTTCAGCCTTCGGCTTCAGATGAAATTAAATCCGTCCTTCTTATCCCGACGAAGTCGGATTTCATCACGAAGTGATTTCATCCCACGATAGTGGGATTTATCCCGTCCGAAAGGACGGATTTAGTTGAAAAAAGCACTTGCTTGCGCAAGTGCTTTTTTCTGGCTGGAGTGGATGGATTCGAACCATCGAAGTGCAGGAGTCAAAGTCCTGTGCCTTACCGCTTGGCGACACCCCATCGACCGTGCTATAGAGTATAGCACGGATTTTGTGTTCTGTCAATATTTCATTGAAGATTTTTTGAAATTTCGTCCTTCTTGCTCTGCCATTTTCTGACGGTGCATCGAAGATCAGTTGCTCTCTGCGGGAGCGCTTGCCACCGAAACGGTGTCTTCACCGAGAGAAACGGCGGTTAGCTGGTTTTCGTACTTCGCGCTATAGAATTCAAAGTATTCCTTGAATTCCTCGGAGTCACCGCTCTTGACCTTATTCAGATATCCGTGGATATCCATATTCTCGTGGGACATCTCCAGGACACAGCCTGCGATGTTGGAGCAATGGTCGGACACTCTTTCAAGGCAGGTAATCAGGTCTGAGAAGATGAAGCCAAGCTCAATGGTACATTCCTGTCTGCCCAGACGGTCGATGTGCTGGCGCTTCATAAAGTCGCGCAGACGGTCGATGACCTGCTCCAAAGGCTCAACCTTGGTGGCAAGGGTCAGGTCGTTGGTACGGAAGGATTCGTAGGTCAGGTCGAGGATCTCGCAGACCGCATCGGAAAGGATCTTCAGCTCCTTCTGCGCTTCGGGTGAGAAGGAAAGCTTCTTGTCGGAGATCTCCTCTGCAGACGCCGCAATGTTTACGGCATGGTCGGAAATTCTTTCAAAGTCGCCGATCAGGTGGAGCAGCTTGCTTGTTTCGTTGCTGTCCTTTTCGGTCATCGGCTCGCAGGAGAGCTTGACCAGATACGAGCCCAGCTTGTCCTCGTAGGAGTCCACCTTGTTCTCGTCCTCACGGACGGCGTCCGCCACCTTGGAGCTGTAGTTTGTCAGCAGACCGAGGGCGGTTTTGATGGAATCTACAGAGGTCTTTGCCATCGTTACCGCAACGTCCTTGGAACGGGTAACTGCAACGGTGGGGGTAGCCAGAAGACGTTCGTCCAGCAGCTGCACCTCGCCCTTGTTTTTTCCGTCCTTGACGATCAGCGTGGACAGCTTTACCAGCTGATTGGAGAAGGGCATCAGGATCGCCAGCGCAACGATCTTGAACAGGGTATGCATAACGGCGATGCCCAGCGGATTGGTGGGGCCTGCCACAAATTCTGCAAGAGGCTGAACCAGCACGTATACAAGATAGTACACGGGCAAAATGATCAGCGTTGCGATCACATTAAAGGAGAGATGGATCACAGCGGCGCGGCGTGCATTCTTGGACGCACCGATGGAGGAGATCAGGGCGGAAACGCAGGTACCGATGTTCTGACCCATGATGATCGGAATAGCGGCGTGATAGCTGATGGCACCCGTGGTGGTCAGCGCCTGCAGAATACCTACGGAAGCGGAGGAGGACTGGATCACTGCGGTGAAGGCAGTACCCACGACGACGCCAAGCAGGGGATTTTCAAAGAGGGTCAGCACGTTCTTGAACTGATCGTTGTCCTTCAGTCCCGAAACGGCACCCGACATCATTTCCATACCGAACATCAGAACGGCAAAGCCCATGAAGATCATACCGATATCCTTGCGGCGCGCATTCTTCTGGAAGACGATCAGGATCACCGAAAGGAATGCAATGATCGGAACGAAGGTGTCGGTAGAGATCAGGTCTAAGATACTGCTTGCAGCTGCCTCGGTTTCAGAGCCGCCGAGCGCCGAAAGGGAAAGCAGCCAGGAGGTGACGGAGGTACCCAAGTTGGCACCCATGATCACGCCCACCGCTTGCTTCAGCGTCATAATGCCCGAGTTTACGAAACCTACGACCATAACGGTGGTGGCAGAGGACGACTGAATAACTGCAGTTACACCAAGACCCAAAAGGAAGCCCTTGAAGGTGTTGGAGGTCATACTTGCCAGAATGGATTTCAGTTTGTTGCCCGCACTCTTTTCAAGGGCGGCGCTCATCACGTGCATTCCGTAAAGGAAGAGTGCAAGTCCGCCCAAAAGCGTGAGCACGTCCATAAGGGATATGGAGCCACTGCCGGCAGCTGTGTCAGCAAATAACAACATACGTTTGAACCTCTTTACTTATAAAGTTTGTTTGCGGTCATAAAACCACGAATACATTATACCAAAAAAATGCTTTTTGCGTAATTGACAAAATTGACAAATTCAAAAAATGCTTTGTGAAAAACTTGTTAAATTTGTAGAAAGTTTGGGTAAAATATCGAAAGATATACGCTTGACGCCCGCTATACGGGAACGATGATCGAACGGGGACACTTGTTTGGGCACAGTCCGCATCCGGTGCATTTCTCCTGATCAATGACGGCAAGTCCGTTTTCTACCCGTATCGCTCCTTCGGGACAGCACTTTTCGCAGATGCGGCAACCGACACAGCCCGCCTTGCATTGGCTTTTGGTGACGGCGCCCTTGTCGCAGGAGGAGCAGGCAACTGCATATTTACTGCTTCGGGGCAGCAGGACGATCAGATTTTTGGGGCAGGAGGAGATGCACGCGCCGCATCCGTTACAAAGAGAGGGATCGACGAACGCTACGCCGTTTTTGATGGAGAGGGCATTGTTTTTGCATCTTTTAACACAGCTGCCCAGCCCCGTGCAGGAATAGGCGCATTCCTTTGCGCCGCCGTAAAGACGGACGGCGGCAGAGCAATCGTCTATTCCCGTATAATCGTACTTTTTCGTTGCATTTTCGTTGGTCCCTGCGCATTGCACGAAGGCGCGGCGGGGTGTGGTTTTGCTTGCCGTAGTTCCCAAAAGGTCAGCGATGATTCTGACGTTTTCGTCCGAAACGCCCGCACAGGCGTTGCAGGGGGCGTTTCCTTGATGAATTGCGGCGGCAAGGGCATCGCATCCCGCATACCCGCATCCGCCGCAGTTGCTTCCGGGCAGACACGCTCTGATCTTTTCAAGCCGCTCGTTGGTCTTCACGGCAAACACCCTGGATGCCACGGCAAGAAGCAGACCGAAAAGAAGGGCAAGACCGCCTACCGCAAGAGCGGGAAAAAGAATCGACTTTAAAAGCACCATAAAGTATCCTTCTTTCTCAGAATTTGATGCCTGCGAGCAGACCGTTGAACACCAGCGCCGTGATGCCTGCGCCGATCAGGGTAATGGGTGTGCCTCTGAAGGGCTCGGGTACAGACTCCTCGTCAATGCGCGCTCTCACTCCAGCAAAGATCAGAATTGCAATGGTGAAGCCGATAGCGGCGGAAAAGCCGTAAAACGAGGAAAAGAGGATGTTCGCACTTGCTCGTTGGTCGCCCAGCGCATTGGTTGCGGCACCGAGAACTGCACAGTTGGTGGTGATGAGAGGCAGATAAATTCCCAAAGCGCCGTAAAGGGAGGGAAGAAGCTTTTTGAGCATCATCTCGATCAGTTGAACGAGAGAGGCGATGATCAGAATGAACACCACCGTTTGCAGATACTCAAAGCGACCCTTTAAAAGAAGATCGAAGACCAGCCTTGTTACGGCGTTTGACATCGTCATCACGAAGGTGACCGCAAGCCCCATGCCAAGGGCGGTGGAGGGCTTTGAGGAGACCCCGAGGAAGGGACAGATGCCGAGGGTTTGGGAAAAGACGTAGTTGTCGACAAGGGCTACCGAAAGAAAGATGGCAAGAATATCAAGGATCATGGCGTATCCTCCCTTGTTTGCTCATTCGGCTTTGGCTCTTTCTTCTTTGCGTGCTGTTCATCGACGGACAGTCTTTTTTCAAATACTGCATCAGTGCAATGAGGCATCCGAGCACGATAAATGCACCGGGAGGGGAGGAAAGAATACCGATGGGTGTGTAGCTCTGACCGAAGATGCTGATTCCGAAAAGCGTTCCCGCGCCAAAAAGCTCTCTGATGGCACCGAGTAACAGCAGGGCAATGGTGAAGCCCGCACCCATTGCGAGTCCGTCGATGATCGAGGGAAAGGGTGCGTTTTGGGAGGCGTACGCCTCGGCTCTGCCGAGAATGATACAATTGACGACGATCAAAGGCAGGAAAATTCCCAGCTTTTCGGCGGCTGATGGGAGATAAGCCTTCATCAGCATCTCAACAATGGTCACAAAGCCCGAGATGATGACGATATATGCGGCAATGCGAACCTGTTGAGGAATAAATTTTCGCAAAAGCGAAACAAAAAGGTTCGAGCAAACGAGCACTGCCGTGACGGCAAGACCCATGTACAGAGCGTTGGATACCGAGGTGGTGATGGCAAGGGAAGCGCAGACCCCGAGGATCTGAACCAGCAGGGGATTTTTATCAAAAACGCCTTCTTTAAACTGCTTCAGAATTGTTTTGAACATCACGCACCATCTCCCTTCTGCACTGTAAGCGTCTGATAAAGAGCCAAGGCGCAGTCCACTGCGTTATATAATGCGGTAGCGGTTTTTGTCGAGCCCGACAGGATGGGCGGGTCGGCAGAGGTGATCTCGTCAACGGTTCGACCAAGGTAGTAGGTGGAATAAAAACCGTCGTTTAGCACCTTGTCGCCTTTACCGGGCGTTTCAGAGGAGGCAAGACAGCAAAGATCGATGATCTGTCCGTCACCGTCTATTGCCACCAGCATCCTCAGATCCTCACTGTACGCTCCCGAGCCCGTTACCTCCATACAGTAACCGAGCTGCTTTTCACCCATTTTGACGGCGTATGCCGCAAGAGCGCCCGAAGGAAGGAGCTCGTTTTCGGGCAGATGAAGAGGATCGACGGTCGGCTCTTCATTTTTTGAAAGACCGAACAGATCCTTGACGCTTTGATTGAACAGCGCCTTTTCGTTTTCGTTGATGACGGGAGCAGTAAAATGGTTTACTGCCGCGATCAACGCCACCATCAGGGTGCAGATCACGACAAGAGGAAGGGAGATTCTTGCAAGATCGAGAAGCCTGCCTTTCATAACTTTTCCTCCTGTCCGTTCTTCTTTTTCTTTTTGACTTTGGATGAAGGGGATGAGCCGAAGGGACGGGGGGCGGTGATCTTATCGATGTAATAAACCAAAAGGTTCATTGCAAGCACGGCGTAGGATGCCCCCTCTTGCTTTGCAAAATAGCGAACGAGCACGGTGAGCACTCCGCACCCAATGCCAAAGATGATCCGTCCCTTTGTGGTGATGGGGCAGGTCACGTAGTCGGTTGCCATAAAGACGGCGGCAAGCATCAGTCCTCCTGACAGAAGATGCCCAAGGGTGTAGGTGTAATCAAAGCGCTCAAAGCCTTTTGCGGGCAGAAGGTAGGTGATAAGGGCGACCGTACCGAGAAAGGTCAGCGGGATGTGCCAGCTGATCACCCGCCGCATAAGAAGGTATAGAAAGCCAAACAGGATCAGCAGGGCGGAAACCTCGCCGATGGTGCCGCATTCGTTGCCCAAAAACATATCAAACAGTTGCTCGTTTGACAGCGAGACCACGGTCTCTCCGGGATTCAGTACCAGAGAAAGGGGGGTAGAGCCGCTGACGGCATCGGCAGGCAGATAGCTTTCAAACAGACCAAGCCTTGTGAGCACGGGAGAAACCGACATTGCTGAAGTGAAGGAAAGAAGCATACAGGCTCTTCCTGCAAGGGCGGGGTTGACCACGTTTTTTCCAAGCCCGCCGAAAAGCATCTTTACCACGACGATGGAGAAAAACGCACCCACCACAGGCATCCAGAGGGGAAGGGTGTGAGGCAGGTTATAGGCAAGCAGAACGCCGGTGACTGCCGCCGAAAGATCGCCTATGGTGATCTCTTTTTTGGTGATGAGATTGAAAAGAAGCTCAAACAGCAGGCAGGAAGCCACCGAAATAACGGTCAGCGTCAGCGCTCTCATACCAAAGATATAGCATCCCCAAAGCAAGAGCGGGCAAAGGGCAATGAGCACGTCAAGCATGACGGTGCGCGTGCTGTCGTGTGCCCGCAGATGGGGGGAGGAGGAAACGCAAAGAAGCTTATTCTGTTTTGGCTCGACGGTCATAGCGGGTCCTCCTTTCAGCTTTTTTCAGGGGAGCAGATGTTTTTTGTCTGCTCGATTTGCTCTTGTTTGGGTGGGGGAACGTTGGTCCTTTTTATTGCTTTCAATCGCGCTTTTGCGCCGGAAACGGCTTGCGTCAGGTCAAGCTTGGCAGGACAAACGTAGGAGCAGCTTCCGCATTCCACGCATAGGGGGGCAGACAGCTCGCTGCATTTTTCAGTGTCTCCCTTGAGGAAGGCACGGTAGATTTCTCTCGGCATCAGTCGGGAGGGACAGGCGGAAAGACATCTGCCGCAACGAATGCAGGCGGTTGTTTTCTGTTGCTTGAGCGCTTCCCGCTTTTCAAATGCGAGGATGGCGGATGTCCCCTTGGTCACGGGCGTATCATCAAGGCAGAGGGCGCGTCCCATCATCGGGCCTCCCGCGATCAGCTTGCCGATCCGATCAACGTCGGTATCGCAGTAGCTTAGCAGATCGCGAACGGGAGTGCCGATAGGCACCAAAAGGTTTGCCGGGCTTTGGACGCATCCTCCGTCCACCGTAACGATGCGCTCAACGGAGGGCATACCGGTGACGAAGGCATCGTAGACAGCGGCACAGGTTTCCACGTTAAAGACCACGTAACCGATATCCGTGGGCAGCTTTCCCGCTGGGATCTCCTTGCCCGTCAGGGCATGGATCAGGCGGCGCTCGTCACCCTGAGGATATTTGGTCTTCATCACGCAGATGCGGATCATCTCGGGATCAAAATCCAGAGCCGCCACCGCCTTGACCGCATCGATCTTGTTTGCCTCAACTGCAAGCACGGCAGAGCGCAAGGACAGCGCCTTGAGCAGGATCTTGATACCACCCACCACGCGTTCGGGCTGTTCAAGGAGAAGGCGGTGGTTGGCGGTGATATAAGGCTCACACTCAGCACCGTTGACGATCATTCCCGTTACCCGTCCTATGGCGCCTTCGATCTTGGCATAGGTGGGGAAGGATGCTCCTCCCATGCCAACGATGCCCGCAGCACGTACCACCTTCACGATCTGCTCGGAGGTAAGATTGCGCGCATCTCCTTCAAAGGGCGCAACGCCCGGTGCAATGCGGTTTTGATAATCGTTTTCGATGGTGACCGTGCAAACGGCGCCGTCTTTACCCGTGCAGCGCTCTTCGATGGCGGTAACCTTTCCCGAGATGCTCGCGTGAACAGGACAACCGAGCCTGTCCTCGGGAATCGTACCGATCACCTGTCCTTTGTCCACGACATCGCCCACCTTCACGCAGGGCGTGCAGGGAACGCCGATATGCATGGACATAGGAATGTGTACCGATGCAGGGGGGGTGATTTGAACAACGGGTGTTTTTCTCGTGTTTTTGCGGGGATCGGGGTGGATCCCGCCTTTAAAGGTGAAAGCCATGATTTCCTCTGTTTTTTGACGGAATAGAGCCTTGCGGAGCAAAATAGTCGTTTTTTGGTGCACGATGTGTGCAATGAGCGCACTATTTTAAAACAAGTCTCTTATAACGATATTTTACACGATTTGACCTTAAAAAACAAGGGCTTTTCAAAAAATATTCATATATATGCGGGAAATTCGTAAAAAAATACGGTTAATTTTTTTGAAAAAAGACGGATAATGAAGAAAATGTGTTGACAAATGTTTTATTTTGATGTAAAATATAGGGTAGAGGAATTGTGCGCTTCCACAACGTACGTGACTTATGAAAGGAAAGATATAAAATGGCTGATAAGAGAATTCTGGTTATCGACGATGACGTAAATATTTGTGAATTACTCCGTATCTATTTGGAAAATGAGGGATACGAGGTGCGGATCGCCAACGACGGCGTGGAAGGTGTGAGTCTTTTCAAGAGTTGCGATCCCGATCTGGTGCTTCTTGACATTATGCTCCCCCGCAAGGACGGCTGGGAGGTGTGCCGACAGATCCGCGAGGTGTCCTCAAAGCCCGTAATTATGATTACAGCTAAGGGTGACGTGTTTGACAAGGTCCTGGGTCTGGAGCTGGGAGCCGACGATTTTGTGGTGAAGCCCTTTGATATGAAGGAGGTCTCTGCAAGAGTAAAGGCCGTTCTTCGCCGCTCCAACGGAAGAAACAGAGAGCAGAACAACGACGTGATCAAATTCGATAACATCGAGATTAATATGGATGAATACACCCTGAAGCTGAAGGGAAAGAGTGTGGATATTCCTCCCAAGGAGCTGGATCTGATCCACTATCTTGCCTCCAACTACAACCGCGTGTTCACCAGAGACCAGCTTCTTGACAAGGTCTGGGGCTATGATTTTGCAGGCGACTCCAGAACGGTGGACGTACACATCAAGAGACTGCGCGAAAAGCTTGAGGGCGTTTCCGACAAATGGGTATTGAAGACCGTTTGGGGCGTGGGCTACAAGTTCGAGCTTCTTTAAGATAAGCGATCGTTCATATACTTTCATTTTTCTGCCGCAGATCCTCTGCGGCAGAATGTATTTTCAACAATGGGCGGGATCCTTTTACCCGATATGAGAAAGGGTACTGTCGGCTATGGAGAAGAACGATGTTTAAAAGTGTGTTTTCCAAATATATGGCAGGATTTATCCTGATTTTCGTTTGCAGCTTTGTTTGCTTTGCGGCTCTGGTCTTCGGCTACGTAACCGAGTACGCCCGTGACGATGCGATCGGATCGGTACAAAGTGCGACGCACTCCACGAAGATCATGATGGACGCGATGTGGCAGGATTATTTTTCGGGATACGGCGAAGAGAGCGAAAAGGAGCCCGAGTACGCTGGATTTATCGTTGAGGAGGGGGCGAATATCAAAGCCGCCCTTGACGGCATTGCGAAATTCACAAGCGTGGGTATTTTCGTCGTTGACGGCGAGGGTACGGTGATCGCCGCAACCGAGCCCAAGCTTCTTGAAAAAGCCGCACCTGACGGCTATCTTGTGGAGCTGTTCGGCAAAAACGAGCTGGCGGGCGGCTATACCAGTGCTGAAAAAATGACGGTGGGAGATCTCGTCACCGAAAAAAGCTATATTTCTGCGGTCACTCTTTCGGGCTCGGGAGATTATCACGTCCTTTCCTACAACCTGATCGATAGTGAATCGGTGCTGATCGGAGAGCTTGTCCGCTCTATTTCCGTGTCGATGATCGTCGTCTTTTTGTTGGGCGTTGCCGCATCTTATATCATCAGTTACCATATGATCACCCCCTTGAAGGATATGAGCAGAGCGGCAAAGAACTTTGCAATGGGTGATTTTGATGCCAGAGTCAGGGTGAAGGGGCAAGATGAGATCGCCGAGCTGGCGGTTGCGTTTAACAATATGGCTCAGTCGCTCAGCGACCTGGAGGAGCAGCGAAGCACCTTCCTTGCCAACGTTTCCCACGATCTGCGCACGCCTATGACTTCTATTTCGGGCTTTATTGACGGCATCCTTGATGGTACCATTCCTCCCGAAAACAGAGATCATTATCTGAATATCGTCAGCGTGGAGATCAAGCGCTTGTCCAGATTGGTGCGCACCTTGCTTGATCTTTCCAGGATCCAATGCGGTGAACGAAAGTTCACCATGGTGAATTTCGATGCCTCCGAGATGGCAATGACCATCCTTTTCTCCTTTGAAAAGCAGATCGATCAAAAGCGGCTGAACGTGGTCTTTGATTGTGAGGACAAAATGTACGTTCTTGCAGATTCGGACGCCATCCATCAGGTGCTCTACAATCTGATCGACAATGCCGTCAAGTTCTCTTACGAGGAAGGCGAGTTGCGCGTTTCGCTCAAGGAGCGGGACAAGAACGTGCTGATAGAGGTCTACAACGAGGGCAAGGGGATCCCTGCCGCCGATCTGCCCCACGTGTTTGACCGCTTCTATAAAGCCGATAAGAGCAGGGGTCTTGATAAGAGCGGCGTGGGTCTTGGTCTTTTCATCGTCAAGGCCATCCTTCAGGCACACGGCGAAAACATCACCGTGGCAAGTGAGGAAGGGAAGAATTGTTGCTTCTCGATGACTCTGCCAAAGGGTACTGCTCCCCTGATGCCCGACGGTGCAAAACGGCGCAGATGAAGCAGGCAACTATAAAACAAAAAAATCAGTCCGACCCGCGGTCGGACTGATTTTTTTGATGATGAGGTAAGATCAATTTTGGCAGGCTTCAAGGAGGTCATCGACCGCCTTTGCGATGTCGGGCTTTTTATAGACGGCAGAGCCTGCCACGAAAACGGTAGCTCCTGCCTCTGCGGTGATACCGATCGTTTCGGGCGTGATGCCGCCGTCTACCTCAATGGGAATCTGCAGACCGGCATCGTCGATCATAGCCTTGATCTTTTTGATGTTTTCTACTGCGTCGTACATAAAGGACTGTCCGCCGAATCCCGGTTCTACGGTCATAACCAGGATCATATCACACAGCGGGAGATAGGGACGAACGCTATCGGGATCGGTCTTGGGCTTGATGGAAAGACCTGCCTTGGCACCGCTTTCGCGGATTTTTTTTAGGGTCGCGGCGACGTCACTGCACGCTTCGATATGTACGGTGATGATGTCGGATCCTGCTTTTTTGAATTCGTCGATATACCGAATGGGCTCGTTGATCATCAGGTGGGTATCAAATACCAGCTTGCTGTGAGGGCGAAGCGATGCAACGACGCAGGGACCGATGGTGATGTTGGGCACGAACATACCGTCCATCACGTCAATGTGAAGATATTCTGCCTTGGTGTTGCCCGTTTGGATGACCTGCTCTCCTAATTTTGAAAAGTCACAGGAGAGGATGGAGGGAGAGATGATGTACATTGTGAGATCCCTTTCTTTGGTTGATTTTGCGTGTTGATCGTTGAGATGAACGAAAAATTGATCTTTTCTACTGCAAGCGGAACGTTACGCCGTCTTTTCAATGAGGCAGACCGCGTGTGCGGCGATGCCTTCTTCCTTGCCTGTGAATCCCAGCTTTTCCTCGGTGGTCGCTTTTACGGAGATCTGCTCCACCGAGCATTCAAGTGCTGAGGCGATATTTTGGCGCATCGCGGAAATGTGGGGAGCAAGCTTGGGCTTTTGGGCAAGAACGGTGGCGTCTAAATTGACGATGCGGTAGCCCCGTTCCTTGACAAGACCGTATACGGCGATGAGCAGCTTTTGGCTGTCGGCACCCTTATAGCGGGGGTCTGTGTCGGGGAAATGCTTGCCGATGTCGCCAAGGGCAAGAGCGCCCAAAAGCGAATCGGAAATGGCGTGCAGCAACACGTCTGCATCGGAATGACCGAGAAGCCCGAGGGTATGCTCGATCTTTACGCCTCCTAAAATCAGATCTCTGTTTTCAACAAGACGGTGTACGTCGTAGCCGTGACCGATACGAATGCTCGTCATTTTATTCTCCTTTCTGCCGCGCGCTTAAGATCGCTTCGGCAAGAACCAAGTCGATGGGGGTGGTGATCTTGATGTTTTCTCTTCCGCAATCCACCACCGTACAGCCAAAGCCCACGCTTTCAAGCAACGAGCAGTCGTCTGTGGCGGCGAAGCTTTTTTCTGCGGCGGTATATGCGGCGGCACGGTAAAGATCGGCGTAGAATATCTGTGGGGTTTGCATATTCCACAGCCTTGATCTGTCAGGCTGCCCTTCGGTTTCGGTCTTCATAGAGGCGGAAACAAATTTCACGGTGTCGGTGGCGGGGCAGGCGGCGGTTGCCGCATCTGTGCGGTAGGCGGCGGCAAAGACCTTGCTGATCTGCTCTGAGGTGATAAGGCATCTTGCTGCATCGTGAATGGCAATATAACTGCTTTTTTCATCGATCGCCTTCATTCCGATAAAGGCCGACTCCTGTCTTGACTTGCCGCCGGGAAGGACGCATTTGAGCTTTGAAAAGCCGTATTCGGTGCGGTATTCTTCAAAGAGAGGACATTCGTCCGCCTTGGATACCACGATGATCTCGGTGCATTCGGGGCAGTGCTCAAAGGAGCGCAGAGTATATACCGCAACGGGTGTGCCCAAAAGCCGCTGGTGCTGCTTGGAGATGCCGCCCATACGGGAGGAGGAGCCTCCTGCCAGAACGACGGCTGAAAACTGTTTTTTTGCAAATAAATGAGTCAAAGTTCGACCTCCGCTTTTCTTCCTTCGTTGTTTGAAAGCGCGCTCCTTTTCTGATGACGTGAGCGATCCGACTGTCCGTCAATGCCGGTGCGAGCCTTCACAGATAAACACAGTATACCACAGTTTCAGGAAAAAAGCAAGGAGTGGCAGAGTACGATAAAAAATTTTTTCAAAAAGGGCAAAAAATGCCCGTAAAGCGTAAAAAAACATTTGAAATATATTTAATAATATGCTATAATAAATAAAATTTAATTTGTGCGGCTGTCTCTTGCCGATTTTGAATTGAAAAAGCCGAAAGGATTGCCAAAATGGAAATGATCAAAGAGTTTTTATCAGAGGTGTGGATGCTGGTGTCGTCTGTGGACGTTCAGGATGTTTTTGACATTCTGATCGTTGCGGTGGTGATGTATTTTGCATTCTCCTTTATTCGCAACAGACGGGCAGGTAAGCTGATCGTTGGCGTGGTGCTCTTGCTGGTTTTAAAGCTGGCTGCAAGCACCTTCGGTCTCTTGACGATCAACTTCGTTCTCGGAAACTTTTTCGAGGTGGGTGTCCTTGCCTTGATCGTCTTATTTCAGCCCGAGCTGCGCTCGGCTCTTGAAAAGATGGGCTCCGAGCCCTTGAAGAGCCTGCGGATGATCGCTGACAAAAATCAGGCGCAGAGAACGATGCAGATGATCGACAGCGTGTGCGACGCAAGCTGTCAGATGGCAAAGGACAAGACAGGTGCACTGATCGTGATCGAGCGCAAAACAAAGCTTGGCGAGCATATCAACAGCGGCACGGTGATCAACGCCGAAGCAACTGCTCCTCTTCTTGAAAACCTGTTTTTTAAGAACGCACCCTTGCACGACGGCGCGGTGGTCATCAGAGAGGATAAGGTATATGCCGCAGGATGCTTCCTGCCTCTTTCCACCAACGACGATTTCAAGGATCTTGGGACCAGACACCATGCCGCGGTGGGCGTGAGCGAGGTGTCGGATGCGGTGGTCGTGGTGGTTTCCGAGCAGACCGGCACCATTTCGGTTGCCATTGAGGGCAAGCTGAGAAGAAATCTGGACTACGTGTCGCTCAAGCGCTTCCTTACGGGCGTGATCGATATCGCCATCGAGGATGAAAAGGGCACGAAGGTCAAAAAGAGCAAAAGGGACGAAAAAAGACAAAGCGCGAGCAAAAAGAAGCGCAAGACAAAGGGCGCTGAGGGGCAGTACGACGATGCGCTCCAGCTGGAGGATATTTTTTCCGAGGGCGAGAGTGCTGCTAAAGGTGAGAACAAAAGCGAATGAGAAGGGAAGGAGAGACTGATATGAATACAAGCAAGACTGTCGGCGTTTACAGTGACGGCGAATTTGACAATCAGGGTCTGACGGGTGCGATCAAAAACAAGACTGCACGAAAATCCTTTTTCATTCCCTTGATCGGATCGATCATTGCCGCGTTTGGGCTGTGGCTCTTTGTGATTTGGGGAAATAACACCTGCACGGGTATTCCCGTGGAGGTTGTGGGCAATGCACAGCTGATGAGCAATAATTACACCGTGTCCTCGGTCGAGCCTGCCACGGTGGATCTGGTCTTCAAGGGGAAGGATGAGGTCATCAAGCGGATCACGGACGATCCCTCGTTGATCAGTGCCAGCGTTTACGTTTTCGCTTTGGACGACGAAAGCGGTGTCAGTATCGACGGCATTTTTGAAGGAGAAGAGCAGATCGCGCCCGGTGAATATACGGTGGAGCTGAAGATCAGCGCTCCCGAGGGCGTGTCCTGCTCTACGAAAACGGTGAAGGTGACCGTATCGGAGGCAAGCGCCAAGGAATTTTCCACTGCCAATGCGGGAAGTGCAAAGGATGGCCCCGTCAGATTGAATATGAGCAATTATTCCTTTGCAAACGGCATTTCTCTGCGCAGTCAGGGGGTTGTCGAAAAGAGCGTAACGGTGATCGGCGACCAGAAGAGAGTGGAATCTATCGAGTATATCTCTCTGAACGTGGATTGGCTCAAGGAGATCACGGGCGACGCAACGGTCTACGTTACCCCCGTGGCTTGCGACAGATACGGCGACGTGATCGACTCGGAGTTTTTGCGCTTTGAGCCCTCGACGCTTGAGGTGAATGTGACGGTGAACAAGTATAAGACCATGACCCTCTCCCCCAAAAAGGAGGCGGGAGATACGGCAAATTATACCTTGTCGTCAACCACGGTCGGCGTGATCGGACCGGTCTTTGAGATCGATCGTTTGCCCGACGAGCTGGTATTTTCCGTTGCGCAGGATATCCCGTCAAGACATTACACGCTTTCTTCCTCCGAGCTTGGCAGTAATGTGAAGTTTTTAACGAAGAACGGTCAGGTCGATGCCTTTACTCTGGTCGTTGAAAAGCAGGAGGGCGCGGAAAGCGCAGATCTTGTGATCAATGCGGAGGATCTTGTGATCCTTCCTCCCGAAAACGGCTCGTATTCCTTTGACAAGAACGGCTACAAGGTCCAGGTCAAATATATACCTGCCGATGCGGAGTCCGGGAAGCTGGCGGCAAGCGATCTGATGATCGTTCTCGATCTGAGTAAGGCTGTCGAGGGAAGCGCAGAATACGATCTGAAGATCTATATCAGTGCGTCAAGCGACAAGGTGGAAAAGCTTCTTTCGGTGTCCTCTGAAATGGTCAAGGTCACCGTTACGGCAGACGACCGCTCCGAGTCGGTTCAAAACGGCTGAAGTATATAAAGAACGGGAAAAACGAAGAAAGTCAATGAACGAGCAAACGAAAAAAAGGCACTCGATCATACTCAGGGACATCTCATTGCCTTATAAGGCGCCGATGCAGGAGGCACTTGATCAGGCGATGGGAAAGCTGAAAAAGGCGGGTGTACGGGGAGAAAATCTATATATTTTCCGCAGATCTGTGGACGCACGAAAGAAAGAGGACATCCGCTTTTTGTATTCGGTGTGTGCGCAGGTGGATCGGTTGCCCTCGGAGGGGACGCTCAAGCGTCTTGGCGGTGCTCTGCGGGCGTCTGCAGAGCAGATCCCCGCGTGCGGAAGAAGAGTCCTTTTCGGAAGAGCGGTGGTGGTCGGCTTTGGTCCTTGCGGAATGTTTGCCGCGCTTGCTTTGGCACGGGCAGGATATCATCCTTTGGTGCTTGAACGGGGAAGCTGTGTGGCAAAACGCAAGGAGAAGGTGGACTTCTTCAAAAAGACGGGCTTTCTGGATACCGAGACCAATATTCAGTTTGGCGCCGGCGGTGCGGGCACCTTTTCAGACGGAAAGCTGGTTACCCGGGTAAACGATCCCTTGGGCGGCGTGGTCTTTGATACGCTGGTGGAATTTGGTGCCCCCGAAAGCATCAAGCTTCTTGCCAAGCCTCACGTGGGCACGGATAAGCTGTTGGGCGTAGTTGAAAATGCAGACAGAGAGATCAGAGCGCTCGGCGGGGAGATCCTTTATGATACGAAGCTCCTTGATATCAAGCGGGGGGCGGACGGAAGAGTATGCTCGTTGCTTACGAGCAAGGGCGAGATTGAATGCGGGGTGCTTATCCTTGCGGTCGGTCACAGTGCCAGAGATACCTATGAGATGTTGATGAGCAGAGATCTGCTTTTGGAGGCAAAGGACTTCTCGGTGGGCGCGCGCGTGGAGCATCTGCAGGAGGATATCGACTACGCTCTTTACGGCGATGCCGACATTTCTATCCTGGGACACGGCGAATATACCCTTTCACACAGAGAGGGCAGCAGAGGGGTTTACAGCTTTTGTATGTGCCCCGGAGGCGAGGTTGTGTGTGCCTCCTCGGAGGAGGGCGGGCTCGTTGTCAACGGTATGAGCAATTTTGCCCGTGACGGCAGAAATGCCAATGCGGCAATTGCCGTATCGGTCCTGAAAGAGGACTACGGAGCAACCCCGCAAAAGGCGATCGCCTATCAAAGAGCGCTTGAAAAGCGGGCGTTTGAAGCGGCAGGGGGCGGATACAAGGCGCCTGTGCAGACTATGGGCGATTTTTTAGGAGAAACGAAGGGGACGGCACCCTCAAGGATCACCCCCACCTTCAGGGATGGGGCTCACTATGAGCTGTGTGATTTGTCTGCTGTTTTGCCCCCCCACGTTTTTGAGATGATGAAGCGGGGGTTTCCCGTATTTGAAAAAAAGATCAAGGGCTACGCCTGCGCAGATGCGGTACTGACGGGCGTAGAGACCAGAACCTCTGCACCCGTGCGCATTCCGAGAACCGAAACGCTTACGGCTGTGGGGTGCACCAATCTTTACCCCGCAGGTGAGGGTGCAGGGTATGCGGGCGGAATTACCAGTGCCGCGATTGATGGATTAAAGGTCGCCTATAGGGTGATCTCGGAGTATTCACCGAATAAGTGACCCGATAAAGCAAGGGAGTGAGGAGCGTATGACAAAAAAGGGAACGGTCGTTAAGAGCGACAGAAGTATCAATACGCTGCTCGTTCTTTTGGAAAACGAAAAGGGATGCAGCGGTTGTGAAAAAGAGAAAAAAGGATGCTCTTTTTCAAACAGCTGTCCCATACAAACGATCAATGCCGTCGATGGTTGCGGAGCAAGGCCTGGGGACAGAGTAATGCTGAAGGCATCAAATGCAAAGGTGCTTTTGTGCTATACCATTGTTTTTCTCTTGCCCTTGCTGATCGCATTCGTCGGAGCATTTGCCCTTTACGGAGTAGCCGGCGCGGATATTGCCACTCTGAGCTTTCTTCTTATTTGGGCGGGCGGGTTGCTTGCCCTGCGTTTTACGGCAGAACGGTGCAAGGCACTCCACATCAGCTATGTTGCTGTAAGTGTTTTACCGAAGAGAGAGGAGGCAGGTTATGAGCGGTAGTTCCTTTCCTTCGGTCGATCTCCATACCCAAAGCGAGGCGGCAGTAATCGCAGAGAAACTGGGCTTACCTCTGCCGCTGGTTTCTTTGCTCTTTTCAAGAGGCTACCGTAACGTGCGGGACATACAGGATTTTCTTTACCCGGTAGCCGATCATCTGCACGACCCCTTCCTCTTGCCTGATATGCGCTCTGCTGCGGATGCCATTCTTCTTGCAGTAGATCAGGGAGAGGACATATTGATCTACGGAGACTACGACGCAGACGGTGTCACCTCCGCCGCCTGCCTTTGCCGCTACCTTGATGGGATCGGCGGGCATACGGTCTGCTATATTCCCGACCGCCTGGGAGAGGGATACGGACTGAGCACCTCGGTGCTGGAGACCTTTGGGAATCGTGGGATCGGCTTGATGGTCACCGTGGATACCGGTACAACGGCGCCTGCCGAGGTGGCGTACGCCCGTTCTCTCGGCATAAAAACGGTGGTGACCGACCACCACGAATGTGCGGGAGCACTTCCTCGTTGTATTGCAGTGGTAAATCCTATGCGGCAGGACAGCGCATATCCCTTCGAGGGTCTTGCCGGCGTCGGGGTTGCGTTCAAGCTGATCTGTGCTCTTGAATCGACCCGACATCCGGAAAAAACGGTCTCTCTGGTGGCGCAGGAGCTTCTTGAGAGATACGGTGATCTGGTGGCGCTGGGAACGATCGCCGATGTGATGCCGATGCTTGACGAGAACAGATATATCGTCAAGAAGGGCATTGAGCTGATGAAGACGGGGGGAAATCCCGGTTTGGCAGCGTTGATTAAAGAGCTCTCAATTAAAAACAGCGAGATCCATTCCTCGATCGTCGGTTACCGTCTTGCTCCCCACGTTAATGCGGCGGGCAGAATGGGAAGTGCGGAAAGAGCACTTCATCTGCTTCTTGCTGAGGACAAAGGTGAGTCTCTCCTTCTTGCAAAGGAGCTTTGCAATTACAATCTTCAGCGCCGTGCCACCGAGGAGATCATTTTAGAGCAGGCAAATCGACTTCTTTCCCAAATTGACGCGGAACAAAAGCCGCTTGTCGTTTTGTGGGGCGAAGGATGGCACAGAGGCGTTCTCGGTATCGTTGCCGCGCGCTTAAGCGAACGGCTTCAAAGGGGCGTCATCCTCATTTCTCTGGAGGGCGATCACGGCTACGGATCGGGCAGAGGCGTGGACGGTATGAATCTGGTGGAGCTGCTGGAGGAATGCGCGCCCATGCTTGAAAAATTCGGAGGACACGAGCAGGCGGCGGGGCTGACGGTAAACAGAAGCGAGCTTGAAGGGTTCGTGCTTGCCGTAGAGGAGTTGGCTTGCAGACGATATGCGCCGTTCAAAGAAGCCAAAGACGGTATGCAGGCTGATATGTGTCTTTCCACCCTTGACCTGACCTTGCCCTTTGCCGAGTCTCTTTCGATGTTGGAGCCCTTTGGCACGGGAAACCGTGTTCCGCTCTTTCTTTTGCAGGATGCGGAGGTGGAGCAGATCACCGCTCTTTCCGGCGGAGCGCATACCAAAATGCTGGTAAAGAAGGAAGATCTCTATTATACAGCCCTGCTGTTTTCTAAGAAGACCTCTTTGTTTCCTTACATGCGCTTTGACCGTGTTGATCTTCTTTTCGAGCTTTCGGTCAACGAGTATATGAAGCGCAAGAGCGTTCAACTTTTGACAAAGGGGATTGCTCCTGCAGGAAAAACGCTCGTTGAATATGAAAGTGCGTATAAATGTATTGAGGGCCTTGAGCGGGGCAAGATACCCCTTATGCCCCTTCCCACAAGAGCGGATTTTGTAAAAATATATCTGGCACTCAAGGGAATGACTGCTGCAAAGGAGCTTTCGTTTTCTTTGCGGCGCCTTTCTCTTGAAAACGGCATTTCTTCCGTTGCCGTTTGCCGTTTGATCCTGATGGTTTTTGAAGAGCAGGGGTTGGCGGTGTTTTATCGCAGAAGAGACGGAGGAAAGGAGCGGGATTGCTTTACCTTTGAGCTGATCCCGACCGATAAAAAAGTAGATATAGAACGTTCGGCGCTTTATTGCGCCGTGCGCAAAGCTTCAGAGTCCCTGCAAGAGCGGGGGCAGGAACAGAAGAAAGGATGATAGTATGACTGACGGCATTTCGGGACTGTTGATCACTTTAAAAGAGACCGAAAAAAACTATGATCTTGCCAAGATCACGGCGGCTTACGAGTTTGCAAAGGAGCTGCATGAGGGACAGTTCCGCATCAGCGGAGAGCCCTATATCTCCCACCCCGTTGCGGTGGCAGAGATCGTGGCAGGACTGGAGTTGGATACCGACTCCATCTGTGCCGCACTTTTGCACGATACGGTGGAGGACTGCAAGGACAAGGTCTCCCTTGACATCATCAGCCATAAATTCGGCTATCCCGTGGCAATGCTGGTGGACGGTCTGACCAAATTGGAGAAGATCCCCTTTGCCGACAAGGAGGAGCAGGAGGTGGAGAACCTGCGCAAGATGTTCCTTGCCATGTCCAAGGATATCCGCGTGATCTTCATCAAGCTGTGCGACAGACTCCACAATATGCGTACCCTTTATGCAAAGCCCGAAAACAAGAGACGTATCACCGCTCTTGAGACTATGCAGGTCTTTGCACCTCTTGCACACCGTCTGGGTATCCAGAAGATCAAGCACGAGCTTGAAAATCTGTCCTTATCCTTCCTGGACCCCATCGGCTATAACGAGATCAAGAACGATATTGACCGCAGATATGGTCTGAACATCAATTTTCTGCAAAAGGCAAGGGACGACATTTCGGACAAGCTGACCGAGCTGAACTTTAACTTTGCCATGGAAGGCAGAGTGAAGACGGTCTACAGCATCTATAAAAAGATGTACGAGCACGGAAAGAGCTTTGACGAAATCTACGACTTTTACGCGCTGCGCATCATCACCGAGACCGAGCTTGAATGCTACACCGTGCTTGGTATCATCCACGATATGTTCAAGTCCATTCCCGGACGCTTCAAGGACTATATTTCCACCCCCAAGCCCAATATGTACAGATCCCTTCACACCACCGTTATCGGAAGGGACGGTATTCCTTTTGAGGTTCAGATCCGTACCAAGGAGATGCACCACATCGCAGAATACGGTATTGCGGCGCATTGGAAGTATAAAACGGGTACCAAGGAAAGCAAGGAGGATATCGATAAGAAGCTTGAGTGGATCTCAAAGATCATTGAAGGGGATGAGTACGTCAAGGACCCTGACGAGTTCCTGCGCTCGCTGAAGATCGACCTCTTCCATGACGATATCTTCGTCTTTACGCCCAAGGGCGACGTGATCACGCTGCCCGTAGGTGCAAATATCATCGACTTTGCTTACGCCATTCACTCGGCGGTGGGCAACAAGATGACCGGTGCCAAGATCAACGGCGCCATTGCTCCCATTGATACCGAGCTTGAAAACGGGCAGATCGTGGAGATCATTACCTCCTCCTCTGCCAAGGGTCCCAGCCGCGATTGGCTGAAGATGGTGAAGACCGCCGAGGCAAGGAACAAGATCCGTCAGTGGTACAAGAAGGAAAAGCGCGGCGAGAACATCGCGATGGGTAAGGCAGAGGTGGACAAGGAGTTCAAGCGCTACGGAAAATCCTGTCCCGAAGCTTTGAAAATGGAGATCCTCTCCACCGTCAGCGGCAGAATGGGCATTCAGAGCGTGGACGATATGTTCGCCATGATCGGTTACGGCGGACTGACCGTCTCCAAGATTTCCATCAAGCTTCACGATGAATACGAGCGGGTAATGCAGACCGTTCCCACAGCTCCCGTGCAGGCAAGCGACGTGGAATTGAAGCCCCGCAAGTCTAAAAACGGCGGCGTGATTGTGGACGGTAACGAAGGATGCATTGTGAAATTTGCCCATTGCTGTAATCCCTTACCCGGAGACAAGATCATCGGCTTCATTACCAAGGGATACGGTATTTCCATTCATAAGAGAGACTGCCCCAACGTTCACATGAATATGGAAAAGGAGCAGTATGCGGACCGCTTCGTGACGGCACACTGGGAGGACAATCCCGTTTCTGCAACGGGCACCTTTGAAGTGTATATTCAGGTAGCCGCCGAAAACAGAATGACGCTGATCGCAGATATCACCATGGCTCTTGCCGAGATGCGGGTGGAGCTGCATCAGATCGCGACGCAAAACAAGCCAAACGATGAGATTCTTATCAATATGATGATCGCCTGCAAGGATACTGCCCACTGCGACTCCATTCTGTCAAGACTGAAGTCGATCCGCAGTGTGCATAGCGTATCCAGAGGCTATACCTGAGATATCAAGGAGAAATAAATGACGGCAGTAATTCAAAGAGTATTAAATGCGGCTGTTTCTGTAAACGGTGAGATCAAGGGTCGCTGTCAAAAGGGCTTCTTCATCCTTTTGGGTGTTTTTGAAGAAGATACGCAGGAGGATGCCCGTCTGCTTGCCGAAAAGATCTCAAAGCTGAGAGTTTTTGAGGACGAAAACGGCAAGATGAACAAAGCGCTCAACGACGTGGGTGGTTCTGTTCTGGTGGTGTCTCAGTTTACCCTATGTGCAAGCTATGCCCACGGAAACCGGCCCGACTTTCTTGCGGCGGCAAAGCCCGACAAGGCAGAGCCTTTGTACGAATATTTTTCCCGCCACCTGCGTACATTGGTTAACGGTGGGGTAGAAAACGGAGTGTTCGGTGCAGATATGAAGATCGAAAGTCTGTGCGACGGACCTGTTACCATCGTTATGGAAAGTGAAAAGCTGAAGAAGAAAAAGGGATAAAGGCATGAAAATTACCATACAAGGCGATATCAACGTCAGTTACGTGCAAAATCTCTGTCTGATCTTTTTTCCCGGACAGAAGTTTTCCGAGCACGAAAAGGAGAGTGAGGAAACACCCAAGGCAGATGTGAGGGTGGAAAGGGAAGAGGAGGGCGTACGGGCAACCGTAACGCTGGAGGCGGGTGACCGCAAGCATACAGCGACCTCCTTTGCGCCCAACAATCCCTTGCATTCCGATCACCGTCTTGCCCAGATCGCCGTTGGCGCGGCTGTTTACGAGGCAGGCAAAAAGGTTACCGAGTTTACCCCTCCCTGGGGCATTCTTGTGGGTATCAGACCCGGCAAGGTGGCTGCCAAGCTATACGACGAGCTGGGCACCAAAACTGCGGTCAAAAAGGTGCTGACCGGTGACTATCTTCTGACCAATAAAAAGGCACAGCTGATCACCACCGTGGCGTTAAACGAGCAAAAGCTTGTCAGACGATATAAGCCCGATACCTGCAGTCTTTACGTTTCCATTCCCTTTTGTCCTACCAGATGTGCCTATTGCTCCTTCGTTTCCTATGCAACGCCCCGTCTTCTTTCGATGATCCCCGACTATCTTGAACGGTTGAAGGCCGACATTGCCGAAACGGTGCGCATCATCAAGGAAAAGGGTCAGCGCATCGTCACCGTCTATATCGGCGGCGGAACACCCACGACGCTCGATGAGGCACAGCTCGGTGGTTTGCTTGAGTTCATCGGTCGGCAGATCGATCCTGCAGGATTGGATGAATACACCCTGGAGGGGGGCAGACCCGACACGATCACACCCAAAAAGCTGAGTGTTGCAGTGAATTGCGGAGTGAGCAGGATCTCTATCAATCCCCAGACCTTAAACGAGGATATTTTGAAGAGCATCGGCAGAAAGCATACTGCAGATGACTTTTTCAGAGCATATTATCAGGCAAGACAGTCGGGCTTCAAGACCATCAATACCGACGTGATCGCAGGACTTCCGGGCGATAATTTTCCCAGCTTTGCCAAGACTATGGATCAGATCGTTCAGTTGAGACCCGAAAATATCACTGTACATACCTTTTTTGTGAAAAAGGCATCGGATATTCTCCACAGCGGTGTGAACGTTTATTCTCGCAACAGCAGAGAAGCGGTGCAGAGCGTGGATTATTCACAGATCGTGACCACGCAGAGCAAATATCATCCCTATTATTTGTACAGACAAAAAAACACGGTGGGCAATCTTGAAAACGTGGGCTTTTCGCTTGACGGACACGACGGTATTTATAACTGTCTGATCATGGCTGAGGAGCACGATATTTACGCCTGCGGTGCGGGCGCGGTGACCAAGCTCGTATCAAAGGACGGGAATCTGCGCAGATTCTATATGCCCAAGTATCCCTACGAGTATCTGGATATGCCTTTGGACGGAGAAGATCGCAGGGCGATCTTTGACGAGATCCGCTATTTTGAATGATGCTGCACATAGTACAGAAATACGCAGAACTTGAAGAGAACGAAAGGGGGACTTGCATTGAAAGCATCGGATATGCTTGAGGATCTGCAGGTAAGTATCGAGCGTCCTTTGACCAAGGAGGCGATTGACGAGCTCATTTGCCGCTCGGAAGACTACCTTTTGAGGCAGGCAGAGACAGTTGCCGATGCCGTGAAAAATAGCGCGGGCGAGGTCGTCGTTTTGGTGGACGGTCCCTCTTGCGCCGGAAAAAGCGGATTTGCGGCATTGCTTGCCAACTGTCTTTCAAAACGGGAGGTGCTGTCAAGGGTGATCTCGCTGACCTCCTTTTTAAAAAACGAGACCGAATATCGGGACGAGTGTAAAAAGCGTGGTCTTAAGGTGAATTACGCCCTTCTTGAAGCATTATATCTCGACGAGCTTGAAGAGTGTATGTCCTTGATCCATCAGGGAGAAACGGCTCTTTTGCCCGTATATGACCGCAAATGGGCAACGAGAAGAGAGCTCATCCCCTTTACCAAAAGAGAGGGGCAGGTTCTGATCATTGAGGGTAGCGGCGTAAACGACGGGCGTATAAGATCCTTTTTGACGGCTGATTCAAGGGTCATTTCGCTGAAGGTGGACCTGCTTCGTGCCTACTGCAGTAATGCAGGATGGTTTTCATCCAGTGATTTGCGCTTTGCCCGCCGCTTTGTCAGAGACGGATTGCTTTACGGACGGGGTGTTGAACGCATCTACGCCGATCTGGAGCTTGAGCGTATGCAAGCCCGCAAGAGCGGCGGTGAGTCGGAGGTGTCCTTTGATTTTACGATCGATACGACGCTTGGTTACGAGCCGTTGATCCTGAAGAATGAATTACATAAGATCTTGGGAAGTGTAAAGAGCGAAAGCAGATATTATCTGTCGTCAACGAAATTTCTCTCGCGGCTTGACACCGTTCCCGAGCTTGATCGGTCATTTTTGCCCGAGGGATCCATTTACAAGACCTTTATCTAAGGCGGTCAAAGTGCATCCGGAGGGCAAGGTGAAACGAAGAGAAGACGGTTTTATGTCGGGGGTGGCGTTACTCACCCTTTCGGCGGCGTGTGCAAAAATATGCGGTATGCTCTTCAAGCTTCCGCTCTTTTCCATCATCGGTGACGGCGGAATGGGCTATTTCAATTCTGCATACGTGATCTACACCTTTTTCTTCGTGTTGTCTACTTCGGGTTTGCCTGTGGGTCTTTCCATCCTGATTGCAGAGGGGACTGAAGAAAGGCACCGCCTGGGCTATTTTAAGAGCAGTGTACTGATTTTTGGAGGACTTGGCGGCGTTTTCTGCCTGTTGATGCTCTTTGCACCATATCGTCTTTCTTGGTTGATCGGCAATCCCGGTGCGGCAAAATCCATTCGGGTAATGGCGCCATCCCTTCTTGCCGTTTGTCTTTCAGGATGCCTGCGCGGCTACTTTCAGGGACGAAAGAATATGCTCCCAACCGCGCTGTCACAGGTGATCGAGGCGGTGTTTAAAACGGTTCTCGGTATTTTATTTGCCTATTTTTCGGTAAGAAAGGGACAATCAGAGCCACATACGGCGGCGATGGCACTGCTTGGCGTTTCGCTTGGAAGCATTTTCTCCTTTTTCTATCTGGCAATTGTATTTTTTAAGTCGGAGTGTTTAAAGAAGGACGCTGTTTTGCCGGAACAAAGAACGAGGTTGAATACTTTTAACTACGGCAAACGGCTTTTGGCTGTGGTACTGCCCGTCAGCAGTGCATCGGTAGTGCTCAGCCTTTCTTCTCTCATTGATCTTTCTGTGGTTATGAGGGGGCTTGTTGAAGCAGGCCATACAAGAGAGCTTGCAAATGAGCTTTATGGGAATTACAGCGGATCGGTCATCCCGCTGTTTAATCTTCCCTCCGTTTTGGTTGCCCCCATCGCTTCGGCGGTAATCCCCTTTCTTGCAAAGGAAAAACAACCAAGGGCAGAGGAGGCAAAGGAGCTTTCCTCCCTTGCCTTGCGTTTGTCGGTAATGATCTCGGCACCCTGTGCTCTGGGGCTTGCCTTTTTGGCGCGTCCCATTCTGACTCTGCTGTTTGGTACCGGGTCTGCGGAGACTGCCGCTCCGATGCTCATCCTTTTGTCTCCTGCCGTGTTGCTTGTTGCTCTTCAGACGGTCAGCGGGGCATTGTTGCAGGGAAGCGGGTCAAGAAGCATACCCGTGATCTGCCTTGCCTGCGGGGCTGTTGTTAAGCTGGTGGCTTGTCACCTGCTTATTTCGCGGATCGGACTTGCGGGTGCGCCTATCGGAACGGTGCTTTGCTATCTTGTTTCGGCGGCGTTGAATTTGCATTTTTGTCTGCGCAGGAAGATTTTTGAGCGGCGTGCGCTTTTAAAATTGCTTCTGCCTCTACTGTGCGCTCTTCTTTGCGGTGTGGTAGCCTTTGCTCTTGTTTGCATTCTTCCGTCACACGGCGTTTTTACCTTGCTTGCCATCGGTGCAGGGGCGGGGGTATATTTTGGGTGCTTGGCGCTGTGCGGGGCTTTTGACAGCAATTTGAGACGACTTTTGCCTTTTTTTAAAGGAAGGTCTCGTTTGCGGGCAGAGTAAAGGATGGCTCGGTCGGATTTCCTCAAGATGAATAAAGTAAATGAATAAAGTTTAAAAAGTATAAAAATAAGCTCCGGGTGATCCCGGATCTGTGGAGAAAGTAAAAATGGAAGCCAAGGATTTGATCAAAGAACGGTATACTTTTTCGGATCTGTGTGCGATCATGGCGCATCTGCGCTCTGAAAACGGCTGTCCCTGGGACAAGGCACAGAACAGCAAAAGCATCAGAACCAATCTTATAGAAGAATGCTACGAGGCGGTAGAGGGTATTGATCGCGGAGACGATGCTCTTTTAAAGGAGGAGCTTGGGGATATTCTCTTGCAGGTGGTTTTCCACGCACAGATCGCCAAGGATGAAAACCGCTTCGATATAAACGACGTAATGGATGGCATCTGCCGCAAGCTGGTTTGCCGTCATCCCCATATTTTTGCCGACGATCCTGTTTCGGGCAGAGAGAACGCCCTTGACAAATGGGAAGAAATGAAAAGAAAAGAGAAGAAGACGGCTACCGTTGCTGAGGATCTTGACCGCGTGGCAAGAACCCTTCCTTCGCTGTTGCGCACTCAAAAGCTGATCAAAAAGGCAAACAAGAGCGGACTTTACGCATACGGCGAAGAGCAGCTTGAAAGAGACGAGCTGATGAGCCGCTATTTTGCGCTGTGTGCACAGGCAAACAAGGCGGGGATCAATCTGGAAGAGGAAGCATATAAGGAAAACGAGGAGTTTATCGCGCGGATCTCTGCGCTTGAGCTTCTGATGGAGGAATGAAGAACGATGAGGATCGATAAGTTTTTAAAGGTCTCGAGGATCATCAAAAGAAGGACGGTTGCCAATGAAGCGTGCGACGGACAGCACATCGTGGTCAATGGCAGAGTCGTCAAGGCGTCTTACGATGTAAAGATCGGCGATGTGGTTGAGGTAAGCTTTGGTCAGAGAACGCTGGTTTTTCGGGTGAAAGACGTAAAAGAGCACGTTTTAAAGGACGGAGCAGGCGAGCTTTACGAGATCATTTCCCAGTAATACTGCCCGATCCTGCATAGTCTCAGACCGTTTCGCATACCTTGGTAGAAATGAAACGGGGAGGCAACGATATGAGCGATGCAATTCGACAAAGCGGGACGATAGAGCTGGTCGACAGGAAAGAATTAAAGATCAGCGGTGTGGAGGATATGTATTCATTTGACGACATCTCTGTTTGTATGAAAACCTCCAATGGACAGCTTTGTGTGGAGGGAGAGGGTCTGCGTATTTGCGATCTTTCGCTTCAAAACGGTCTTGTAGCGGTTTCGGGTAGGATCGACGGGTTCTATTTCGTGGATTGCCAAGAGAAGAAAAAGCGCGGATTATTTGGGCGCAAGAGCTGATGTTCGTTGTTGAACGGGCGGATTTTGCCCTCTTTCTCTTAAGATCTCTGCTATTGGGCGGGGCGCTTGCCTTCGTTTATCTGCTTGGTGGGTTTATCAGGCTTCCTCTTGCTTCAAGGTGCAAAGGACTGCCTTTTGCACTTGCCTTGCTGTTACCCGATCTTTGCTTTTGTTTGTTTGCTGCTTTTTTGAACGTGCTGATGGTCTTTGCGGCAAACAGAGGACAGATCAGGCTGGTGTCTCTTCTTTTTGAGCTTGGCGGTTTTGCCTTCGTTTGGAGATTCCTTGGTAAATGGATCTACAAGGCGGAGGCTCGGCTGATGAAATTTATAATGAAGAGGATATTGCGCCCGCTCCTTCTCCCCTTGAAGAGCTGTGTCATTGGCATCTGCTCCTTTTTGAAGAAAAAAAGAGAAAAGAGAAGGATCAAAAGGTTCAACTGCAAGCTTAACGATGATCTGCTGGCTTTCATAGACGAGCAAGCGCAGATCTGCGTGAAACGGCTGTTTGGCGACACGGGACCGACGCAAGGCGCTCCCTTGAAAAAAGCCCCCAAAAATAAAAATAAACGTGCTTAAAGCACGTAAAAAAGGATGAAGAAAAATGGTAAGAATGGACAGTCATTTGCTGGTGCGCATCGCGCTGGCACTGGGTATCGTGCTTTGCATCGTTAAGATCATCGAGATGCAGTTGACGATCAATCGGTTAAACGACACCAGGCAGGAGCTGGAGGGGCAAATCTACGAGATCGAGGAGGATCTTGCGGAAATGCGCTACAAGCTCAGCCTTCCTTATGACGACGATTATGCGGCAAGGGTGGCAAGAATGCAGCTGGGATATCACTATCCCGACGAATATCTCTTTGTCAACGACCTCAACGAAGAAGAATGACCTACGTTGTGGAAGCACGCTGGGCAGGACGGATCTTAAAAGAGTATCTCTTTTCGGAGCTGTCCCTTTCCCGCGCCCAGGTGGTGGTTTTAAAAAAGAAGGAGCAGGGAATGCTTCTAAACGGAGAGCGCGTTACGGTGCGGGCTATACTCAGAGAGGGAGATCTTTTGGAGCTGGAGCTTGAGGATGAGCAGAGCTCTGAGGATCTGATTCCTTACGACTATCCTCTGCAGATCCTATATGAGGACGAGGATCTGATCCTGATCAACAAGCCGCAAGGGATGCCCACCCACCCCTCACACGGACATTTTGAAGACACACTTGCCAATGCGCTGGCGTGTTATTATCAGAAGCAGGGAAGACCCTTCGTCTTTCGTGCCGCTAACCGTCTTGACAGAGACACCACGGGCGTGGTGCTTGTTGCTAAGAATAAAAGAGCAAGTGCGGCGCTCTCTAGGCAGATCATGACGCGCAGGGTAAAAAAGGAATATTTTGCGTTGCTTCAAGGAACGCTAAGGGATGACGAGGGCTGTATTGACAAAAATATCGTGAGAGCTCTGGACAGCGTGATCTTGAGAAGTGTCTCCGAAAACGAAGGTGAACGAGCGTTCACCACCTATCGGGTCCTTGAACGTAGAAGCGGACTGACACTTGTCAGTGCCCAACCGCACACCGGCAGGACCCATCAGCTTCGTGTGCATTTTGCCTCCATCGGTCACCCTATTTTCGGGGACGGACTTTACGGAACACCTTCTGATCGTATCTGCGGACAAGCTCTGCACGCGTTCAGTTTAACTTTTTTTCATCCCATAAGCGAGCGGGAGCTGACCGTCTGTGCCCCTCTGCATCCTGAGTTTTGCGCACTTTTAAAGGAGTATAATTTTGAATTTTCTTAAAACGATCTATCGGCGTCTGCGCTCTCGATATCCTCTGTTTGCGCTGATCGCTTTTTCCATTGCCTGCATTGCAGGATGCATCCACCTGCTTTGCTTCGTATCTGCGGATTTTGCCGATTTTTTCAATATCCGTGTCGCGGGAGTGGTTCGACTGGTACTTGCCAAGGTAACGGGTCTGTTTCCGACCTCCCTTGGAGAGCTTGCCTTCTTTTGTCTCCCCTTTGTCCTGACGGGCGTGATCGCTTTTGTTGTGTATAACACGAAAAGGGAACGTTTCCGCACGCTTACCCGCTTCTTTGCCTGTGCTTTCGCCGTGATCTCTCTCTTTTATTCTGCCTTCGTCTTCACCCTGGGGATGGGCTATCGGGGCAGTCCGCTGGAGGAGAAATTAGGGCTTGAAAGAAAGGAGCTTTCGTCAAAGGAGCTGGAAGAAACCACGCTCTTTCTTGTTGAACGGATCAACGAGTATACCGACCAGATACAGTTCATCAAGGATTCCTCCTCGGTAATGCCTTATACCTTTGAGCAGATGAATGAAAAGCTCAACAAAGCGTATAAAAGCGCATCTGAAAAGTACCCCTTCGTTATGGGCTATTCTTCAAGGATCAAGCCTGTCATGGCAAGTCAGCTGATGTCCAAGGCGGGACTTCTGGGGATGTATTCATACTATACCGGTGAGACCAACGTGAATACCGACTATATGGATTATACTCTTGTGTTTACCTGCGCCCACGAGCTTTCCCATCAGCGTGGGATCTCCAGAGAGGACGATGCCAATTTTATGGCATTTCTCGTCTGTCTTGAAAGCGACGATCCTTATATCAACTATGCAGGCTACGTGAATATGTTAGAGTATATGCTCAATCCATTGTATACGGCATTGAAGGAGGAAAACCGTCTGTCAAGGTACTCTTCGATCCTTTCAAAGCTGGATGAAAGAGTGCTTTGTGAGATCGGTGTGGCGTCTAAAAAGACCGAAGAAAACAAGGGGGTCATTTCCACGGTGACGAACAAGGTGAATGATACCTATATCAAGGTCCAGGGTGTTGAGAGCGGGAGCAAGAGTTATGGTCTTGTGGTCGAATTGACTGCAGCGTATTACAAAAAGTTAAATTTTGAAAATAACGGATGATCATTGAGCCACTGAGCATTCGTTTCGTATGTTTTTTTGTAAAAAAAGTGAAGAAATTGTTGTGAATTTTCCTTATTTTTTTGTAAAACACTTGAAAAAAGTGTAAATTTGGTGTATACTAAATTGAATAGAATCGTTCTATTGTAAATTGATACAATTTTAATTCTATTATGACCGTTGTGAGCTTCATGGCGGCATCATCTCAAAGGAGGACAAACATGTTTAACAAAAAGGAATGCGTAGCAATGTTGCTGGCAGGTGGGCAGGGAAGCAGACTCTATGCTCTCACGGAGACTACCGCCAAACCTGCGGTGCCCTTCGGGGGCAAGTATCGGATCATCGACTTCCCGCTTTCCAACTGCGTCAACTCGGGAATCGATACGGTGGGCGTTTTGACCCAGTACCAGCCCTTGGTACTCAACGAGTATATCGGTAACGGTCAGCCCTGGGATCTTGACAGAGCCTCCGGCGGTGTAATGGTTCTTCCCCCTTACCAGGCAAAGGATGTGCAGGACTGGTATAAGGGTACTGCAAACGCAATTTATCAGAACCTGAACTTCATCAATCGGTACGATCCCGATTACGTGCTGATCCTTTCAGGTGACCATATTTACAATATGGACTATGCACAGATGCTCGACTATCACAAGAAGAACAATGCAGACTGCACCATCGCAGTGATCGACGTTCCTCTGTCTGAGGCCTCCCGTTTCGGTATCATGTATACCGATGAGACCGAGCGCATCACCGAGTTTGCGGAAAAGCCCAAGAATCCCAAGTCCACCAAGGCTTCTATGGGCATCTACATTTTCAACAAGGATATGCTTGAAAAGTTCCTGATCGCAGATGCTGCAGATAAGGATTCTGACAACGACTTCGGTAAGAACATCATTCCCGCAATGCTCAATTCGGGCGCAAGAATGTTTGCTTACCGCTTTGAGGGCTATTGGAAGGACGTTGGTACCATCGACAGTCTTTGGGAAGCAAATATGGATCTGATCGGTGAAGAGCCTGTGTTCAATCTCCACGACCGCCGTCACAAGGTCTACTCCAGAAGCGGCGCACGTCAGCCTCAGTACGTGGGCGACGAGGCGAAGATCACCAACTCTCTTGTTACCGAGGGATGTGAGATCTACGGTGAGGTGATCAATTCTATCCTCTTCTCGGGCGTATACGTTGCACCCGGTGCTGTGGTGAAGGACAGCGTAGTCTTCTCCGACAGTAAGATCATGGAGGGGGCTGTTGTAAGCTACTCTATGCTTGACCACGACGTGGTGGTTGGCAAGAATGCAGTTGTAGGCAAGGACAGAGCAGAGGGTGTAAAGATCGCAGTCGTCGGTGCCGAGATCGAGATCGGCGACGGCAAGACCGTTGAAGACGGCGCGATGATCTACCCCGGTGCGGAAAACAACTAAGGAGGTAAAGAATGATGACCGAAGGAATTATTTTCTCTAATCTTCATGATGATGCGATCCCCGAACTGACCAAGGTGCGTACGATGGCTTCGCTCCCCTTTGCGTGCCGTTACCGCCTCATTGACTTCCCCCTTTCCAATATGGTGAACTCGGGCATCAACAGCGTTTACGTTGTGACCACCAGAAACTATCAGTCGCTGCTTGACCACGTTGGTTCGGGTAAAGACTGGGACCTTGCCCGCCGTTCCGGCGGTCTGAAGGTGATGACCCCTTATATGAGTGCATTTGCAGGCACCGGTATTGCCCGCTTCAATTCCCGTATGGAGGCTTTGAAGAGCATTACCAACACCATCTTCAATATGACCAGTGACTACGTGGTTCTTTCCGACTGCGACGGTATCTGCAATATCAATATCAGCGATATGATCGCACAGCACGAAAGAACGGGCGCGGATATCACCGTAGCTGTAAAGAAGATGGACGTGACCCCCGAAAAGGCGGCTCGTTCTGTGATCGTAGAGTCCGACGAGGACGGCAGAATCACTGAGGCGCTCATCCGTCCCTCCCGTATCACCGGTGAGCACGACGTGAACATCAATATCTGGGTGGTATCCAGAAGATATCTGCAGGTGATGGTACACGATGCAATGGCAAGAAACCTGACCAGTATGTCCAGAGACTTCCTTGCACGCAACGCCGCATTTGCAAAGTATATGATCTATCGTTACGACGGATTCTATGCAAACTTCAGCTCTCTTCAGGACTATTTCGCATGCTCTATGAGCCTGCTTGGTGACAGCGGAGAGAGAAACTCCATCTTCAGCGTGAAGAACCATCCCATCATTACCAAGGTCAGAAACTCCACGCCCACCAAGTACAGCGACGATGCCAAGGTCAAGAATTCTCTGATTGCAGACGGATGCGTGATCGAGGGTACCGTTGAAAACTCCATCCTCTTCAGAGGCGTGAAGGTGGGTAAGAATACCGTTATTAAAAACTCGATCCTTTTCCAGGATACCTACACGGGCAACAGCGTCAACCTGAACTGCGTCGTGACCGACAAGAACGTGGTCATCAGAGACTACAGAACACTTTCGGGTAGCGAGAGCATGCCTTTCTGTATCGAAAAGGGAAAGATGATCTAAATATTTTTATCTGAAAGGACACCGACCCTGGCCGTTACGGTTGGGGTCGGTAATACAAGGTGAGCTATGAAGAAAATTCTGTTTGTAGCATCGGAAGCCAATCCTTACGCAGGCACCGGCGGTCTTGGAGACGTTATGGGCTCCTTACCCGCAGCTATTGCCCAGGCGGATCCTGACGCCGATGTGAGAGTGGTGATTCCTCTTTACAGCACCGTGAAGAGCGAGTACCGTGAGAAAATGGAGAGAGTTGACGAGTTTGTCATCAATCTTTCCTGGAGACGCCAGTATTGCGGCGTTTACGCTCTGAAAGAAAAGGGCGTGACCTACTATTTCATCGACAACGAGTTCTACTTCAAGAGAAACGCACTGTACGGCAACTATGACGACGGCGAGCGTTATGCATATTTCTGCAAGGCAGTGATGGATATGGTTACCCGTATCGACTTTGTGCCTGACATTCTGCACGCCAATGACTGGCAGTCGGCGCTGTGCGTCATCTATCAGAAGCACAAGTACCGTTTCCCCAACACCAAGACGGTGTATACCATTCACAATATCGACTACCAGGGCATTTATGGCACCGATATTCTCAGTGATGTGTTTGAGTTAGGGCAGGAGGCAAAGGACGATCTGACCTATAACGGCTGTCTGAACCTGACCAAGGGCGCGATGATCTGTGCAAACCACGTGACCACCGTTTCTCAGCAGTATTCTGAGGAGATCAAGGGCGAATACTTCGCCAGCGGTCTGCATCACGCCGTCAGATCCTGCTCCCACAAGCTCAGCGGTATCGTCAACGGTATCGACTATTCGCTCTTTGATCCCACCAACAGCCCCGAGATCGCTTCTGCCTTCAGCTGCGAGGATCTGTCCGGCAAGGCAGAGTGCAAGGCAGAGGTTCAGCGGCTTTTCGGTCTGCCCGAGGCACCTGAGGTTCCTTTGATCGCAATGATCTCCAGACTTGCCGCACATAAGGGCTTTGACCTGGTGCGCTATGTGCTGGAGGAGCTGTTACAGCGCGACGTTCAGTTCGTTCTGCTTGGCACTGGCGAAAGCGAGCTTGAAAACTTCTTCAGCTGGATCGCAAAGAAGTATCCCCATAAGTGCGGCGTGATTCTGGCGTACAACAAGACCTTCGCAAAGAAGGTGTATGCCGGAGCGGACATCTTCCTGATGCCCTCGAAGAGCGAACCCTGCGGACTTGCACAGATGATGGCTTGCCGCTTCGGTACCGTTCCCGTGGTCAGAGAGGTCGGTGGACTTTACGACACGATCAAGGCATATGACCCCACCTCCGGAAGGGGGAACGGCGTGACCTTCAAGAGCTACGATGCATATGATATGCTCAATGCCCTTGACCGTACGCTGGAGCTTTACTACGACAGAGAGAATTGGAACCAGCTGTGCGTGAATGCGATGACCAGCGACTTCTCCTGGCATCGTTCTGCACTTGAATATATTAAAATGTACAGCTCTCTGTGAGCAGTAAATACTAAGGATGGATTAACAAAGACATGAATACGCAAACACTTACCGAACTGAAGAGCGCCATTGAAGGCAAGCTCGCAAGATATTATAACGTTTCCATAGCTGACGCCAACAAGGAACAGTATTACGGCGCCCTTCAGCTCGTTGTAAAGGACATTCTCTCGGGCAAAAGAGCTCAGTTCAAAAAAGAGATTAAAAAACAACAGTCCAAGAGAGTCTACTACCTCTGCATTGAATTTCTCATCGGCAGACAGTTGAAGAACAACGTTATGAATCTGGGCATTGAGGAGGAGATCAAGGCGATTCTTTCTGAGCGCGGATTTGAATTTGACGACGTTTGTACCCTGGAAGCCGATCCGGGTCTTGGCAACGGCGGTCTTGGCAGACTTGCCGCATGCTTTATGGATGCATTGACCACCGGGGATTATTCTGCAACCGGTTGCTCGATTCTCTATGATTACGGTATGTTTAAGCAGAGAATCATCGACGGCGATCAGGTGGAGCTGCCCGACGTGTGGCTACCCTCCGCAAACGCCTCTCTCATTCCCAGAACCGATAAGGCGGTTACCGTTCGTTTCGGCGGTAAAATCAGAGAGGAGTGGAGGGGCGACCATTTGGACATCGTTCATACCGAGTATGAAGAGGTTCAGGCGATCCCTTACGATCTGCCCATTTCCGGTTACGATAGCAAGGCTGTCAACACCTTAAGACTGTTCAAGGCAAAGGATACCAAGCCCTTCAATATGGGACTGTTTTCCCAGGGCGAATACGTGAAAGCGATTCAGGAGACCTCCAATGCGGAAGTCATTTCCAAGGTACTCTATCCTGCCGATAATCACACCGAGGGTAAGCTGCTCCGTCTGACTCAGCAGTATTTCCTGGTGTCCGCATCTCTGCAGACCATTATTGCCGATCACCTGCGCCGTTACGGTACTCTTGTCAACTTTGCTGACAAGGTGGCTCTCCACATCAACGACACTCACCCCGCCATTGTTATTCCCGAGCTGATGCGTATCCTGATCGATACCTATTCCTATAATTGGGAGGATGCGTGGGAGATCGTGACCAAGTGCGTGACCTACACCAACCACACCGTTCTGCCCGAGGCACTGGAGTGCTGGAACGAGGATCTCTTTGCTCTTCGTCTGCCCAGAATCCACGCTATCATCTGCGAGATCAACCGTCGCTTCTGTGCGGATCTGTGGAAGGCATATCCCGGCGACTGGGATCGCATTGCCAGAATGTCCATCATCTGCAACCGCTCGGTTCGTATGGCGAACCTGTCGGTGCTGGGCTCTCACACTGTCAACGGCGTGTCGGCACTTCACTCCGACATTCTGACCAAGACCGTCTTCAGAGATTTCTATAAGTACACCCCCGAAAAGTTTACCAACGTGACCAACGGTATTGCCCACAGAAGATGGCTGTGCTACTCCAACCCCGGACTGGCAAAGCTGCTTGACGATACCATCGGTCCCGACTACAGAAAAAAGCCCGAGGAGCTTTTAAGACTCCGCGAGTTCAAGGAAGACAAGGCAGTTCTTGAAGCTCTTGACAGAGTCAAGAAGGAAAACAAGGTGCGCTTTGCAGAGTACTGCTTAAAGAAGCAGGGCACCTCCATTGACCCTGATTCGCTCTTCGACGTGCAGATCAAGAGAATGCACGAGTATAAGAGACAGCTTCTCAACACTCTGCGCATCATCTATCTCTACGATCAGCTGATTGAAAATCCCGATCTGGATATGCAGCCCCAGACCTTCATTTTCGGTGCAAAGGCGGCTCCCGGATACTATATGGCAAAGCAGATCATCAACCTGATCTGGAATCTGAGCAAGGATATCGAAAAGAATCCCAAGATTGCAGAAAAGCTGAAGGTGGTCTTCGTTGAGGACTATAACGTATCGGTTGCAGAGGTGCTCATCCCCTCCGCAGAGATCAGTGAACAGATCTCTCTGGCAGGCAAGGAAGCCAGCGGTACCGGTAATATGAAGCTGATGATCAACGGCGCGCTGACTATGGGTACTCTTGACGGTGCAAACGTAGAGATGGCACAGGCTGTGGGCGAAGACAACATCTACATCTTTGGTTTGAGAACCGAGGAGGTAGACGAGCTGTGGAGAAAGGGCTACTATGCTTCCGACTACTACAACAACAGCGTTGCTTTGCGTCGCACCATCTTCCGTCTCGGTGAGGGCTTCAACGGCAAGTCCTTCCAGCATCTGGTCAACTACCTGCTGATGACTCAGGGCATTGCCGACCCCTATATGTGTCTTGCCGATTTTGACGACTACTGCTTCGTACACGAAAAAGCGATCAAGGACTATCCCAACAGAGAAAAGTGGAACAAGATGTCTCTTGAGAACATTGCAGGAGCAGGCTTCTTTGCGGCTGACAGAAGTATTGCCGAATATGCAGAGAACATCTGGCATATGAAACCTGTTAAGTAAGGACAAAACGAAAGGACCGTTTTGCATATGGCTTATGCGATAAACGATCAAAATAAGGTGCGGGTAGGCGTAAAAGCCTCCCGCACCTCCCATGCTGAGCTCTTTACTGCCTTTGAGTACGGCGAGGAGCTGAGCGTGCTTCTGACACTGCGTGAAGAGTATTCCGCAGACTCTGCCGAGATCCGTTTATATTGTGACGATACCGGCAGCACGATTTCCATAGAAGGCGAAAAGAAGGGTGAAGCCTTTCTTTTCTCTTTAAAAACCGAGGAGATCTGTCCTGAGGGGCAATCATTCGGTCTCTTTTACTACGCATTCTATACGCCTTCCTTTACGGTGGCGCAAAACGAATTCGGTGAGGGATTCGTGATCGCCGTTCCGGGAGAGGAGGTCAGTAAATTTCAGCTTTCGGTCTATAGGGAGGGGACGAATAAGCCCTCGCCTTATGCCGGAGGGATCATTTATCAGATCTTTCCCGATCGCTTTGCAAAAGGGAAGGGTGCGCCCGTGAAGGAAGGGGCAGTTCTTGAAAAGGACTGGTATAAGCCCATTTCCGAGTATCAAGCGGGTCCGGGAATGCCTGTAAAAAACAATCATTTTTACGGTGGAACCCTTTGGGGGGTTGCTGAAAAAATGGATTACCTGAAGGAACTGGGCGTAAACGTCCTTTATCTCAACCCGATCTTTGAGGCTTCCTCCAATCACAAATACGATACGGCAGACTACTCCAAGGTGGACAGTATGTTCGGTGGAGAAGAGGCGCTGAAAAACCTGATCGAGAAAGCAAAGGAAGCGGGCATTGAGATCATTCTTGACGGTGTGTTCAACCATACGGGTGACGATAGCATCTATTTTAACAAATACGGCAATCACAACACCTTAGGCGCTTACCAAAGCAAGGAATCCCCCTACTATCCCTGGTTCTGCTTCACCTCCTATCCCGACAAGTATGAAAGCTGGTGGGGAATCAGCATTCTGCCCAAGGTCAACGGAAACAACGATCAGTTTGTTGATTTCATTGCGGGCAAGGGCGGTATTATTGAAAAATACTGCAAAATGGGTATTCTCGGTTGGCGTCTTGATGTTGCCGACGAATTATCCGATAAAATGCTGGACGCAATCAGAGATCGGGTCAGCAGCGTGCGGAAGGACGGACTGATTTACGGTGAGGTGTGGGAGGATGCTTCCAACAAGATCGCCTATTCTCACCGCAGACATTATTTTAACGGCGGACAGCTGAATGCAGTGATGAATTATCCGCTGAAGAATGCCATCATTGCTTATCTTCACCACGGTGATGCAGAATTCCTTTACTATTCAATGAGAATTCTCTACGGTCACTATCCCAAGGCTGTTTCAGACCTGCAGATGAATTTTTTATCGACCCACGATACCGAGCGGATCCTAACGGTTCTTGCCGGCTCTCCCGAGGCAGACCATTCAAACGACTATCTTGCCCATGTCTCCCTGACAGAGGAGCAGCGCAAGAGCGCAAAGCGCCTTTTGCGTCTGGCTGTTCTGCTTCTGACCACTCTTCCCGGGATGCCCTGCATCTATTACGGCGATGAGATCGGTATGGAGGGCTATCACGATCCCTTTAACCGTCAGCCTTATCCATGGGGCAGAGAGGATCGGGAGATCCTTGCATTTTTCAAGGAAACCCTGTCCTTGCGTAAAAAGTATCCTATGTTGAAGGATGCTTACTATAAAGGCATTGGTCACGATAACGGTGTCTTCGTTTTCGATCGTTTTAATGATCGGGAAAGGATGCGTGTGGTGGTGAATCTTTCGGATAAGCCCTACAAGGTGGTTCTTGATGAGGATGACGTGGTCTGTTTTGCTGAAAGCGGACAGAGTGTTTTGGGCGATACTCTGGTTCAGCCCGGAAATTACTCTTTGCTTTATTTTAAAGAATAATCAAAAAAGGTCGTTACTTTGTAACGACCTTTTTTTGATGTATTTTGCGAATTATCTGCGCAGTTCCTTTACAACGGTGTTCTGGCTGTTGTAGTACTTGAATGCACCGATGGTCTTGGTGCTACCCTCGTAGAATACCACGCCCTTGGAGCCGTCTTCCTTCTTGTAGATAGAGAAGTAGATCTGGTCGCTGGAGGGAGAGGAGATGAGGTAGATGCGGTCCTTCATATCAAAGGCATCTGCCTCAGCCTTGTAGGGCTCTTCGTAGGGAGCGGTTCTTTCGATGTTGGAGATCTTGGTGCGAAGAAGGAGCTTATCGGACTTGTTGCCATAGATCTCGGTGCAGATCAGCTCACCGTTTTCGATGGCGTAGGAGTATTCGATCTCCACGTATCTGCGGGTGAAGAACCAAAGCATCCATCCGCCCAGACCCGACATTGCAAGACCTGCCATAACGCCGTAGCCGCCGGGAATGATCACACCGAAGAGTGCGATGACCAAAATGATCACTGCGAAGAATCCAACGATGTAAAGGATTCTTGCCATACGGTACTTGCCTTCAACCTTTTTTGCAACGGTATAGTCACCGATGTTTTTTGCCTTGAAGCTGTCGTCAGAGCCACTGGAGGTGGAGTTGGAGAATCTGCCTGCTGCGCTTACGATTTTCTTTGCCATAATTGCGTATCCTTTCAATTTAAAAAATATAGAAGGTCGATAAGACCCAAACAAAAGTATTATACCTTTTTTCAATTAGAAAATCAAGTGTTTTTTTGATGTTTTTTTCTCTTTTTTGAGAAGAGCTTTAAAAGCATCAAAAGAACTGCGGCAAGGACCACTGCGCCTGAAATTTGGATATAGAAGAAGGTATCGGTGTCAAAAAAATCGGTGGTGAGATGGTTTTCCTCTGCATATTCAGCCGCATAGCTGCCCTCGGGAGCCTTGAAAAGCATTTGCTCACAGCCCATAAAGGCATCGTATCCGATCTCCGTCAGCTCGTTTCCTGCCTCAAAGGAAGAGATACGCTTGCAGTTCATAAATGCACGCTCACCGATCGCAACGATCGATCCGTTCGTTTCGACCTTATTTAAAAGCACACACCCTGAAAAAGCTCCCTCCAGAATGGTACACTCTCCGCCAGATTCAAAGACCAGTGTGTTCAGCTTTTCACAGTCGCCAAAGGCGTTGATGCCGATTTTCCTGACGCTGGAGGGAATGGTGACCTTTCTTAAATCCTCGCTTCTGTAAAAGGCGTTGTCAGCAATACCCACCACAGGCTTTCCGTGATAGCTTTCGGGAATACAAAGTTCTCTTGCTCTCACCGTCACCGCCTCAATGATCACGCCGCCGTCGGCATCTTTATAGGAATATAAGGTCGGCGATGGGCTGTCGGAGCAGGAGGAGAGAAGCAGTGTGAACAGCAGTAAAAAAAGAAAGAGTACGGCGATTTTGTTTTTGCTCATTTGTTCGTCCTTTCGGGTAAATACCGTGACGATGATCGTCTGCCTACAGTATACCACATTTTTGCGCAGATGTAAAGTGCAAGAATAGCGGAAAAAGGGTTATACTGATAAAAAACGAGAAAGGATACGTTACTTCGATGGAAAAAACGAGGACGCCTTCTGAAAGCTTTCGGCTGATGGTGAGCAGACTTGAAGAGGCGTTGCACACGGATGAAAACTTTGATACGGTTATAAGACCTTTTTTCTATGGCGGAATGATTCCCGCAAATTACTATTTCGTCAGCGGCTTTGCAAACGGTGAGCTGATAGAACGACTGCTCTGCTATATGATGAAAAATAACGACGGAGCAGAGCTTCTTGAAAAGGATGAGGAGCTGTTCTTACAAACCGTTCTGCCTTACGGAGCTTTTCAGCTGTCGGAAAGCATAGAGGAGGTTTTGTTTGCGGTATACAGCGGCAATTCGGTGATCGTGATCGAAGGGCTTGATCGATATCTGATCGTTGATACCAGAAAATATCCCGCAAGAGGCATCAAGGAGCCGGACAAGGATCGGGTTCTTCGAGGGTCCAGAGAAGGATTTGTGGAGGCGTTGCTCACCAATTCTGCACTTCTCAGGCGCAGGATCAGAGATCCCCGATTGATCCTTCACCGCATTTCGGTGGGGGAGAGCACGAAAACAGACGTTCTTGTTTGCTATATGGAGCATCTTGCCGACAAAGAGTACGTGGCGTCATTAAAAAAGCAGATCTCGGATCTGAAGGTTGACGGGTTAAATATGGGGCAGGAGAGCTTGTCGGAGCTTCTGGTGGAAAAGAAATGGTATAATCCTTTCCCGAAGATCCGCTATACCGAGCGTCCCGATGCCGCCGCCGCGATGCTGATGGAGGGGAGCGTGCTGATCCTTTGCGACAACGATTCTTCTGCGATGATTCTGCCCACCTCGATTTTTGATTTTTTGCAGGATACCGACGATTTTTATTTTCCTCCGCTGATCGGCGGCTATCTGAAGCTGGTCAGAAATGCAGTCTTTCTCTTTTCTTTGATCCTTACCCCTCTTTGGTTTGCTATTCAGCAAATGCCCCAACTTCTTCCCCCTTCTCTTGATTTTTTGATCTATCGGGGAGAGAGCTTTTTACCCCTCCTCTTTCAATTACTGCTCTTTGAGCTGGCTGTGGACGGTCTGAAGCTTGCCTCTCTGAACACGCCCGACACTCTGTCCAACTCTCTTAGCGTGATCAGTGCCTTGATCTTAGGCGATCTTGCCATAAGCGTGGGATGGCTTTCCGAGCAGATCCTCTTATATATGGCGTTCGTTGCCATTGCAGGATTCACACAGCCAAGCTACGAGCTTGGTTACGCCTTTAAATTTATGCGTATTCTGACTCTGATCCTCATTGCGCTCTTTTCTTTGCCCGGACTCTTTTTGGGTTTTGGAATCACGGTATTGCTGATCGCAACCAACAACACGGTCAGCGGTTCAAGAGGGTATCTCTATCCGCTTATCCCCTTTGACGGGCGGGCAATTTACCGTTTGATCTTCCGCGTAAAGCTGAAGGGGAAAAAATGTTAACAAATGCGCAATTGACTTTGTATTTTCTGTATGCTATAATAGTACGAAAACAGAGTAAACGCTCATATAATATATGACTATGTTAATGAAAGGTGATATGATGAAACAAAGACTACTCGTTTTGCTGATGTTCCTGCTTTGCTTTGCGATGCTGTTTGGTGCGGTGTCCTGCAGTAATGACTCACAAAAGGATCAGCTTGGTGAGGTGCTTACAGAAAAGCTTGATCCCGCGGGGTATACCTCGGCAAGCTACAGTGCCTATCTTGACGCCTATGAAAAGGCACAGGCTGTATATGATAACGATAAGGCGAGTGCGCTTGAGATCGACCGTGCCATTGAGGAGCTTCAGAAGGCAAAGGATGCTCTTGTTCGTACGGCAGACTTCTCACAGCTGGCGCTTGCCATTGAGGATTCAAATAACGTCGACCCCACCCTCTATACCGAGCAGAGCTATCAGCTTTTTCTTGCCGCCCTCAACGGTGCAAAGGAGGTTTACCAAAAGGACACCTCTAAGCAAAGTGAGATCAATTCGGCGATCACTTCTTTGAAAAACGCCAAGGCGGGTCTTGTCAAGATCCCCAGCACCTCCTCGCTTCAGCAGCTTCTGCAAAGCCATATCGAGAGTGCAACCTACACCAGCACCTCCTACGCCATTTACGAAGAGGCGTATACCAACGCATTAAATCTGGTCTCCTCGGGCAGTGCTACGCAGAGTGAGCTTCTTCTTGCGGAAAATCTGTTAAAGCAAGCAATTGCCGCCTTGGTGCAAAGAGGAGATACCACCCCTCTTCAGGGTATTCTCCTTCAGCTTGAAAACGGCTATTTGCAGGAAGACGGCAAGGGACGTCTTCCCGAGGACCGATATACCGCAGAGAGCTACGCTGCCTTTATTGCATTTTTCGATGAAGCGAAGAAATACGTGAGCACGGGTGATGCTTCGGTAGGTGAGGTGGAGAAGATGATCTCTGATTTAAACGACTCTGCCGCCGCACTGGTCGACCTGACGGAGTTGCTCGATCGCATCGATCTGCTGACCGATTACTCGTCGCAAAGCCATTTTTATACCGAGGAAAGCTATGACGTGCTTTTAAGTGCCGTTTCTGCGGGGATTTCTGTTGTCAAGACTCCAAACAGCACGAAGGACCGCATTGAAAAGGCGATCAAGGATATTGACAATGCGATCGCCGCTTTGGTAAGAAGAGGCATCGTTGCTGACCACGATAAGAACAAGCTCTTATTGGACAAGGTGATCGTGGTGGGCAATTCTGCCACTCTGTTATCCACCTACTTTGCCGATTACACCGTCTTCTTTGCCGAGGTCGAAAGTGAAAACGTGAATTTCGCTTACAGCTTTGTGGGCGAGGACGGCGTGGAGTTCTCTTTTGAGCAGGTGAAGATCCTGATGCGCGACGGTTATCTCAAGCTCAGCTACGAGGGTGGATATCCCTTGGACGAGGACAGTCTTTCAATCGTTGAGTTTGCAGGCATCGGCTTTGACATGACCGAATTTGACGTGTCATCCGAAGCAAAACTCGGTGCGCCTACCGAATACAGCACGCGCACCGAAGTGATCTTGGGCAATGAAAACACCATTGCCATATTGAGTTATGAAAATGAGGACGACGGCGTAAAGGTCATTTTTGAATACAACACCATCGGAAATTACATTTCCTCTATTGAGCTTGTCAGAATCGGCTGATCTGCCGACTTGAAAACCTCTTCAATATACTCTGTGATGCGGGAAGCGGTCAACGACCGTTTCCCGTGTTTTTTTGCGCCGAGATCTCCTGCAAGACCGTGGATATACGCCGCCGTTGCCGCTGCGTCGTGGGCAGAAAGCCCCTGTGCCAGGAGCGCGGCGATGATGCCCGTGAGCACGTCTCCGCTTCCTGCCGTTGCCATCCCGTCGTTACCCGAAAGATTGACGTTTAACCGATCCTTTGAGCAGATCAGCGTGTGGGCATCCTTCAAGAGGACGGTACAGCAAAGCCTTTGGCTCAAGGTGCGTGCTGAGTTAAGAATACGGTCTGTAACCTCTCTCACGGTGCATCCGAGAAGACGGGCTCCTTCTCCCGGATGGGGTGTAACGATCAGCTCACCCTTGTATTCTTCAAGAAGAGAGGTGCCTACGCAAAGATTGAGTCCGTCGGCATCCACCACAGCGGGAATGCTCAGGTCGGAAAGAAGGCGGTAAACGATGTTCTTTGACAGCCGGCTTTTTCCAAGACCGGGACCAAGAACCATCACATCGCATTGACTTACCGCCGAAGAGAGCTCTTCTAAATCGGTCGCATCGGTATAGACGCGTAAGACGGCTTCGGGCAAAAGGGTCTGAAGAATGATGCGGTTTTCCTCAGGGCAAAAGATCTCCACCAGCCCCGCTCCCGAATAGAGAGCCGCCTTTGCGGATAGATAGCTTGCCCCTGCCATACCTTTCGATCCTGCGACCACGGCAATGCGCCCGTAGCTCCCCTTGTTGGAGCGCCTGGCTCGTTTGGGAAGGAATTTCAGATCGGATAGAGAAAGGCTTTGCGTTTCTGAACGATCAGGAAGAGGAATGGCACAGTCAAGGAGGGTGACCTTGCCGCAAATCTCTGCTCCGGGGTAGATAAGATGTGCGGGTTTGAGACAGTTCATGGCGCAGGTTCTGTCTGCCCTTATTGCAAGATCATAGCTTCCGTCTGCCGCATTTACCCCGCTGGGAACGTCCACGCTGAGGACGGTGGCAGAGGATTGGTTGACGGCGTTTATCAGATCTATATCCTCTTTGGTGGGCTGACCGTGAAAGCCGATGCCGTAAAGACAGTCGATGATCAGAGTGTAGCCTGAAAGGGAGGCGGGAAATCGGGGAAGGAGCGGGACGCTGTTTGCCAAAACGGTGTTTTCGTGAGAGTATTTGCTCCCGTTTACCCGAAAGACATCCGTTTGGATCCCAAGCTCGCCAAGCAACCTTCCAAGAACCAGACCGTCGGATCCGTTGTTTCCGCATCCTGCAAGAATGAATACGCGGCGGCAGTCGAGGTTTTCCTTTACAATGTAGTCAAGAAGCGCTCGTGCGGCTGTCTCGATCATAGAAAAGGCTGTGTCGCCGCGCAGGATGGCGTTATTTTCTGCCTGTTTGACGGCAGAGGGAAGATAGCTGCTGATCATTTGAGACCCTCTCTTTTGCGGACGATCTGCTCGTAATAGGGGGATACCCCCAGAAACTCTACCGTCTGCTTGTATTCTTCGTATGCTTTTGCACGTTTTTGTGGGGGTGTATCGGCAAAGATGGCGCGGATCATCACGTTTTTGGGTGTTTCCTCGGGATCGATCAGCTCAATGGCGCTAACCTTGTAGCCTTCCGCCTCCAGGCGCAGACACCTTAAAGCATCAGTCAGGCTGTCGCACAGCTTTTGCTTTAAGATGGAGTGCTTGCTGACGAAGGAAAGCGGCGGGCAGCAAAGCTGATTCATCATTTCGTGATGACAGCAGGGTGTTGATAAAATGACCTTGGCTTTCAGCCGTACAGCGTTATATAGGACCATATCGGTGGCAATATCGCAAGCATGCAGAGAGATCACAAGGTCAGGGGCTTTTTCGGGCTCAAACTCGTGGATATCGCCGCAAACAAACTCCATTCCCTCAAACTGCAGGTCCTTTGCCGTCTGTTTGCAAAAGGCGATCACGTCGCTTTTCAAATCCATTCCGTACATCTTGACCTGCCGTCCCTTTAGCGCAGTCAGATAATAGTATACGGCAAAGGTCAGGTAGCTCTTGCCGCAACAGAGATCGCAAACGCAAAGCTCACCCTCAGCGGGAAGCTTTCCGTATACGTCGTCAAGCAGTTCAACGAAGCGGTTGATCTGACGGAATTTAGACCGCTTTTTATCAAAAACATTGCCATTTTCATCACACACTCCCAGCTTTGAAAGGAAGGGTGCCGCATCAGTTGCATCGATCAGATACTTCTTTTGGTGATCGTTATTTGCGGGATCAGATGCCACCAGCGCTCCCTTGATACGGTTGATCACGTGAACGCTTCCGCCGTTGTTTTTCTTGATCTCGCATTCACCTGCCGTTGTGTAGATGTTGATCTGCTTGTAGTTATCCGTCATTTCCAAAACGTGGCGCAAGGCTTGCTCCTCGGGAACGTTATGATGCCGTGCTTTGCCATCGGTAAAGAGCGTTTCTATCTGCAAAACTCTCAAACCCTTGATGAGGATGATCCGCCCGTGGGCACGCTTGATCTCCTTTATGGCACTTTTGCTGAAAACGATCTTTTCAAGTGCACCGCTTGTGAAGATGCTTTCGAGAAGCTGATGCATTTTTTCCATTTGTCCGTTACCTCTCACTATGCTTGAAGAAAAGGAGAATCTGTAGGTCCTTTCCGTTCTTTCTTTTAACAGTTTATCAAAAATCGCTTTGAAAAGCAAGTTTTTTCTCGAATATTCTCTATTTTTTTTGGCGGACTCCTTGAAAAACCCAAAAAAATCATATATAATCATAGCAGCATTCTAAAGGAGCGGTATATGGAAGAGATCAAGCAAGGAATCGTCGTCTCCTCAGACGGCGGACTATATGAAATCTATATGGGAACGGGAGAGCGGATCGCCTGCAAGCCCAGAGGACGCTTTCGTCATAAGAGTATGCGGCTTTTGGTTGGTGATCGGGTCACCGTGGGCTTTGATGAGCAAAAAAACCCGGTTGTTGAGGAGATCCTTGAGAGAAAAAGCATGCTGATTCGTCCGCCTCTTGCCAATCTTGATCTGCTCTTTATCGTTGTTGCCGCCGCCAGCCCTGATCCGATATATGAAAATATAGATAAGCTTACCGCCATTGCCGAGCACAACGGTATTGAGCCCGTGATCGTGGTCACCAAATCCGATCTCAGCGATGAAAAGGCAGAGGCTCTTGCTGACGTTTATAGGCGCACGGGTTATCAGGTCTTTATTGCGGGCACCTCGGATGAGGAGGGCAAAACACTTTTGAAAAACGCCTTGCTTGAGCGGTATTCGGGAAGGATCGCCGCCTTTGCAGGTGCGTCGGGTGTTGGCAAATCCACTCTGCTCAATGGGCTTTTCTCCTCTCTCTGCCTTAAAACGGGACAGGTGAGCGAAAAGATCGGAAGGGGCAAGCACACTACCCGCTCGGTAAATCTATTTCCTCTCAAGGAGCTTTTGGGAGAAGGGGAAGGCTTTCTTGCCGATACTCCCGGCTTTTCAATGCTGGACTTTGAGAATTTTAATTTTTTCAGCCTTTCAGATCTGCCCCATAACTTCCCGGAGTTTGAAAGACAGCTTGGGCTTTGCAAATACACCAAATGTACCCATCGCAAGGAGGACGGCTGTGCCGTTTTGGAGCAGATGAAGGAGGGGCGGATCGCCAAGAGCCGTCACGACAGCTATTGTACGCTCTACGAGCTTTTAAAGAACAAGCATGAATGGGATTGATGCACGTTTTTCATTTTCCCTGCATACACTATAGCAGAAAAACGTGGGGAGTGATACTATGCGGATCGTTGTGTTGCGCCCGCCAAAGCTGCTGGTGCCCATATTCAGAAAAGTATTTGGAATAAAAAAAGAAGGAGCATAGCTCCTGCATAGCTCCGAAAACGAAGAAGACGAAAGCGCTTCTTCGTTTTTTTATGAAAGGGTGGTGACATAGAAATAACGGCATATACTGTAAAGAACTGAAGAAATGAGGTGTGATATGAATATAGTTCCCATTGAAAACTACGGAAGCATCGTTGTCAGAGTGCGCTCTGGCTACGGTCTTTTTCCTCTTGAAGACGTTTTGGTGACCATCTTTTCGGAGGAGGGAGAAAAGAGCACCACCGTTGCGATGAATTATACCAATCCCTCGGGCATTTCTCCCGAATTTATTCTGCCTGCGACAGTGAAGGAGGGCTCCACCCAGGTCCTGCCCATTGCCCGAAAATTCACGGTCGAGGCATCAAAGGAAGGGTATCAGACAGCGATCCTTCATGGCGTGCAGATCTATCCCGGCGTACTTACCGTCCAAAATGTGAATTTGGCACCTCTGCCCGATAAGGCTGGGCAGAGTCTTACCGAGTATGACAAGGAGATGGTCCGTCAGGAGCTGTCCATCGGTTCTTGACTTTAAAGAAAGGAGTGCATCTTTGAACCAACTTCCAATGCTTTTGCCCACGATCCCCCAAGCAATCGTCGTACATCTGGGGGGACAGGATGAGGAAGCACCCAATATAGAGGTAGGCTTTATCGATTATATTGCCAACGTGGCGTCAAATGAGATCTATCCTACCTGGCCTGAGAATGCGCTGATCGCCAACGTGATCGCACAAACCAGCTTTGCGCTCAATCGGGTCTATACCGAATACTACCGCAGTAAGGGCTACGATTACGACATCACCTCAACGGGGGCAATGGATCAGACCTATGACCCGGGGGGCAGTGTTTTTGAAAATCTTGAGCAGATCACCGAGCGGTATTTTAACAGCTATATCCGAAGAAAAGGAAAGGTGGAGCCCCTTTACGCCGTATACTGTGACGGTGTAAGAACGGTCTGTGACGGTCTTTCCCAAACGGGAACTGTGGCGCTTGCCAATCAGGGGCTGAGTCCTTTTGAAATCCTGCAGTACTATTATGGGGAGGATATTGAATTCGTGGATAACGTATCGATCTCAACGCCTGAGGATACCGCGCCCACCATACCCTTGCGCTTGGGCTACTCGGGAAACGACGTTTATATTTTGCAAAGACGGCTTAATCGCATTTCGGCTAACTATCCCTCTATTCCAAAGATCCCCATAGAGGACGGGATCTTCGGGAACGAAACGGAAAACGCCGTGAAGGAGTTCCAGAGCGTTTTTGGCTTACAGGTGGACGGGATCGTGGGCAATGCGACCTGGTACGAGGTGAGGGAAAAATACAATGCGGTAAAAAAGCTCAACGAGCTGTTGTCTGAGGGACTGAATTACGACGAGGTGACCTTGCAATTTCCCGAAAATCTTTCCTTTGGGGACAGCGGCGTATACGTGAGCATCATACAGTACTATTTAAATTTTGTCAGTGCCTTTACCACCGATTTTTCGGACGTTCCCATCAACGGCAGATTCGATGAGGCCACGGTGGAGCAGGTGAAGGACTTTCAGGCATTTGCAGGTCTTCCACAAAGCGGGATCATGGATGAGGTCACGTGGAATGCTCTGTATAATGAATACAGGGGCATCATTTTAAGCCTGCCGCCTTCCTCCTTTGAGGGGATCGCACGACCCTTTCCCGGGATCGTTTTGCGCATTGGCAGTACGGGGCAGGATGTAAGGGATTTACAGGAATATATCAACGTTCTGGCAGGGAGCTATGCGCAGATCCCCGAAATTGCTGTTGACGGTATTTTCGGAGAAAATACGAGAGATGCCGTATATGCCATCCAGTCACTTTTTGGTCTGACGGTGGACGGATCGGTGGACTCCATCACCTGGGCAAAGATTGCCGATGAATACAACACCATTCTTGCAGGGCAGGTTCGTGCTGATGATCAATTTCCCGGTTATACGGTAAACTAAGGAGGCGGTATGATTCCAAAGGTTTATAATGACAGAGCTCGTGCGGTTATTCAGATCCAGCTTTGGCTCAGAACTCTTGCTGCAACAGGTCTGCCCATTCCTACGCTGGTTCCCGATGGGATATACGATGACAAAACGAGGCAAACGGTGGCGATCTTTCAAGGCCTGTCGGGAATTGCCGCTACGGGTGAGGTTGACTACGTTACCTGGCTTGCATTACGGGACGATTACAGAAGGGCGGTGGCGGCAAAGAGCCGTTCAATGCCCATCTATCCTTTTGAATATGCTCTTGAAGGAGGAACGGTGGGGGAAGGTGACACTTTATCTTTGGTGAGCATCCTGCAAGCAATGATCGGCGATCTTTCCTCGGTTTACGCCCTGCCGCAAGAGCAACGGACAAACGGTGTTTACGATGAAGAAACGGTTCAAAACGTAAGAAGTCTGCAGGAGATCTGGCAGCTTCCTCAAACAGGCAGAGTGGATAAAGAGACGTGGAATATGCTGGCGGGGGCATACAATAAAAATCTCAATAAAGAATAAAAGGTAAAAAAAGGGCAATAATTTATAGGAAAAAGGAGCTTTACGGAGGCAGCTATGTCAGATCGTTTTACCGAATACGCCAAGGATGCACTTGAAAACGCCCTGAAGATCGCAAATGAGCTGGGCAGCGGCTACGTGGGCACGGAGCATCTGCTTTTGGGTGTTTTGCAGGGGCAGGGAACAGGATCAAAAATCCTGACCGAATGCGGTGCGGACTATAGACTGCTTTATGCCATCGCACAGCAAAGAGGAGTGCAGACGAGCGGTGTGGAGGCGACGGCAAAGGATACCTCCCCACGACTGAGAGAGGCGCTCTTACAGGGAGCGGCGCTTTGTGAAAAGTATGGCAGTGATGCCATTGGTACGGAGCATTTGCTTTTGGCGATCGCCGAGGAGGAGGAAGGGGGAGGAAGCCGCCTTTTAAAGCTGGCGGGATTGTCGGTGTCTGCCTTGAAGGATGAACTGCGCAGCTACATGCTTGTGGGTTCTAAGGTTTCGGGGATGATCGTAAGCAGTCAAAAGAAAAGCAGGTATCCCTCTCTTGAAAAATACGGCAGGGATCTTTGTGCGGTGGCAAGGCAGGGGCTTCTTGACCCTGTGATCGGAAGGGAAGCTGAAAGCGAGAGACTTTTGCAGATCTTATGCAGAAAGAACAAAAACAACCCGTGTCTTGTGGGTGATCCGGGCGTTGGAAAAACGGCGGTTGTGGAGGGAGTTGCCCATTTGATCGCACAAAACCGCGTTCCCGATCTGCTTAAAAACAAAACCATATTTTCTCTCGACCTTTCCGCTCTGATCGCAGGGGCAAGATACAGAGGTGAATTTGAGGAACGGCTGCGCAGTGTGATCAACGAGGCAAAAAACAGCGATGTGATCCTTTTCGTGGACGAGATTCACACGCTTGTGGGGGCAGGGGCGGCTGAAGGTGCCGTGGACGGTGCAAACATTCTCAAGCCCCCATTATCAAGAGGAGAGATCAGACTGATCGGTGCAACCACCTTTACCGAATACAAAAAATATATCGAAAGGGACAGCGCCCTTGAGCGGCGTTTTGCCAAGATATACGTGAATGAGCCCGACAGAGAGAGCACCTTGACCATTCTCAGAGGGATCAAAGAGCGTTACGAGCAATATCACGGTATCACAATTGAGGACGATGCCCTCGTCGCCTCGGTAGATCTGTCGATCCGATATCTGCCTGAGCGTTTTTTACCCGATAAAGCCATCGATCTGCTGGATGAATCGTCTTCAAGACTCAAGGTGGAGCAGGGAACGGGAGAGGGCAAAAAAGGTGTGCTTGATCGTGAGAATATCGCAAAGACCTTGGCATTACAGGTCGCAGGGGTGGTTCTTGACGGAAAAGAAGAAAAGGAAGAGGATCTGAAGCAGTACCTTCTTGATGCATCGGAGGGTCAAAAGGAGGCGTCGGAACGGCTTGCTCTTTCCATCAAAGGATTAAGAGCCGGTCTGAAGGATGAGGAAGGCCCGCTTGGTTGCTATCTGTTTGTTGGCGGAGAGGAATGGCGTAAGCGCGCTCTTGCCAAAGGGGTAGCAAAGCTGGTGTTTCATAGTGACAGAGCGCTGATCTCCATAGATCTTTCGGAATATACCGAGTCGCACAGTATCTCTTCGCTGATAGGTGCCCCACCCGGGTACGTTGGTTATGAGGAGGGAGGGAAGCTGACCGAGCGTGTCCGCAGAGCACCGCACAGCCTTTTGCTGTTTGAAAAAGCAGAAAAAGCGCACCCCGACGTTTTGGGACTTCTATCACAGATCCTTGAAAAGGGCAGGCTGGAGGACGCATCGGGGAGAAGTGTGGATTTTAAGGGCTGTCTTTTGATCTTTTCTCTTGAGATGCCCACTGTATCAAGACCCATCAGAATGCCGGGTACCGATGGGGCAAGAGAGCAGGAGAGCAGAGCGCGCTCCCTGCTTGAAAGACAGATATCTGCTTCGATCGTGAACCGTGCAGATGAGATCATTCTGTTTGAACCTTCCTCAGAGCGCTCTATTGCTCAGCTGGCATACGCTCAGGCGCGAAGCATCGAACGTCAGGCAACCAGAGAGGGCTACAGATTGAGGATCACCGATCGGTATTTGGACGCGTTTCTCAAAGAACAGAAGCGTCGGGGAGAAAAGGACGGCGCACGCATAAAAAGGGAACTGTTGAAAAGTATTCGTGCCCTTCTTGCCGAGCGCACAACAGACGTAAAAGGCAATGCGGGTCTTGTTGTGGATACGGAAGGTGAGGTAGCGATCATCAGAAGGGATGACGCATAACTGATAAGGTAGTAAGAAGAGACAGAAGGTCTTGCACCCTGAGCGGTAAATCGTAATTCAATTTACGCCGCAATGAAAGTGCAGTCTGAGCCGTCTCTTCTTTTTTATAAAATTCTGCAAAAAAATCTCAAAAAACTCTTGACAAAAGAGAGGAAGATGAGTATAATTACATATGGTTAGCGGATGCTAACTGCATATTTGAATTTTTTGTTACAATTTTAATTTGCGCTTGACTTTTCCTGAAAAAAGTGGTATGATGCACGAGGTTAGCAAAGGCGAACTTGAAAAGAGGTGTTTTTATGGATCTGACAAAAGCCGAAGAGGGCAAGGAATACATCATCAAAGACATCGTCACTGACGACGAGGAGCTGAATGCCTTCTTGTTTTCCCTTGGTTGCTATAGCGGTGAGCCCATCACCGTGATCTCCCACCGCAAAAGCGGATGCGTGGTTTCCATCAAGGATGGAAGATACAATATTGACAATGAGCTTGCTTCTGCAATTTTAATTTAAGCGCTTGATTGCAGAAGTTTGCTTTTGATCAAAGGTTAGTCACTGCTAACTTATAAACTTTACAGAAATGCAGAAATGCATAGGAGGATTTTCAACATGAGAATTGCTTTGGCAGGCAATCCTAACAGCGGCAAAACGACGATGTATAACGCCCTGACCGGCAAAAATGAAAAGGTCGGAAACTGGGCGGGCGTTACCGTTGACAAAAAAGAGCACGCGATCAAAAAGTCGCTTTCCAAGGACAAGGAGCTGATCGCGGTAGACCTTCCCGGTGCTTACTCGATGTCCCCCTTCACTTCGGAAGAGAGCATCACCAGCAGCTACGTGAAGAACGAAAAGCCCGACGCCATCATCAATATCGTTGACGGCACGAACCTGAGCAGAAGCCTCTTTTTCACCACTCAGCTTTTGGAGCTGGGCATTCCCGTGGTTGTTGCACTGAACAAAGAGGACGTGAACAAGGCTAAGGATACCAAGATCGACGAGCAGAAGCTGTCGGAGCTTCTGGGCTGTCCGGTGGTAAAGACCATTTCCACCAAGGGAGAGGGGCTTTCCGAGCTTGTAGCAGCCGCGGCTGAGGCAGTCGGTACTACTCAAAAAGCACCCTATCTTCAGGGAGATATCGATCTGACCGATAAGAAGGCGGTTGAAGAGGCGGACAGAAAGCGCTTTGACTTTGTCAACAAGGTGGTAAAGAGCGTTGAGAGCAGAAAGGTTCTTACCAAGAACAAGAATGCACAGGACAAGATTGACGCCGTTTTAACAAACAAGTGGGTAGGTATCCCGATCTTTGCCGTTGTGATGTTCCTGGTGTTCTGGATCTCTCAGGTGGGTCCCGGCGTTTGGATCGCAGACGCTCTTGTGGGACTGCTGGAAAAGGGTCAGGAATGGATTGGCGGTGTTGTTGAGGGTGCAGGCGTTGCTCCCATTCTGCAGGCACTGCTTGTAGACGGTGTGATCGGCGGCGTGATCGCCGTTATCGGCTTCCTGCCTCTGGTTATGGTGATGTACTTCCTCATCGCTCTGCTTGAGGATTGCGGCTATATGGCGCGCGTTTCGGTGGTGCTTGACCCCATCTTCAAAAAGGTCGGTCTTTCGGGCAAGTCGGTGATCCCCTTCGTCATCGGTACGGGCTGTGCCATCCCCGGCGTTATGGCTTGCCGCACCATCCGCAACGAGAGAGAGCGCAGAGCCACTGCAATGCTTGCGCCCTTTATGCCTTGTGGTGCAAAGCTCCCTGTTATTGCACTTTTTGCAGGTGCATTCTTTAAGGATGCCGCTTGGGTTGGACCCTTGATGTACTTTATGGGCATCGTCATCATCCTGCTTTGCGCATTGCTTATCAACAAGCTTACAAGCTACAAGCACAGAAAATCCTTCTTCATTATGGAGCTGCCCGAATACAAGCTTCCCAGCCTTTGGAGAGCGTTCAAGTCGATGTGCCAGCGCGGCTGGTCGTACATCGTGAAGGCAGGCACCATCATCCTGCTTTGCAATACTGCGGTACAGATCATGCAGACCTTTACCTGGAGCTTCAAGGTTGTGGAAGAGGGTGCGGAGAACACCTCTATCCTTGCAAGCATCGCAATGCCTTTTGCATACGTGATCGCTCCCGTGATCGGCGTGGTTGCCTGGCAGCTTGCGGCGGCGGCTGTGACCGGCTTTATCGCAAAAGAAAACGTGGTCGGTACGCTGGCTGTTTGCTTTGGTATCTCCAATCTGATCAACGTGGACGAGCTGGTGATGAACGAGGGCTCGGCTGAGGGCGTTGTGGCTGCATTCGGTATTTCCACCGCGGCTGCTCTTGCCTATCTGATGTTCAACCTGTTTACTCCCCCCTGCTTTGCGGCAATCGGCGCGATGAATTCCGAGATCAAGAGCAAGAAGTGGCTCTTTGCCGGCATCGGTCTGCAGTTGGCTGTGGGCTACGTGCTTGCCTTCCTTGTGTTCTTCTTCGGCACCCTCTTTACCGGTGCAAGCTACGGATCCATCTGGATGCCCATCGTTGGTTGGGTCGTCACTGCGCTGATCGTTGCACTTCTGGTATTCCTGGTCATCAGAGCAGACAGAAAGATGAAGAAGGAATACGCTCTGAAGTAATTTACATTTGAACTTTCGTTAGAATCGAGGTGGTTTTATGGGATTTGCTGATTATATTCTGATCGGTGCGATCGTGCTGATCGTCGGTCTTGCGGCTTTTTACGTGATCAAAGCCAAAAAGAAGGGCGTGAAATGTATTGGCTGTCCCTCGGGATGCAATTGCTCGAATAAGGGCAACGAAGAAAAGCAAGCCTCGGGCGGATGCTCCGGAAATTGCTCCTGCTGCAGCGGATGCACCGGCCATCAAGAAAACGATAACTGACTGTACGACAGTCGCCCTCTTTTCTGCCAGCGTGCGGCGGCAGGGAAGAGACAGCATAATTTTGTAAGCCGAAACAGCCTTCCTGCAAACGGGAAGGCTGTTTTTTCGGTTTGAGGTCTTGACAAAACCGCTCGGATATTGTATAGTAGATATACAAACACAGTTGGAGGTAATGCTATGAACAGAAAGATTTTTAAAGCGCTCGTTTGCGCCGTGCTTTGCATAATGATGCTTTCATCCTCGGTTGCTACGATCTGCGCAAATGCCGACGGTACCCATGGATTCTATATGACCTGTGATGCCGGTGTAACGAAGGAAAAGAGCGACGGCTTTATGATCGATTTCTATTCCGATAGTAGTGAAGCACTTGCCACCTATTGGTCTAACGCCAACTGGAGTATGTACACCATAGAATCTATGAAGCAGTTGGGCTACAAGAACATCACGGGCGGCGGTGCATACGCAGGTCTGCAGTTATGTTATCATAATGAGGACAAAAAGGGAATTATGTCCATGTGGCGCTATGAATATCTTGACAGAAAGACGGGCGAGAAGAAGTATTTGTATGCTGACGCCCTTTACGGAACCACCACAACCTATGACAATGAGGGAAGTGGTACTTCCTGCGTAATGCCTTATAACTGGCAAAACGACCAGTGGTACAGAGAGCTTCTTTACTGCTGGGAGGATGAGGAGACAGGATACACCTTCATCGGTACCTGGTTTTACGATTATGAGGCAGAGGAGTGGACGCTCTTTGCCTACTACAATACCTATCTTGTGGATTCCTATATCAAGGGTGACATCGGTCAGTTCCTTGAAAACTTTGTGGAAAGCTACAGAGAGACCTACCGTTCCTTCCGTTATCGCAACGTTTATTTCCTGCCCAACGGCGAGAAGGATTGGGTCAGCTCTCCTACCGTCTACCTGAGAAGTGACGGCAACCCGAAGGCGATGGGCGAAGCGAAGCTGGGCGTTTCGGAGGATAAGAGCTACGTTTGGGCTTCGGTTGACGGAAAGTCCGAGGTGGATACTGACGAAAAGCTCGAGTTGACCGTTACGTTAAAGCAGGATAAGACCCCCACCTTGGGAGAGCCCGCAATTGAAGAGCTGAAAGGCAACGGCAACAAGATCAGCTGGAAAATGACCAAGAGCAGCACTCCTCAGCTTTCCTACAAGATTGTTGTGACCGACGAATCGGGCAAGGAGATCGCCGCAAAGTCGGGCACCCGTCCCGAGGTGACCTCGGTTTCTCTTGACGATTTGAGCGGCAAGGAGTATAAATGCACGCTGACCGTAACCGACGTATTTGGTAAGGAAACCACTTCTACCTACACCACCGAGGGCTTTGTTGAGGGCGGAAATACCACCTCTCCTTCCAAAGATGATCCCGCAAGTGAAGAAAGCGCTCCCGCACCCACCGAAAACGAGCAGGTAAGCACGCCTGCAAGTGAAAATGAGAAGGATGACGGCAAGGATCAGAGCGGGAAGATCTCTCTTCCCGTTGTGATCGGCATCGTTGCCGCTGCGGTAGTCGTTTGTGCAGGCGTGGTTGCCGCTGTTGTGATCGTGAAGAAAAAGAAGAATGTGTAAGGATGTAGTATGGAAGAAGTCATCGTACTCATCGTTCTGTTTAGCATTGCTTTTTTGGTCGTCGGCGGCACGCTTGTTATGGCATTAAAGGAGCATATGAAAACGACAAAGGGTGTCATCAATCATAACGACCGTTTGACCAAATTCGTTTATAAAATCCCTATGAAAAAGGAGGAGATCATAGAAGCCTTGCGCTCTGCCAAGGACACCTCAGAGCTTCGATGCGAGGTGGATCCTGCCGTATCTCAGCTTGTTTTTGACGGGGTAAACGGCAGAAGGAGAAGGAACTATGCCTACGCCATTCGGGAAGAGAAGGGCTTCTGCTATTTTTATATAAAGGAATTATATACCCCTTTTCAAGGACATGTGGAATACAAGATCAATTCCTTCATGATTGCAAATCTTCAAGCAGAGTTGATTCCATATAGTGAAGATACTTTTGAGTTAGACTAAGAAAATCGGCAAAAAATTGTATTTTATTGAAATTTCTATTGAATCTTTTGAAATTTTATGATACAATGAAGTGTAATGAAGCGGCAATCTTGCCGCATACAATGATTTTAAGGAGTACGCTATGAAAATTACGGTATGTATCGGTAGTTCTTGCCACATCAAGGGATCGCACAGAGTGGTTGAAGCGTTAAAGAAGCTGATTGCTGACAACAACGTTGGCGATAAGGTTACTTTGGCGGGTACCTTCTGTATGGGCAGTTGTCAGAAGGGCGTTTGCGTGACCGTTGATGACAAGTTCCATTCCGTAACCCCCGAGACGGTTGAAGAGTTCTTCAAGGACGTCGTTCTTGCTCAGCTTTGATTTCTGCTACATAACAAAAAACGCTATCCTGCGGGATAGCGTTTTCTCTTTATTTTATGTTTTTTAATGCAGACAAAACCAAGGATAACTCCTCCTTAACAAGACAGCTTTGCCCGCCAAGCGTGTGGTCTTTTTCAAGCAGGTCAACGTCAAACCAGCAAACACCGCAAAGCTCCTCAGAGCAAACGATCTGCTCGGGACGGATATTGTTTCCGCAAAGAAGATAAAGGGCAGAGCGTTCGTGATCAAGAAAGGGTTTGTTATAAAAGACCTCTTTCGTATACCGCTCAAAGAAGCCGACGTGCTGAAGATCCTCCCCAAAAGCACCGAGTCTCAGCTCCTCCTCCAGCTCTCTTGCGGCGGCTTCTTCGTAGCTGTCTCCTCTTTTTAGATGTCCTGCGCAGGAGATGTCAAGCATTCCCGGGTAGGCGTCCTTGTTTTCTGCACGCTTTTGCAAAAGGATCTGATGACGTCCGTTTACAGTGCGGTAGATCCACACGTGCGCCGTGGCGTGAAAATCACCGTCACGGTGTACAAGAGAGCGCTCCTTGAAGCGTCCCGTCCTTTCTCCCTTCTCGTCAAGAAGATCAAAAAGCTCGGATGGTCTGCCGTTGAGGGTGGCATTCGTCAATGTTTCGCCCTCGTAGCATAGAGTCAATTCAAAAAACGGATGGTTTTCAAAGAGAAGAGAGAGGAAAATCAGGTCACCTTCCCACATTTTCAGCGAAAGCAGGCGATCCTTTGAGATCAGCTTCAGCTCCCCCTCATCGCATTCAGGAAGGGGAGGCAGAGAGGGCAGGGTAGCCGTAAACAGGTGCATCTCCTCCGAAGGGTAGACGTCGCTTTGAAAGGTGACGATCCCGCGGTATGAGGGGTCTTTGAGCAGAATGCCGCTTTCCTCAAGCACTTCTCGTTTTACGCAGTCAAAGGGCGTTTCGCCCTCTAAAAAGTGACCGCCAAGACCAATGTATTTGCCTTCGTTTTCATCATTCTTCTTTTTCGTGCGGTGGAGCATCAGGATCTCGTCACCGCAAAGGATGTAGCAAAGGGTTGTCTTTTTCACGGCTTCAGATTCTCCGTATCAATGCGGTAGATGCTTTGGTTTTCAATATCCACCGTGGGAAGAATGATTGGGGGAATGCCTGCCACTGAGGTGACGGTGGAAGCAAGCACTCTTGCATAGGGGAAAAGCTCCTTATAGGTTGTCACGTGGATCTGCTCCTTGGTCTGATCGCCGCTGTGAGAGAAGATACCCTCAACGATCACGGAGATCTTGAACTTTTCGGGAGAATTCTTATCAAAGACCTGACAGCTTAACTCCGCAACGCATACATTGTCCTTGCCGTAGCGGACGTTATACGAATATTTATTGTCTAACTGGATCTTTTCTCCCGGGTTCAGATGGCCGTGAAATTCGATATCCTTTGCACGGTATCCTTTTAAAACGATGCTTGCCAAAACGATCACTCCTTGTTCTTAAGATAATCTATTATAGCACAGATTTCTTCAATTTTCAAGCATAAAAGAAAAGCCCCGTTTCTCGGAGCTTTTCTATGTTATTCTGCGCTTTCGATGATCTTTTCGGTGATGCGCATACCCGTAGGGTCAACACCAGTCTGCAGATAAATGATCTCCTTGATCTGGGCAAGCTCGTTTGCCATCAGGGCGTCGTCGGTGCCAACGATCACTGAGACGGTGGTGTCGTCCACAACGGCAACACACTGAGAAAAGCCCTTGCTTTTGATCAGCGTCTCGATGTTTGCTTCTGCTTCGATATTGGAAGCGATGCGTGCGATTGCCTCTGCCGCCTGCGTCTTTTCTTCGGTGGTGGAGTCAGTGCTGTCTACAACGGTCTGAAGTACCTCCAGTGCCTCGTCTCTTGCTCTTTGACGGTCGGTGATGGCGATGGCAAAGAAGCTTTCGGGCGTTTCGGTATCATCGGGGGTGTCGGCGGCGGTACCGTCCCCTGCGGGTGCAGAGGTGCCGGGAGCGCCCGTATTGGTGTCGCCCGGGTTTTCAAGTCCGTTGCTCTCGGGACCGAAAAGCATCCAATTTACCGCCACGGCGGCACACACCACCAAAATGGATGCGGTGACGATCAGCGTGCGCTTCTGATTTGAAGTAAAGAATTTCCCCATCTTTTGTGGAAGCTCCTTTACCGTTTCTTTAAAGGGCACCAGCCCCTTTTCGCTCTTATGTTCTGTAGACTTCGTGATTTGCATTCGTAGTTCCTCCTGAGGATTGGTTTGATAAAGTATATTCTTTGAAAATAGTCTTTATGACTGGCAGGGGAGCGCATCGCGCATTTATACTTACTTTTCTCGACCGCACACCTCGATCTTGTTGGTTGGCAGACCAAGCGCCGCTGATAGCAGGCGCACCACCTTTGCGGAAACGTATGGATCGCTGCCGCCGTCGCAGATCACGGCGGCAGAAACGATCTGTTGCTCCTCGTCAACACAAAATTGCAGATGCACCTCACCCACCCCCTTGGTCTGCTCAAGAAAAGCGGTCAGCTCCTGTTGTCTTTGCTCTCTTTCTGCGGTTTCAGGAAGCTTTTGGGGTTGCTTTGCAGAAAAGAAAAGCAAAAATACCCCAAGCAGTGCCGCGAGAGTGAGGATCAGTGCGGTCTTACTCTTCATCAGCTCGCTGATCATCGGCAGTTCCTCCTTTGGTTTTCGGCTCTTCTTTAAAGACGCAGTTTTCGCTGACTATTTTCACAACCGAGCGGATCTCTTCCCGCTTTAATACGGCGCCGATGCTGTGCAGGCTGATCTCTACACCGCTCATTGAAAAGGTAGATCGATCCTTGTCAAGGATCAGCTCGGTGCGCACGGTAAAATCGTTCTCCTTTAGTCCGCATCGTCGGATGATCTCGGCGCAGAGCTGTTCGTTGATCCGCTCCTCGGTTTTGTCCTTCAAAAGCATCCCAAACGCTGAGTCTGCCTGCTCGGGCAAGGTGACCTCTAAGTGACCCGGATCAACAGAGGAAAGCAGTGTAGGCAGGGGGGACAGCAGGGCAAGAAGTGTCAGCAGCATAGAAAGATACCGTATCTGCTTTTCATAGCAAAAACCGCTTGACAGATAGCTCAGACCTCCGGTGATGATAGAAATAAGGATGAGTGTGATCAGATAGTGTTTCATAAACGATCTCCTTTATATGATGCTTACCGTTTGGGAGAGTGTGATGGCAAGGGCAATGATGACCGAGAGGTCACATAAGATCATAAAGGCGGCAAGATGATTGACCGTGGAGCGGGCGGCAGAAAAGAGGGATTTCAGCAGATCGTTTTCAAGCGTTGCGCTAAGATCAGCCGCAAGGGAAAGGGAGATTGCGCAGACAAAAAGAGTGCAAAGGGGAGAAAGGAGCATAAAGAGGATTGCAATGACGGCAACTGCACCGCCGGTTGCCCGAAGAAGCTCTAAGCCGGATAAAAGAATGCGTGAGGATTCGGATAGCGCCGAGCCGACCACGGGCACAAGCCCGCCTGCGGTAAAGCGAAAGGCGCGCAAAGCAGCGGTGTCTGCTCTTGCGGCAACCACGTTTTGCAGCGCGAAGCAGGAAAGCAAGAAAAAGGATAGTCCGCCGATCAAGAATAAAAGTATTTTCTTTACAGAGCAGGCAAAGGAGGACAGCCCCTTGTTTTCGGTTAAAATTGCCGTCAGATCAAGGGCAAAAACAACCTTTTGAAAGGGGAAGAGCAGCCCGCCTGAAAACTCACCGATAAGAGAAAGAAGAATGGTGAGCAATGCGCTTGAAAGTGCGGCGCTGCTTACCGCACCCATTGAAAGATGAATTCCGTTGAGTATCGGTAAAATGCCCGTCAAAATACCACAGAGGCGGTTCAAGTGCTCTTCCGTCAGGGCAAAAACCTGAGTAAGTGCTTGTCCGATGGACAGCATTCCCGTCAAAAAGACGCAGGAGCGCAGTATTCCCTTTGCTTTTGAGTCGGAAAGACAGCTTTCAAACAGCGAAAAGATGCTGCAAAACAGGACCAAGGACAGGGTAGTCTTGATCCTTGGAGCACCTTCGGTCAGCGCATTTTTCAGTATAGCCGTGCTCAGTGACAGAAGCCTATCCGGCGTGGGAAGGGATAAAGCCCCCTCGTCATTAAAAAAATATGAGGCGTATTCTTCCGGAAGGTAGTCTAAAAGCTGCTTTAGCTCTTGCTCTTGAGGATATTCTTCAGCGCTGACTGATAAGGGCAGAAAAAGAAAGGTGAAAAGGATCAGTATCGGTATAAAGCACTGCTTTCTCACGGAATCAGACCTCCGATCAAGGAAACGATCTCCTGCCAAAGGGGAATACAAAGACAAAGAATTGCAATCTTGCAAGAAAAGGTGAGCGCATCCGAAAGACCGTGATATCCTGCTTCACGGCAGATCTGGGCGGTAAATTCACAGCAAAAGCCAATGCCAAACGCCTTAAAAAGCTGTTGCGAACCGACGAATTCATAGCGTTTTATCAATTCAGAAAGCTCTTGGAAGGGGCCTTTTACAGAAAGAACAGCGGGCAAGAGCAAACAGAGACTGCCTGCAATGGCGATCAGGGCAGTTAATCCGTTTTTTTCCTTGCCGAGTATCGTCAGCGCCGCATAGCATAGAAGCGCAATTCCGCAAAGAGACAAGCTGTTCATATGCCAAAAATCGTGCGAATACTTTCAAATAGTCCGCCGATCTGTCCAATCAGCATGATGAGCACCAGCACGATCCCTGCCACTGTGATCCAGGTAGCCAGCTCGTCACGTCCCGTCTTTGAGAGGATCTGGTTGGAAACTGCAACCAGGATCCCCACACCTACAACCTTTAGCAGCAGGGTGATTTCCATAGCATACGCCGTCCTTTCTTTGATCTTTGTTTGTTACTTCTCAAAGCAACAGCAAGAGTAAAACGCCCCCGATGCAGACACCTACCGTTCTTGCCACGCGGATCTGCTCCTTTATTCCCGAGCACAGCTTGCTTTCCTCCTGCTCCAAAAGAGCAATCATTCTTCTACAGCGCTGTTCTTCTTGTTCTTTGTCACCGCTTCCAAGGGTTCGAAAGAAGAGAAGAAGCTCTTCCTTTAAGGATCGCTCAATGTGAAGCCCCTTGAATGCGTGCTCGAACTCCCTTTTTTGAAAGAAGGCGAGACACTCCGCTCTTTTTGAATCGGGATAGGAGGAAAAGCAGCTCTTTAAGTTCTTTCCTGAGTAGCTGATCTCTCGGCTCAAATGGATGCAAAGTGAAAGAAGAAATTTTGTGTCCTTGTACCTTTGCCTGAAAAGCTCTCCAAATGCAAAGCCCCCTGCCGCAAAAAAGCCGCTGAGCAACAATATGCCCAAAATACGCATCAATGATCTGCTCCTTTTACCTCGTGAGCAAATGAAAAATGGTAGAATAGCTCACTTTCTTTTCTTGTCAGCCCTGCAAGCAAAGAAAAGATGCCCTCTCGAAACAGCGGCTTGAATGCAGCACGGGAAAGGATCTCCGTTTCACTTGAGCCGTGGGCGGAAGCCACTACGGGCACTCCGCAGCATGCGGCGCTGATCAGTGCTTCCTGCTCGGTAACGCCGATCTCGTCCAAAATCAGCATTTGGGGGCAAGAAGTCTTTACAGCCATAACGATGGCGTCTGCCTTTCGATAATACCGATACACCGCTGTATCAAGCGGGGACGCTTCTGAAGAAAGCTCCCCCCGCTCGTCTATAACGGCAAGGGATAACCCGCTTTCCGACAAAAGTCTGATCAGATCCTTCAACACCGTGGTCTTGCCGACGCCCGGGAGAGAATATAAAAGGGCACCCGAGGTGAAGCCGTTGCTTTTGAGCCTTGAAAAGAGGGGTAAGGCGGCGTTTTTTATATTTCGCGGAATACGAACGCTCAAAAAGCAAAGATCCTTGATTCCGCTGATTTTTCCGTTTTGAAAAAGAGCGCTTCCGCAGATCCCCGCTCTGATACCGTAGGGCAGTGAAAGATATCCCTCCTTTACCGTATCACTATGGTTATAGAAGGAGTATTCAGTCAATCTTGCCAGAGTTTCTTCAAGCAAAGCCCGGGTGCATATGACAGGAGAAATTCTTTTTTCTCTTCTTGTTTTGACGACCACCGGACGGTGAAGACAAAGGCGCAGTTCCTCGGGTTCGGTGCTTTCCTTCAACAAATAGGAAAGCACCGAGGGCAGGTTGTTTTCAAGAAATGACATTGCGGGCATTTGAGCGTTCCCCCTTGTGTGCTTGTACATTCTATGAGGTAAAGCACGAGTCTATGACTGCTTGTACGAAAAAGGGACGCCTCCTTTCGGGACGTCCCTATGTTTATGAAAGCTTATTGGTCAGGCGCAGATTGTCTGCGATCATGGCAATGAATTCGGAATTGGTAGGCTTGCCCTTGTCGGTCTGCACCGTATAACCGAAGAAAGAATTGAGCACGTCCACGTCGCCCCGATCCCACGCAACCTCAATGGCGTGACGGATGGCGCGCTCAACTCGGGAGGAGGTGGTCTGATATTGCTTTGCCACGGTGGGATAAAGAACCTTGGTTACGGCGTTGATCACCTCTTTGTCGGAAATAACCATCAGAATGGCACTTCTTAAGTACTGATAGCCCTTGATGTGCGCGGGTACACCGATCTGGTGAATGACCTTTGTTACCTGTGTTTCAAGATCGGCGCCTCTGTTTTGCGCTGTAATGGTAACTCCGCCGCTTCGAAGCTTGTTTCTGTAAACACGGTGGATCCTGCTTGCAAGATTTTCATAGTCTACAGGCTTCGTCATACAGTAATCTGCCCCCGCCTCGATGGATTCCTCGTAGATATTGGGATTGGGAGACTCGGAAAGCACGATGAAGGATGGGGGATTGTCGGGGTGAAAGGACATCTTGAAGGCAGATCTGATCACCTCCACACAGTCCATACGTTCAAGCCACACGTCAAGGAGTACCACGTCGGGATGAAAATGCCCGATGATCTCCAGTGCTTCTTTGCCCGAGGTCGCCTCCTCAAAGCGGCTGAAGCCCAAGGCGCTCAGCTCCTTCTTCGTTTTTTCTCTGAAATCGCTTTTTTCGTCTGCGATCAATATTTTCAAGCTCTGTTCCATCTGATGATACCTTTCTTCTGTTTCTTTTTTACGCAAGATACTGCGTTTTTTCTGACAAAAGTATTGTACCATAAAATGGAAAATATTGCAAGAGGATAGCGAAAATAATTGGCAAAATTTGTAAAGAAAAAATCGTGATAATTCGACAAATCGATAAAAGTATAAAACGAACCGCCAAAGAACGGCGGCTCGTTTGGGGATTTGACTATTCAGGGAAGGACGTTACCTGCGGCGCGGTAGATCTCGTACCATTCTTCGGCAGTAATGCGGATCTCGCTTGCCTTCAGGCATTCCGTCAGGCGCTCGGGCTTGGTGGTTCCCGTGACAGGCTGCATTTTTGCGGGATGGCGCAGGATCCAGGCAAACGCCATGGTGGTTTTTGAAGCGCCGTAGCGTTGTCCGATCCGCTCCAGGGTCTCGTTGACCTTTGGGAATTTTTCGTTGTCGATAAAGCACCCCTCAAAATAGCCGTACTGCAAGGGAGACCAGGGCTGGATGGTGATGCTCTCAAGACGGCAGAAATCAAGCACGCCGCCGTCCCGTTCAATACCCGCGTCGCCGTACATATTCACGTTTACCCCGGAGGAGATCATCGGGGAATGCATCACGCCAAACTGAAGCTGATTGGCGCATATGGGCATAGGAAGAGCGCGCTGAAGGAGCTTGATCTGATAGGGATTCTGATTGGAAACGCCAAAATGACGCACCTTGCCTGATGCTTTCAGATGCTCAAAGGCTCTTGCCACCTCCTCGGGCTCCATCAGGGCGTCGGGACGGTGCAGAAGAAGGACGTCGATATAGTCGGTGCCGAGTCTTTTCAGGCTCTTGTCAACCGAAGAAACGATATGCTCGTAAGAGAAATCAAAAAGACCGCTTCTGATGCCGCATTTGGTCTGAATGATCAGATGTTCTCTCGTTGAGGCAGTGAAGGTTCTGCCAAACACCTCTTCACTTTCTCCTCCGCCGTAAATGTCGGCGTGGTCAAAGAAGTTCGCCCCCAGCTCCAAGGCGGTATTCACAAATGTGGATGCCTCTTTCTCACTCATCCGCGCAATGCGCATACAGCCGACAGCCATAGTGGGGACGGTCAGTCCGCTTTTGCCAAGCTCAATACTATACATTTTGTTCTTCCTTTCTTATTCGTTGATCATCGTGAAGATGGCGCCTTGTCCTGCCTTGACCTTGGTTATGAAATCCGAAAGGTCCAAAATGGGCTGTTCAAAGCTCATCCCCGCCAGCTTTCTTTGTGCCTTGCCCGTATGGTTATCCGATCCCGCAAAGGCAAGCAGACTATAGTGACGGGCGTAGTAGGTAGCAATCTCGTTTTCCTCGTCCTTTCTGCAGCCGTTTACGATCTCAACGCCGTGTACGCTTCGGGGAAAGAGTCTGATGTGGTCGATATAGCCCGCCTCTCTGAAGGGGTGTGCCTGGATAACCAGCGCTCCTTCATCCATCATAAAGGATAGCTCCCTTCGTTTGCTCATATTCATGATCTCGGGATGCGCCAAAAACCAGTCCTTGTCAAGACCGTACACCAGAAAATCTGTGCCGCCGTAGGAAAGCTCCACCCCGCAAAAGACCTTTATACCGATCTCCTTTCCCGTTTTCACGCCCTGCTCGTAGTCTGAAAAATAGAAGGCGATCTTCTCTTCATAGGATCTCTCAGAGGAAATGCTGATGTTTCCGTCAAGAAAATGGTTGGTAATGAAAACGCCGTCAAAGCCAAGGCTCTTGTAAAAGCGCAGTTGTTCTTCCACGTCGACCTGCGCGCAGTCGCTGACGGGAGAGGTGTGCAGATGTGTTTCGTATTTGTACATAATAATTCACCTGTAAATATGATCGTTCAAAGCAGGCTTGCTATAAAAGCGAAGTGGTCACTGCGGTATAAAAAGAGAGAATGCTTTCGGACTTGCCGCCCGTTATCCTTTTGAAGACCTTGTCAACGGGCGTCACCGCGTTGCCTTCGTCATCCCTCAAAAAGGGAAGGGGAGAGCTTTCGTTTTTTGCCCAACGGTAGCCCTTTTGAGAAAGTCCCTGCATTAAAAGCGTTTGCCCTAAGTAACTGCCGAAAATGAGTGACGTGCTGATGAGCTGATTCTCGCTTGGGTTGCTTTTTAAAAGATCCTTTGAATAGTACTCAAGAATTTCCTCTAAATCCGAAAGGCTTCTCTTGGAATAATCAAAATCCTTCTCAAAGCGCTCTGCAAAGCCAATTGCAACGTTGCAGTTTTTCTGCATCGTGTATTCAAGAACGACTTGCTCCCGATACGATCTTTTAAAAAAGTCGAAAATTCCCATAAGATCATCCTTTTCTTTTCATTTTCCATTTAGAAATTTTGCTTTTTCTTTCGGCGATATAGCCACAAGGCATATTGGCAAGCTTCGATACAGTAGCATCAAGTGTGAAAATCTCATTCAAGGAGACAACTCTTGCTTGCTCTTGTGAATGTGCCCTGCCGCAAAGAAACTGCCACATTCCGTCCTCTTCATCGTGTGACACATAAAGAATAGTGGCATCGCTTTCTGTGATATGACAGCAGGTTATAACAGCCGTATTTTCGGGCTCGTTAAATGGAAATTTCATTCAAACTCCCTCCAAAACGATCTTTGTTTTTCTTAGTATATCATTGTTTTAAAGCGTTTGCAATATGTATTTTTAAAACATTTACGATAATGCGAAATCACCCTGTCGAATATTTGGAATGGGGATCAATTGGCTTTATAAACCCAATTATTTAGCAGTATGATGTGCGAAAGCGCAATTCATGACGAAGCAAGCTCATAAGGTGTAAACCGCAATTCATGCCCGGGCAATTCATAGGTAATTTGCAACAAAAAATGCCACCCCGCAGGGTGGCATTTTATTGTTAGCAATTAGCCCTTGATAGCAGCCTGTGTTGTGGCAAACTAAGGGAGGAAACTTTTGCGGAGTCTTTTCGCTTGCCCTCAATACCCAATGTTTTCGGCGGTTTATCGGGACTAAAGCGTAAATACCAGTCAAATCCATCCTTATGAGCTACGATTTTCACAATGAATGCACGAATTACATCTTCCGGTATATCCTCATCATTTGTAGGCTTTACCGACTGTTCCAAATAGTATTTTAGCAATGTAATCTTTTCCTCGTGCGTAGCTTCGTCTACCACTTCTTGAACCGGCTCTAACTCAGCCAATTCTTTTTGAATAGCAACAAGGCGGTTTTCAATTTCTTCTTTCTTTACTTTGAAAACATCTCTTGAAATTTCGCCGTCTGCTCTCATCTCAATAAGATTATGCAGACGTTTATTTAACTTGTCTGCCTCATCTCGTTTTTGGTTAATTATCTTTTCATTATTTTGTGGTTCTTCTACATCGTCAATGTGCTTTTCCAACATCGACTCAGCAAGAGCCAATACTTGTACGGTATCTTTCAAATACTCTCTAAAAATGTGCTTAGCCATCATCTGCAATTTCCAACCAGCCAGCATAGGCACTTCACAAATGCCTTCAGTAGACAAGCCTTTATTTTGCCTTGTCTTTAATGAGCCGGTGCGGATAGAACTATAACACTGATACCCATACTGTTTAATATCACCTTTATTATGCCATATCTTACGATTGAACTTATGACCACACTCACACATTAAAAGCTCAGTCCAAACGTCACCCGGCTGTTTTTCGCCTAATGCTTTTCTCTTACCGGAGGTAACATTCGATAAAGTTCTTCTACGTGCTGCAATCATCTTTTGCACTCTTTCAAATTCTTCCTCAGTAATGATAGGCTCGTGTGAACCTCTTACTTTGGTAAATTCCATATCTCCAAAATTACGGATTTTCTTTTGCTCTAAGAAGTCAGGAGTAAACTCTTTGTGATAGGTGATGATACCACAATAGAAGCTATTCTGTAATACCTTAGATATATTGCTCTCGTGCCAGTTGGATTTACCCATAGCAGTCAATCTTCCTGCTTGTTCAAGTCTAAACTTGATTGCACGAATACCAACCCCATCCAAATAATCATCAAAAATCATTCTGACGGTCTTAGCCTGTTCGGGGTTAATAATCATTTCCTTGCCTACACGGTCATAGCCAAGAATATTTCCGTTGCCATAGAACACGCCATTTTCCATAGAGGTCTGTTGACCACTTTTAACACGAATAGAAGTCTTACGGCTCTCATCCTGCGCCAATGTTGCCATAATGGTAAGTCTGAGTTCTCCATCTCCGTCAAAAGTCTTAATGTTGTCGTTTATGAAGAAAACCTCAACACCCTTTGCCTTCAGGTTACGGGTATATTGCAAAGTATCAACTGTGTTTCTTGCAAATCTTGATACCTCTCTGGTTAGAATCAAGTCAAATTCTCCATCGTCAGCATCTTCAATCATCTGCATAAACTGAGGTCTCTTTTGTGCGGATGTGCCGGTGATACCCTCGTCAACATACATCCTAATCACAGTCCACTCAGGATTTTGTGCAAGGATAGGTTTATACCAATCCTTTTGATTTTCCAACGCTGATAGCTGAGCTTCGTGTTCCGTTGAAACACGGGCATAGACTACCACTTTTCTTTCCTTTGGAGTAAGTATATTATAGTTATACATTTTCCTCTCTCCATTTCCTCACTTTGTTAATGGTTGTTGTGTTTTAAGTATAGCACTTAAAAGCTGATATGTCAATAGAGTCTCGATAATCCTCTAAAATGTTCTTAAATATATGCTGTTTGATTCTGCCTTGCTTAAATAAGTTTTCGATGAGCTTTAAGGCAGCATAAGTAATATTGTATTCTTCTTCACTAAGTTTTTTCTTCATTAACAGGTCTCCTATATATGTAAAAAGGACTACCCTTGCAGTAAGAGTAGTCCTTAAAATCATTTATTGTTTTGGGTAACAATAGTATTTCTTTATAAAAAATTCGGGATGGTATGACAGTTTTGCCTTTCTCAATCCCTCTATACCCATATCATCTTCACGGTTAATATAAGTATAGTCTAAGTTCTTTGCAAACTCACGGTTAATGACAGCGTATGCCTCTGCATACTCAGGTAATGCCTTTTTCATCATAAGAGTCGGCGATTATTTTACATACGTCTATAATTTCTGGCTTTTGTGCTTTTTTATTATTTATATCCTTTTCAATCTTATCCAGTTCTATAAACAAAGAAGATGCAAGTAATTCCGTTTCGCTTAGAAAGGGATATATGCCTAAACTATTAGATTCGCATAAAACAGATTCTAATACTTTCAATTTATATTTGCTTAATGATAATTGTCTGATTTGATTTTCACTATTATGAGGAAAGTCCTTGCGATAAACAGCATCTAATAATAATATACATAAAGATGGAATTTGTATGCTGTTTATTATATGCTCATACTCAGTCAAACTAATTACAGGTGTTATTCTTATAACTTCTTGAATAGGTATTAGTGGATAAGTTTTTTGAATAAGTTTTCTGATTCGCCAAGATGCTTCAATTCTTTTATTACTTATCGAAAATGTTATTTTGTTAAACTCTTTCAAATATGGTGGGTCTAAAGGGTCGCATATAGGAGCTGAGATATTAAGTGTTTCGTTATAACATTCATCACATAGATAAGGGCAATTATAATTATGATTATTGATAATGTCTTTAAATGAGCATTGCTGGATATTTCCGATGCTTAATTTATCGCTTGTTTCATAATCTGCATAAAGCGTTAGACCAATTCCTCCATTTGCGCTAAGCTGCAACATACATTTTATGGTATTTTCTTTAACACAGATTTGATGTGTACGAATTGAATTTTCTTTTATCACAATGTTTGATACATCTTTAAATCCATTTTTCTCTATATATGTAATTGCTCGTCCACTATATGTTAGTGGCGCACCGTTATTTACATTGGGTTCTCCACTGTCTGAAAAAAGTTTTATAAGTATTTTGTTATTAGAATTGATAGAGCTATAAAACCTTAATGTTTTTTTGCTCTGGTCTATATCGTGAAAATTATCATCGGAAATCAACATACTTACGTATCTGTTGTTTTTCTTTTTAACAAAATCATCAAATACATCAATTACTCGTGAGTCCCTAATCGTTCCATTTGTTATTAAAGAAACAGCAGTGGTTTCTAAATCATATAGGTCTATTGCCTGCAACATATATTCCAATGTTTCAATTTCTAATAATGTTTCTCCACCTGCTATTCTAATTTCTTTTACTTTATCTACCTGATGAAATAATTTGTCAATTATTTCCTTAGTTATTGTAATGTTTTGTGCATCTCCCTGTATGCAATGCTCACATTTAAGATTACATCGCCTTGTTATTTCAACAATTAGTGTATCTATACTATAATTATTCATCTAAATTCTTTCTTCGCTTTCTGTCTTTTTCCGAAAGAAACAAAATAAAGCCTCTACACCACTCTGGTGAAATATTCTTAATTGTTTCATCGTCAAACTCTGAACAATATTTTAAGTAATACTTTATGATTTCTAATTCTACATTTCTATCAAACATATTAAGAACAAGCATTGCTGTGGAAATTGCATCAATTTCATCAAACCATAAAGCTGGTAATATAGTGTGTAAATCTCGTGCTATATCTTCTTGTCTCACTGCAAAAACATCAAGCATTCTACAAAAAGCGTAATCTTCTGGCTTCATAGGTATATTTTTTGATTGAACCTTTAAGTTTTTCTCTTTGCAAAACTCTATTGCTAAAAAAATATTCCTTTGATTTCTTGCCTTATAACCGATAGGATATTTCCAACAAAAGTTGACTACATTATCAAAAAAGTCACCATTGCAATTTAAAATATTAAACATTGGAGATGCATCAACACGCTCATATGACATAATGCATCCGGGGAATACATTTCCATTTGCTGATACAGTCAATGTTTTATTGATAATTAAACCATTCAGCATAATAGGTGATTTCGCTCCATATTTTTTATCATCACTACACTTTTTTACAAAGTAATAGTTGTTGTTTAATATTCTCATATCATTTATTTGTACGGGGTCACTTAAAAATTGTTTGTAATTTTTAAGTGCATTTCCTTCAAAAGTAATTCTACCAGAGTCATCATATGTATCACTCTGCTTTACAACCACCATATTGTCATTGTCTATTTGTTGATAGAATTTAATAAAATCATTGATTTCAGTTGTGTCAGAATTATGCTCATATTCGCTAACGATAATGGCGAATTTTGCGGAATCCGTTCCGACATACAAATTTTCGTGCATATGATTAGACCATTTAACAATGTGTCTCATTTCTTGTTCTACTTCTACCAAATATCTTAGTAGCCTATTGAAAGGTGCGATAAGCTCTGGTTGAATTTTTGTACCATTCGTAAACATACAAACGACATTTACATAAATGTGTTTATCAATGATTTTGGTTATTAGATATTCCATCATCTCCGGAGCTAAGAAAGGTTCTCCACCGTGGATGCGTAGATTATCAATATATACATCTTTTAATTCATCAAAAGTTTTATCTATAATCTCTTTTGTAATATTGAGGTTTTGTGCTGTACCTCTGCCACAGAAGGCACAATTCATATTACATCGCCTTGTTATTTCAATGGAAAGGGTATCCATACATTTATCAAACTTTTTCATTTCATTGTTGCTCCTTAAATTTCCTTAGTTAGTAGGCTTGCCGCCTAATTTCTCAATGTGCTTTTTCATAAAGTCAATCTCAGACTGCTTATAGCCTTTCATTACCATTGTTTCTTCAAACTCATCTGGGTAGAATTTGTAAAAGTCTATATTCCGCTTAGCTACACTTTTCAGGTGTTCTAAATCAGTTGGGATTTTCACTTTTATTCATCTCCAATAATCATATTATAAAGGTACTGCATTAAGCGATTATCGTCATTGATAAAACCCTTATTCTTTTCAGTGATGGCTACTGGCAATGTGATTCTTCTACCAAAAATATCACGAGTTTCAACTTCCTTATACTCATAATCCGCAAACCAATAAAACACCGGGAATTTAATATTCTTTTCTAAAAATCTATCCTTAATAAACTTACTGTTCGCAAACCGTCTAAAATCCATACATTGCAGAGCCGGTTTACCTGTAATAAGTGTGCATTGTTTAAGAACACTATAAAAGTTCTCATCCGTAGAAAGTGGCTCAACAACCTTCGCCCTCAACAAAAAACTCTCAGGCATTCCACCATCTGTAATAATAAATTGACCCTTTTTAATCTTAGTTGGGTTTTCCAAATCATAACGAGGATTAAAAACCTCAAAATCTTCTGTTGCGATTAACAATCTTTCTTTCATTTATTCATTCTCCTTAGTTTTCCTCTTAGTTGTTTTCTTGACCGGCTTTGTGGTTTCTCCGGTCTCTGTTGCCGTTTTCGGCAAATTCACATTAGATGGCTTCACATAAGTACCCATCTTTTTTGCCGCAAATGCAGCGTTAATTCCTTTCAGAATTTCATCGTGATTATATTTTGTAACATCCTTTGTTCCGTTCTCCACCTGAACGATTAAAGGCTGCGAGATTTCGCAATAGGCAGCTACATCTCTTGTAGTCAAACCTCTTAGCTGTCTGTATTCTTTAATCTGCTGTCTGTTGAGCATAATTCCTCCTTGATTTTCAAACTCTCTCTGAATTTCGTAAAAAAATTGAACCGTTCCAAAAGAATATGAGACAGGCGCAAAGCCTGTCCCACATTCCAAATTATCTTTATATAGTATAAGGAGAACAATAAAAAGATTCAGAAAGAAATCGAATAAAAATATATATGTTAAACAGTTAAACGGAAAAATTAGATTGCTTCGTCCGTAAGCTCTACCATATCAAGAACGTTACCGTCCTTATCTTCCATCAATGCGAAAGATAATTCGACCTCTGCGGGGTCTCCCTCAGAGCTGAAGGAAAGCTCAAAGTTACGATTGATAGTAGCCTTGTAAGCAATAATCTTGAACGGAGTCAAAAGACCATCTTCGTCCTTATCAACCGTAGTCATAGTAATGTAGTAGTCCTTAGGAACTCTACTATTATTGAAGGCAATCTTCTTAACACCAGTACGGTTAATCACATAACCAACAGTGTACTTAGAGCCAGCAACAATATCACCGGCATTAGTAGCAGTGAACTTATTATCAGCATATGTACCAACAATCAAAGCTGCCTCATCACCGAAAGAATCAGCAGGATAAGCGAACACAGTACCGGCAGTGATAGTGCCATTAGTAGGAACTGTCAAAGCAAGTTCACCGGCAGTACCGGCAGTGATAGTCTGACTGTCTGCATAAACGGCAGTGCTATCAATAACACCATCGGAAAGCAGAGCGAAGAACTTAAAGGGGTACACCTGTGCGCTAATCTTCATTTCGCCCTCCAAGGGGTTAGTGAAAGCGATTCTACGAGAACCCTTTGCCATAGCGTACACGCTGTCGCTGGAAAGACCAGCAGTTGTAGTATTAGCGGTATCGAAACTCAGAAACGGCTTCATAGTCTTGAGGTCGTTAATAAGAACATCGCATACCTGTCTATTAGCTTTATTAACATCAGGCATTTGTTTACACCTACTCTTTCATTTAAAATTTTTATATAGAAATACAATCTACCCCGTTAGGTGTAGTAACGAGGTAGTATCATCACAAAATATTAAATTTAAAAATTAGATAGTGATTTCGAGAACTGATACACCATCAGTATGAACGAGCTTAGTTGCATAAAGTTCATCTGCTACAATGTCAGTAGCACGCAACTTAGCTTCTCTTTCTTCCTCAACAGAGGGAACACGCTGCCAAACAATACCAAGGGCATCCTTCTTAGCGATAGCCAAAAGAGCCTTGCCGTCATTATAAGTACCATTATTGGAAACATACACGGGGATAGTGCCGTTCCACAAGCCGATGCAACCGTGCATTACAACACCATTGCCGTAAACAGCATTAGTCTTAGTGCCATCGGTGAAAGCATCCATAGCCATAAACTTCTTACGCAGACGAGAGTTGATGAGAATACCGGCAAAAGTATCATTGTCGATGTCATCACCGAACACGTCAAAAGCAGTTTCAATGTCAGCCTGTGTCAAGTCAGTAAGAGTATCATCCTTATAAACAGCCTCAGAACGGATTGCACCAACAAGGTCAGCATCCACAGCCTTAGCCAAAGATTCACCAAGCTGCTTAGCCATAGAATCCTTCAGATGACCCTTAACCTGAATAGAATCCTTATCATAGATTCTAACAGAAGCACCCACCTGCTTGATTTCAGCCTCGGCATCTGTCATATTCACTTCATTAGGAACGATGGCAACACCCTTTTCAATCACCGCAGCATCATTGATACGGTCAATCACGGGGAAGTGAACCTTGTTGCCATAAGTAGTAATATCTTCCAGTAAATCGGTATAGTCAGTTGCAATGTTACCAGCACGGAGCTTTACGCCCATTTCGGCATTAACGGCATCTGCAAATACTTCTGGAACAATAATAGTATTAGGCATAATAAAGCCTCCTTTTCAATTTTATTTGATAAATAAAAAAAGCACGGACTAAGCCGTGCAAAACAATAATATATTCAGTTGTTTAGCCTCTACTCAAAGACTTATAGAGGTCTGGATTTTCTTGATATAAGCGTTCTTTTTCGCTCATATTCATCTTCTTAAAATCATCCTTAGTTAAAGGATTTCCAGACTTGTGACCAGTAGGAACAAAGCCATCCTCAGTCAAACGCTCATCAACAGCAGTACCGACAATCTTCTTGAAAGTCTCAGCAAGAGCAGGAACGTCAACATCATCCCTCAGGTACTTTGCCATTTCTTTAGAAATGCCATTCGCCTTTAAGGAATCATCGAGGGCAACTGCCTTTTCTCTGGCTTCAAGTGCTGCAAGTCTCTTTTCGTAGTCAAGTTCTGCCTCCGACTTCTGCACCGGAGTAAGCTCCTTTACCTTTGCTTCGAGTTCTTTAATTTGCTTAGAATACTGTTTTCTAAGTTTGTCATTCTCACTCTGAATCATCTTGTCTAATTCATCCTGAGTCATCGTTAATGTGGTTTCTTCGGTTTCCACCCCAGAATTATCAGTTGTGTCTGTTGCCCCAGAAGTATCAGTTTCAACAGTGCCTTCTACCACGGTATCAATTTTATCATCCATAAATAAAATACCTACTTTCTGTGTTTGCTACACACGCCCGTAATTGTTCGCTTTACGCACCCACTATTTTTAGTTGAAGATGGCATACTTAAAGGCTATGCCAGACCTTTAAAAAGGAAGTTACTATTTTTAAATTGACCTATCAGTTTATCAATTAAGGCTATAGTAAGCCTATCCACAATTTGTAGAAACTATATGAAACTTTGAATACATCCTCCTTGTTACAACTTGGACATACCCAAAAGGATATATAATAACGCTTGCTGAAGGCGTTACTACCAAAAATAAGAAAGTTACTGACTGTCAAGAATTGCAATAATCTTTTCAAGAGTAATGCGGTTAAACGCCACACGCCCTTTTAGCCAGTGCGAAAATTTGACCGGAGAAACGCCGATTTTTGCCGCAAAATCCTTTTTCAGAATATTGTGTTCTTTGACAAATCTCTCTACTTCATCTTGAAGTAAAATATCAGACATTTGAAAGCCTCCTTGTCAATTATAATTTCGTAAAATAAAAATAGGTAGTAATCTGAGAACTACTACCTATTCCACTATATATATTTTGACAAACCCAGAAAAACACTCCCTATTATTGGGGGTTTACATAGGGTTGAGATTTCGGATTTTTTCATTTATGCAAAAGCCAATTTACGGCTATATCTTGCTCTGTCACTCTGTCTTTTGCGCTCAGCAGCACACTTAATACACAAACATTTTGAGTTGCCGGTTCTTTCAATCGGAGTTCCGCAATCGGTACAACGAATAAGATTTCGCTGACCCTTAAAATGCTTCAAATAAATCATAAGGTCATCATAATTGGTAACGTCCATATAGATTTCTTCACCCGTCTTATCCTCTTTCAAATCCACATTGAAAGGGACGGTAAACAATACCATTGCTATCCACTCTGGATTAAACTTAAACGCTGTATTAGTTTTTACATAGAATTTCACCAATCCCATATCCGTCAACTGTTTCCACATTTTATTTTTCTTTGTACCGGAAACGTCGTTAAGCTCAGCTACACGGTAAATATCTGCATCGCAGCTTCTAACTGATTGATGATATTTTTCCACACCATTCGCAGAGAATTGGCTGCAATGCTTATGAATAATAAGTGTAGCATAAGCCAGTTTCATTAGTTTTTCATCCTTAATCTTCGTTATGGTTTCCATCTCACTAACATACAGATGAATGGTTTTTGTGTTATGTTCGCTTCGAGCTTCATCGTCACAAACCACAGCCTTAGATTCATCATACATTGTTTCAATCTCCGAGTTTACAATCTCATCCGGCAGACCAGTAAAGTATTCTCTCGCAATTTCCTTTACCTTTTCAACAATCTTATTCTTACGATAAGATGAATTGAGAATAAAATCTTCAATCACATATCGCATTTTTTGTTTGGCGCATTGGTCTGTTGCACCAATGCCATTTTCTTTTATATCTTTTAAGTATTTCTCTTTATCGAATACAATCATATATCAACCTCTTTTAATAACTCTAATAATATCCTTATCAAGAATTTCCCACACAATCTTTTCATCGGATTTACAGGCAGCGACTAAGTAATCAAATGCAAGCTGGTAATCGCCTCCGGCATAGTCAAGCATCATATCTCTGTAATAGAGCCTCATCATTGAAAGAGAATTGTGCGTTTTTTCCTTTTTGCTTTTGTTACTTTCCTTGTAGTTGGTGTTGAATGACCTTACCATAAATTTCTTAAATCTCAGGTATTCAACAATGACATTTTCCGTCTTTGCAAGAATAGCCTTATCCAATGGCTTACCACTTACAAACTCTGTTAGCATATTTTTACCTTCAGAAAGAGCTTGTTTGTGCATTGCCGCTTCAAAATTCTCAAAGTGATGGCAAATATGATTCACAATGCAATCTGTATCAATGACGGGGTAAGCATTCTGATACTGAGCATACAATCTCATCATATCTTCTGTTGCATTTCCACTTTTGCATTCCTCAATAAATTCTGACAGCTTCATCCCATATGTAACCACACAAACCTTATTGAATGCTTTGTTAAGCTGAGTAATGGCTTTTGAAAGGTAGTCATAGTTATAGCGGAAATAGTAAGGCTTAACATCCGGGCATAAATCATTATGTCTGTAAATTCCTTGCCATTCATCCTCAGAAATCGTGTTGACTTCTTCAAAGTCACGACTCTGTTTTTTCTTCGTCTGAATCAAGTTCCACTCCATCGGGAATGTAGGAGATACCGCCGTCTTAATTCTGTCAATCTCCATACCCACAATTTGACCGAGCGCAATAATGCTATTGTAGATATTCTCATACTCAGGTGAACCTTCGATATAATTGAAAAGATTAGCATACAGGCTACCACCCTTGTTTGAAATAGTTCCCACTTTGCTGTTGAGACCTCTAATGTCAGCATTGATGATGTTTGCCGGGGTAATCTTACCTACAAGGTCTGTTGCAGTTAATTCATAGTACAGAGGCTTTGCATCCTCATAGGAATAACACCCCTTTGCGACAATCGGATTATTTGTTGAGTAGATAATATCGCCGTCAAAGTCACAGCCGCCTTGCTGCAACGGGGTTAAGTCGTGAATGCTAAACACTAAGCCACTTTGAAGATAGCGGAAATAGCTCTCAGTGTTGCTAAGCAGTTTACGCCTTGCAATTTCGTTTCTGTCGATTAGTGGACTTCTCAGCAGCGTAATTTCTTCCGTGAAGTCATCGGCATTGAGCCAGTAATTTGAATATATGTGACCCGCCGGAACAATGCCCTTGACCTCAATATCTAATCCACAATGGTTTTTCGTAATCCATTCTAACTGAGCTACCGGGTCAGACACACAGAATTGAAAGTTACCTCTAATGAGTATCTTTCCGAGCTTTGCACCGTTCAGCTTAGAATCGCATTCTTTGAAAATAAGCTCACGGATGTACTTGTCATCAATCAAAGCCGGATTAGCTTCAATCACTTGCTGAAATAGCTTTTTATAGTTGACATCCTCAGTCGTATCATCAAGAAATCCCTTGTTGTTCACCACAAGATTTATATAAACTTCTTCGATGTTACCGCTATTGATTTTCTCTAAAAATTCCTCAGTAGGCTTGCAAAGTTCCCCAATATCGTCATTGCTAAGCTGCAATGCCTGAAGGTATTGGTAGTTAAGTGCTTTGATGTAGTCATCAACCTTGTTATTAGACTTGTTAATGCCCCATAGCAAGTGATTCTCCTGCATAGCCTGAGTATGATAATCCCACGCATTTACTCCCATAGGCGTACACTTTGACTTGTAGATTTTGTGCATCTTAAATTGTGACTTACTGATAATACAATCAAGCTCTGCAACTGGTCTCTTTTTTCCGAAAGAGTCTGTAATTTCGGTGATACCGTGTTCGTCAAACCAATCCTTTAACGGCATAGTGACAAGCAAGCCTTTGACCCAAGGCGCACGAACAATGATTTCAGACGGAGTATAGTCCCACTCTAAGAATTTTGCTATCTTCTGCGCCCATTCGGGAGTCATCAACCCTTGACCATCAAATGAGTTAAGAGCCGGTGAGTTCTCAATCTCATCATAAGGAATAACTTCAATATTCTTATGTACGCCTTTGTGGATGGTAAACTCTACTCCATCAGCTTTTCTAATGGCTTTTCCGTCTGCAATATCAAATTTCGTTTGTTCATCAGTAAGAATAAAATCGCATTCGGGCAGGGTAATGTATTCAACTGTTGATTCGGTCACACAGTTTACTTTGTTGTGAGGTCTGATAGCTTCAAAGTCATCCACAATACAGACATTCGGAGTGAGTTCTTCCGGGAGAAGATAACAGCCGGACATATTCAAGCCACAATAAGCATTAAACTTAGCTGCATTAAAAGCATCTCCAAAATCTGCTAATGTCAATCCACACAGCAGAGAAGTGAAGATAGGCTCGTATAAATCTTCTCTAATGAAAGTAATGGTATTTCTGCGAATTTGACCAGAGCCGGAATACAGTCTCACATAATGCTTGCCGTTTAAGTCAAAGCCTTTCTTAGCAAGCTCAGCATATTCCTTTTCACCGGACTTCTTAGCTTCTGTCGGTACAACGATATTCACAATGAGTTCAGCCATTTCTAATTTTGTGTTTGGAATGCCAAACTCAGCAAAATAATCAAGAATCTTATTTGTAAGTTGGTTGGACTGGATTTTCACCAATTCGCCGTTTTCAACTGCTTTACGCTTTGTAAGAGTAAGAGGATTGATTTTGATTTTCGTACCTTTCTTCTCAGTAAAACGGGATGTAGCAATCTTATATATTTCAAACTGTTTCAACTTTCTTTCTTCCACTGTATCAATGTTCCTTTCCTTTATCGGCAATTCTATATCTGCCTCTGGTGTTTTCAATCTTCATTCCGTCAAACAGCTTTTTAATGAAGCTGTTATTTCTTTTTGCAACTTTGAAATTCTTAGCTCCCAAACCGAGTTCAGCTAAAAACTCATCAACGGTAAATTCTCTACCGCATTCCTGATTATCAACCCATTCTAAAATCTTTTGCGCCACACTTTTACCCTTGCGATTTTTAATCTTAGCCATCTGTAAATCGCTGAGTTCTTCAATCTCAATAGATGCACCCAGCCTTCCAAGGCTATACTGGATTTCGGTCAACACACATTCGCTGTACTTGCAGAACAAGTAAACATCAATTCTGTCTCTGTTGGTAAGCTCTCTTGCCTTTGTTCTAAAGATGTTTTGGATGAGGTCAGTCACAACCTCTGCTGCCATATATTCTTCCGTGCATTCGCTTCTTAGCATTCTGTCACATTCGGCTATGCTATCCTCAATACTGGAAATATCATTTTTGAGCCTGAGTTCAAAATCTTCATTATTCGAGAGAAACATAAGCAGATAGTCAATGTCAGATTGACGGTTCAATCCAATCTGCAATAAAGTGTGTTTATCCTTATTGTGGTTAAATCCTTTGACATTACCAAAATACATTGAATGGTCTCTATCAAAACCAATCTCAGCGAACTTATTTGAATCAGTTAGCGCTTTATAGCTAACTAATATTGTGTCATCCACATTAAAGTCTTTGCCAGAGATATAGTTTTTAATTGCCGTGAGCTTAGTTTCTCTATCCTCTTGATTGATGAGTGCATTTCTGGAGGTGTTGACATCTACCAAATGAATGTGCATAAAATCTAACGGCATATTGAATTGGTTACATTCAAGCATCGTTAGCCATTCTGCATCGCAAGGGTAACGTTCAGACGTGCCAGCACTGGCATCAAAGATGAAAGTCTTTAAATTGCCACCGAGCATAAACTTTTTCTTGAAATCCTTATGAAGAATAAAATTCTTGCAATAATCATTACTGTCCTGCAACTTGAAGGAAGAAAAGAATGCTCCGTTCTGGAGGAAATCTTCAATATCTTCAAAAATCTCTTTAGCTTTAGGATATTTGCCGTTAATGCTTTTCTGAAATTCATTTACAATCTCATAGAATCGGATGTCATTTTCTGAAATTTTGGTGAACTCAGGATGATAGAAAAGATATGTAGTGCGATTTCTCTTTTGCTCTAAAGCGTTAATGGTTTCTTTCATCGTCTGTTTAAATTGTGCATATTGAGTAAGCAACCATTCTTTATCAATGGGATTACATAAGTCTGTGATACCATCATTTAAAGCGGAATCCAGCAAATTTAACTCACCAATACCGATTTTGGTAATTTTTTTGAAGTAAGGTGTCTCATCAAAAATGACAGTATCACGGGGATATTTGTTACCGCCTACATAGTAGGTAAGAAACGGCTCTATACTATCCATCTGGAAGTATCTCTGAGTTGACATTAAGAGTACCGGGCAATATGCCTGACGTACCAACTCTGTATCTTTGTTCTCAGCCGTAAGGTAAGCTATTCTCTTGTCTGTATCATCATTGAAAGAAGCTAATCTCTGTAAGTTGTCAGTTACAATAATCAAGCCTCTGTTCTTGTTATCTTCTAACCAGCTTTTAACCAACACCTGAAGGAATGTACTTTTACCCAATCCGCAACGTGCGGCAAAAACGGTCACTCTGTCGGTGCATCTATCCTTGTTAATTTTTTCAAGCGCATACTTGAAAAACTCTTTCTGCTTAATATGAAAATCTCTTTCGGGAAATGTTTCTTTTAAATTGTGATTAAATGTTTCAACTTTTATCATATAGTAACTATCCTTTCTAAACTGCCTTATTAGGCATATCTAAGTCCCAGCTTTTTGAACCTATCCGGCATAGCTCTGTCACCTTTAAGCCAATGCGAAAACGTTCTGTAATTGACTTTGTAATATTCGGCTGCACAAACAATGTTTTTGAATGTAATACCATCACAGTAAACAGCTTTGTTGTGTGCTTGCTCTCTGGCTTCTTTCTGTTTTGCAGTATGCTTTTGACCTGCGCCGTTTTTATTACCTCTCATAGCTTTTGACAAGTTCGCCTTATGCTGGTCAGTAAATTGTCGTTTGGTCTGCTTTTGGGAAATTCGCTCATTTCGTGTTCCTTCGTTAGAGTTGGTCTTATCATCAACCCAGCCCAAATTTTCAAGCCTGTTATCGTCTTTCTTTTCGTTCTTATGATGGACGATAGGTAAATTCTTAGGGTTAGGTATAAATGCGATGGCTTCAAGCCTATGTACTTTCTTAGTCTTTCTTTCATCTCCGGTGAGAGTAACTACCGGATAGCCGTCCTTAGATTTCTGTTGCTTAATAATCTTTTCTGGATGAAATCTTAAAGACTTATCTTTATGACAGAAACGTTCATAAGCTACTTTCTTGATTCTCTGCTGATTAGAGACTCTATATAAAGGGAAGTGGTCAATCTCTTTCCATTCCTCATCTGGCAAATCTGCAACTAAAATGCTATTCAAAATGTTCATCCCTTTCTTTGTTCAAAAATTAAATCTCTTTACATATTCATCAATTCTCTTTATCGTAGATTCTGCTAAATTCAAATCGCCACGCAACCACGCATTAAACGCCTGAGTGCTGATTTTGATATTTTTGCAAAACCTTGTTTTCGGCAAATCAAGAGCCTTTAATAAATTGACACATCTGGTTTTCAAATCCGGCATATTGTGCCTCCTTTCTATGTTTTCAAATGTGGAAATTAAAAAAATAAGTAACGGGATATATCCCTTCTATAAAACGAAAAATCGTGTTTTTTTGAAAACCCTCTCAACGGGGGTTTCGACCCTCAATAATTGGGGAGATTTTGAGGTTATCAAAAATTCATCTCCAAATTGCTAAGTGGAACATCTCTAAAAACGCACCGTCTTAATCTTTCAAGAGACGTTCTAACCAAGCATCATAAACGGCTATCGTCTCTCTACCACGAGCGATAGTTCCATTCGCCAACTCTCTCCCAAGGATGACACAAATAACGCCTCCGCCTCTGTTGCGTTTTCCGATTATATTCATTTTGGAAATGGCATCCTCTCTGTCGGTGTAGCTATGCAATACTTTCTCGGTATTGCCGGAAACATTGACAACTAAATATTTTCTTTCATCCATTTTCCAAATTCCTTTCTATGTCTTAAAAAAGCAAACAAAAAAAGGCTATCCCAACACGACCGGTAAAGTCGTATTAAGATAGCCTTAAATTAACCAATATCAAAACGCCATTTCCTGCGCTGAGCTTAATTACATCGGTGATTCCAAATCTTCCCGGTGGTCAACAATCGGCGCATACACGCCCATACTCTAAGTTGACTTTCGAGTACGTACTTCATTAAATATAGAACAACAATTCTTGATTGCCTGAGTGGTTCGCACTATGGTACACCAATCAATATATACCATACGCCACTATTGGTTAATAGCTATGATGCATAGGTGTTCATTCCTATTCCCAGCATCATTATATTCAATTTTAGAAAATAGTTATTTCGTAATTTTTTTGATTATATCCATTTCTGAGGATGTAAGAATCAATTCATTTTTCACAAAAGTGTTATTGTCCTTGTTACGAATGAAAAGATACGGGGTATTATCTTCAAAAATGAGATAGTATTCGAGTGATTGAGCATCAACACCCGGAAACTTAGCTTGATATTCAAAATTGGCACAGCAGCGGAAATGGCTGTTGACCTCATCTTCACTCAATTTATATTCTATTCTTCCGTCAGGGAAGTGGATAATCTCAGTTTCCTTGAATGCACATTCAAATTCTAACGTTTTACCGCCGTTTTTCAATCTAATTTGCATAGTTACCTCCTGTTTCAAAGCCATTATAGCACACTTCAATCTGTTTGTCAACCCTTTTTGATGAAAAAATATAATCAATTTGAGTATATTTTTAATTTTGGATATGCTTTAGTGTACCGTCCATACAGTTTGACATTTAATTCTCCGTGTGTTATAATGAATCAGTATATTATGAGTACCACGGAGGATTAGTAATATGATTACCTTTTACCGCCTTTGGGATAGATTGAATCGTTCCGGCAAAAAACAGAAAGATTTAAAGGAAATTTTGAGTCCTGCAACCATTAACAAGCTCCGCAAAAATGAAATTGTAACCACTGATACCCTTAATAAGCTCTGTGTGTTCCTTGAATGTCAGCCTGAGGATATACTTGAATTTGAGCCTGACCAAGAAGGTAACAGCTAATGTATATCGAGGATTACATCAAAGATATTCTTGCTAAGAACGGAATATCCATAAAAGAAGCAGCGGAAGTCTTAGGCTATGCGGAACAATCTCTCAGGAACAAGTTCACTCGTCATTCAATCAGCTTGCACGACCTTGTTATGATTTCCTGTCTAACCGGAAGTAAGTTAGGTATATTTAAAGATGGATGGATTGAAGTTTCTAAGGGCATCGAGCCTGAGTTCGTATTCGAGCCAAGAGAATTTCTAAGCATTAAAGACTTTGAACGACTCACGGAATTTAGAAATAAACGTGAAAATCGTATTGACTTCCCAATGTGGGTAGAAAAGCTAATGCCCGGACTTTTCTCTACTACTGGCAAAACCTTAGAAGATATTCAAAGAGTTTGCGATGCTAAGAGAAGTGAAGGCTCTACAATCATTTCAAGTGCTAACTTCAAGCAAGATATTGAAATCTGTGGTAAAAATCATATTGAGGCGGCTAAATGGCTGACTGAAAAGAATCTCAATGTTTCTGCAAACGATGAAGCTCTAAACTATATGGCTTGTGCTAAGTTTTATGATGTTTTCATCTGTTGTGTTAATTAAGACTAAGGACTATTGTAATCAGAGGATTGCAGTAGTCCTTTTCTATTGCTCACTTTAAGAGATACCGCTTTTCACCGGTTGCATATCTCTTGAAATCCACACGGAGAAGTTTTTCGTTACCTATCTTCTTTGCCTTTGCTCCGAAAGCCATATGACCTACGAACCCGACATAGTTCAAAGTCATATCTCTGTTGAGTGCTAAGATACCGTCCCAATCTCTCTGAGTTGGTTTCACTCCATCCTTAAAGGTAAATCCTTCAGTTTCCGCTTGCTGCATAAACTGTTTGCCGGTTTCCTCATCCGCAAGATACACATAAACTCTGCCTTTGAGGTTCAAAAGATTGCTAATTTCTTTTTGTGACATAAAAATGCCCTCCTAATAGATAATTTAACCTATCAAGAGGGCAGTAAAAGAAAATGCACCCATTGTATCAACGGATGCAGCATTAACACATATAAGCACCCATTGAATCAGCCTTTACCACCTTGCACTATTTAAAGTGTAGGTTGGTGTGCGGTCTTAGGGGCTGTCCCTGTTCGCACTCTTAATAGGTTATATGTGAATTATATCACACTTCCTGCGAAATTACAAGATATTCTTAAAAGAATGAGATAATTTTGATAGTCTGTCTGTTCTCAATGCCTAATTCCTCATTATAGGCAACAAAATCAAACGTCTTGCCAAGCATAACAGAGCCATCGACCAGAAGTGTCACAGTGCCATCGCCGTTATCTGTGTAAGTAATCTTCTTCAAGTATGTGTTATAGTTTGTGGTTACATCGCTGATATTTTCAACTTTGAAAGAAACGGAAATGCTCTCATCCTTTACGCCGCCTTTGGTGGCATAGAAAGTAAGAGTTTCCTCAAAGCCTTCAAAGATTTCCTCAATCGGTGTTACGAAAATTGCAACTTCATCACTCACAGCTTCGGTTACAACGGTTACTGTGTCGGTCTGCGCCGTTGCTTTGTCAATCCATACGACTGAGAAGAAAACCTCGCCATCGGCTAAGTAAGTGATACTACCATTATTGTCAATGGTTGCAACTTCTTCATTAGAAGATGTGAAATTGACATCGGGATTAGCGACCTCATCACCATTGCAAATAGCTATATATGTCAATGTGTCAGTGTCTCCCGGCTTTACATTATATGATGAAAGAGAAGAAAGAGTAAGCTCATACTCGTATGTAGGTGTAACATCGGCATACACTTCTACAATGACGTGACAAATACCGTCCACAAAGTAAAGATTATCAATCTTCCACGTTCTGCCCCACTCATTGAATAAGTCATCGACCTGTAAGGCTCTGGATGCAGCGTTATCCTCAGTCAACACTTCGAGATTGCCGGAGATAATAGAAATGTTCGTGCCATCTGTTGACATAGCATTATTCACGCCTTCGCCGTAGAAAGCTAAACCATTGACAGTAAGGCTATGCGTATTGATAGTGCCATTAGTCTTGATGATTGCAGACTTGAAATAGACATCGTTTTCAGCCGTTTCCTTATTCAGTGCAATGTAGGTATTTCCGGCATAGCTAAGCAAAGTACCGGCATTGACGGGAGAACCACAGCGGTAATACATAATCATAGTATCTTTGCTGTTGGTATTGTCATTGTTTCTGCGGAAGAAACACTCAAAACTTTCTCCGCTGGTTACAGTGGAAATAGTACGACCTTCACGCTGTATAGTTTCATCAAAGACTCTGGTTAAAACATCGTTCATAAAACCACCGCCTTAAATGTCAAAATCAGTCTGAGAATTGAAGTACATATATCTGAGGATGGAACTTTCATTGCCGGATTCATCCGTGTATCTGGTTTCAAGTTTTACTCTGTCAATCTCTGCTCTAATATCCTTTAAACGCTTTTGGATGTACTCATAGGCAGCAGATGTAGTTGTGAACTCCGTCTCAACCTTGCGGAATGAGTTAATGTCATTAGCCAATGCCTGTAATACATCATAGACAGACTCTAACATATTAACTCTGTCATTCGCCTTAGTGTATTCCTCGTGAGGGTCTAAGTTGTTTTCTTCCAAGATACTCTCATAAATAGAGGGAGTATTCTCACCAAAATAGTTATTATTGTTAAGTTCAATTTGAAGTTTGGATAAGTTTGTCATAGTGACCTCCTTAAATTTTTTCGGTGTAAAATTTTTTGGTTTCATAGGGGGTTAGGGGTCAAAATGGGGTCTTGCACGACCTCACAGAATGCCCCACAATCAATTTTATTTGCCGGGTATATGTTACCATTCCCAGAACAAACACGCCTTTAAACGGCATTTAAACGCCTTAGAAAGCACATTGATTTTATATAAATAACCGCTTTTCTGCTCTGGTTTTTGCCATCGTAAAGCAGGACAGCACCAAAAAAGAAAGACGGTTATATTATATATGTGTGAACCTATGCACCACGGTTATATATTGCCGTGTGTGTTGTCGCATTGCTCCCGGCTCTGATGTGCTGCAAGGCTTAGCCGGTGCAATGGTTGACAGCTTCAAGCCGTGCAAGGCTTTATATTCTGCCTGTGCTGGCGGCTCTGGTTCGCTTGTATGATTCTATATATAAAGATAGACAACAAAAAAGACGGGCGTTTTGTTGCCCGTCTCCTTTGCTCTATTCGGTTTTAAATTCTGTTTGTCTTTGCGTGATAGTCCATCCACTTTTTTGTGCTTCTGTGTGTCTTGCTTGCTGCTATCTCGCTAAAGATATTAAACAATTCATTTTTAACGGCTTCAAAGTCGCTTGCTTCAATCTCCGTCCAATCGTGAATTAAAACTCTGTCGGTAATCTGTACCGGCTCATTGCCTTGATATTTTGGCAGCCATCTATAAAAAGTAACGTGAATAATTTTGTGGTTACATCTGATGTTTGCTTTTATCGTCCAGCCGTTGTCATTCTTGATTCTCATTTCCGCATTGTTCAAAGTTCCGATTTTAATAATATTAGTGTTTGTCATTGTTCTTTCTCCTTTTCGTTTTGGGGTTGATTTTTTTAATATTGGGGTTTACTTGTTAAGGGGTTAATATATAGGTTTAACAATAGATTTCTATACAGTTACCGCAGCTTAAAAAGATATAAGTAGCTTCGAAGGACATATCACGCCCCAAGGCTTCAAAATCAAAATAATTTGCTATGTTATCGGGGATATTTTCAAGCATTCCGGTTTCCTCAACATATGCCCTTGCTACATCTTCCATATCTGAACAGTCAAAGTATATTAAACAATCGTCAATCTTGTCTATTGCTACTCTGAGACTGTGACCAGCTAACAACAAACCGCCGACAATCTGTAAATAAAACTCGTCCAGTTCTTCAAGCTCTTTCGCCATCTCATTGAGTTCGCTAATACTTGCATACTCGTTGATTTCCAATCCTTCAATATCAGATTCATAATCAGTGATGAACCATTCCTCGTATTGTTGATTGATTCCGATTTCTTTCTTTACTGCCTCCAGTTCTTCATCTGTTGCCGGTAGTTCTACCCACTTACCGACCAAATAACCTTCGTTGTACTTTCCCAAATTTGTTAAATAAATCTTTAACATTTTATTTAACCGCCTTTCTTTTTCCGGCGATATGTGCTATAATGTAGCTGCAACCGCCTTTGTTGTGTGTTGTTGTTAAGGTAAAGCAAGGTAGAAGTTTCTCAGGCTATCGCCTTGCTTTATCTTACATACACATTATAACTCGATATTGAGTTATTGTCAACCCCTTTTTGAGTTATTTATAAAAATATTTTTCTTGCAGTGTGTTCTATATAATATATGTATAAACCCTATTTTGATTTTTACAACTCGATATTGATTTATTTGTTTTGATGTGTTATAATATAGAAAAACACTGATACATAACTATAATAAATACGGATAGAAAGGCGGTTTATAATATATATGGATGGTACAAAAATCATTAAACAACTAATGATTGAAAGAGATATGAACCTAAACCAATTAGCGGAAGCATTAGACATTAAACCACAGAGCGCAAGAAACAAACTAAACCGGAACACATTCACATTATCAGAGTTTGAAAAATGTCTTGCTGTACTCGGTGCAGAATTGGAAGTCAGAACAACGGACACGAACAAAATATATAAATAATGAAAGAGTCTTGCAACGGTGCAAGGCTCTTTTTAAATATGTAGCCAGTTTTTACAGCCTTATTTCCTGCCATCGCTGCCGAAATACCCGGAAAAATAATTAAACTGGAAACATATTTTATAATATGTTCCCTCTTGACAAATAGAAAAATATGTGATATTATATTGATAGTACATTATCGCATACTTGTAGAATGCTATAATAAATAATTTAGAATAACACCGAAACGGAGGTATTAGCAATCTATGAATCATTTTGTATCAAGTTTTAAATTGTCAATGGTTGAGGCTGGCAAGAGTCCGAACACCGTCACCACATACACCCAGAATGCAGCCTTGTTTGTGGAGTGGCTGGAAAAGGTAACGGGCGAACAGTTCGCCGGAAAAATACTTTCGATGGATGCAGCCGAATACTCAAAGTATTTGACAGAGACGAAAAGGCAGTCGCTAAATACCATCAAAGCGAAATTGACAGCCGTTCAGAAGTTTTCCGAATACCTGTCGAATAGTGGCGAAATGCCATCTATAAAGGTACAGCAGAAGAAAGGAACAGCCGAACCGGACGTAGAAGTATTAGAGAAGAACGAAGTCTATAAGCTCCTGCGTTATGTGCGGAATACGGAGAATAGGCTTAATATTGCCATCGTGGTTTTACTGCTGAATACCGGTATAAGAGAATCAGAGCTTTGCAATCTCGAATTATCCGACATCGAAATATCAGACCGAAAAGGTCAAATTACCATCCGAAACGGCAAGGGCAATAAATACCGTGAAATCCCTCTCAACGTGGATGCACGAAACGCATTAAAGGATTATATAGAGAATGCTCGTCCTTCAGATGCAGAAAGTCAAAAGCTGTTTATTGGTCAGCGTGGTGCATTGACCAGAAGTGCCGTTTATAAGATAGTGAATAAGCTGGGCGAAAAGGCACTCGGAAAGAATGTCTATCCTCATATGCTCAGACATCAATGCTTTACTGCTATGGCTAAGAATCCAGATGTTGACTTGAAAACTATCTCGTCTCTTGCCGGTCACAGCAATGTTGAATTGACAGCAAAATACTATATCAATTCCAGCAAGCAGGAACAAATAGATGCTGTTGAATCTCTCCAACTTTTCTGATAGAATATAGAGGGGGTATGAATATGCCAGTTTTAATATTATTGGGTATCGGAACAGTATGTGGAATTACTGCTCTGGTTAGCAAACATAAACCGTCACAGAAATATGACATCAATATGTCAGAGCAGGAAAAGACTAAAAGGGTCTTTGAGAATAACCAGAAAAGAATTGATAAGATTATGAGAAAGTACAGGTGATGAAATGTATCTCGTTGCAGTAGTGGTCATTCTGCTGGTTTGGGGTATATACGCCTTAGTGAAGTCTTTCTCACCTCCAGCACCGCCAATAGATGACTTAGACGAACATATCAAAACACTGTCACAAATGAACAGCCAGAAAGAACGTCAACGGTATCTTAGGCAAAGAAACAAACACAAGTAACACATACATACGCACACACATATACATATATAGTACATACACATACGCAAGTCACATTAACTGTGGCTTGCTTTTTTATTCCCATTGTTGAAAATGGGGATGTTTTTCTCCTTACATAAGAGGAAAACCAACAAGGGAATAATGCTGCACTCTGCTATTAAAATCTCACATTCAATTCAAATCCTATATGTGAAGAAAATGGGGATAAATTTTCATCCTTCAGCAATTCAAAAATGGGGTTAAATAAAATCCTGCGTTTCAATTCATACCCGAAATAGATGAAAATGGGGATAAAAATTCCGACATTTCAATCCGTTCCGTGCATTCTGAAAAATGGGGATATTTTTTTGACCTTGAATTTTTGGAAAATGGGGTTGATTTTTACCTCAGGAATAGCAAAATATTTTCGGAACTGTCACCCACTATATATTCCATTCCGGTTATCAAAGCCTAAACTCCCATAAATCCACCACTTTAACACTGGAAATGGGGTCAATTCATAACCATAAGAACAATGACATTTGTATTTATTTATATGGTAGAAAAGTTTAGGGACACCTTTTCTTAATTAACTATTTATTAGAAAATCGTGACCCTTAATTTTTAAATGAAAGAAGCAATAACCTATTGAACAGACATTCCCGACTTTTCAGACATTGGAAATGGGGTCAATAGGTTAATGCACTTAATACTATTCTATATATAAGTATCTTAATATATATAAGAGAAATCAAGAATAGTATTAAGTATTATATAATTAAGAATAGTCTTGATATATATACACTATCCTAAGACTATTCTTAATGTATTTATAGTATTAAGGATAGTGACAAACCCCCATTACCGATTAGTCATCGGAAACGGGGTTGTTTGTATCTTCATCAGTTACCACTTCTTTTTCCTCTGTGGTTTCTTTCTTAGTTTTGTTAGGGAAGATAGGTTTACCTTCTTCTTCAAGTCTCTGCATCTCCTGTGCGGAATCAGTGGTGTAAGGACTTCTCTCCATAATGGTTCTCTTACTAAGTGCGCCAATCTCATACTGGATTTTCATATTTTCAAAATCCTGCTTAGTATCAACCGGCTTATTGATATTAAATGTCACGTTGAGAGAATCGAAGTCTTTATCGGAAATGGGGATATGTTTAGTATTAAAGAGCCTACGCATATATTCCCATCTCTGTCTGAATCCATCAAGCAAGGAGTTCATATTCTGCTTACCTCTGTTTTCTGTAAGCTGATAAACCATTGACATAGAGTTTTCAGAAACGTTAGCGATATTGTTCTGACCTAAGATAGATGAGGGAATAGCCGCTACAAGGTTAAACTGCTGGTAAAGCTGGTTCAACTCGAACTTGATATTCTCATAGTCCATCTCAGCATTAGCGTACTTAAATTCGCCGCCTTCTTCAAGATTAAGAACAGCACCGGAAATGTTAGAATCGACCATATCACTTTCAGTTACCTTTGCACCGGTACATACACCAATGGGGTTAAGTGACAATGTAGTAATAGCATCATCCAGCTTAGACATAAGCCATTCAATCTTATCCTGAATAGGAATCAAATCAAGCACCATACTGTCACCAAACTGGTCATAGTATGACTTCTCCATACAAGAATAATGAATCGGTAATCCGGTCAAATTGGTTTTGCTTGAAATCCTTTTTCCATTCACATATGTATCAATCTTTGTAGGTGAATAGATAACAAAATGCTCTGTGTTATCTGTCTTATTCTTCCAGTATTCCACAAAGTATGAATACTCTAAGTTCTCATTGTAAATGGGGTAAGAATCCTGATTTCTGAACACCTTAGATTTAATACTCTTAGTGTTTTCATCCCAATATACATACTCAAAAGCATTACCATAAGTGATAAGCTCATTCAAAATCTGCCAGTCAATCTTAGAATACAGACCTTTGCGGTAATAGGTATTCATAAGCTCAACTGCCTTAGGCGTACCCGTGATAGAAACAGGGTTTCCAAGCAAGTATGCGGTATGGAAATTGATAACGGTTTTCATACCCTGAAGGATGATTGCAGCCGGTTCAAAAGTCTTACCCTTGAATGTATAGGTTAAATTCTTTCTTCTTAAAACATCGTGATTTCTCAGCAAATGGGTATGAATAGAATTAACCTGTCCCTGTCTGAAGGTATGTTCGGATGAGCCAATTACCGACTTGAAATAATCAAGTCCCGGCTCATTACGATGGAAGAAACGATTCTTCTTATTATTGTAATTAAACATAAGTTTATATCTCCTTTGAAATAATCATTAAAATGGGGTCAAAAAAAGACAGTATCATTTGCCAATCGCAAAATAATACTGTCCTGATTTCAACCCTTGTAAAGCCATAGCAAACGCCATAACTGTATCATCGTGACCACTTACAGCCTTCATACTGCCGTCAACCAGTTCAAAGAATTTCATTTCCTGCAAAAGCTGTTTTGAGTTCACCAAACATTGACCGGTCTCAAACCATTCTTGCATATCTGAAATCATAATCGGTTTACTCTTTGAATTAGTCTCCCAGCCTACTTTACGCTGTGCCTTACCTTTCTTCTGGTCATAAGTCCTATACTTGAACATATTGACATAATGGAAATCGTGACGAACCTTATCCACTACGGTATGACCAGCGGAAGCCTTTTCAACGATAAGCAAGCCTTTGTTATACCAGCAAGCAATCTTGTATGTAAGCTCAGCAAATTCATAAGGTTTCACTTTGTTGCTGCGCCATTCCAAACACTGAAAACCACTTTCGTCAACAATGGAAATCACGGAATAGTCATTGTCTGCACCAAGTCCTTCGCCGGTATCAACGCCGATAAAGTATTTCTTATTCTTCACCGGCAACTTGTAAATGCTCATATACTTATTGTGCTTTTTGATAATGGGGTCAACCTTGACCGGCAATTTCAGTCTAAGTTCTCCTTTAGCTTCTGCAACGTAAATTCCATTGAGTCTTTCTTGAATAACGGATGTACTAAAGATGTTAGAGCCGGTGTTCAAAAATGCCTCCATAGGATTAGAGGGGAATTCTTGACAGAACTTAGCTTCGCTGCTGTTTGAAATCTTCAATCTTCGCCACATAAGCTGTTCCAGAGATGCACCCTTTTGACTTAATGCTACCTCTGTTTCGTCAAAATCTTCCTCAGTAAGATAAGCACCGTAAATGTTCTTATATCTTTTTGAAAATTCTTTGTACTCATCCGCAAACATTCTCTTATCCTGCACCCACGAAAAGAAGAAGGGTTTCCATAATGGTTTCTCACCGGAAACAGTCTTATTCCATAGTTCGGAAAAGCGATTAAGTCCATTCGCTGTTGATTCTAAAATCATACAGCCATCAGGAACTAAGGCTTGCTCAATAGCGGTCAACTGCTTATCTAAGTATTCATTCATAAACGCCACTTCCGACAAGTGAACAAAGCTCAGTGTAGCACCACGGGCATTATCCTTAGAGCCGCAAGTACACACAATGATTCTGCTATTGTTGACGAACTTCAATTCTTTTCTGTTGTTTGCGATGGTTTCAAGTCTCACGCAATCCGGCAAATCACTATACATTTGCTTCAACTTCTCAAAGATGTTGTTTACCGAGTCCAGAGAATACGCCATAATCATACAAACAGAATTAGGCTTAGTGATTGCCAAGTATAAAGAATAAGCCAAGGCAACTGAGGTAATACCAAGTTGTCTTGACTTCAAAATAATATTGAATTTTTCCTTGTTTCGCATAACATATTTTTGCTGCGGATTGAATTTAAAGGGAACAACTTTTCCTCTCTTATCAACGATATTGACAAACGTTTCAATCCATAAAATAGGGTCAGCAAGAATACGGCGCAACTTTTCTTTATTAGTCACTGTATCACCGCCTTATTAAAATTCCATCTTAAAATCTTCTGTGTCTGAGTAGTCCACGCTGGTACTTGCACCGTTCAAAATGGCTTTGAGTTCGTCATCCTCACTGTCCTTAAAGAACTTAGTCTTAAATTCCATATACGCCTTCAGAGCTTGCACGTCTCCACTCATTGCCAAGTCATAATATTTGTTGAGTAATTCAATATCTCTCTTGCCGTCCAGACGTTTCAACAATAACTTGATTGCAGCCTGAACCTCCTCTTTATAGAGAGACTTTTCAACGCTTTGTTCTGTACGTCCTTTAAAAGCCTTATAATTATTGCACAAATCCGCATAAGTTTTAATATTATCTTCCTCAGGGATAGCATCGGGAGCATATTTCCAGAGGATGTAATACATAATCGCATCATTATTTAACATCTGTTTTAAAGTTCTAATAATACTTTTTTCAGCAGCCATAGTAAATAAAATCGTCCTTTCATTGATATATTTTTTTGATTTATAAAATAGAAAAAGCCGTGCAATTCATTACGAACTACACGGCTTAAATCGTGAAAAGCAATCCTAATTCCGATACAATTAAGACTGCCACTATGGGATTATCTATGCTTGATTAAGGCATAGAGATTAAAGCACAAATACATTCATTTATGCTCTAATCTCTGTGTCTTGTCTTATTTCAATTTATGATATATAATAAGTATGCGAAAGTGTAACATCTTACACCGAAAGCATACTATTTTTATTTAAGGAGGGTAATCATATGATTATCGCAACCAACTACACCATTTTACAGAGTAAAAAAGGGGCTATGTAGTCTGTAATCTCGACACACCCGTTTGTCCCTCTTGCAAGTCCCCTATGAGGGTCAGGGACAGCCGTAAAAGGCTTGTTAAGGACTCTGAGGGAAACAGATACACCTTTACTTTAAGGCGTTTACAATGCCTTAAATGCGGTCAGGTACATACAGAAATTCCAGATTTCATTGAGAAGTTTAAGCACTACTCCAAACCAACAATAGAGAAAGTAATCTCCGGCTCAGATGATACTTTCAGTGGCGATAATAAGACAATTTATCGCTGGAGGAAAAAATAACACACCAACTTTGCCTTTATCATTTCTCCGTTTAGCATTAAAATAGGTACAAGCTATCTTAGGAGAAAGGAAGCAAGCAGTGAAGAAAATGCACATATTTTTAATTCTTATCGCTGTGATAGTAATTCTGGTATTGTTAATCTTCCTCTTACGGTCTTGCAACACAAACAAGCCACCTGACAAGGGAGACACACCATCCACAACGACATCCAGCACACTTGACTTTACACCGGCTATTGATTACGAGGACAAGTCAATCACTATTCCCGGCGTAACCGGAATCAACCTCAAAGCTGGTCAATTAGAACAGAAGGTAGATTTCTTTAACCCTAATAACAACCCTTGCTATTTTGTGATTTCTCTATATCTGTCTGACGGTACACTAATCTATAAATCTGATTTCCTTGCACCGTCTGAGCGTATTCAGAATATCAAGCTCACGCAAGTGTTGAAACGTGGGGTATATGGAAATTGCCGATTGGTTTATGACTGCTACGCTCTAAACAATAAAGCCACTCTCAACAGCGGAGAAGTTAAGCTGGAAATCAACTCTCAATGAAGAAAGGATTTAATAATATGAAAAAGGTTTTAGCGTTAGTTTTATCTGTACTTATGATAGCTTCATTCTCTACCACTGCCTTTGCAGCGGAAACAGAAGATGCTTATGCTGGCTCTGGTGAATTGCAAATTACCGGACATATTTATTCTTCCTACACCATCACTATCCCGGCAACTATTAACATTAAGGACACACCCATCTGTGAAGTGACCGTTAATGATGCCTATATTGAGGAGGGTTATTCTCTGGATGTGTTTGCGACCAATCTCGAATCTGGTTTTCTTAGCTTGAAGCATACAACAAACCAGTACGCAAGCACTGAATGCTCTATAATTAGATATGAGGGTGACAGCACCGTTACTGTATCATCCTCCAATGAACCGATTGTATCATTCACGGCATCTGATTTTCCGAATGGGACTTCCTGCGTTAAATATTTCGGTCTTGAAATCAATCAATGGGGAACACCCGGAGATTACACCGGAACAATGAAATACTCTTTTAGCTGCAATCCGATTGACTAACAAAGAAAGAGGCGTGACCATCAAAGTCACGCCTTAATCTTTATAATATATACTTTTACATTGTGCTTTTCGGCAAGGTCTATCATATGTTTTGTACCTCTGCTTAGACCATCCCAGAAAGCAAGTAAAACTCCCGTGTAACCATCAGACATAGAGAGAATAGCCATTTCTTCATTTCGTCTGTACCCGGCTGCTCTCCCATATTTATCCCAATCTGCGGGACAACGAATAACCCCTATACCGTGCTTTTCGGCATAAAGTTCGCCCAAACTATCCGCACCTTTGGCAGTACCGCTTATTATTTGCACATCCTTTTTATCGGAGACAAACTTTGAGAAATAGCGGTCAACTACGTATTCAAGATAGGGATAGTCATTAAAGTTTCTACTACCGGCTATGATTATTCGCTGTTTCATTGTTCCTTACCACTTATGTTTACAGTGCTTGCACTCGTATTGTTTGCCGATTTTTGAAGAAGCCAAACCCCAAGTAGCAACAGAAGCCGCCCTATTTATATTACCTATTCGACTTGTATTTCTGCTACCACAAGAGGGACAAACTGGATGTGTTCTTTCCCGTTCCGCTTTTTGTCCTGCCTGATAAAATGCGTTTTGCTCTGCTATCTTTTCACATTTTTTCTCGTACTCTTTGAAGTTGCTTCTGACTAATTCCAAATCCTTTGAATTTAGCCGCCATTCACCTAAGAAGTGACAGAATACAAAGAATGCAATAAATGTTGATGCAAGGAATAAGTATATCAGTAGGTCAAGATTTAGGTATGCAACACCAAAAGCCAGACCCAATGAGCCGACACTTACTAAGATGGAGATAAGCATATTCTTAATGCTTTTGGCTTTGCCGGTTTCAAGTTCCTTTATGGCTTTTGCTTGCCTTGCTTTGTCATCCTCAACTACTTCTTTTGTTTTTGCCTTAGGCTGAGAATCATTTGAACTATAATATAAATCTTCATTGAATAGCGGATTCTGTCTTATTTCCAGTAACAGATAAGAATACCATTGAGAAAAATCCCCATAACGCTTTTTTGACATCTCTTGATAATATGCGCTGTCATATTTCGATTCAACTAAGCCAACACGGGAATGACACTTTATACATTCTGTTCTATCAGGAAATTGTGTCTGACCGCAATAAGGGCAATAATAATGTTTGTTCATCTTTCTATCTCCGATTACCATTTATATCCGCAATTATTACATTTGAATTGAGATGTTGCATTTTTGCTAAAGAGACCAAACAGAGATGCCCCAACTACCTTAGATGTAGTTGAGATTTTTTGAATGTTGGTAGAACTGCAAGTAGGACATTTCGGTTTATTATTGTCTGCTTGCTGGATTCTCTGATTATAAGCATTTATCCAAGCAGATTGAGCATCACCAGCGAGCTTGTACTTTTCTTCATCAAACAAGCCATACTCTTTAATCTCATCCAATATTACAAGAATATCTCTCCAACGACTACCATATATTTCTTCCGCTTTGTCGTGATAATATTGGAAGTCGTGCTTTAGCTCAACGGGAGACATAAACGAATGACAGTCATTACACTTATATTTTGTAATTTCTTCTCCATCTACAAGTTCTGTTTTTGTTTCTGCGATGGTTTTCAAGTAGAGAGGGTTTACCTCACTACCACATATAGGACACCTTAACATAAAATCATCTCCTATCACCATTTATGCTTACAGGATTTACACTCATATTGTTTTCCGATTTTGGAAGATGCAAGTCCAAACGCAAACACAGAAGTAAGCCTATTTGCTGTTGAGATTTTATTTACTCTGGTAGAGCCACACACGGGACACTTGATACCTTGCAGACTGCTTTGAACGGCGGCTATTTGCTGTGCTGAGTTACCGCCTCCGTGCTGCCTAAACATTGAAACAACGTGGTCATACCACGATTGTTTACTACCAGCAAATGAGTGTTTGAGTATGGTCATTAGTTTTGCCTTGTTACTCTCAGAGCCATATTGCAAAACCATATATGCAGCATAAAAGAATGGGGTAATGTAGCAGTAGCCACCACTACCGTCATCATAGAATTTTTGAATAGAAAGAACGGAATGAAGTTGATTAGTGAAATAATCCATACCTTCAGCAGACAGAGCTTTATAATTGATTATCTCACAATACTGCTTACCGTTCATCCAGCTTAGTTTGCCGGGAATAAGAATCAAGCCATCAATAATTCCTTTTGCTATGAAGTCAGCCGCTTCTTGTTCACTGTGAGACTGTTTGATGTTATAAACCTCTTGTATAACGTTTGAGAAGATGTTGCTGACATCTCCAACAGATGCGCTATTAGCGGCATACGCTTCAAACAAAGCGACAATACTATTTACATTCTCTTTCGGCTCAGCAGCTTCAAGAGGGAATCCACAATGAATACAAGCCTGTGACTTGTCGGAAATTTCTTTTCCGCATTCGGGACACTTAATCAATGCCATAATGTAACCTCCGATATTCAAAAACATATCACGAGTACATTTTAGCATACTTTTTATTTAATGTCAACTGGATTGATACACATATCAACCTAATACTTACAATTATAGGGTAAACTAATTTAGAACGGAGGTGTTAATATGGTCAACTTTGGAGAAAAGTTAAAAACTCTGCGTACAGAAGCAGGAATGACCCAAACAGAATTAGCCAAGCGGTTAAGCATTACAAAGTCTGTTGTATCTTACTATGAGTTACAAGAGAGAACACCTTCACCGGATGTACTCATCCAGTTAGCAGATATTTTTCACGTCACTACTGACTACCTCTTAGGTATTGACCATAAGAAGATGATAGATGTGTCTGACCTCTCCGATGAGGATATGCACTTTCTTTTAATCACCATTGAAACACTCCGAAAAAAGAATAAAAAGTAAAAGGACTTTATCACCAGCACGGATGATAGAGTCCTTATTTATTATCATTATTTAAAAGATAACTAAACAAAAACGAGATAGAATACAAAAAGAGCTATGCCAAATGAATGACATAGCTCTAATTTGTTTTATATTAGGATATTGAGTTCAATATCCTGCCATTGTAGGATTCTGTGTTTCGTGGACTCAGCATAAAGGTAAGCCTTTGCATCGTCCTTAGTAAAGATTTTTTGATAAACCCTTACAAACGAACTCTGATTAACCCTTGAAATTAGGGCTAAATTACTTCCTACTTTCGTTAATTGCAGCCTGTGCAGCGGCAAGTCTTGCGATCGGTACTCTGAAGGGAGAGCAGGAAACGTAGTCAAGACCCAGCTTGTGGCAGAATTCCACAGAGGTGGGGTCACCGCCGTGCTCGCCGCAGATACCGATGTGCAGATCTGCATTGACGGGTCTGCCCAGGGTGATCGCCATATTCATCAGCTTGCCAACACCGGTCTGGTCAAGCTTTGCGAAGGGATCGTTTTCAAAGATCTTGGCATCGTAGTATGCGCCAAGGAACTTGCCTGCATCGTCACGGGAGAAGCCGTAGGTCATCTGAGTCAGGTCGTTGGTACCGAAGCAGAAGAAGTCTGCGTTTGCGGCGATCTCGTCTGCGGTCAGGCATGCTCTGGGGATCTCGATCATGGTACCAACCTGGTACTTCAGCGAAGCGCCTGCTGCGGCGATCTCAGCATCGGCAGTAGCCACTACAACCGCCTTCACGTACTTCAGCTCCTTCACGTCGCCAACCAGAGGGATCATAATCTCGGGAACCAGGTTCCAGTCAGCGTGTGCCTTCTGTACGTTGATGGCTGCACGGATCACAGCCTTGGTCTGCATTGCGGCAATCTCGGGGTAGGTGACTGCCAGACGGCATCCGCGGTGACCCATCATGGGGTTGAACTCGTGCAGAGAGGAGATGACTTCTTTGATCTTTTCAACAGACTTGCCCTGTGCCTTTGCAAGCAGAGCGATATCTTCCTCGGTGGTGGGAACGAACTCGTGAAGAGGAGGATCAAGGAAACGGATGCACACGGGAGTGCCTTCCATTGCCTCGTAGATCTTTTCAAAGTCGGACTGCTGATAGGGAAGGATCTTGGCAAGAGCAACTTCTCTTTCAGCGGCGGTGTCGGAGCAGATCATCTCGCGGAATGCGGCGATTCTGTCTGCCTCGAAGAACATATGCTCGGTACGGCACAGACCGATACCCTCAGCACCCAGCTCCCGTGCCTTCTTTGCATCGGCGGGGGTGTCGGCATTGGTGCGGACCTTCAGGGCGCGGAACTCGTCTGCCCAACCCATAATAGTGCCGAAGTTGCCCGAGATCTCCGCATCAACGGTGGGAATGATGCCGTCGTAGATGTTACCGGTAGAGCCGTCGATGGAGATGCAGTCGCCTTCCACGTAGGTCTTGCCGTTTAAGGTGAATTTCTTGTTCTCTTCGTCCATTGCGATGTCGCCGCAACCCGAAACACAGCACTTACCCATACCGCGGGCTACAACTGCTGCGTGGGAGGTCATACCGCCGCGCACGGTCAGAATGCCCTGGGCAGCCTTCATACCGGTAATGTCCTCGGGAGAGGTCTCCAGACGAACGAGCACGACCTTTTTGCCTGCCTCGTTCCAAGCCTCAGCATCCTCTGCGGAGAAGACGATCTGTCCGCAAGCCGCACCGGGAGATGCACCCAGACCCTTGCCCATGGGAGTTGCCTTCTTCAGTGCCTTTACGTCAAACTGGGGATGGAGCAGAGTGTCCAGGTTACGGGGATCGATCATGCTGACTGCCTCAGCCTTGGTCTTGTGTCCTTCAGCAACCAAGTCAACTGCGATTTGGAGCGCCGCCTGAGCGGTTCTCTTGCCGTTACGGGTCTGGAGCATATAGAGCTTCTCGTTTTCAACGGTGAACTCCATATCCTGCATATCGTGATAGTGATTTTCAAGAATCTCGCAAACGCTCTTGAACTGTGCGAATGCAGAGGGGAACTTTTCTGCCATCTGTGCAATGGGCATAGGAGTACGAACGCCTGCAACCACGTCCTCGCCCTGAGCGTTGGTCAAGAACTCGCCCATCAGCTTCTTCTCGCCGGTAGCGGGGTCACGGGTGAATGCAACGCCTGTGCCGCAATCCTCGCCCATGTTACCGAACGCCATTGCCTGCACGTTTACTGCAGTACCCCAGGAATAGGGGATATCGTTGTCGCGGCGGTATACGTTTGCGCGGGGGTTGTCCCAGGAGCGGAAGACTGCCTTCACGGCGCCCATCAGCTGTTCCTTGGGGTCGGAGGGGAAGTCCTGACCGATCTTTGCCTTGTATTCTGCCTTGAACTGATTAGCCAGCTCCTTGAGATCCTCAGCGGTCAGATCAACATCGAGCTTCACGCCCTTTGCTTCCTTCATTTTGTCGATCAGCTCTTCAAAATACTTCTTGCCGACCTCCATAACCACGTCGGAATACATCTGGATGAATCTTCTGTAGCAGTCGTAAGCCCAACGGGGGTTGCCCGACTTCTTTGCCATGACTTCCACGACTTCTTCGTTCAAGCCCAGATTCAGGATGGTGTCCATCATACCGGGCATAGACGCGCGTGCGCCTGAACGGACCGAAACCAGCAGGGGGTTGTTCAGATCTCCGAACTTTTTGCCGGTGATCTCTTCCATTTTGCCGATGTATTCAAGGATCTGCTCCTTGATCTCATCGTTGATCATCTTGCCGTCTTCGTAATACTGGGTGCAAGCCTCGGTGGAGATGGTAAATCCCTGAGGAACGGGCAGACCCAGATTGGTCATTTCTGCAAGATTGGCACCTTTACCGCCGAGCAGCTCTCTCATAGAACCGTTTCCTTCGGTGAAAAGGTATACGTACTTATGGCTCATAGTATATCACTCCGATTTCTATATAATATATTTATAATGTGAAGTTTATTATACCATCAATTTGACCATTTGTCTATACTTTTTATACACATTTTCGAAATATTTTTTAATAATTTTTCTCTTGCCTTTTTAAAAGGAATATAGTATAATAATTCTGTATACGGAATTTTACAGTAATCAATTGTTAAGGTGCAAAAATGAGTGATATTTTTGATCTGTTCAAAAAAATAGAGCGTCCTGCGGCATCAGCTCAACCGATCACACATATGGTGGTCTGTCTCGGAAATCCGGGAAAGGAATATACCTTTACACGCCACAACAGCGGGTTTCTCTTTGCCGAATATTTTTCAAAGAAAAATGCCTTTTCTATCGACAGAGGCAAATTTGAGGGCATCTGCGGTGAGACGACCGTTGCCGGAAAGAGAGTGCTGTTCCTTCTGCCTTTGACCTATATGAACCTTTCGGGCACGTCTGTCAGAAAGGCGGCGGACTTTTATAAGATCCCCTCCGAAAACATCATTGTGGTGTGTGACGACGTCAATCTTGACGTGGGCAAGATGCGCATTCGCCGTAAGGGAAGCGACGGCGGTCAAAAGGGAGTAAGAAGCATTATTGAGCACTTGAATAACGATAACTTCCCCCGCATCAAGATCGGTGTGGGCAAAAAGCCCAATCCCGAGTATCCTCTTGCCGACTGGGTGCTCTCCAAGTTTTCCGAGGAGGAGCGCAAGACTCTGCAGGGGGTGTTTGAAAACTGCACCGATGCTCTTCCGCTGATCCTCTCGGGAGATTTTGAAAAGGCGATGAGCAGCTATAATTAGTTTTTGATTTATGATTTAAGAAAGTATGATCGATTTAACGAGAGCTATTACCGAGGAAAAGGAGTTTTTACCCTTCCTTGATGCTTTAAGGAGCCAGTGCGCTCCCGAATATGCGGGCGCGCGCCGTCCCGTGGTAGTTACGGGACTTTGCGAGGGTGCCGAATTTGCGCTGGTAAACAACCTCTTTCCTCACCTTGAGGAGCTTGGCTACGACCAGATCCTACTGTTGGTTTCGGATGAAAAAAAGGCAAACCGCCTTTGCTCCTGGCTGAACGCCCACCAAAAAAGAGCATATATTTTTCTTGGAAGAGATCTGATCTTCCACAGCACCTCTGCTTCTCATGAGTTTGAGCATGAGAGGCTTTTCGTGCTGAGCAAGCTCATTAAGGGGGAGATCGACTGTGTCATTACCACCCCCGACGCTCTTTTACAGTATACCGTCCCGCCTATCCGTTTGCGGGCAATGGAAAAAAGGGTTTCTGTAAATGCTCCCTGTCTGATGGAGGAGCTTATTGCCACTCTTGAAAACGCAGGCTATCACCGCACCGATATGGTGGAAAGCGTAGGGCAATATTCCAAAAGGGGCAGTATCGTGGATGTCTTTTCACCGTCCTGCGCCAATCCCGTGCGTATCGATTATTTTGACGACGAGATCGACCGTATGGGCTATTTTGACGTGATGACCCAGCGGCGCATTGAAAACTGCGAGGAATTTACCGTGATGCCCATCCGAGAGGTGGTGGCTGACGAGGCGGCAAAAAAGCGGATCGTTTCCTGCATCAAGGGACAGTTGAAAAGTAAGACCTCTGCTTCTCCGGCAGGACAGCGCTTAAAGGAGGAGCTTGAATGCATCGAAAGCGGTAGGGAAGCCACGTTCCTTGACAAATACCTGCCTCTCGTCTATCCCGAAAAGAAGTGTCTGCTCGATTATCTCGGATACGCTCTTCCCGTGGTCTGCGAATACGGCGCTTGTATGAACCGCTTGGACAGCCGCACCGAGATCGAAAGACAACAGCTGATGTCTTACCTGGAGGATGGAACCATCAGCTCCAAAAACGCCGATTTTTCAAGATCGTCGTCAGAGCTTGAAAGCTATCTCTTTTCTGATGCGGGCGTACTCTTATCGGGTATGGGTAGCCGTCTTTCTGGTCACAAATACGCAGGAATGTTTTCCTTCAACACCAAGCAGACCACGGGCTACGCAGATCGATTTGATCTGCTGTGCGACGATCTGCGGGGGTATATGAGCGCAGGGTTCAAGGTCAAGCTTATCTGCGAGACAGAGACCTCTGCGGCAAATCTTGAAAGAATGCTCGTTTCCTCCGGCTTTGGTGCTTATAAGGACGACGAAAAGATCCGGCAAAAGCCCGGATCGGTGGCTTTGTGCACCGGTATTGGTATTCCGGGCTTTGAGCTGACAGCCACAAGATACGTGTGTCTGACCGAGCTCGCCACCGATACGGTGAAAAAACGGAGCAACCGTCCCGCCGCAAAGCGAAAGAAGGACAAAAATCTTCAGCAGATCCTCTCTTACGCCGATATGTCTGTGGGAGATTTCGTGGTACACGATATCCACGGCATCGGACAGTACGTGGGAATGTCCTCTTTGACGGTGGAGGGCAACAGAAAGGACTTTTTAAAGATCAGATATGCGGGAAAAGATATGCTGTATCTGCCTTGCAATCAGCTTGACAAGATCTCAAAATATATTGGTAAGGGCGCTGAAGAAGGTGACCTGAAGCTTTCAAGAATGGGCGGTGCCGACTGGAAAAAGGTGAAGGTCAAGGCAAAGCTGTCGGCACAAAGCATGGCAAAGCAGTTGATCTCTCTTTATGCGGAACGGATGAAAAAGGAGGGCATTGCCTTCCCCCGTGACGACGAGATGCAAAGAGAGTTTGAAAGCGCCTTTGAATACGAGGAGACCGACTGTCAGCTTGCCGCTGCAGAGGACGTCAAGAGGGATATGGAGCGTAAATGCCCTATGGACAGACTCCTTTGCGGTGACGTGGGCTACGGAAAGACCGAGGTGGCGATGCGCGCCGCCTTCAAGGCGGTAAGCGGGGGCTATCAGGTGGCGATCCTGGTGCCCACCACCATCCTTTGTATGCAGCACTACCGTTCCTTTCTCTCAAGAATGAGGGGCTTTCCCGTGTCTGTGGATATGGTCTGCCGATTCCGATCCAAAAAGGAGATCGAGGAATCCATCAGAAAGCTGCGCAGAGGAGAAACGGATATCATTATCGGCACTCACCGTTTGCTTTCTAAAGACGTGGAGTTTAAAAAGCTGGGTCTTCTGATCGTAGACGAGGAACAGCGCTTTGGCGTTGCCCATAAGGAAAAGCTCAAGGAGCTTTCAAAGAACGTGGATGTGCTGACTCTTTCCGCAACCCCCATCCCGAGAACGATGAATATGGCAATGTCGGGTATCCGCGACATGTCGGTGCTGGACGAGGCACCCTGCGACAGAATGCCCGTGCAGACCTTCGTTTTGGAGCACGACGACGGCGTGATCGAGGAAGCCATCCGCAGGGAGCTTCGCCGCGGCGGGCAGGTCTTTTACCTTTGCAACAGCGTGGAGCAGATGCCCGACAAGGCTGCAAAGCTGCAAAACGCCTTTCCCGACGTGCGGGTGGAATACGCTAACGGTCAGATGGACAAGGATCAGCTCTCCGACATCTGGGAAGAGATGATCAAGGGTGAGATCGATATTCTCGTCTCCACCACCATTATCGAAACAGGAGTGGACGTTCCAAACGCCAACACCCTCATCATCGAGCGGGCAGATAAGCTGGGGCTTTCTCAGCTTCACCAGATAAGAGGACGCGTTGGCAGAAGCTCACGACGCGCCTACGCCTATTTCACCTATCCTGCAGGCAGAGAGCTCAGAGAGATCTCCGAAAAGCGTCTTTCCGCCATCAGAGACTTTACCGAGTTTGGCTCGGGCTTCCGTATTGCTATGCGGGATATGGAGATCAGAGGCGTTGGAAATCTTTTGGGTGCAGAACAGCACGGTCATATGGAGAGCATCGGATACGATCTTTATATGAAGCTGCTGTCAGAGGCTGTCAGTGAGGAAAAGGGCGAGGTTGCTCCAAGGAAGACCGAGTGTTCGGTGGAAATGCAGGTAGACGCTTACATTCCCGAAGGCTATATTTCCAACCCCAATCAGCGCATTGACGCCTATAAAAAGATCTCGCTCATCGAAAACGCAGAGGATCTTTCCGATGTGTACGACGAGCTTCAGGACCGTTACGGCGATCCGCCCGTGCCGGTTTTGAATATTCTCACCGTCTCCCATATCAGAGCCATTGGTTCGGGATGCGGCATAACCAAGATCGTCTCTAAGGGAAGCAGTCTTCTCTTTTATCCGGAGGAGCCCTCTGCCATCAGGATGACCAAGCTTGCCGCAGGATATAACGGCAGAGTGATGGTCACCTTGTCAGGCACCCCCTACTTTTCTTTGAGGGTCGGCTCCTCCTCTCCCTCCAAAATGGCAAAGGAGTGCGTTGCTCTTCTTGATGCCTACGCAAAGATTGAAATATGATCCCCAGGGATCCTTGAAAGGAATGTACAACAATGAAAAAAGCTTTTTTTCAAACGGTAGCAATGCTTCTCGCTCTTGCATCCATCCTCGTCCTTCTGCCTTGCTGTTCTTCGGAGAAGACAAAGACTGTGATGGAGCTGGACGGCGTGGGCATCGGAGCCGACGTTTATCGCTATTGGCTTTCCTCCTTCAAATACTATTTCGATACCAATTATGAGGATATCGAGGATACGGTGGAGTGCTGGAACAAGGAAATGGAGGACGGAACCACCATTGGCCAGTACGTGGAAGCGTATACTTTACAGTATGCCAAGAGCGTTTTGTGTGCGCTCAAGCTCTTTAAGCAATATAAGCTGAAGCTCCCCAAGAGTGTGGAAAACAGCATCGACGAGCAGCTTGACGAGCTGGTAAAGTATCAGTACGGCGACAGCAAATCCGCATTTAACAGCGCGCTGATGTCCACCTACGGAATGGATATGAAGGGACTGCGCAGAGCCTTCATCATGGAGGCGAAGGTGGATTTGGTGGAGAGCTATCTTTACGGAACTGGGGGCAAGGAAGCGCCCACCGATGCCGAAATGGATGCCTTCTTCAAAGAAAACTATATCCGCATCAATCTGATCATGATCAACACCTCCTACGAGCTTGTTTTGGGAGAAAACGGACTTCCTCAGTATGACGAGGATGGCGAGCCCAAGATCAAAGAATATACCGAGGAGGAGATCGCCGCAAAGAAGACCAAAGCCGATGAGGCGCAAAAGAAGGCAGAGCAGGGCGAGGATTTTGCAGAGCTGGTAAAGAAATACACCGAGCTTGATATCAAGGAGCGTCCCAACGGATTCTATATTTCCTCCAATGATTACGAAACGCTGGTCAAGAGCGGATATGATTCCTCTTCTCTTACCGCGGTCCTCAAGCTGGAGGAGGGAGCGGTTTACCGTCACGAGGATGAGGAAAGCGTGGTCATCGTTAAAAGACTGCCGTTGATTGAAAAGGCGTATACCTCGAAGGATGATGCCGATCAGTTTGAGCAGATGAAGGGATATTTGATCACCGAAAAGTATAACGCTCTTCTTTCCTCTATGTGGGACGATATCGTGATCGACGAGTACGTCCATACCCTGAAAACGGTGGACGTGAAGAAGGGCTTTATCTGATCTGACAAAAACAACGGTCAAAACAGAAGAAAAAAGAGAAATTATTTCACTTTTTTTAAAAAAGCACTTGAAAAAATACCAATAATATGGTATAGTATTAGAGGAATAAGATGTAAGCAGAAGGGCAGTTTTCAAGAACTGCTCTTCCTTGTTGTATGAGCAAATTTCTTTTTACCGAAAGGAGAGACCATGGCAAAGGGAAGCGGAAACGTGGCAAGCTACGTGGCAAGGGAGATCACTCCCGCGGTCAACGAGCTTGGATACGACATCTGGGACGTTGAGTACGTAAAAGAGGGAAGTGAGTGGTACTTGCGTATCACCATCGATTCCGACAGAGGAATCGATATCGATGATTGCGAAAAGGCATACCGAGTGATCGATGCAATCGTGGATGAGATCGACCCTGTGGAGGGAAGCTACCATCTGGAGGTCTCCTCTCCCGGACTTGAAAGAGAGCTACGCACTGTGGAGCATTTCCGCTGGGCGCTTGGAGAAACGGTTGTACTGAAGCTTTTTGCAGCCATTGAGGGTGCCAAGGAGCTGGTCGTTCCGCTGCTTGCCGTGGATGAAAAGGGCACGCTGACCGTCGACTTAGGCGAAAAGGAATTGCAGATAGAGCGTCAAAAGATCTCCCGTGCCCACCTCTATTTTGACTTTGAGGGCGCGGACGTTGAGGAATGATCTCATATTCAGCGGCAACACGATTTGATATTTACGTAACAGAAAGGATTTTTTCAAAATGAACAGCGAATTTATTGCGGCTCTTGAGGAACTGGAAAGAGTAAAGGGTATTCCCAAGGAATATATGCTGGAAAAGGTGGAAGCGGCTCTCATCAGCGCCTTCAAAAAGGAAGTGGGCGGAAGCAATGTGAGAGTGACCATCGACCAGGTTAAGGGTGACGTAAAGGTCTATAAGCAGATGTTGGTGGTGGCAACCGTTGAGGATGAGATCACCGAGATCACGCCCGAGGAGGCAAAAAAATTCTCCCGCCGTCATCTTTCGGTGGGCGATACCGTGGATATCGAGCTGAAGACCAAGAACTTCGGCAGACTTTCCGCGCAGATTGCAAAGCAGGTGATCATTCAGGGTATCAGAGAGGCCGAAAGAGGCATCATGATCCAGCAGTACGAGAATAAAAAGGAAGATATCATCACTGCAACCGTTCAGAAGATCGATCCTCAGAGCGGCAACGTGGTGGTGGACACCGGTACCAGCTACGCAACCCTTTTAAAGAAGGAAATGCTTTATAACGACAGCTTTAACGTGGGCGACCACATCAAGGTGTTCGTGACCGAGGTGCATAAGGCTGATTCGGGCAGAGGTCCTCTTGTAACCTTGAGCCGCGTTCATCCTCACTTCGTCAAGCGTCTTTTTGAAAGAGAGATCCCCGAGATCGCAGACGGCGCGGTGATCATTATGAATATCACCAGAGAAGCGGGATACCGTACCAAGATCGCCGTGATGAGCAGAGAAGAGGGCGTTGATCCCATTGGCTCCTGCATCGGTAGCAAGGGAATGCGTATCAACAACATTATGGCAGAGCTGGGCAGCGAAAAGATCGACGTGATCAAGTATAGCGAGGATCCTGCCGAGTATATCAGAGCGGCGCTTTCTCCCGCAACGGTGGAGGAAGTGATCATCGACGGCGAAAGAAGCTGCCGCGTGATCGTAGCACCTGAGCAGCTCTCCCTTGCCATTGGCAGAGAGGGACAGAATGCTCGTCTTGCCGCAAGACTGACCGGATTTAAGATCGATATCAAGACCGAAAGAGCTTGAGGCAAAAAGATGAAGTAACGTATATTAAGATCATTATTCACCGAAAGGAGGAGTTTCGATGTCGGCTGGAGCAAAGCAAAAAAAGATCCCCGAGCGGCGGTGCGTGGGATGCGCAAACAGCTTTTTAAAAAAGGATCTGATCAGAGTGGTCAGAGGCAGTGATGGTGTCGTATCTTTGGACTTTACCGGAAAAAAAGCGGGCAGAGGCGCATATTTATGTAAAAACGTGGCGTGCTTCAAAAAGGCACAAAAGGCAAAACGCCTGGAGAGCAATTTGGAATGTGTGATCCCCGAGGAGATCTACGAGGCACTGGCATCGGAGCTTGCGGAGTATGAGGCAAAATAAGATCTGCGGGATGCTGGGTATTTCCAGAAAGGCAGGGAAGCTGATCGCGGGAAGCGATCTGGTGGTGGAATCCATCCGATCGAAAAAAAATACGGTGCGGTTGGTTCTGCTATCGGCAGATGCCTCGGAAAACACAGTCAAAAAGGTGCGTAATTGTTGTAAGCATTACAGCAAAAGACTTTTCGTGCTGGAGCAAAGCGGAGAAAACCTTGCAAAAACGGTTGGTAAGACCGGTGTGATCTCTGCCTGTGCCATTTGTGACGAAGGGCTGGCAAACGCACTGATAACCTTACTTTCGACGAACAATGAATCAGAGGAACAGCGGGAGGAGAACGTATGATGAACACGAAATATAAGATGAACGGACTTGCCAAGGATTTTGGCATCAAGACAAAGGATTTTGCGGTATATGCCGAGAAGGCAGGATTAAAGGGGAAAAGCAATATGGCGGCGCTGACCGACGAGGAGTTTGATGCACTGCTGACCGTATTGACCGGCGAATTTCAGATTACCGATATGGCTGACTATCTGCAGGGACAGAGCTATATCAAGGTGATCGAGGAAAAGCCCGCACCTGCACCCGCAAAGGAGCAGGAGAAGAAGGAAGAGCAGCAGCCCGCCGCTCCCGCAAAGAAGGAGGAAGCTCCCAAGGCTCCTGCACAGCAGAAGAAAGAGGAGGTCGAAAAGGCCCCCGAAACTCCCGTAAAGAAGAATGAAAAGCCTGTTGCTCCCGCACAGACTGCAAAGAGCAAGGAGGAGATCGCCGCAGAAAAGCAGGCACGCTTCAAGGATGCATTGCAAAAGCAGATGGAGCTGCAGGCACAAAAGCAGGCAAAGCAGGCTCAAAAGCAACAGGAGCAGCAAAAGAAGCAACAGCAGCAGACCCAGCAGAAGCCTCTTGCGACAAGCGTAAAGGAGCAGCCTATGACCACCGTTACCACGCTGGAGGAAAAGTCCTCCCGCGTTGCAGGTACCCGCGTGGTGGATACCAGAAGCGGCGGTAACGTGGATCTTTCCAAGTATGACGAGAAGCTGGAGGGTCTTGTTGACACCAACTCCAAGCAGTATGCAGGCGGTACGCAGAAGCTCAAGAAGCAGAACAACCGTCAGGACGGTAAGGGCAGTAAAAAGGCTCAGCAGAATCCCGGTCTTGACCGCTTCCGCAATCAGCAGCAGAAGGCAAAGGAAGCACCCAAAAAGCAGCTCGAGATCACCATTCCCGATGAGATCACCGTAAACGATCTGGCGCAGAAGCTGAAGAGAAGCGCGCCTGAGGTGGTAAAGAAGCTGATGATGATGGGTATGATGGTTGGCGTGACTGCGACCATTGACTACGATACTGCATACCTTGTTGCCGACGAGTTTGGCGTGAAGGTGAGCAAGGAAGTGGTGCTTACTATTGAGGATAAGCTCTTTGAAGAGGCAGAAGATAACGACGAGAACCTGAAAGAGCGTCCTCCCGTCGTTTGCGTTATGGGTCACGTTGACCACGGTAAGACTTCTTTGCTTGACGCCATCAGACATACCCGCGTCACTGCAGGTGAGGCAGGCGGTATTACCCAGCATATCGGTGCATACCGCGTTCAGATCGGTGGCAAGGATCTGACCTTCCTTGACACTCCCGGTCACGAAGCCTTTACCGCAATGCGTGCAAGAGGTGCCAAGTCTACCGATATCGCCATCCTGGTGGTTGCGGCAGACGACGGTATTATGCCCCAGACCGTGGAGGCGATCAACCACGCCAAGGCGGCAAACATTGATATTATCGTTGCCATCAACAAGATGGATAAGCCCCACGCCAATCCCGATCAGGTCATGCAGGGTCTGACCCAGCATAATCTCGTACCCGAGGAATGGGGCGGTGACGTGATCTGTGTGCCCGTTTCGGCTCTGACCGGTATGGGTATCGACGATCTGCTTGAAAATGTTCTGCTGGTTGCCGAAATTAAGCAGCTTAAGGCCAATCCCGAAAGAAGAGCCTCGGGTCTGGTTATTGAGGCGAAGTTAGATAAGGGCAGAGGTCCCGTAGCAACCCTTCTTGTACAGAACGGTACACTCCACAGCGGTGACATCGTGATCGCAGGTACTGCGGTCGGACGCGTTCGTGCAATGACTGACGAGCGTGGCAAGCAGATGAAGAGCGCAGGACCTTCCGTTCCTGTTGAGATCATCGGTCTTGCAGAGGTTCCTATGGCGGGTGACGAGTTCAACGCCGTTGAGGACGAAAGAATGGCAAGAGAGCTTGCAGAGCAGAGAAAGACCAAGATCAAGGAAGATCAATATAAGGCATCTGCCAAGGTTTCCCTTGACGATCTGTTCAACCAGATCTCTGCGGGCGCAAAAGAGCTGAACGTCATCGTGAAAGCCGACGTTGGCGGCTCTGCTGAGGCAGTAAAGGCAAGCCTTGAGAAGCTTTCCGGCGAGGAAGTCAAGGTCAGAGTCATCCACTCTGCAGTGGGCGGTATCACCGAAGGCGACGTTACGCTGGCGGCTGCATCCAACGCCATCATCGTGGGCTTTAACGTACGTCCTGACAGAATTGCGATCGACTCCGCAAAGCGTCAGCAGGTTGACGTAAGAACCTACCGCGTGATCTACGAGTGCATCGATGAGATCAAGGCGGCAATGAGCGGTATGCTTGCTCCCGACTTCAAGGAAGAGGTTCTGGGCCACGCCGAGGTTCGTCAGACTATTCACGTGCCCAATGTCGGCACCATCGCGGGTTGCTACGTGCAGGATGGTAAGATCACCAGAAAGGCACAGATCAGAATCGTACGTGACGGTATCGTGATCTTCGAAGACAAGATTTCCTCTCTGCGCCGTTTCAAGGATGACGTGAAGGAAGTTGCTACCGGCTATGAGTGCGGCGTCGGTGTTGAGAAGTTCAACGACATCAAGGTCGGCGATATTCTGGAAGCATTCGAAATGATTGAGGTCAAAAAGGAGCTTTGATCACTCTGAAGATTTAAGAATCACGCCCCACGATCCCCCAAAGAAGGGGATTGAGGGGCGTTTTCTTTAAAGAAGCAGAGGTGAACGATCGTTCACCTCTGCTTCTTGCTTGTTTTTTGAAGAATTAAAAAGGAGCCGCAGGCTGATGGTTGCGGCTCCTGATAGTTTTGGGAAAAGAATTACTTTCTCTTCTTCTTTTCGATGGCTGCCTTGCGGGTCAGGATCTTGTAGAGTCTTTCGGAATTGAACTTTTCTCTGCGGTCAAAGGCATAAAGACCGTTCTTTTCCTGGAAAACATCGGTGAGCTGAGTGTAGCAGAATGCGCACATCTTGGGGTTGTCAAGCAGAACGTTGATCAGACCCTCAAAGCGCTTGTAGAATTCCTCCATATCCTGAGGAGCCTCACCGTAGCCCCAGTCGTCGCTGCCCTTTTCGGAGATATCCCAGAAGATACCGCCCATTTCAGAAACGAAGTAGGGCTGACCCTCGTACTTTTCCTTCTCTCTGTTGTTCACGAACACGGTGCCTTCTCCCTTTTCAAGAGAAACGTATCTCTGCTTCATGGTCTTGGGATCCTGATCGTAGTCGTGTACGTCGTAGATATCGGTGATCACGTGAACGTATCCCGAGGAGTCGATGATAGGACGGTAGGGATCGATGGCTCTGGTGATGTTATAAATGTTTCTGAAGGTGTCTTCTCTTCTTCTGGGGGTGGTCTCGTTTAAGGGGCACCAGCCAACCAGAGCAGGGGAGGAGTAGTCTCTTTCCATTGCTTCCAGCCATCCGGGAACGAAGGCGTTGAGGTAACCAACGTTAGAATCATCCAGACCCCAGTTTGCAAATTCGCCCCAGCAGAGGTAACCCAGCTTGTCTGCGTAGTACAGAGTATAGGGCTCGAAGACCTTCATATGGAGTCTTGCACCGTTGAAGCCCACCTTCTTGGAGATCAGAATGTCATTTTCCAGCTCCTTCACGTCGGGAGCGGTGATGATGCTGTCTTCATAGAAGCCCTGGTCAAGAACCAGTCTTTGGTATACGGGCTTGTCGTTGAGCTCGATTGCGTAGCCGTTGATGGCGATCTTACGCATACCGAAGTAGGTCTTTACCACGTCCTCACCGAAGGTCAGCTTCAGGTCGTACAGATAAGGATGCTCCAGATCCCACAGCTTTGCACCGGGCATGGGGATAGAGAAGGTCACTGCCTTACCGGTGGTCTTTGCACTTACGGTGCGCAGGACCTTACCCTCAAAGGAAACCTCGGCACAGATGCTGTCGCCCTTCTTGGTATAGTCGGAGAAGGAGATGGTGGCATCCAGCTTCTTGTTGTCCACGTCGGGAGTGAGCTTGACCTTGGTAATGTAGTTCTTGGGAACGTATTCCATCCAGACAGTCTGCCAGATACCCGTGCAGCGGGTGTAGTAGCAGGACTTATTGGCATAATGGAAGTAGATCTGCTTACCGGTATACTGCAGAGGGTCTCTGCCGTTATCGTAGCAACGGATGACGATGGTGTTTTCACCTTCCTTGGCAGCCTTGGTCACGTCGAAAGCAAAGGGGGTATAGCCGCCTCTATGATCGCCTACGCGTACCTCGTTTACCCAGCATTCGGTGTAGAAGTCAGCCGCACCGATATGCAAAAGGATCTTGCCGTTTTCCTTGTCCCAGTTTTCGGGCAGGGTGAAGGTTCTCTTATACCAGCAGGTGGTGAAAAAGTCGGTATATTCGATCCCCGAAAGCTTACATTCGGGCACGAAGGGAACGATGATCTCCTTGTCGAAGGTGCCGTTGCCCTCCTTCCACAGCTCCTTGAATCTGCCGGAATCGCCGAAGTCGAACTCAAACTGCCAGGGGCCGTTGAGGTTCATCCACTGATCTCTGACAAGACGGGGACGGGGATATTCTGGTCTTGGAATGTTCATGATGAGTACTCCTTTTGATCGAAAATATGTGCAATAAAGATAGAAAATCTCGATTTTCTGCCAATTTTATACACTATGATTATTATACCATACTTTGGGGCTTTGTCAACCTAAAAAAAGAGAAAAGTGAAATATTTTTTGCAATAATCTCAAAAAAGAAAAAATTGCACTTTACAAAGTTTTCAAAATGTAGTATGATATATAGAGAAAATTGTCGATATATCGTGGTATAGCCAAAAGAAGGGAGGTTTCGCTTATGCATACGAGGATCGTATCGGTGCCCGATGAAAAATCCATCGCAGATGCCGCAAAGCTGCTGGAAAACGGCGGACTTGTGGCTTTTCCCACCGAAACGGTATACGGTCTTGGAGGAAACGGTCTTGACGCCGCCTCTGCCGCAAAGATTTACAGCGCCAAGGGGCGCCCTTCGGACAACCCGCTGATTCTCCATCTTTCCTCTGCCGAGGAGGCAGAGAAATATGCTTATACCTGCCCGACCTACTATAAGCTTGCCATGGCTTTTATGCCGGGACCACTGACTGTGATCCTGAAGAAAAAGCCCATCGTGCCTCTTTGTACCACCGGCGGTCTTGAAACGGTGGCAGTGCGCGTACCCGCTCATTCCGTTGCAAGAGCACTTCTTGCCCACTGTGATTTTCCCGTAGCGGCACCCTCTGCAAATATATCCGGTCGTCCCAGCCCCACCCGCTTGGAGCACGTGATCGAGGATATGGCAGGAAAGGTGGACATGATCCTGGGCGGCGGAGAATGCGAGATCGGCGTGGAATCCACCATCGTTTCCATCGACGGCGAGCATCTCACATTGCTTCGCCCCGGAGCAATTACTCCCGAAATGCTCGCTCCCTTTTGTGCTTCTGTTTGTCTTGATCCCAGCCTGGAAAGACCGTTGACCAAGGGAGAAACGCCCTTGGCACCGGGGATGAAATACAAGCACTATGCTCCGAGAGCAGACGTGATCCTGCTTCAGGGGAGCGAAGAAGAGGTCCTTTCTTTTATGAAGGCTGAATATCAAAAGCAGGGTGTGGGCATTTTATGCTCTGAGAAACAAAAGCAGAGCCTTGGCGGGGAAAACGTGATGTCTTACGGCGCTGAGCTTTGCGACGAAGCGCGCACCCTCTTTGCCTGCCTTAGAGAATTTGACCACAGAGAAGACGTGAGGATCATATATGCCCCCCAGCCCCGACGTGACGGCATCGGATTGGCTGTGTATAATCGCCTGGCAAAGGCTGCAGGCTTCACCGTCAAAAACGTAAAGGAACAGTAAAATGGCGAAAAGAAAAACAACGAAAACGCAAATAGAGAATCTCCCCGATGCTCCTGCACGTGAGCAGCCCATCATCGAGACCATCGAGACAAACTATATGCCCTACGCTATGAGCGTGATCATTTCCCGTGCCATCCCCGAGATCGACGGCTTCAAGCCCGCCCACAGAAAGCTTCTTTACACCATGTACAAGATGGGCCTGATGAGCGGTCCCAGAACAAAATCGGCAAACGTGGTAGGTGCTACGATGAGCCTGAACCCCCACGGAGATGCGGCGATTTACGAAACGCTCGTTCGCTTGACCAAAGGTAACGAATCGCTTCTTCATCCCTTTATCGACAGCAAGGGATCCTTCGGCAAGCAGTATAGCGCAGAAATGGCGTACTCGGCTGCCCGTTATACAGAGGTGCGTCTGGAGCCCTTCTGCGCAGAGCTCTTCAAGGGTATTGAAAAGAATGCGGTGGAGATGGTCGACAACTATGACGGAACCAAAAAGGAGCCCGCTCTTCTGCCGACCACCTTTCCAAATATCCTTGTGACCCCCAACAACGGTATTGCCGTTGGTATGGCAAGCAGGATCTGTCCCTTTAATCTGGCGGAGATCTGCGATGGCACCATCGCTCTGCTGAAAAATCCCAATATTGATGTGGATCAGATGCTCGACCTGGTGAAGGCGCCCGATTTTCCCGGTGGCGGCAACCTGATCTACGACAGAAACGCCTTAAGCGACATATATAAAACAGGTACGGGCAGTATCAAGGTGCGTGCACGTTACGTTTACGACAAGCAGGCAAACTGCATCGACGTGATTCAGATCCCCTATTCGACCAACATCGAGGCGATCATCAAAAAGATCACCGAGATGATCAAGGCGGACAAATTAAAGGACGTTTCGGACGTTCGTGATGAGATCGATCTGTCGGGCTTTAAGCTGACCATCGACTTAAAGAAGGGTACAGACCCCGATAAGCTTATGAGCAAGCTGTTTAAGACCACGCCTCTTGAGGACAGCTTTTCTGCCAATTTCAACGTGCTCATTGACAGCGTTCCCCGCACGATGGGCATTATCGAGATCTTGAATGAATGGATCAAGTTCCGTCTTGAATGTGTAAAGAGAGAGCTGACCTTCGATCTTGATCGGAAAAAGGACAAGCTGCATCTCTTGCTGGGTCTTGGAAAGATCTTATTGGATATTGATAAGGCGATCCGTATCATCAGGGAGACAAAGCTGGAAAAAGAGGTGGTTCCCAACCTGATGGAGGGTTTCAACATCGATCAGATCCAGGCAGAGTATATTGCCGAGATCAAGCTTCGTCACTTGAACAGAGAATATATCCTTTCAAGGATCAAGGAGATCGAGGAGCTGCAAAAACAGATCGCAGAGCTGGAGGCATTGATTTCCAGCGAAAAGGCTCTGAAAAAGTACATCATCAATCAGCTTAAGGAGATCAAGGAAAAATACGGCGTTGCCCGCAAGACCCAGATCATCTATGAGCACGAGGTGGTGGAGTACGTAGAGGAAAAGAAGGTTGAAAACTATCCCGTTCGTTACGTATTCTCCCGTCAGGGTTACTTCAAAAAGATCACGATGGTCTCCCTGCAAAGAGGAAGCGACGAGCAAGCCTATAAGGAGGGCGACGCGCTCCTGCTTGAGGAGGACGGAAACAACACCGACGAGTTGATCTTCTTTTCGGATATGGGCAAATGCTACAAGGCAAAGGCAGACGTCTTTGAGCCGAGAAAGTCCTCGGTGCTTGGGGAATACGTTGCCGCAAAGCTGGGCTTTGACAAGGACGAGCGATGCATTTATATGATGCGGGCAGGGAATTACGACCCCGCGGTCAACGTGATCTTCCTTTTTGAAAACGGCAAGGCAGTCAAGATCCCCTTAAGCGCCTATGAAACCAAGGGACCGCGCAAAAAGCTGACCGGTGCCTATTCCACCGTCAGTCCCATCGTTGCCGTGTTTAAGGAGGAAAAGCCCTTTGATCTCACCTTGTTCTCCTCAGATAAAAAGGCGATCCAGATCTCTTCCTCCCTGATCCCGCAAAAGAGCACGAAAAGTGCGGCAGGATCGATCATGATGACCTTGAAAAAGGGGGCAAGAGTCTTTTTTGCCACCAACGACGTCGACGGATATGCAGGAAAGAAGTCCTATAAAAAGCTGAAGGTTCCCGCCGCAGGTGTGACTGTGGATGGACCGATGCCCGCGGACGATGATGAATAACCGAAAGTGAGGTCGGTCAACGTGAAGATCAAAAAAACGTTACTCATTCTTTTGGCGGTGCTTTTGGGGCTCTCCCTCCCGTTAGCCCTTTACGGCGTGTACGCCGCCACCACTTCAACGCCCTTGGTACTGGTTTCCGAGGACTATATCACCAACTATCTTCTGCCCCTTCTTAACAAGGAAAACAGCAGTCAGGATACCGAGATCGAGGCGTTAAACAATAAATATAACACCTTGCTTGCCCAATATGAGGCACTAAACGAAAACTACAACAAGCTCATAGAGGGCGGTGCTGCCTCAGGAAGCTCTGTATCCGCAGGCTTCACTTCGATCAAGCTGGAAATGGGTACAAAGCTGCTCCCTTACGGCGACAATCAGGTGTGCCTGGAGGTGATCGTTTCAAGGGGAAGCGCACAGATCCTGTCACCTCTTGAAACGCAGGGAATCTTAGACGTTTCCACGGGCAGTGAGCTGTTTAACGGGGTGGAAGCACCCTTAAACCACTATTTACTTGTTCCTCACGCCAACGACGGGCGGGCGATTGCCGCCGTCAGCGGTGACGTGTGGGTGCTTGTGAGAGGAGGATATACCGTTGAAAACATCGAATAACAACCAAAACAATACCGCAGTATCGGTACGCCTGATGTGCTTGATCCTTGCCATTTTGATGGTGGGGGGCGGACTGACGGGTCTGATTGCTTATCTCTTGAATCTTTGAACGGAGGGGCGCTTTGAACTTTTTTCAAACGAAGGGCATCCTTGATCTGACCGTTAGGCGCATTTCGGCAGGCATTTTGTGTTTGACGATCATTGCAGGATGCTTCCTCTTTTCGTCGGGTACTTCGGACGGCTTGCGCTACGAGGCGGCAGAATACGTGGAGCCCACCGTGCGCGTTGCGCTGACTCTGGAGGATGAGGGATACACATCCTATTCGTTTAGCACGACTTCGGGATATCGTTTTGGATATATTGACTGCTATACGGACGAGTTTACCCTTATCGGATCGACCGAAACCCTTTCCTGCCGCGCTGACCTTGATAACAACTACTATATCGATCTCTACGGTCTGACCGTTGGTCAGGAGGCGAAGGACATCACCTCAGAGGAGACGCTCGTTTTGCTTGAGTCGTTGCTTGCGGGATACGGAATGGAGCTTCTTGCATCCTATAACGATCGTTTTTGCTACAGAATGGGTCCCTTTTCCTCATCTGAGGAGGCGGACGCCATGATGGAGCTCTTTATGACCGACATCGGTGCAATGAACGAGATCAACAGTGCAACCGGAGCAGATCAGTATCTTCTGGACGTTGCGGTCAGTGCGCCGGGCAAATATTCGGTATCCTTTTCGACTGCCGGAGGGGTGGCTCTGTTTACCTTTGCCACCACCGACGAAACCCTTGCCCTTGCCATCGAACCGATCGGCGAGGGAGCTGTGACCAAATCCGGCTCTTATACATATCCCGGTATTATGGAATTCAGACGCTACCAGTCAGGTGGCTATGACGCGCTTATCACGGTAAACGTCCTCCCCCTTGAGACCTACGTGCCCTGCGTCAATTCCTGGGAGATCTATACAACCTGGCCTCTTGAGACCCACAAGACCTTTTCGGTTTTGGTGCGCACTTATACCGTGCGCTCGGGAAGCAGACACGGAGCGATCAAATGCGATATGTGCTACGATGTGGACTGTCAAGCGTACCGTGGCAACAGCAAGGTCAACGCCACCGTTGCTCAAGCGGCAAAGGAGACGGCGGGAATGATCCTGAGCTATAACGGTGCACCTGCAGCCGTCTTTTACGCCGCAGTATCGGGAGGAAGCACGGTCAACTGCGAGGAAGCGTGGTATTCCAGCGATATCCCCTATTTAAAGGCAAAGCCTGCTCCCTGGGAACGGTATAGGGATTATAGCCGTTATACCGAGCGGGCGGTATGGCACAAGGAGTATACCGGTCTTGAGCTTTATAATAAGCTAAAGGCCACGGGCAGCCACAGCGCCTTAAAGGGTGAGATCGTGGACGTTCATATAGACAGCTATTGCACCAACTCCTGCTACGTTTATCAAATGACCTTTACCGACGTTTACGGCAACAGCTCCACTGTCAAGAGGAGCGACACCATCCGCCGTCAGCTGGGCTTTGACAGCGCCAACTTCGTGGTCGGAAAGAACGGTGAAACAGTGAAATACCACGAATATGCACTGGACTGCTTTCCGTCGATCTATTCGGAAGGATACGAGGGATACGGAAGCTACGCCGATTTTGAAGAAGCGTCCTTGAGCGCATTGCTTTCCGATCTTTCCACCCTTTCGGTGAGTCTTGAATCTGCAAGCGTCCTCTTTTCCACAGGCACACAGGCTGTGAATTTAAAGGACTACAATCTGAAGATCCTGCACGCCGCCTCGGATATTATGGTTAACGAGAAGGGCTTGCCCGACATTTTAAACGGAAAGCAGACCCTGACGATGAGGGAGCTCACTCTTTCGGGAGAGGATGGAAAATTCATTTTTGAAGGCAGAGGCTGGGGACACGGAATCGGATTTTCCCAGTACGGTATTTGGGATATGACCCTTCTTGGTTACGACTATCAAACGATTTTCAAATACTATCTGACCAATTCAGAGATCATTCATATCAGCGATCTTGATTGAAGCGTCAGAAAGAAGGAGCAATGATGAGTAAAAAGGGTTTGCTTGTGGTAAACAGCTTTTTAAAGAATGCAAAATTTGGCGAGCTGTACGATTTTTTAAACGAGGCGGCAAAAAAAAGAAGCCTCTGTCTTGATCTGTATTCATCATCGGAGCTGATGGTTCCCGTTGGAGAACGGCAGATTGCAGACGCCGATTTTTGCATCTTTTGGGATAAGGACGTCCATCTTTGCCGTGCCCTTGAAGGGGCGGGTATACCATGCTATAACTCCTCTGATACCATCCTTTGGTGTGACGACAAGGCACTGACTGCCGAAAAGCTGTGTGAATGCGGAGTAAAGACCCCCAAAACGGTGATTGCCCCTAAGACCTACGTAAACGTTGGCTATTGCGATCTTTCCTTTCTTTCCCGCATTGAGCAGATGCTTTCCTATCCCTTGGTCATCAAGGAGCGCTTCGGCTCCTTTGGTGCACAAGTCTATCTGGCAGAAAACAGAGGGCAGGCCGAGCAGATCCTGAAGGCTTGCGGCGGCAGGGAAGTGCTCTTTCAGCAATTTATCGGTGAAAGCAGAGGGCGTGATCTGCGCATCAACGTGGTAAAGAACGAGATCTGCGGATGTATGCTCAGATATAATGAGAATGATTTTCGTTCAAATATTTCAAATGGCGGAAATATGGCAAACTACACCCCCGAAAAGGAGTATCTTGATCTTGCCATCCGTGCCGCTCAAGCGGTAAACGCTGATTTTGCAGGGGTAGACGTGATGTTTGGTAAGGAGGGGCCTGTCGTTTGCGAGGTAAACGCAAGTCCGCACTTTAAAAGCACCCTGCAGGCAACCGGAGTCAATCTGGCAGAACGGATCGTTAATGCGATCATAAACGATCTTGGAGGAAGTGTATGAAGGGGTGGCTGATCTATGATGATCAGGGGGCAAATCGAAATCGGTGGTTTGCCTCGGCGCTTTGTGAAAGCGCCGTAAAATACGGGCTGAACTTGGATCTTGTTTTGGTCAAGGATCTTCAGTTTGGTGTGTGTGAAGGAAAAAAAGCGGTAAAGCTCTGCGGAAAAACTGCAGTCTTACCCGATTTCGTGATCTGCCGAACCATCTTTCCTATTCTTTCGGAGTTTTTTGAGGAGCTGGGCGTGCCTGTTTTTAACAGCGCAGAGGTTTCGCGCGTTTGTAACGATAAAAGGCGCACTCATCTGGTCTTTTCGGATATGGGGATCGGTATGGCGGATACGCTCTTTTTTGAAAAGCACACCTTTTCCTCCTTAGCACTCGAATATCCTGCTGTTTTAAAGAGCAACGACGGACACGGCGGCAAACAGGTCTTTTGGGTTAATAACGAAAAAGAAGCCGAAATGCGCCTTCAAGACGGTCTTGAAAAATCTTTTTTGGCTCAAAAGCCAGTGACGCCCGGGAGGGACGTGCGGGTTTATCTGCTTGATAACGAGGTGATCTTTGCCGCTCTTCGAAGCTGTGAGACCGACTTTCGCAGTAATTTCTCCCTTGGCGGTAAGATCGCCCGCTATACGCCGTCTGCCGAGATGCTCTCGGTGATCGATCGGGTCCAAGATCGGCTCTCACCCTTTTACGTGGGTATTGATTTTACGTTTGATGAGGGAGGACGTCCTCTTTTAAACGAGATCGAGGACGTGGTGGGGGCGAGAATGCTGTACGAGCTGACCGACATCTCCTTACACGAGCTTTATCTGGACCGTTTATCAAAAAAATTGAAGATGCTTTAATGAAATCCCCTGCCGAGCCACGGCAGGGCTTTCTTTTTCTGAACGTGCTTATTTGCCGGGAATTTGAATATACATATACACAGAACAAGCAAAGCGGGTGGTATATGATGACGAGAAGCAGAGACGCTTTATATAAAGGACTGAATGACGAGCAGGTACTGGCGTCAAAGGCACGGTTCGGTGAAAACGTTTACTTAAAGAAAAAGAAAAAAAGCATCCTTAAGCGGTTTTTTGAAAATTTGAACGATCCCATCGTACGGGTTTTACTCATTGCTATGGGTGTAAACCTGCTTTTTACCATACGAAATATCAATTGGGTGGAAACGGCAGGCATCGTGATCGCCGTGCTGATCTCCTCCATCGTTTCCACGCTGTCTGAATACGGAAGCGAAAAGGCGTTTGAAAAAATGCAGGAGACTCAAAAAAACAGACGCGTTGTCGTTTTAAGAAACGGCGCGGCAAGGGAGATCTCTGCCGAAGAGTTGGTAGTGGGAGATGCGATTCTGCTTTCGCCCGGTGAAATGATTGCCGCAGACGGGAAGCTTATAAAGGGGATGCTGAAGGTAGACGAATCGGCGATCAACGGAGAGTCTGCCCCTGCACCCAAGACTGCGGACGGCGCAGAAACAAAGAACTCTCTTTTTGCAGGAAGTCTGATTGTGGAGGGCGAAGGATTGATGCAGGTAACGGCAGTGGGTCAGAATAGTCTTTACGGTCAGATCGCAGGCGAGATCCAGCAGGAGGACGAACCAAGTCCGCTGAAAAACCGCCTTTCAAAGCTGGCTTCCACTATTTCAAAAATCGGATATCTTGCGGCCGCGCTTGTAGCGTTGACCTATTTATTCGGTGAATTCGTGGTGGATGCGCATTTTGTCCTCCCTGACGTTTTGATGCGGCTGTCAAATCTGCGCTACGTGGCAATGACGCTGATGAAGGCGGTCACCATTGCCATTACCGTTGTGGTGGTAGCAGTTCCCGAGGGGCTTCCCATGATGATTTCGGTGGTGCTGAGCGCCAATATCAAGCGGATGCTGAAGGATCAGGTGCTTGTCAGAAAGCCGGTAGGCATTGAAACGGCGGGAAGCATCAATATTCTTTTCACCGATAAGACGGGCACGCTGACCGAGGGAAAGCTCAGATGCAAGGAGCTGGTTTTTGGAGATGGAAGCCGATATAACGGGAAAAGTCCGCTAAAGGGGCTGTCCGTGCTTTTGGAAGGCTCGTTGCTGATCAATAATTCTTGTAAAAGGACCGATAAAGGCTATTTGGGTGGAAATCCTACGGAGCAGGCGCTGGCAGTATTTTTAAATTGCGAAAAGGAAATCCCCGAGGCTGATGACAAGATCCTGTTTGAAAGCAAGAATAAATACTCCTGCGCCCGCGTCAGATCAGGAATCTATAAGGGCGTTTATATCAAAGGAGCCCCCGAAAAGATCCTGCCGTTTTGTAGCTCCTGCTATGATCAGCGAGGGCAAAGGGTGGGCTTTGACCGCTGTCATATGCAAGATCTGATCGCACGCCTTTCAAAGCGCTCCTGCAGGATCGTTGCCTTTGCCATGGCAGAACGTATGGATGCTCCACAGCGCGCAGGTGAGATGACCTTCCTTTGCATTGCCGTTTTGAAGGACGGTGTGAGAAGATCTGCACCACAGGCAGTAAAAGACCTTCAAGGGGCCGGTGTTTCGGTGGTGATGATCACGGGCGACAGCAAGGATACGGCAAGAGCTGTTGCAAAGGAATGCGGCATTCTTGATGGTGGTCGGGATCTGGTGATCGACGGCGAAGAGCTTGCAGTAAAAAGCGATCGGGAGCTTGTTTCGCTTTTAAATCGTATTGCCGTGGTTGCAAGAGCGCTTCCAAAGGATAAAAGCCGCCTTGTTCGCCTTGCAAAGGAGCAAGGAATGGTGGTGGGTATGACGGGAGACGGCATCAACGATGCACCTGCCTTGAAGAAGGCAGACGTGGGCTTTGCTATGGGAAGCGGTACGGATATCGCAAAGGAGGCGGGCGATATCGTCATTCTCGATAACAACCTATCCTCCATTGTCAATGCTGTCCTTTACGGGCGCACCATTTTTAAAAGCATCAGAAAGTTTATTACATTCCAACTGACGATGAATCTTTGTGCAGTGGGCGTTTCTTTTTTCGGGCAGATACTCGGGATTGAAAGCCCCATCACGGTGATCCAAATGCTTTGGGTCAACATTATTATGGATACGCTCGGCGGTCTTGCATTTGCGGGAGAATATCCCTTACGGATGTATCTGAAGGAACAGCCGATCGGCAGGGAAGAGCCCATCCTTTCAAAAAGAATGCTTTGGCAAACGCTGATTATGGGCGTTTTCGGAACCGTACTGTGTACTTCATTTTTGGCATCGGACACAGTGCGCACCCTTTTTTCCTATGAAAAAGAACCGATGCACCTCCTTACTGCTTTTTTCGCGCTGTTCATTTTCACAGGCATTGCCATCTGCTTTACCACCAGAAGCGAGCGGCTCAACCTTGGCGCAGGATTATCAAAAAACAAGCTATTCATTCTTATTATGGCGGTGATCGTGCTTGTACAGCTTTTGATGCTATATTTTGGCGGGCAGACTTTCCGTTGCTGCGGACTGAGTTTTAAGGGACTATTGTTGGTGAACGCTTGTTCACTTACAGTGATTCCGATAGATCTGCTGCGCAGAATTGCGATAAAGATGCTGAAAAAGAGGGTTAACTGACAGTTGATTGACAAGTCGGGTTCTTTGATGATATAATAAGTCAGGAATTCAAAAAGAGGAGAAATGCAAAATGCACATTGTTATATGCCGACTGCTTTGCATTGCGCTGATCGGACTTTTATGTTATAAGCTTTCATTTGCACCGTCGGATAAAGCAATAGAACGCTATAAACGTTCATTTTGGTGCATCGATGACAATATTTTACCGTTAAAGATCCTGAAAGTAACACTCTCGCTATTGATAAGCGTACTTCCTGCGTCTTTTCTTAGTGTAATCTTGGTTAATGCATCGGATCATGCCAAGCAGCTTAAAAATGGTATAATATGGATATGCAGCGAGCCGGTCAGAGACTTGACGATGGCGATTGCACTCTGCATTTTGGTATCATTAATATCGGATGCGGAATTTCCGATATTTTTGCCGGCTCGTCTGTGGATTCTTGACGGGATGGCAATCAAAAAGAAAAGAAAAAAGGGACTTCTTGCAAAGGCTGTAAGCTTAACACTAGTCATACAAATCATTATACTGATCCCGTTATCGTATTTTTTCTCAACGCGTTTTGAAAAAAATCGAGTGATTGTAACAAATGACGAGTATATCGCCAAGGAACTTTTATACGGTGACCTGATTTTGAAAACTGACTATGGTTTCAGCCCGGATGACAATCATTTCTTTGTTTATTTGGATCTTCATACTGCAGACGGTATGCGGATTGATTTTGTGGAACTGTGCAACAACAATGAGCAGTTGATCGCAGAGGTCTATGCGATGATGCGAGACAGCGGCGCAAAAATTCAAAAGAAAAAAATAAGCGAACAGGACTACAATAAAGCCAAAGAACTTTCAAATGACGAAAAAGATGATCTGATCGACGAGCTTTTCGAAGTTGTGTCAAACACTGATAAAACTATAGAGTAAATTTGAAAACATAATAATAAAAAATATAAGCGAATAATCAAATCCGTCCGATGCAAGTGCAGGAATCTAAGCTGTAATTTGTATCGGGCGGGTTGTTCGTAAACAAGATACGGAGCGTATACGGCATAGTACAAAAGGCAAGTAAAACCTGTACCGGCACGGCAAACGGCTCTTCACATCCCCAATTTCCATTCCCCCAATTGCACAAAATTTGCATTTTGCACAATTTACTGTATCGAATTTTTTGCCCTGTATTCGCTGCTTTTCCCTTCGTTTGTTTCGTTTTTTGGGGCATCCCGCCATCTCTTGATGTTGCTTTTGATCGATCCAATATAGGTTGCTCGTTCTTCTGCTTTCTTTTTTTCGTAATACATTTTCAAGTCTTTGAGTATGCTTGTTGCGCGTCGACCGGCTCCGTTTCTTGACTTTTGATGCCCAATCGTTTTGCAGAAAATCCTTGCTTTTTTTCTATTTTAGTGTTATACTCATTTTGTGTTACAAGTTTCGTTGCCGATCGTTCATTTGGAGGTGTTTTATGACGCTGGGCGAAAAAATTAAATATTTGCGCAAAAAGCGCGGTATGACCCAATCGGATCTTGCAGGAGAGTTTATGACCCGTAATATGCTCAGCCAGATCGAGCGCGGTGCGGCACTTCCCTCAATGCAGACTATTGAGCATATGGCAAGCGTTCTAAAGGTAGACCCCTCCGTTTTTTTTGATTGCGGGAGTTCAGTCAAGGAGCTGGAAGGCAAGGAGCTGGTCGATGAGATCAAGGGATACTACGCCGATAAAAAATACGGTATGTGTATCCGCTTGGCTTCCTCTGTAAGTGATCTGCCCAAAAACGACGAGATTGCCTTGATCCTATACGACTGCTTTTACAGAGAGGGCGTTCTTCGCTTTGAAAACAGCGATCTGCGCGGGGCTCTTGACTACTTAAACATAGCCGAGGAGTACGCGCAACAGATGGTATTCCCCGCGTTTTACGAAGGCCGTATCTGCTTCATGAAGGAGCTTATCAAGGCGTACACCAGCAAAAGCCATATCGTTCCCATTTCACTGCTTACCGCAGTTTCCTATGAGCCCGACAACTTTTACGAATACGTTTTATACGTTCTGTTAAAGACCCTGATCGAAAACAACCAGATCGACCGTGCCGTAGCGATCTATGACATTGTGCGCTTCAAAAACGAGGGCTACAGGATCCACCTCAACGCCCGTCTTGCCGCAACACGTTTTAATTACGAGCGCGCCAAGGAGCTGCTCTTATCGGTGGTCGATCGGGAAAACGAGTTCACCGCTCCCTTCCTTTTCGAGGTCTACGAGGATCTTGAAAGATACAGTAAGGCACTTGAGGACTATGAAACGGCGTACCGCTGTGCCATCATCAAGGAAAATTACAGATTTGGATCCAGATAAACGCCGGATATCGTTTTACGATCAAATATCTTTTTAGTGCCTCCAAATCGGAGGCACGCTTTTTTATATTTAAGTCGAAGAAAACTTTTAAGATATCGTAAAAAAATATCGTAAAATCTGTAATTTCGTCTTGATATTTTTTCTGAAATGTTGTATAATGGTGTCAACATTGGGTTCGTAGGACCTTTTGATTTGCGGACGTCGACAACCGCCGCATTTTTATAAATATTACATTTGTTGTCGGGAATGGAGAAACTGTTATGAATACAATCAAGCAGAACACTCTTGAACAGTATGAAGACCTGCTCGCAGGCGGTTGCACCGCTTACGACCGCGTTGCAAGCCTGTTCGATGCCGGCACGTTCGTGGAGCTTGGACGCTTTGTAAAGAAGGCGACCACCGAGTTTGACAACGCGCCCGGAAACGAATTTGAGGGCGTTGTAACCGGCTATGGTGCGATTGACGGAAAGCTGGTCTTTGCTTTTGTTCAGGACTTTTCGAGAATGAAGGGTGCGATGAGCGAAGCGCACGCAAAGAAGATCGTTGCAGTATACGACGCCGCGATGAAGTCGGGTGCTCCCGTGATTGGTGTATTTGATTCTGCCGGAGCAAAGGTACTTGAGGGTGTTGCCGCCCTGTCCGGCTATGGCTCAATAATGAAAGCAAGTGCGCAGGCTTCGGGTGTTATTCCCCAGATCGCCGTTATCGCAGGCACCTGCTCGGGCTCTATGGCTACCGTTGCTTCTATGTTCGACGTAGTGATCGGCGCAAAGGACGCATCCCTTTATATCACCTCTCCTTTTGCTCTGAAGGCAAAGGGCGTTGAAAACGCAGGTTCGATGGCATACGCCGCTGAAAACGGTGCTGTTTCCGTTGTTACCGCAACCGTAGAAGAGGCTGTTGCCACCGCAAAGAAGCTGGTTACCCTCTTCCCTTCCAACAGCGTGGAAGGAACTGCCTACAACGAAGTGGGCGACAGCGCAAACCGTCTGATCTCGGGCGAGGGCGCGCTTGCTGAGATCGTGGCTGAGCTGGTTGACGCCGGATCTGCCGTAGAGCTGACCAAGAGCTATGCTCCCGAAACCGCTACCACCATCGCCTCCATCGGCGGTATCACCGTGGGTGTGGTTGCCGCAGGCGGAAAGCTGACCTCCAAGGGCGCAGAGAAGGCGGCGAAGTTCGTTTCCTTCTGCGACAGCTTCAGCATTCCCGTTGTAACTCTGGTTGACTGCGAAGGCACTGCCGCTTGCGCTTGCTGCGAGAAGGCGCCCTTTGCAACCAAGCTTGCAAGACTTGCTTCTGCATATGCCGTTTCCACCACCGCAAAGGTGACCGTGGTGACCGGTAAGGCTTACGGTACGGTATTTACCATCTTCGGCTCCAAGACTCTGGGGGCTGACGTGGCTCTGGCTACCCCCTCCGCAAGCATTTCCGTTATGCCCACCGAGGCGGCAGTTGAGTTCATCTATGCTGAGCAGATCAAATCTGCCGCAGATCCTATGGCTGAAAAGGAAGCAGTTACCGCTGAATGGACGGGCAAGGTCTGCTCTCCCGTTACCGCCGCAAGAAACGGCGATATCGACGACATCATCAGCGCAGATCAGTTGAGAATGCGCGTTGCCGCTGCTCTTGAAATGCTTTCGGGCAAGGCCACCACGGCTCCTTACAAGAAGCATGGCAACCTTCCACTGTAATTTGCAAGGAAAGGGTGAAAAGTAATGCAACCTTCCACTATTTTATTTGAATCGCTGACTCTCGGCGAAAAGTTTTCCACCGGTATCATCACGATGGTGCTGGGTATGCTGGTCGTCTTTACCGTTCTGCTGATCATCATGCTGATCCTTCAGATCATCGGTGCCGCATTTGCCGCAAAGGACAAAAAGGCAGCCGCAAAGAAGGATCAGGCGGCAGAAGATACTCCTGCACCCACTGCCGCACCCGTTGAAGAAGCCGCAGTTGAAAGCGAAGAGATCGTTGCGGCAATCACTGCGGCAATTGCCGTGATGACTGAAGCGCCCGTTGGGTCCTTCAGAGTGGTTTCCTTTAAAAAGACGACGGCTAAGGCCGCTTGGAACAAGAAATAATCAAGAAGTAAGGAGATAACAATTATGAGAAAATTCAGTGTTACCGTAAACGGCAATACCTACGAGGTCGTCGTTGAAGAAGTGGCTGCAGATGCCACCGTCACTCCCGTATCCGCACCCGTTGCCGCTGCTCCCGCAGCAGCACCCAAGGCAGCTCCCAAGGCTGCCGCAGCCGCAGGCTCCGTTGCAGTGAAGTCCCCCTTCCCCGGCACCGTTCTGAAGATCAACGTTGCACAGGGACAAGCAGTTAAGAAGGACGACACTCTGATGGTTGTCGAGGCTATGAAGATGGAAAACGAGATCAAGGCTCCCCAGGACGGTACCGTTGCTTCTGTAAACGTGACCAAGGGCGCCGCTGTTCAGACCGACGATCTGCTCTGCTCTCTGAAGTAATCAACCAATCAACCGGATTGTAACCTACAAAAGAAAGGAATTACAACATGGCTCAAATTCTTGAAACGCTGAAAACGTTTCTGGAGTCCACCGGCTTTGCGCGACTGATTGCTCTGGGCGATTTCTTTGACGTACTCAAGGTGATCGCAATGTTTGCCATCGTTTGCGGATTGGTATATCTTGCAATTGCAAAGAAGTTTGAACCCCTTCTGCTTCTGCCCATTGCCATCGGTATGCTGCTGGGTAACCTCCCCGGAACCGAAATGTTCCATATGAATCTGTTTATCAGCGAAGACACTTCTGTCGTGATAGCCGACGTACAGAACGTGATGATTGAAGAAGGCTATTATGAAGGTGAGCCCACTGCGCTTACCGAAGACACAAAGCTTGCCGACGTTCTTGCCGAAATGCACACCAATCTGGTTGGCGCAAAGGTAATCGATGCCGAGCCTGCTGATTTTTCAAAGATTGAGGACGGAAGCCAGGAGCTCGTTGATCTGCTTCTTTCCTACAAGGATGCCATCTACGCCGCCGATGCGGACGGTTCTCTTGGCTCCGATAAGGCGATCACCCTGTCCATCGAGTCCATCACCTTAAACAGCGACGGTCTTGACTGGGATATGATCGTTCATAACGGCGGTCTACTTGACCTGCTGTATCTGGGCGTAAAGCTGGGCATCTATCCCTGCCTGATCTTCATCGGTATCGGTGCAATGACCGACTTTGCTCCTCTGATCGCAAACCCCAAAAGCTTGCTTCTTGGTGCCGTTGCGCAGTTTGGCGTATTTGCCGCATTCTTTGGCGCACTCTTCCTCGGCTTCAACCCCCAGGAAGCGGCTTCCATCGGTATCATCGGCGGTGCAGACGGTCCTACGGCAATTCTCGTCACCAAAACCCTTGCTCCCCACCTTCTGGGTGCTATCGCCATTGCGGCATACTCCTATATGGCTTTAATCCCCATGATCCAGCCCCCCGTTATGAAGCTGCTCACCTCCAAGAAGGACAGAAAGATCGTAATGGGTGCCGTGCGTCCCGTATCTAAGCTTGAAAAGATCCTCTTCCCCATCGTTGTTACCTTCACCGTGGTGCTCATCGTTCCCGACGCCGGACCTCTGGTTGGCTGTCTGATGTTTGGTAACCTGCTGACTACCTGTGGCGTCACCGAGCGTATCTCAAAAACTGCACAGAACGAGCTGATGAACATCGTGACCATCTTCCTCGGTATTACCGTTGGTGCAACCGCAACTGCCGAAAACTTCTTAAAGGCTGAGACCTTGTTCATCATCATCCTCGGCTTGACTGCATTCGTGCTTTCTACTGCAGGCGGCCTGATCGGCGGTAACATTATGTGCAAGCTGACCGGCGGCAAGGTCAACCCCTTGATCGGTTCTGCAGGCGTTTCCGCAGTTCCCATGGCGGCAAGAGTTGCTCAGATCCAGGGACAGAAGGAAAACCCCGCAAACTACCTGCTCATGCACGCGATGGGCCCCAACGTGGCGGGCGTTATCGGTTCTGCCGTAGCCGCAGGCTTCCTGCTTGCAAACTTTGCATAAAGTAATCAGAAAGGAATAGAATACAATGGCAAAAGTAAAAATTACTGAAACCGCTCTTCGTGACTCCCACCAGTCTCTGATTGCTACCAGAATGACCACCGAAGAGATGCTGCCGATCTTAAAGGATATGGATGAGGTGGGATACCACTCCCTTGAAGTATGGGGCGGCGCGACCTTCGACGCTTGCCTGCGCTTCCTCAACGAAGACCCTTGGGTGAGACTCCGCAAGATTCGTGAGGTTGCCAAGAATACCAATCTGCAGATGCTTTTCCGCGGACAGAATATTTTGGGCTACCGTCACTACTCCGACGACGTGGTTGAATACTTCGTACAGAAGTCCATCGCCAACGGTATCGACATCATCAGAATTTTCGACGCATTAAACGATGCCAGAAACCTGGAGACTGCCATCAAGGCAACCAACAGAGAGCATGCACAGAGCGGCAAGGGACACGTGCAGGTAGCACTTTCCTACACCACCGGTCCCATCTATACCACCGACTACTACGTAAATTACACCAGACAGCTGGTGGATATGGGTGTTGACTCCATCTGCATCAAGGACATGGCAGGTCTGCTGAAGCCCTACGATGCAGAGGTGCTGGTCAAGGCGATCAAGGAAAGCTTCCCCACTCTGCCCGTTGAGCTGCACACCCACTACACCGCAGGTCTTGCTTCCATGACCACCTTAAAGGCAATTGAGGCAGGATGCGACATCGTGGATACCGCCATCTCTCCTCTGGCGCTGGGTACCTCTCAGCCCGCAACCGAGCCCATCGTAGCCGCTCTTCAGGGCACCCCCTACGATACCGGTCTTGACCTTGTAAAGCTTGACAAGATCTCCAAGTACTTCTCCACTCTGCGTGAAAAGTACCTGGCAAGCGGTCTGCTCAACCCCAAGGTACTGAAGGTTGACGCAAACACTCTGCTTTATCAGGTTCCCGGCGGTATGCTTTCTAACCTGATCTCTCAGCTTGCTCAGATGGGCAAGTCCGACAAGCTTCAGGAATGCCTTGAAGAGGTTCCGAGAGTTCGTGCAGATGCAGGTTATCCTCCTCTGGTTACTCCTTCCTCACAGATCGTTGGTACGCAGGCAGTAATGAACGTGATCTACGGTGAGCGTTATAAGTCTGTTACCAAGGAATTCAAGGGTATGATCAAGGGCGAATACGGCAGACCCGCAGTTCCGATCGATCCCGACTTCCAGAAGAAGATCCTGGGCGACGAACAGCCCATCACCTGCCGTCCCGCAGATCTGCTCAAGCCCGAGCTTGAGGATCTGAAGAAGAAGGTTGCTCCTTATGCAGAGCAGGAAGAGGACGTTCTGTCCTACGCGCTCTTCGAGCAGGTTGCCACCAAGTTCTTCGATGCAAGAAAGGCTGCAAAGCTGAATCTTGACGAGGGAACTGCCGACAAGCAGGCAAAGATCCACACCGTATAATCAAACGGACGATATAAGATTTGGCAGTTGCATTGCAACTGCCAAATTCTTTAGGTAAATTATGTGTTTGAAAGAGAATTTGAAAGATTTGTACGTTCTTCTTGATAAAAAGAGCAAAGCTCTCCTGATCTTTACCGCTTCCCTTCTGTTATTCACCCTTCTAGCAACAGCTCCCTTTACAAGGGTGCTTTACAGCACGGCTATCATGAGCGTTTACAGCGGTATTTGTGAAAAGGAGTCACTTCTTGTAAGTGAGGATATCGATCTGCATATCCCCGGCGGACTTCGTACACTGAAAAGTGATTGGTTTCCCCTCGTGATGACCTTTCACCCCGGCGAGTCATTTGGCAGAAGCGTAGGTAAGGACTGCTCGCTGACCATCCTATATAACTTCCCTGCTTTCTCGCCCGTAAAGGGCTGCAGCAGGCTCTATGACTCCGAAAGCCCTTATTACAGCAGCTTTTACGGTGCTTATCTTGTAAAGAGCGATCTTCCCTACGGATTTGTTTTAAACGAGAAGGGCGAGATCACGGGCGTGCACGAGGAGGATACCGCGGCAGTAGCAAAATATGACTACAAAACCTTGGTTCTTGCAGATTTCGGACTATCTTATGGCGACTTCGTTTTTGAATTTGAAGCAACCGATAAGCAGGATGGGGTAAGCTATGCGGGAAGCGAAGGCTGGTACCGGATCGATGCAGAAATGACGGTAAACGGCTGTGCACACAAAAAAGAGTCCTTTGCGCAGTCTTATCTACAGTATGGTGTGCCCTCTTTTGAGGCGGATGAACCTTTTTGTCCGGTCAAGATGTACGGAAGAATGTATGGAAGGTATCTTGAAGAAAAAAAGACAAGCGTGTTCTTTTATATCATTGCCGCAAGCAAAGAAGTTCTTGAGGAGTGCGACGAACGGCTTCTTTCAAAAAGCTCTATGGATTACTGAATTAAAAAGCTCCCTAATCAGATAGGGAGCTTTCATATTTTCAGATGCCGTTTTGGCATTCATTTTCTTGCTTTGAAAGAGCAAGTCGTTCTTTTTTGCGAAGGAAAAAGTAGAGGAAGGTGCAGATCCCGCCGCAAAGAAAGACCAGTGCCACGATCATAACGGCACAGTGCATAAAGAACGCGCTGGGCAGAATGCGTATGATCCGATCCTCCCAATAATTAAACATCCAATAGTCGTTGTCAAATGCGATCTCATGGAAAAGCAAAAAGACCTTTTCCCAGTTCAAGGCGATCAACCCGCCGAGAATCGTGGGCAGAACAAGAGTAGTGATACCCGTGTAAAGAAGATAGTCCTTCATCTTTTTGGAATAGAAATAGTAAATACCTGCGATACACAAGGGGATCATCACCAAAGCCACTACTTTAAAGAGATCGAAAATGTCCTTCACTTCTTCAAAATGGATCTTAGCCGTTTCAGACATCATATTTTCGCTGGGAAAGACCAACTCACCGTCACTTAAAGGCAGATTATAGTCTATGAGTGCATTATAGTTTGCCTTGATCTCCTCCTTCTCGAAGCCCGATTCATCAACGATATCAAGAAGCTCGATATCAAGATAATATAACGGCTTGCAGGCGAGGGTCAAGAAGACTGACGAGGAAACGAAAAACAAAAATAACGCCAGCGCCAAAAGGCATTGCAATAAAGTATGATACCACTTTTTCGTATTCATCATTTACTCCCCCTTCTATTGCCGTTATTTTATCACACAACCGATCTTTTGTCAAGAAAAAGAGGAGCAATACAGCTCCTCTTTTTGATTATTTGGTTTTCTTTGCGATCTTCTTTTCGTAAGCCTCGCTCTTTTTCTCTGCCTCGGACTTGATCTGGATATCGCCTGCCTTGGTCAGCGCGATCTTGGTCACCAGAGGACCGAACAGCTCGTAGATCAGCACGCCGAAGAGCACGATGTTTCGAACGATCGCACCTTCCTCGGGAAGCTCTGCAGAAACGGTCATTGCCATACCAAGTGCCACGCCTGCCTGAGGAAGAAGCGTAAATCCCAGATACTTCTTCACGTTGGAATCGCAACCGGTCATTGCAGCACTCATAGACGCACCGGTGTACTTACCTATCGAGCGTACGATAATGTAAACCGCACCGATCACGATGATCGCCCAATCCGCAAAGACAGAAAGCTCAAGCTCTGCGCCGCTGATAACGAAGAAGAGAATGTAAATGGGGGTAGTCCATTTGTCGATCTTCTCCATCAGATCCTCAGAGAAGTCACAGATGTTGCAGAAGGTGGTACCCAGCATCATACAAACAAGCAGCGCGGAAAATCCGATATGTACGCCGCCCACGTTGAACTTCAGCTTAGAAAGCGCAACTGCAAGAATCACTGCGGTGACGGCAAGAGCCTGACGGCGGCTATTGGACTTGAAGCACTTTTCACAGTAAGAAAGGATAACACCCATCACAAGACCCAGCACCAAGGAAAGCACGATTTCAAGGGTGGGCTCAACGAGCACGGAAACCACGTTGAAGCTTCCGCCGGGCAGCAGCGCCTTTGCAATATTGAAGGAGATTGCAAAGAGGATCAAGCCGACCGCGTCGTCAATTGCAACGATGGGCAGAAGCAGACTTGTCAGCTTACCCTTCGCCTTATACTGACGAACGACCATCAGCGTTGCGGCAGGAGCAGTAGCAGATGCAATGGCACCCAGGATCAGGGCGCTTGAGATGGGGAGCTTGTCGGGCATTGCAAAGTGCAGACCGATGAGAGCGGCATCTACCAGGATCGTTGCAAATACTGCCTGGAGAATACCAATCACTGTCGCCTGCTTACCGATCGCCTTCAGCTGACCGATTCTGAATTCATTACCGATGGCAAAGGCAATAAAGCCCAAAGCAACGTCGGAAATGATGCTGAAGCTTGAGATAAATTCGTGGTCGATAAAATCAAGACCGGGAATCAATCCAAGAACAAAGGGGCCAACAAGCACGCCTGCGACCAGATAACCGGTTACAGCGGGCAATTTCAACGGCTTTACTACGCGGGACATCAAAAGACCTGCGCTCAAAAACATAGCGATTGCAAAAAGGATCACTGTGTTTGATGCAAGACCAAAAGGAAGATCTGCTTCACTAAATAACATAACTGCCTCTCAAAATATAGTATAAATTTGTTTTCTCAAACTCAAGTAGTATATCACTTAATTTAAAAAAAATCAACGGCAATTTACACAAATTTGACAATATTTTTTTGTTGTTTATGTTTATTATTTTCTGTTTTTCACATATATTAAAAGCACTTCTCTTTTGTTTGGCAATCTCCCTTCGGATACTGCAATCAATAATTCTTCAAGGATCACACCTATCGAAGGTCCCGGCTTATAGCCTTCTTTTATCAGATCCGCGCCATTTACAGCAAGATCCTTAAGGGTGAAGCAACGCTTTTGCTCTAAGAGCAATTCATCAATCCACACAATGCATTGATCGTGGATCTCCTTGCGATAAAATTCCGATGACTGCGCCAAATTATCCGCTCTGCGCATAGAGATCAGCGCTTTTAATCTCTTTTCGCCGAAACGCCTGAGTTTTTTGGCGATCTGCTCCCTATCGGATTCCGGAGGCGCATCGTGATGTTTCACCAAAAAGACAACCTCCTCCAAGGTGTGCTTATCTGACTTCAGCTCCAAAAGTCTTTGCTCCGCGATCCTTGTACTCGTAGCGGCGTGACCGTAATAATGTGCTATACCTTGCTCGTCTATACTTTGCGTAAAGGGCTTTCCCATATCGTGAAAGAGGGCAGCCAGTCGAAAAATCGGGTCACAGGGAGCACTTTCCACGGCAATGGCAGTGTGTGTAAGCAGATCGTAGCAGTGATGGGGATTCATTTGGTCAAATCCGATCATCGGCAGAATCTCGGGGATCACAGCTGCAAAAATGCGAGGGTGGCTTGTCAGCACGCTTCTTACCGACTTTCCGCAAAGAGTTTTCTTTAGCTCGATAAAGCATCGCTCTCTTGAAACGAGCGTCAGCTTTTCAAGAAGCGCCTCAGCCGCCTTCACCGTTGTTTCTTCAATTGGGAACCCGAGAACCGATGAAAAGCGTACCGCACGCAAAATGCGCAGCGCATCCTCTTCAAAGCGCTTATATGGATCGCCGACAGCGCGGATCACTCCGTTTTTCAGATCTTCTCTTCCCCCAAAGGGGTCGACCACCTCACCGTTTACCGTCATCGCCATAGCGTTTACGGTGAAGTCCCGTCGTTTGAGATCCTCTATGAGGCTTTTGGAAAAGCAGACACTGTCAGGATGCCTGCCATCGCTGTACGATCCATCCACGCGATAGGTTGTCACTTCAATAGGCTCACCGTCGCACATCACAGTGACCGTGCCGTGCTTCAAGCCGGTTTCGATAAGGTGAAAATCGGAAAAGATCTCCTTCATTTCCTCGGGAAGAGCGTTGGTCGTCACGTCGTAGTCGTGCGGTACCTTTCCAAGCAATTGGTCGCGCACGCACCCGCCTACAAGATAACCTTCTTTTCCCGCATCGTGTAGGCAAGCGATCACCTTTTCGTAATGCTTCATTGTAAGCCTCCTTTCAATTTTAAAAAACAGAGGTGCCGCCGGCGGCACCTCGTTTTTATAAGCTGTGTCTTTAATAGCTTTTCGGATCACTTTTTCTTTTTCAGAACGATCAATACTACAACTGCGCCGACCACGATCACTGCAACGACACCGATCACGATGCCGATAGTTGTGGCGCTTAAGCCGCCTTTGTCGGTGTCGTCATCCTCAGAGGGCTGAGGCTTGCTTTCCTCGGCAGAAGGCTGGTCTGCCGAAGGTTCTGCAGAAGGCTGCTCAGAAGGATCGACCACAGGATCGTCAGACCCCTTTTCCTCAATTGCAAAAGGAACGTCCTTGTCGTTCAGGGTCATATTGCTGAAAGTAAAGCTCTGTCCTGCCTTTGCATCGGAGGTGATAGCGAACAATCCGAGAGACAGTGCCGAAGGATCGGATACAGTCAGCTCAGCAAAGGTTCTGGTGCTGTTCATATTGAAGCCGCCCGATACGACCAGCTTGTCACCCTTTAACTCTACGATCACGGTGTAGGACTTGGCACTATTGTTCTGTGCGGCGTAGTCGGTAACGTTCTCCAGCTTCACGCCGTTTCCGCGGCAATTTACGATGAAGGTGCCGTTGTTGATTCTTTCAAGAATCACACTCTTGTCGCCGACACGAACGATCACACCGCCAGAAACGTTCTGCTCAGTCGAGAAGTTGTCGATGTTCACCGTTGCCTTGAAGTTTTCGGAGGGGAGCTTGAAACGGAGCTCGTTTGCAGGATTCGACCCACTCATGGGGCTGATGCTCGTAAACAGATTGATCTTTTTTACGTTGCCCAGAACAAAGGACAGGGTGCTGTCGTTCTTGGTATTTTCAAGAGTGAACTGATCGTTGAGCGTATAGGGAGAAGGTGCAACGTTTACTTCGATTGTCGTGTTGACCTTCGAATTGATCGCGCTTGCGATGGTGATGGTCGCCTTGCCTGCCTTCACAGGAATGATCTCTCCCTTTCCGGTCACGCTGACGATGGTAGGATCGGAGGAGGTGAAGGTCAGATCGGAGATCAGAATATCCTCGCCCTTGAGGGTATAGTTGATAATCTGGCTAAAGCCCTCGATTGCCTCAATGGTCTTCTTCTCGGGAATGATCTCGGAGGGCAGATACTTGCCGTCATCGGTGATCTTGATGAACTTCACGTTGAAGCCGCCATGCTCCAGAAGGTCATATGCAAGCTTATCCTTGGAGGTGACGATTTTGGTTGCCATCTCAACGTCTCTGCGATTGACATCGCTATAGATGATTGCATAGTACTGTGCATTATCCTCAAGGAAGCTCAGATCCATCTCAAGACCCTTTCTTGCCGAAAGAGTCATAGAGGAAGCGTACCAGTTATCGCCGGTGCGGCGCGCGATGGAAGCCCACAGTCCCACGCCGCCATCAAGGAATACGGTATCGTCCCAAGCAGCGGGCAGCTTCTTATAGAAGGAATTTGCATTGAATTCCAGATAGTCCTCGGGGGCACTTGCCATACAAGGCATACCAGATTCAAATACAACGTTTACAGCCATCTGTGCGCAGGTGGTGTGTCCGCCGGTGGAGTAAAGCTTGGGCGTAATGTCGATGGGACCGACAACGTTACGGGTGTAGATCCAATACATTGCAAGACCCATATCAAAGGAGCCGAATTCCTCACCGTTTACAGCCTCACGGTTGATGACGTTGGGATAGGTGCGTCTTTCACCCGTAGGCTTGTTGGCACCGTGGCAGTTGACAACCAGCTTCAGCTCTGCGCATCTTTCGTAAATGCTCTTGTAAACGTCAATGGTCGCCTGGTCTTCGTTATCAAAGAAGTCTGCCTTGATACCCTTGATACCGTGAGCCGCCCAGTCATTCAATACGTCAAGCTCCTCAGGCGTATCCAGATCTTCCTTCAGTACCCAAGCGATAAAGCCTACGCCCTTGCTTTCAGCGTATTCTACCAGGTCGGCAAAGAAGGGAAAATAACCGTTATAGCTGCCTCTGCCGCCGGGCTGCCAGCCCTCGTCAAGGATCAGATATTTCCAGCCCATCTCGGCAGCTAAATCAACGTATTTACGGATAGTCGCCTCGTTGCGCTGACCGTCAAAGTGCTCTGAGAGCCACATCCAAGCGGTGGTTCCGGGAACGACCCAGGAATAATCGCCTTCGGGAGCGTCTGCCAGCTTTTCGGTCAGATCGCTTTCTACGATCTCATCGATAGAACCGACGATACCGTATCTCCAGGGAGAGGTGAAGGAGGTAGTGATGACCACGTCGCCCGTATCGGTCTCGGGGGCAAACTGCATCTGATATACACAGTTGCCCATAGATTCCAGCAAAGAGCCTGCAAAGCTGTCACCGTAGAGGTTGGACTCATTTAAGAGCATATAGGTGTCGGTCTTTGCCTTCTGATCGTCAGCAACGCGGACGAGCATGGGGAAACAGCTGTAGGTCTTTTTCTTCTCGGTGGTGTTGCTGTAGCTTTCATACTCCTCTTCATAGCAGAAGCGGGTGGTCAGGGAGCCGCACTTCTGAGCATAAAGAGAGGACTTTTCGGGGAGAGAGAAGGTACCCGTCTCACGGATAACCTTGATCTTTTCTTCCTTACCGTCTGCGCGGCGGATCACAAAGTTGTATGCAAAGCCGTCATCATATGCACGCAGGTATACGTCGAAGAAATATCCGTCCTTGGAGAAGGAAAGGATCTGTTCGTTATAGTGATTCTTCACTTCGCTTCTCTTGCCCGAAATAGCGGTGTAAGTATCGTTATGTTCGATGATATCGCTCTTGTTTTCAAGTGCCAGAGCATTGGAGAAGTTGCAGACCTCGGTATTTACACCGATAAAGGAGGGGTTGACCATGGTCAATCCGCTCTTGTCGGATACGGTGTAAGAAATGGAGCCCTCGTCGGTATGGCTGACGGTGAAGGTCAGATTTCCATCGGGAGAGTTGAGGACGAAGTCCTGAGGGGTAACCTTGTCCATAAAGGAGATGGGCAGGCTTTGGCTGAGAGTCACGTCATCCTTGGTTGCAGTCAGCGTGAAAACGACCGTACCCTTTGCCTTTGCGGTGATCAGACCGTTTTTGTCAACGGTTGCCACATCGGGCTTGGAGGAGGCAAAGGAAATGGAATCGGGAACGACCTCGTTTCCTGCGATATCCTTGAAGGCATACGCAAGCTGAGCGGTGGAGCCTTTTACGTATGCACTCTTTTCGGAGGTGAGCTCAATGGAGTTGAACCTCTTGAGCGCTTCGGGGTCGGTATAGAGTCTCGGCTCACCCCACGCAGAGTGGTCACCGGTAGCAGCCTCTACCTCATCGGTAACCAGTTTCAAAACCTTGGCTCCTGCGGGAATAGGTGCCTGGATATAGATGGCAGGATCGTTATAGCTCATAACGCCGGTCTCGTATACCAGCTTGTCGTCGGCATAGACCTGAAACATAATAGAGGTGGAGGTGGTGGTTGCATTATTGGTGGAGTGCTCAGCGCCTGCATAGGCGGTAAACATAGAAACGCCCAATCCCTCGATCTTGAAGGACATGGAGGATGAAGCGTGGGCGGTAAAGCCCTTTTCGTACACGGTAGTGGTACCGTTTTCATTTGCCATATCAAGAGACTGACCGTCAAGACCCTTGTTCAAGGTCAGGTTGCCCCATCCAACCGAAACGTCGTAGGGGGTGATGGTGGTCAGATCGATGTAGGTGTTGTCACCGCTTGATGACAATACCAGCACAAACAAGGTTGCAATTACCATTAAAGCGGCGAGCAACAAAGTCAGCAGTCGTTTCTTCATTCTGTGTTCCTCCGTGGAGTATATTTGATACATATTATTATATCAATAATATCAAATTCTGTCAAGAGGATTTGACTTTTTTGTGAATAAATCAAGACGCAGGAGCCGCTTTCTCACTTGGGTTTTCCTTTGAAAAGAACTGATGCCAAAAGAGAAAAAAACATTGCGGCGGTAATGCCTGCCGAGGTAGCACTGATCCCGCCCTTCAGTATCCCGATAGCCCCTTCCCTGTCTATCGCATCCTTCACTCCTCGGCACAGGGTGTGTCCAAAGCCGGTAAGCGGTACTCTTGCCCCTGCGCCTGCAAGCTCGACCAAAGGCTCATATAGTCCTATAGCCGACAAGAACACTCCCAAAACCACGCAACCAACAAGAATGCGGGCAGGGGTAAGCGCCGTTTTATCAATCAGGATCTGCGCAACGGCACAAATGATCCCCCCGACCAAAAATGCATATAAATAGATCATTTTACCCCCTCCAAGCAAACGATATGAGCAATAGCCGGAATCGTCAGCCCTTGCTTTAACGAATCGGCAGACATCAGCGCTCCCGTTGCCATAAACAAAACGCGCTTCATCCTTCCCTGCTTCAGTTCTCCGAGGATTTTTGAAGAAAGCACGGTGGCGGCACAGCCGCATCCCGAGCCGCCCGCGTGTACACCCTGCTTTTTTCGCTCGTAGATCATCAGACCGCAGTCATTGTGAACATCGTCTATGAAATAGCCTTCCTTGCTTGAAAGCTCTCTTAAGATCCTGCTGCCCTCGTACCCAAGATCCCCCGTCAGGATGAGATCAAAATCAGAGGGTTTGCTTTGGCTTTCTTTAAAAAAGGTCAAAAGACTGTCAAGAGCAGCGGGCGCCATCGCCGCGCCCATATTCGAAGGATCATTGATCCCTCCGTTTTGGGTGATCCCCGGTAGAACCTGGGTAATACGGGCAAGGGGTGCTTCAACGCATCCCGTCTCCAAAAGAAAGGCTCCCGCACCCGTCACAGTCCACTGAGAGGTGGGCGGTCTTTGACCGCCGTATTCAATTGGAGAACGGAATTGCCGTTCTGCCGAGCAAAAATGGGAGGAGCTGACCGATGCACATTTCTTGAAGTGCCCCGAATCAAGCAAAAGTCCTCCCAAAAGCAGACCTTCTGCGCAGGTGGAACAGGCGCCGTATATGCCAAGAAAAGGGACGTCGTAATCTAACAGCCCGTAAGACGAGCCGGTACATTGATTGATCAGATCACCTGCCAGCAGTACATCCAGCTCCATTGCCGTGCATTTTCTCTTGTTCAGTGCAAAATTCAGCGCCATAAACTGACTCTCCGCCTCCGACTGCTCCCACGTGCTCTTTCCAAATCGATCAGAACGATCGATATAGTCAAAACATGCACCCAGCGGTCCTTCGCCCTCTTTTCTTCCGCCTACTGCGGCACAAGAGGTTATATATACTTGATTTTTCAGTTTTTTGATTCGTTTTTTCATCCTATTCCTCTTTCTTTCCCTTTCTATAGCAGTATTCCCCTGCCATTTGATCCATATACAAAAACGTGAAAAGAAACGAATTGACAAACCGTCGAAAACTGTGCTATACTGAGTAAACGGAGGTGATCGTTTTGATAGTCTATCCCGATTATTATAAAGATTTTCGATGCATCGGCAGTTCGTGCAAGCATAATTGCTGTATCGGATGGGAGATCGACATTGACGAAGAAAAGCTGTCATACTACCAAAAAACAGCAGGTCCGCTTGGAAAGAGACTGCAGGAGAATATCTGCCTTGAACCAACGCCCCACTTTGTGCTGACACCCGAGGATCGTTGTCCGTTTTTAAACGAAAACAATCTGTGCGACCTGATCATTGCGCTGGGAGACGAGGCACTGTGCGATATCTGCAGAGAGCATCCTCGCTTTTATAATCAGCACAACGGCCATATCGAGTGCGGTCTGGGGCTTTGCTGTGAGCAGGCAGGAAGACTGATCCTCGGCAAAAAAGAAAAAACCATCCTTTTGACAGACGGCGGTGCTTATACCGATGACGCCGATTCCGTTTTAAAAGAGCGACGGTCGATCATAGACATTTTACAAGAACGAGATCTGACCATATCTCAAAGAATCCAAAAAGCACTTGATAAGCTGGGACTTGTCTGCCTTCCTTTAGACAGCCGCTCCTATGCCGAGGAATTATACCTCTTAGAGCGCCTTGACCCTGTGTGGAGCAGGCTTTTAGAGGAGTATATTGCCTCTGAAGAAACCGACCAAGCGGTCAAGCTTGCTTTTGAAAAAGAGATCGACGCCCAATCCGTTTCTTTTGAGCAATTTGCGGTGTATCTTGTTTATCGCCACTACGCTACCGCTTTTGATGAGGACGACGCTTGTGCACGAGCGCTTTTTGCCCTTCAAAGCACAGCATTTTTCTTTGATCTTGCATTGTTCAGATGGCATCTGTATCAAAAGGTCACGATGGAAGATCTTGTGGAGCTTGCTCGTCTCTTTTCTTCCGAGATCGAATACTCTGAGGAAAATACAGAGGCGCTTTTCGATCTATTCTACAGTTACTTATAAAAGCAAAAAAGGTGAACGATCGTTCACCCCTTTGCTTTATTGCCAAAACTCTGTTTTTTAGTCAAAACAGGGTCGTTATCCAATAGATCACCCCGTATATAACCGATGCCGCCGTACCAAACAAGATCACAGGGCCGGCTACTGTAAAGATCTTTGCCCCCACGCCCAGCACAAAGCCCTCTGATTTTGAATCAATCGCTGGCGAGGACATGGCGTTGGCAAAGCCGGTGATGGGGACAAGTGTTCCTGCTCCCGCAAAGGATGCCAGATCGTCAAAAATACCGATCCCCGTCAGAAGAATTGCCAAAAAGATCAGACAGATGCTTGAAAGCAGGAACGCATCATCCTCTTTCACGCCAAGAAGGATATATACCTCCGCCATTGCTTGCCCCAAAAGACAAACGCTTCCTCCGCAGAGGAATGCCCGTGCGACGTTTTTAAAAAGAGGGGACCGCGTCGCCTTTCTCGTTGCATATTCTTTATAGGTTTCCTTTATTTTTTCCTTTTCCATATGCGCCTCCGCTTTGCTTTCGGAATACTATAAGTATTTCTTTTTATGAGTCTTTTATTCACGACAAAGAGTATCTTGATCCTTTTGTGCAAGCCGGGGCTTCAAGTACTTTTTCCTTGTCGCTTCTCCGCCGCGGATATGGCGCTCCTTTTTGTTTTGTTCAAGAATCTCCTTCACCCTTTCATAAAGTGGAGGATTGATCCTAAGCAGCCGCTGTGTGACGTCCTTATGTACCGTTGATTTGCTGATTTGCAGTTTTGCTGCCGCACTGCGCACTGTTGCCCTGTTTTCTATAATGTATAGCGCCGCTTTTTCACAGCGGATCCTTACGCTTTCAAGATCGTTATCCACAAGCATACTCCCAAGCCCTCTCAATATTCAGAATTGGTATATTCTATTAAAGATCGGCGGTCAATATGCAAAATCAGTATGAAATCGGCGTTCAAGTATAAAATGAGTGTAAATTATGAAATTAACAATCTTTCACTTTACTTTTTTATAAAAATGTAGTATACTATATGCGGATAAACTAAAAAAGAAGGTACTGTTATGAATACGGCGATCAACCAAAAACAAAGCGTACGCAGGTTCGTTTCAGCGATCGTTGCCCTGTTTCTTGCCGCATCTTTGTTGCTCCTTTCTTCCTGCTCGCTGATCTCTCAGATGATCTTTCTTCAGTCCTTGAGCAAGCAAGGATATCTTACCGAATACGGAAAAAATGCAGAACTCGAGGATCTTTATGATGACACGACCGAAGAAAAGGTGGATGATCTGCTAAGTCAAATGGAAAGGCTGGTCAAGGAAAACGATCCAAAAAAGACTGAGGAGCTGGTCTTGCTTTATGCCGATCTTGAAAAGGTCTTTTATATTCTTTCAGATCATTGCAACCTGGTCTACGTATCCTTTTGCCAAGCGCCCTCAAGCGCTTCTCTTGCCAAGGAGCACGAACGGCTTTCAGGCGTGCTTACCGACTTCTATGCTCGCATAAACGGTCTTTACGACGATATCTATCTCAGCCATCATTCCGATCTCTTCTTTTCAGACTGGACTGACGATGAAATCGAGGAGGCACTTGCTTTAAGCAAGACCTATACCGAAGAATATGCCGAAGTGACCAAGGAGCGGGACAAATACGTTCAGCTTTACGAGCAGCTGGATCAGGATGCGCTTTCCTTCAAAAAGAAGAGCAGCGAGTACTATTACCAAATCGTAAAAAACAACAGACAACTCGCTCTGCTTGCCGACGTGGCGGACTACCCCACCTATGCAGACAGTCAGATCTACGGCAGAGATTACACAAGTGCAGAAATCAAGAGCTTTTGCAACTACGTGAAGGAATATATCGTTCCTCTGGGAGAGCGGCTTCTTGCCGATCTGTCCTCTTCGGATGATTATTTTACGCTGGATTGTGAATTCAAAAAGCTTTGTCAGCAGGACGTGAGCTTTGACTTGATGAAAGAAAAGCTCACACCCTACTATAACGAGCTGGGAGGCGATTTTGCCGATGGCTTTACCGCTTTTGACGATCTGATCTTTACCGCCAAGGATGACGACTCACTGCCCGTTGCCTTTACCGCTTATCAGCAAAGAAGCGGCTTGCCCATCTGTTATTTCGGACCGGAATATCAGACCCTTTCCACCTACGTTCACGAGCAGGGACACTATTTTGCCTTTTATCTTTCCGATGCATCCATATCCTCGATAGATCTTTGCGAGACCCATTCTCAGGCAAACGAGTGGCTTTATCTTGCCTACGCAGAAAGGCTTTACGACGAGGAGCTTTATAAGGAGTTAACCTCCTATTATCTACTGAACCAGCTGCTCACCATCACTCTCTCCTGCTGCTGTGACACCTTTGAGCGGGCGGTCTACGCCGATGAAAGTCTGAAGGCGGAGGATTATGACGATCTGTTTATCAACTGCGTCAGAGATCTGGGTGCATATACCTTCTTAAAGGACTATATGGGCAGTAATCTTGAGAATTATTGGCATCTGGCAGTGATCTCCAACTCGATGTATTATCTCAGCTACGCCGTTTCCCTCGTTCCTTCCATCGAGTTTTTCCTCATCGCAAAAGAAAGGGGCTTTGATCACGCGGCGGAGCTCTATTACGACCTTTGCACTGTGTCGGCTGATGCTCCCTTTCACAAAACGATCTTAGATGCAGGACTTTCCTCTCCCTTCAAGGAAGAGGTCTTTATCAGCATCTATCAAGCATTTGAAACCGAAAAAAACAATGTTTTCCGGCTGATATAAAATCAGCAGAAAGGATCTGATATGAAAACAATAATGAAGCGATGTATTGCTCTCTTGGTCGCCTTATCCCTTCTGACTCTTTCCTCCTGCAGCACCATAGCAAGCTACCTTGACGATTACAGTCTTCTTGACAGCGCGGTAAAACCCGATACCGAATTTCGAATCACCGCCGATCTTGTGTATGAATTCGACGAGCAGATCCCTCTTCAGATCGAGGAACGCTTTGAAAAAATGGAGGAGCTTCTCAAAGCCAACAACGTGGTGCGTGCCATTCCCTTCTTGTTGCTGTTCAGTGCGCAGGCGCAGGATATGTTTTACGTTGCCGATCACGCAAATCTTTGCAATATCCGCTACTATGCCAATCCTGAGGACAGCGCGGCAATGGACGAGTACCTTCGTTTAAACCAACTCTATACCGACTATTCTTCAAGACTCCTTTCTATGTATCGTCCTATTTACGAAAGCAACTATCGCCACTTTTTCTTCGGTAGCTTAAGCAAGTCCGATCGAAAAAGGATCTTGGCTCTTGCCGACAGCTTTTCAGGAGAGGTGGCAAGAATCACGAAGGAACGAAACGATCTCATCTCGGAATACAGATCGCTGAGCTTTGAGGATCAAGACTTTCTTTTTGAGAGTGGGCGCATCTATGAGCAGATCGTAAAAAAGAACAGAGAGATCGCCCTGCTTTCCGATTATGACAGCTATCCTGACTACGCCTACGACGTGGTCTACTCCAGAGATTACACCCCGGAGCAAGCAAAAAAGATGCACGGATACGTGAAGGACTACGTCGTCCCTATGGCAAAGGATCTTTATGAGGAGATCGGAGCGTTTGCGGCAAAGGACCCTGAAGGCGCAAAGGCACTTGAACAAGAAATGAGCGCCCTGTTTGGAAAGGAATTGACCACCTCCACGGCAAACGGCGAGCTTTCGGATTACTATTCCCTGCAATACTGGGATGCCGATTCCTTCATCGACAAGTGGGAAAACCACTCGATATTCGGTGATGAAGAGTCCTATCCCATCGCGTTCACCACCTATTTGCGGTATTACGATTTTACCCTCTGTTATTTCGGTGAGGGATATCAAACCATATCCACCTGCATTCACGAGCAAGGGCATTTTGCTGCTTTTTTGGAAACGACGGGTGGCTATACCTCAATGGACTTAAACGAGGTGCATTCTCAGGGAAACGAATGGCTATATTACAGCTATCTTGGCAGTCTTTACGAGGAGGACAGCTCTACCTACGATATGATCGTAAAAAGCCAAGCCTACGAGCATTTTTTAAACATCATCATCTCCACTGCCTGCGATATGTTTGAACAGAGAGTCTACGCAGATGAAAGTCTGACCTACGATCAATACGACCGAGTCTTTGATGAATGCGTGGAGGAGCTTGGTGCCACGACCATACTTGAAAACAGTATGTCTATGAAGCCATCCGAATATTGGCATATGGCGATCATCGCAAATTCACTGTATTATCTCAGCTACGCCGTGTCGCTGATCCCCTCTATCGAGCTTTACGTGATCGCGCAAGATCAGGGTTTGGAGGAGGCGGCTGACAGATACCTCGCTCTCACCGAGGGAAGCAGCGATGTTACCTTCGGGAAGGCACTCGGCGATGCAGAGCTGTCCAGCCCCTTTGATGAAGGGGTATATATCGTCCTCAGCCAATACTTTTCAAGGACGGCAGAGTGATCCGGCTCCCTTAAAAAGACGCTTTTGAGCGGCAAGAAATAATTTGAATTTTTTCAAAATTGCTCTTGACATTTCTGCAAGATTGTGGTATATTACTACTTGCGGATGCGCCCATAGCTCAGCGGATAGAGTGCCCGGCTACGAACCGGTAGGTCGCAGGTTCGAATCCTGCTGGGCGCGCCAGAAAACGACAAGTTTCGACAGAAACTTGTCGTTTTCAGTTATATTCGCCTTACGGCGAGTTATATGCACCTTTGGTGCGTGATATTTGCTTCGCAAGTGATATGCCTGCGGGCGTTAGGGGCGAATATAATATCACTGAAACCGTAGGTTTCAATATCACATTTTGCGTAGCAAAATATATCACTCCGTCGTAGACGGAATATCACTAAAAACT
>JAFTVG010000021.1 GCA_017465885.1 Clostridia bacterium | reverse complement strand
TAACACCCACCCCCTCCCTTCCTTCCCCCTCTCCCTCCCAGGATGAGAAAAAGGAGGGTGAGCCGATGACCGAGGAGGAGCTGGGCGTGCTGCCCGTTGGTCAGTATACCGTGACCCCCGTGGGCACCACCACCCCCATCAGCTACGCCAAAAAGGGCGAGAAGGACGACGTGAACGTCGCCTCCGGTCTTGGCGGTGAGCTCAATGAGCTGACCATCGTATATCAGACCCACAAGGATCCCTACTATCTGGTCTTTGCAGGAAGCGACAGCATGCACGTGCTGGGCTCGCCCGACCGCTTCTACGTAAGCGAAGGCGATGACGTGGTCTTCCGCGGAAAGAAATACACCAGCGGCTCCACCACCTACTACGATGACAAGAGAGAGACCCTGCAGTGGCGCATCGAAGAAAACGAAGACGGCTCCTACACCTTCGTGATCAACAAGGATCGCTCGCTTTGCATGTCCTTAAAGGACGGCAAGCTGGTCTTTGAGAAGAGAGAAAGTGCCACCGGCATTACCTCCTTCAATCTGGAAATGAAGACCCGCGGCGGCGGAGACGCCTTCGTGCAGTACATCAGCGACGAAGGAAACGTGGTCGTTCGTCTGGCAACCAACATCCACCGCGCCGCAAAGGTGACCGACGAGATGCTCCAGACCTGGGCAAACAACCTGGACGACGCCTACAACCATTACCTCGACCTGACCACCTTCACCGCCCACGAGAGCATCGTGGTCAAGGGCTACGAGCCCTCTCCCCACATCGGCTACGTTTGGAACTCCACCGAGCACTACAACGTCATCACCATCTCCGAAAGCTTCATCAAGGGAGATCTGAACAAGATGGCGACCCGTTGGAAGAAGGACGGCGTCATCGACTGGAACTTCTGTGCACTGCACGAAATGGGTCATATGTTCGACAACCAGCAGCCCTGGTACTTTGAAGCCGAAATGATGACCGACCTGAAGGTCGCATACGTTCTGCAGGCAGGCGGCGGCTGTGCCGCTCCCTCCGAGTACGGTGCCACCAGCTACTTCTATGCCGACGGCAAGGACGGCCACAGACAGATCGAGGAATGCTACGTGGGTCTGGCGGCAGGAAAGAAGCCCATCGGAAAGAGCTTGGAGTACGGCGCTTACGGTGCGGCTCTGAAGTTCGTGGAGATCCAGAGAGAGATCGACGATGCAAACTGGACGGTCTACAAGCAGGCGTACGCCGAGCTTTACAAGGAAGGCAGGACCACCTACGTCAACTATGAGAAGTTTGAAAACTTCGTGGCAAAGCTGTCCAAGTTCTCCGGCAAGGACGTGAGAGCCCTCTTCACCGACGAGGAGTGGAACGTCTTTATGACCAAATACGGCTATTCGGGTGAATGACCCCCGCCGATACCCCCTTTTGAGAATAAGATCCTTCGGCTCGCCGAAGGATCTTACGCTATATGGCACATCAAAACAAAAAGAAAGATCGTTTTACAAAACGGAAAGGACGGACACCAATGAAAAGAACGCTTGCACTATTGCTGACCCTGCTCTTTGCCCTGACCCTTTTTGCATCCTGTAACAAAGACAAGACCGAGGATCCGAGTACCCCCTCCAACCCCTCTCCCGAGCTGAGCACCACCCTGCCCCAGGGCACCTCTCCCGAGGACGTGGAGGCAGAGCCCGTGAAGATCCCCTTCGGTCTTTACAAGATCACCTCCACCGACGGTAAGGTGCTGGGCTACGACAACACCAACACCCCCGGCTATGAAGAGACCGACTACAAGCGCACCTGCTGGACGGTCGAATCCTTCGTTGACGCCAAGGGCCGCAGAGGCTACGTGCTTTACGCGGGCGACCTGCCCTCTTTTGCACTGACCGCGCAAAAGGCTCTGCCCGGCGGCACCACCAAGGTCTTCCCCGCCTCCGCCTCCAACCCCGACAGAAAGCAGCTCTTCTATTTAGAGGACTTCGGCGACGGCACCTTCGCATTAAAGAGCGCTGTCAACCCCATTTTCGCCCTTGCCGCTGGCAGCGAAAGCCCTGAGCTGGCACTCTTCGAGGGTGCGGGCAACGAGATCAGATGGAAGTTTGAGGAGCTGACCGGCGGCTGCGACCGCTACATGGAGTGGAAGAGCACCAACGGTCTGTTCACCGTGCGTATGGGTCCCGAGATTTTAAAAAGAGCAAGAGTGACCGACGAGCGTATGAAGCAGTGGGCTGACCAGATGGAAAACACCTATCGCTCCTACATTGAATTGACCGGCTTCGTGCCCTATCAGCACATCATCTTCAAGGCATACGAGGCGGAAGAATACCCCGGCTACGTAATGGGCGACTATATGGTCATCTCGGCAGATATGACCTTTATGTACACCGACCTTGGAAAGATGGCGCAGAGAGACAAGATGGGCGTGACCGACTACAACTTCCTGATGCTCCACGAGATGGGTCATATGTTCGACTGGGGCAGACAGTGGGACTTTGAGGGCGAAGCAATGACCGACATCAAGGTCAGCTACGTGCTCTTTGACAACCCCGAGGCGGTTGCCGCTCCCTCCGAGTTTGGCGCCAAGGACTACTTCAACGGCAGTAACATCAACGAGTGCTACAACAAGGTCTCCGGCAACAAGAAAATGAACGGCACCTACGACATCTTCCGCACCGCAGCCATCTTCACCGAGTTTGGTCAAATGGACGGCTGGCAGGCGATGACGAAGACCTACCATTGGTTTGAAGAATCAGGCTGGAAGGCAAAGAACAACACCGAAATGCTTGAAAAGTACGTGGAAAAGCTTTCCGAATACTCGGGCAAGGACATCCGTTCCATGATCGACGAAAAGGAATGGGACACCATGGTGGCAAGAACCCAACAATAAGCAATAAAAAAAGACATTCTCAAACGCCGTTTGAGAATGTCTTTTTTTATCTGTTTGGTTTTCTTTCAGAAATGCTTTGCAAGACCGCCCTCGGAAGTTTCTCTGTACTCAGCCCCCAGATCGCGTCCGGTCTCGTACATGGTCTTGACCACTATATCAAAGGAGATCTTACGGGTGCCCACCAGGAAGTTTGCCAGCGACAGTGCGTTGATGGCGCGCATTGCCGCCACGGCGTTACGCTCAATGCAGGGGATCTGCACCAGACCGCAAATGGGGTCGCAGGTGAGTCCCAGATGATGCTCAAGCGACACCTCTGCTGCATATTCGATCTGGTCGATGCCCATTTCAAAAAGCTCGGCAAGTCCTGCCGCCGCCATAGCGCAAGCAGTACCCACTTCCGCCTGACATCCGCACTCCGCTCCCGAAACCGAGGCGTTTTGCTTGACGATATTGCCGATGAGTCCTGCCACCGCAAGGGCGCGGATCACCTTTTCATCGTCAAATCCCTTCTTTTCCTGCATATACTTCAGCACCGACGGTACCACGGCGCAAGCGCCGCAGGTGGGTGCGGTGACGATGGTCTTGCAGTCGGCATTCTGCTCGCTTGCCGCAAAGGCGTAAGCGCAAACGATGCGGTTCTCCTTGGTCTCGGGCCGCTCGTCGATATGACCTCTGTTGTAAAGGAGCTGTGCCACTCTTTCCACGTTCAGCCCGCCGGGCAAGATCCCCGAGGTGGTCAGTCCCCCTTGGATCTCCTCCTTCATCACCTGCCAGATGTCGTAAAGGAAGTGGCGGATCTCGGGACCCTCGTTTTCAAAAACGTAGTCCGAAAGACGGATCTTTTTGGCTTTGCACAGAGCCGCGATCTCGGTGAAGCTGTTTTCCTTGTATATTTCGGGCTTTTCCTCCTCGGGACAGCCCTCAATACGGATATCGCCGCCGCCCACCGACAGAATGCGGGTGCGCAAAAGCTCCTCCCCTTCCTTGTAGGCAATAAAATCCATGGTGTTGGCGTGAGGAAGAGTATGTTCCGGTGTATCATTGTCAAAAACGATCTTCACGGGCTTGGGTGCAATGGTCTCCTCAATGGCGGCATCGGTGCGGTGCCCCTTGCCCGTTGCGGCAAGGGATCCGTACAAGATCACCTCGTAGCGATCGGCGTCGGGGGTCTTTGAAAGAAAATACTTGCTTGCCTTTTCGGGACCCATGGTGTGGGAGCTGGAGGGGCCTCTGCCTACTTTGTACAGTTCACGAAGAGATTTCATGAAGCATATCCTTTCTTAGCTGAAGCTTATTTCGGTCTTGGATGGCAAAGAGAGTTATTCCTCGTCGGGAAGGATCTTGTGGTAGCGGTTTTCGTGGTCGTAGATCTGCTCGGGCACGCAATACTCAAGCATATTCTTTCTGGCGGTGGGATAGTTCACGTCGTAGTGCTTTTGTGCCTTTGCCTGTGCCTCATCATCGCTGTAGCCCTGATCCTTGAAGTAGTTGAAATAGTAGTTGAGATAGGTGGCAGTGCTTCCGTAGGTTCTTACGGTAAAGCCGGTCATGGTGAAGCGCTCCAGATAGATGGTGCCGGTGCCCGAGGCAATGCCGCCCTTTTTGGGCTGCTTGCCGTCCCAGATGGTATTGAGCTGGGAGGTACCGCAGAACATCACGTAGCCCTCTTCCCGCAGAAGATCGTGCTTCGCGGTGCCGTACTCGGTCCAAGCGCCGTAAGGGTACACGAAGACCTTGGTATCTCCGATCAGAGGCTTGACGTTTCTGTTCCACATCATCACGTCACGCTGTACACGCTCCAAGGAGCAGGTGGTATAGTTGCTGTGAGAATAGCTGTGGCAGGCGAAATTGTAGCCGTTTTCCTTCAGCCAATTGACCACCACCATCGCCTTTTCTCTTTCCTTTGCCACGTCGATGCCCTGCTCGGCGTACTGCTCGTCGGTTCTGTAGCCAAGGATCCCCGCAAAGCCGGTGAGTGCCAGAGTGAACTTGGCACCGTTATAGGAAAAATCGGGGTGGGTCTTCAGGAATTTTTCAAGGATGGGGAAGACCTCTCCGTCGGTTAAGGTGGTGGAGCCGTCGGCGTTGTCGTAGCAGCCCATAATGGTGTCGTTTTCGATCACCAGACGGTCGATCATACCCGAGCCCCTCTTTTTGGGGTCGTAGGTCACGTCGTCAATGGAGATGACCAGCGGCTTCTTGCCCTCGGGAACGGTGACGGTGGGCAGCAGCCTTGCCGTGCCGTTCTTATGCAGGGCATACATATCGTTGATATTGATGAGAACGAAATCGTTGTCGTAAAGGGATTGGAGCAGCTTTTCAAACTCCGAAACGGTGAGGCAGTCCACGTCAAGAGGACCCGATGCGGTGGCGCATCCCTTAGCGGGATCGTTGATGAGGCAATGGGTAAACACGTGGCGCACCGTATTTGCGGGCACCTCCACCGTCTTCTCGGGCTCGGGAGGATCGACGGGATCATCGGAGGGCGTGGGCGTGGGGGTAGGGTCCTTCGACGGGGTGGGCTCCACAGGGTCCTCCGACGGGGTGGGCTCCACGGGATCGTCCGAGGGAAGGGGGGAGATGGGATCGCCCGAGGGAGTGACGTTTCCGTTGCCCGAGGAGGGCGCGGAGGGAGTGGGGTCTCCGGGCGTGGGCAAGCCCGAGGGGGACTGGGCGCCCGAGGCGGGGTCATCCGAGCTGACGGTCAGGTTGCTTTTGGTGCAGGCGCAAAGGCTCAGCGCCGAAAGCAGAGCCAGCAGCATTGCGGTCAATCGGATCAGATTGTTTTTTTTCATAATCGTTCCTTTCTGTTGGGGATATTTGCCCCTTGCGGGGCGCTTTCATCTATCAAGTCCCGAAAAAAACCGAAAAATCAACGGCTTTTTTCAAAAAATCGAAAAATTTTCTCTTCCCGTTGCTTTTTTTGCCCTTTGGTGCTATACTGTGGGTAAGAATCGGCAAGGAGGACGCGATGAAGGACGAACGGGAGAAAAAGCAGTCAGCCAAGGGCAAGGAACGCCTCAAAAAAAGCGGGACATCCACTCCCTGCGAGAGCTGTGAATTTTACGACGCCGACGAATACGGCGATTATTCCTGCATTATGAATTTAGACGAGGACGAATTTGTAAGCTTTGCCTTCGGCAACACCTCCGCCTGCCCCTATTACCGCTTTTACGACGAATACAAGTTCGTGCAAAAGCAAAACTGAGGCGAATCGGGCAAAAAACGGAAATTTCTCACCCCATCGGCAAGCCGCGCGGTCAGAGCACCGTGCGGTTTTTCTTTACGGGCTTCTGCCGCTCGCTCTTTTCGCCCGCGGCATTCACGCGAGGCGCATATTTTTCGTCCAAAAGATAGGATACGTCGGGCATTTCCATCGCCTCAAAGTCCTCGGGGGTCATTGAAAGAAGGGCAAGGAAGGATTCGGGGGTGTGGATCTTCACCCTGAAGATGCCCCGTTTTTGCTGAAGGCGGGCGATCTCGGGGTTGGTCTTCAAGGTGCCGTCGTCGTGATAAACGGGATAGTTGATGAAGAGATTGCAGTCGCTGGGCGAGATATAGTAGCGTCCGCCGTGATCGCAGATAAGAGAGATCAGCTTCATGGTGTGGCGGTAGTGACGCTCGGCAAACTTTTCGGGAATGGCGACCCGCTTGCCCTTCAAGACCTGCTTGCAAACCCTTTCGGAGGGCTTCACGTGACGGATATAGCGCAGATACAGGGTGCGGTTGACGCTCTTTGGCGCGATGCGGTCGGACTTGTCACCCAAGATCCGCTCCAAAAGGGTGCTCCCCTCCAGCACGCGGATATAAACCTTGCCGTCAAAAAGCCTTGCAGAGCAGGAAGGGTATTCCTCCACCAGCTGTGCGGGACTCTTGCCCGTCTTGGCACAAAGCCCCTCCAGCACCCGCATGGTGAAATAGGCGTCGTCGTCGCTCTTGTGCACCTCTTGATTGACCTCGCCCATATACATAGCGGCGGCATCGGACAGCGACACCTGGCGGGACTGCTCACCGGGGGTCTCGATAAAATGATAGGCCTTTTGCAGATCGCAGTAGGAGAAGTTCACGCAGGGCAGGCAGTATCTTTCAAATTCACTTCGCAGATAGTTGGCGTCGTTGTCGGCGGCATAGCCGAAGACCAGCGTGTCGGGGCGGGTCAGAAGCTCCTTGATGCGGTCGTAAACGTAGGGGAAGGTGGGGGCTTTCTTAAATTCGGTCTTGCTGTAGGCAAGCTGGATAAAGGGTCTGTTTTTTCTGCCCGTGAGCAAAAAGGGCGCCTTGGGGTTGACGATCAGATCCTCCTTTTCAAGGATCTGAAAGTGCTCGTCGGTCACCACGTAGCCAAAGGAACAGATCTTCGCCTGTCCCTCTATACAATTTGCGCATTCAATGTCAAAAAATACGTAATTCACGGCAATTTCCCTCGCTCGTCCTCGCTCTTCCCGTCCCATGGCATCAAAATCCCATAAGATCTCTACCTTATAGTGTACTTGATTCTGCCCCGCTTGTCAAGAGAAAAAGACAAATCCCGCCGATTTTTTTATTCTTTCCTTCAACCCTCCAAAAATAACCCGTCAGCCTCCCCAAAAATGAAGGGCAAAAAAAGAAGGCATTCCGAAAAAGCGCTCGGAACACCTTCCTCTTTAAAACTCAAGAATTTCTTTTAAACGCCGGCAGTCCGGGCAAAAGCTCGCCTGCCATTGCCGAGCAGATGACCAGCACCGCCCCCGCAAGGGCGGGCAGGGTCAGCCGTTCGTGAAGGAGCAGGGCTGACCAAAGGATGGCTGTGGCGGGATCAAGATAAGACAAGAGCGCCACCGTCTGCCCCTTTAGCTTCATCATCGAGCCGAAATATAAGGCGTAGCAGATGCCGGTATGCACCACGCCGATCACGGCAAGAAGCGCCCATTCCTGCCATCCGCACCCCTTTAACGCGGCAAATTCTCCTCCAAAAAGGCAGAAGGGCAGGAGGATGACCGAGGCAACGAGCAGCTGGGTCACCGTGCGCTCGTAGGCAGAAATATCCTTCAGCTTTTTGTTCAAGATCATCACCGAGGCGTAAAGGAGCGCGGCGCCGATGCCGTAAAGAACGCACAGAGGATCCGCTCCCCCGCCCTGCTCAAACACGCCCGACACCAGCAGCATCCCGAAAAGGGCGGCTGCCACCGAAAGAAGCTTCACCGGCGTCAGCCTTTCCTTTAAAAGGAGAGGAGAAAAAAGAATGACGAAGATGGGAGCGGTATAGTAGCAAAGAGTGCCCACCGACACCGAAATATCCACCGCCTCAAAAAGCAGCAGCCAGTTGAGTCCGATGCACCCGCCCGAGGCAAGCAGGACGGGCAAATTTCTTTTCACTGCCGAAAAGGAAAATTTCTTCCTTGTGATCAGCATAAACAAGACGAGAAAGAGGGCACCCAGCACCCCTCGGATGAGTGCCACCAAGGCGGGCGGAAGCTCCAGGCGGTTTTTCAAAACCCCCACCGTGCCGAAGACCAGCACCGCGGCAAGCAATGCCAAAAGTGCGCCCGTTGATGCCTTTTTATTGTTTGATTCGGTCATATTCCTTCCTTTCGCCTTAAACCACGCGGTTTTTTTCTTCCCCCCGCAAAAAGGCGGACAGATTTTCTGCCGCAATGCAAGCCAAGCGCGCTCTGGTTTCTGCGGGCGCCCAAGCTATATGGGGGGTGATGAAGCAGTTTTTCAGTCCGAAAAGAGGGCAGTCCTTCGCCATCGGCTCACTTTGGAGCACGTCAAGGCAGGCGCTGTCGATCGCGCCCTCCCTTAACGCCGCGGCAAGGGCACGTTCGTTTACAAGACCACCTCTGGCGGTGTTGATGAGCACGGCGCTCTTCTTCATCAGTCCAAGGCTTTCTTCATTTATAAAATCGGCAGTCTCAGTAGTCAGCGGAGCGTTGAGCGAAAGAAAATCGCTCTGCTGCAGCAGCTCTTCCCTTGAAACGAACAGAACGGCGGGATCGTTTTTCACCGTTCTCGTGTGGACGATCACCCTCATCCCAAAGGCATGCCCCAAAGCGGCGACCCTTTTGCCGATGTCGCCGTAGCCAAGGATACCCAGCGTCTTTCCTTCAAGCTCCACCGTTTCGTGGGTGAGCATGGAAAAGGAGGGATACCCGATCCACTCGCCGCGTCCCGTTTCCTCCATATAAAGGTGGGTCTTGCCCGCACTCATCAGAATGAAGGTGAAGACCAGCTGAGCCACCGCTCCTCCCGAATAGCCGGGCACGTTACAAAGGGCAATGCCCCGCTCCCTTGCCGCCTCTACGTCCACGTTGTTGTAGCCGGTGGCAAAAACGCCCACGTATTGAAGATCCTTGAAGGCGTCCATTACCGCCTTGGTGACGGGAGCCTTATTGCAGACGATCGCCTGCGCCCCGCCTGCCTGCGGATGGTCGGCAAGGGCAAGCATGGTCTGCTCGTCCTTCACCGTGCCGCCGTAAAAGACCTGCCCCAGCTCTTCAAAGGGCGAAAGATCCACCCCATCGCCCAGGGTTTCTGCGTCAAGCAAAAGGATCTTCATTTCTTTGCCGCCTTTTTCTCGTATTTGCCAAAGTCGGTGCGCTCGGTCTTCTCCACAAGGAAAAAGAAGGGAGAGGAGGGCGAATTGATGATGTGGAACTCGGACACGGTATAGACGTAGCGGCTGTAGCCCGAAAGCATCTCTCTGAGCATCTCACCCTCAAGAAAGCCCTCCTCGTGACCGGGATAAACGGCGATGAGCAGTCCTCCTCCGGGGGCAAGCATCTCAATAGCGTCGGTGACCGCCTTGGCGGTGGTCTTGCGCATGGTGGTGCGCACCTTGTTGCTTCCGGGCAGATACCCCAGATTGAACATGCCCGCACAGATGGGGGTCTTGATATAGCTCTTTAAATTGCTGTGGGAATCTAAGATCAGGGTGCATTTGGAGGGCGCCCCTTCCTCCTTTAACCGCTTGTAGGTGTTCTTTAACGCGCCTGCCTGCACGTCGAAGGCATAGACCTGTCCCTCCTTGCCCACCTGACGGGAGAGCCACAGGGTGTCGTTTCCGTTGCCCATAGTGAAATCGGCGGCAACGCCTCCCTGCTTTAAGTGGGAGGAGAGAAAATATTTATGTAATTCCAGCAAATCTACCATAAAAAGCTCCTTTTTTTAAAAAAACAAGGAGTGCACCGCGATACCCATCGGTGGGTGCCGGGGACACTCCGTATCTTGTTTTTGCATCCTGCAGATTTACGCCTGCTCGGTCTGCTCCTTGACGTATTCAAGGATATCCTTAGGGGTTCTGAACTTAACGATCTCCTCATCGGGAATGGACAGCGAGAAGGTCTGCTCCATTTCCATCAAGATCTCCACCACGTCCAGAGAGTCCGCTCCCAGATCCTCTACGATATCAGTATCCATCGAAATGCTGGAAGGGTCAATCTGCAACTGCTTTGCCAGAACGGCAACGATCTGTTCGTACATAAGTACCTCCGGGATTCATTTTTCAAAACGTTCTCTTACGGTTTCATAGTATACCACATAATCGAAGGAATTTCAAGTGCATTTACAAAAAAATATGTTTTTTTGTGAAAAACCGTCGAAATCGGGGCAAAAAGTGCACAAAACGAGCCCTATTTTGGCTCTTGTGCACTTTTTGTGTTGCAAAAAAGAGGCTGACGGCAAAAAGATCCGCTTCTTCCCCTTCAAAAAAACCTTCTGATCTTTTCAAGCGCGTTCTTTTCAAGCCTTGAAACCTGCGCTTGAGAAATGCCGATCTCCCCCGCGATCTCCATCTGGGTCCTGCCCGCAAAAAAGCGCAGCGAAACGATCTTGCGCTCTCTGTCCGACAGATGGCTGAGGGCCTCCTTTAAGGCAATGGACTCAAGCCAGGAGTCGTCACAGCTCTGTGGGTCGCTTAGCTGGTCCATCAAAAAGACAGAGTCGCCCGAGGAGGCGTCGGAATAGACGGGATCAAAAAGGGAGAGGGGCTGGGCGATGGCGTCAAGGGCGGCTGAAATTTCCTCAGCAGTGTGAACCTCCTCGGGCCGCTCGCGGTTTAATTCGGCGGCGATCTCCTCAATACGCACCTCTCTTTCAAGCTTTGCGGAAAGCCGATCCCTTGCCTGCAGGGCTCTGTAGGCAAGATCGCGCATGGAGCGGGAAACGCGGATGGCGTTATTGTCCCTTAAATACCGCCTGACCTCGCCGATGATCATGGGCACGGCGTAGGTGGAAAAGCGGACGTCCAGATCGGTGTTGAAATTGTCCACCGCCTTGATCAGCCCGATACATCCCACCTGAAATAGATCGTCCATATTCTCTCCCCTGCCTGCAAAGCGCTGGATGATGGATAAAACCAGCCGCAAATTGCCGTCGATCAGACTGTTTCGTGCCGTCTCATCCCCCGCCCTTGCCTTTTTCAAGAGATCGTCCATCTCCTCTGTCTTCAAGACCTTCAATTTGGAGGTGTTCACACCGCACAGCTCCACCCGCGAAAAATACATTCTTTTCCCACCGCCCGAGGGCGTTCCTTTCCTGTTTTCCAAAAAGCCGAGCCTTTTTTAAGCGTTTATTGGAAAAATCACGGGGTCTGCTCTCTGCTTGCCGCTCTAAAGCGCCGGCAATGGAAGTATTCACCCTGCCCGATACCGCTTATACAACCACGAGCAGGGAGAAAAATTTTCCGTTTTTAAGAAGGGGCACATATTTTTTTTGGAAGGCGGCGATTATTCACAAAGAATTCATATGGGAATGATACAGTAGGAAAAGCGGAAAGCTCTCCGCCTCCGAGAAAAGACGAAACGCGCCCACGATCACGTTTCCTCCATAAACGGCCAATTACTGCCCGTTTCGTCTTTTGCTCTCGGATCCTTGATGCCAGGAAGGTCAGGTGTACGGTATGAAATTTATAGAAAAGCTTCAAAAATTTATGATGGGGCGGTACGGAAGTGACAAGCTGAATCGCTTTTTGCTGGTCAGCGCCCTTGTTTTGATGGCGTTCGGCTTCGTTTTCACCCTTGCAGGTCTGCCCATCCCTTCCATTATATGCTCCCTTGCCGAAACGGCTCTGATCGTCTCGGTCTTTTACCGCACCTTTTCAAGAAAGGTGTACGTCCGTGCCGCAGAAAATGCCAAGTTTTTAAGGATTTACGGAAGGGTCGCCTCCTTTTTCAAAAAGCCCTATCGAAGACTTCGGGGCTTTTTCAGTCTGCGCCGCGCTATGTGGCGGGACAGAAAGACCCACGTTTTCAAAAAGTGCCCCCACTGCAAGTCGGTCCTCCGACTGCCCAGAAAAAAAGGGCACCACACCGTCAAATGCATTCGTTGCGCACATCGCTTCGAGGTGGACGTGAAATAAAAAATGAAAGGCTGTGAAAGCAAAGCTTTCACAGCCTTTTGTTTGGGTTATTCTCTTATTCCTTCGGCGGAGCATACTTCTTTCTGCCCTCGCGGTTTCGTTTGATCACGTTATAGATACTGATTGCAATACCCAGCAGGGCAAGGACACCCACGATCACAAGGAAGAAGAACATGATCACGTAAAACAGATTGGTGCCGAGAAAGACGGTACCCTCGTCCTCCTCCACCACCTGACTGCCCTTGGGAGAGACCGAAAGACCGTAGCTTTTGCCGTGGATCTTTCCGCACAGGTTTCCAAGATCTGCAGACAGATACAAGGTCGGATCCTCGTTGCCGCTATAGGAGCAGACCGCCGCAAAGGAAAGCCTGCCGCCCTCCTCCACTGCCGCGATGCCCGCGCCCGTCCTTCTGCCGCGGTCGTCCACCACCGTGCCGCCAAGATAAAAGCGGGCGTTTTCAAGATAGCGGTCATCCTTTTCATCAAACAGAGGCGCTCTGCGAAGGCTGTCCCCCTTGTCGCCCTCAAAGCGGTAGGCTCTTGCCGAATAGAGGGTGCACAGCGTTTGATTCTCATAAAGCTTCTGTCCGAGGATCAGCAGGTCGGAGGTGGTGGAAAGACTGCTTTCAAAAGCGGGCTCTCCCAGCTCCATCAGGGCGTACAGCTCCTTTTCCTTGCTCACAGCCCCCGTTAGACTGCCAAAGGAGGTATGGTAAAGCCCCCACTTGTCGGCAAGGGCGTTCATCTTTTCAAGAAGTGCCTCCACACCGCCTGCGGCTTCCACCACCTTCTTCATATACGCCTTGCCCATATCGCCCGAAAAATCGTAAACGATGCGGGCGGCGGTTTCCTGGTCCTCAAATCCAAGCTCCATCGCGGCAAAAAGGGTCACGCCGCGCACGATCTCGGGGGGCAAAAGCAGGCTTTCGTTGTTTTTAAAGGATAGCGTCTCCTTTTGTCCGGCATACGCCGCGCTGTAGCCGGTGCAGGCGTAGCTCACTCCCGCCGTGCCGCCGCAGGCGCAAAGAAGGGAAAACAGAGTCAGAAGCACCAACGCAAGGCTCAAAAGCCTGCAGGTCTTTTTATTTTTCATAGGTTTCATCCTTTCGTCGATCATTTACACACCGTATATCGGTAGTATACCACAAAATGAGAAGGAAGTCAATGCACCGCTTTGGGGGAGTGCAATCTCATTGGGCGTAAGCTCACATCCTTTGCACCTCCTTTGCCGAAGGCTGCTTCATTAGCGAAGCGCCGCAGGCGCATTTCATTCAAAAAAGCACACATTGTCTTGGTAGACAAATGTGTGCTTTTTTCTGCGAAAGAGTAACCAAACGGAGCATAATTAAGGTAAAAGTAAGCAAAAGTAGTGTAGCAATCAAAAATATTGCTTATACTCCGGTTCTGCTTTTAATTCATTAAGCAATTCGTCTATATTTTCAAAAACGGATTTCCCGACAATTCCTCTAAATGGCTCCCAAATAGCAGGTAGCACATTGTCGTGTGAACAAATATATTTCCATTCGTCTTCATCATACTGATAGATTGCTTCCAGCTGATAAGTGAAAAAACCATTTTCGTCCTTCAGTACAACATACCTCATCGAGCGATCTTTTGAATAAATCACTTTTGCAATTTCATCGGAAAATGCATCCAGATGTTTGTGTACATCATTTCAACGACAGTTTCCCAAGAGGGCATTGGCGGTGTTTCTTCCTTTAATTTCTTCTTAAACAATTTTGTAAAGAAGTTCATTTTACATTCTCCTTTGCGGTTTTACAAGATGCGATCAAAAGCCTGCGGATATTGCCACAAAGTTTCTCTGCGTGTTGATATGTTGCATTATCTATCCGTTTGGTTTCAAACATAAGTTTTAGCCAATAGCTTGTTTCGTTGGATTCTTTCAAAGCAATTTCCAACTTTGCAACAAAATCTTTTTTGCTTTGTGCGTATTGCGCTTCGTGGATATTCGCGCCAACAGAAGTGCCGGATCTTGCAAGCTGATCGGTCATATAGGAACTTTTGGGTGCAGTTACACCGTCAACAAGATTAACAATTGCAACTGCGAATTCAAAAGACAAGTCAAGTAATTTGTTTTCGGACATAAACACACCTTCTTTCATCAGTATTATATCATAAAACGTTATGTTTTTCAATGATATATCGCTAACGCGATATGATATACGGCGAGCCGTATGATATGCTTGCTTCGCAAGCATGATATAATATCCGTTCCTTTATATGCCGAAGGCATATATCATCGCTCGTAGAGCGATATCATATCGAAGATATATCACCCGTTCCGCAAGGAACGGATATCATTGAAAAAAGTCACCTTTGTCTACCGACAAAGGTGCGCTTTTTGTTGTCTATGGGCTACGAAAAAGATATTGTTGCCGTTTTCGCGTATGACTTCGAACTCTTGCAAAAAATGAAATCCTTGCTGATGCAAGGATGAAATCAGCTAACGCTGATGAAATCTTCGGCTCTGCCTCAGATGAAATTAAATCCACCCACTCGCCGTCGAGGCGAATTTCATCCAACGAAGTTGGATTTCATCGTCGAAGATGATTTCACCCACCCGCAAGGGTGGATTTAGTTGAAAACGACAAGTTTCTGTCGAAACTTGTCGTTTTCTGGGGTGGAATATGGGATTCGAACCCACGGCCTTCAGAGCCACAATCTGACGCGCTAGCCAACTGCGCCAATTCCACCATATATGCGGAAAGCCTATACAGGCTTTCCGTTGGCGTGCCCTGGGGGATTCGAACCTCCGACCTACTGCTTAGAAGGCAGTTGCTCTATCCGGCTGAGCTAAGGGCACGTATTGGAGCGGGTGATGGGAATCGAACCCACGCAGCCAGCTTGGAAGGCTGGAATTCTACCATTGAACAACACCCGCGTATTTAGCCTGATTATCATACCACAAAAAAAGGCACTTGTCAAGTATGTTTTTTCAAAAAAATCTCTTTTTTGCTCCCTTTTTTCAAACGCCCTCCGTCCTGCCCTTCTCGCCCCTTCAAACACCCCTTCAAAGCCCTCTTTTTAAAGCCAAAATTTCTCCATTTTTTTCGCGCGCCCCTTGACAAAAGGGAACGGCAAGGGTATAATTATATAAATAAAAGTATACCTATATGCAAAATCTCCTATCGATGCAGAAAGGAAGGGACTATGAGTATCGATTTTGAGGCAAAGTTTGCCAAGGAAGGCATCACCTACGACGACGTGCTGCTGATCCCCGCAAAGAGCGAGGTCGTTCCAAAGCAGGTAAAGCTGAACACCAAGCTGACCAAGACCATTTCTTTGAACATTCCTCTGATCTCCGCCGCCATGGACACCGTTACCGAGAGCCGTATGGCGATCGCCATCGCAAGAGAGGGCGGTATCGGCGTGATCCACAAGAATATGCCCATCGAGCGTCAGGTGGACGAGGTGGTCAAGGTGAAGAGAAGTGAAAACGGCGTCATCACCGACCCCTTCTTTCTGAGCCCCGAGAATTTCGTTTACGAGGCTGAGGAGCTGATGGCAAAGTACCGCATCTCGGGCGTGCCGATCGTGGACGAAAACAGAAAGCTGGTGGGCATCATCACCAACCGCGATATGCGCTTCTTGAAGGACTACAGCGGCAAGATCGGCGACGCCATGACCAAGGACAAGCTGGTCACCGCTCCCGTTGGCACCGACCTTGAAAGTGCAAAGGACATTTTGATGTATCACCGCATCGAAAAGCTGCCCATCGTGGACGAAAACGGCATCTTAAAGGGTCTGATCACCATCAAGGATATTGAAAAAGCCACCCGTTACCCCAATTCCGCCAAGGACAAGGAGGGGCGTCTGCTTTGCGGCGCCGCCATCGGCGTGACCTCCGACGTGGTGGAAAGAGCGGGCGCGCTCTTAAAGGCAGGAGCTGACGTGCTTGTTTTGGACTCGGCACACGGTCACTCTAAAAACATCCTCGATTGCCTGAAGAAGATCAAGGCAGTTTATCCCGAGGCTCAGATCATCGCAGGCAACATCGCCACCGCCGAGGCGGCAAAGGATCTGATCGAAGCGGGCGCTGACTGCGTCAAGGTGGGTATCGGTCCCGGCTCTATCTGCACCACCCGCGTGGTAGCAGGTATCGGCGTGCCCCAGATCACCGCGATCTGCGACGTTGCCAAGGTGGCTATGGAATACGGCGTTCCCGTAATCGCAGACGGCGGCGTAAAGTACAGCGGCGACCTGCCCAAGGCCGTTGCCGCAGGCGCAGACGTGATCATGATCGGCTCGCTCTTTGCAGGCTGTGAGGAGTCGCCCGGCGACACCGAGATCTATCAGGGTCGTTCTTACAAGGTCTACAGAGGCATGGGCTCCATTGCCGCTATGGAAAAGGGCTCCAGCGACCGCTACTTCCAGGAGGGCAACAAGAAGCTGGTTCCCGAGGGCGTTGAGGGCCGCGTTCCCTTCAAGGGCCCCGTTGCAGACACCGTATATCAGCTGATGGGCGGTCTGCGCGCAGGTATGGGCTATTGCGGATGCGAGACCATCGAGGCACTCAAGGAGACCGGCAAGTTCGTGAAGATCAGCTCTGCAAGCCTTCGCGAGTCCCACCCCCACGACATCAACATCACCAAGGAAGCACCCAACTACTCGGTGCAGAACTAATCAAAAGATCCTTCAAAGAGCCGCCCCGCGGGGCGGCTCTTTTTTGCAGCAGTTTTAGCATTCTAAACATTCGTTTGCAAATTTAAGGGTAAATATCACCTTTTACGCCCCCGTTTTTCTTTCATTGCCCAAAGTTTGTTTAGCACTCCGCTCACAGGAGTGCTAAATTTACAAAAAGGACATAAAAAAAGCATTCCTATTTCACAAAGCAGGTGTATACTGTAGACAAGATCGGAACGAAAGAAAAAGTCCGATCGAAAAACGTCGATGCGAAACAAAAACAAAAAAACAAAGCCAATCCAAAAAGCGACCCGTTCCCAAGCGGATCGCACAACGCAAAACGAATCACGGAGGTATTGATTATGTTGAATTCTATGCGCCCCTACACCCCTTTCACCCCTTTTTCCCTGTTTGACGATCCCTTCTTTGCACCCGTCAAGTCCGCTTCCCTTCCCACGGCATTTCGTACCGATGTGAAGGACGAGGGGGACAGGTTCCTCATCGAGGCAGATCTTCCCGGCTACAAGAAGGAGGAGGTAAGCGTCAGCGTGAAGGACGGCGTGCTCACCGTCAGCGCTGAAAAGAAGGAAGAAAAGGAGGAGCAGAAGGAGGGCGGCTATCTCTTCAGAGAAAGACACTACGGCAAGATGGAAAGACACTTCGACCTTTCTGCAATCGACGAGGAAGGAATCGAGGGACGTCTTGAAAACGGTGTGCTCACTCTGACCCTACCTAAGAAAAAGAAGGAAGAGCCCGCCACCCGCACCATCGCGCTGGCTTGACCTTACCGCAAGCCGAGAGTTCTCCCGACGAACAAAAACGCCCTGCCGCTTTGGCGTGATACTCTTATCGGAGTATCACGCCAGTTCTATTCGCCTGTGGCGAGTGATATTGCTACGCAGTGATATTCGGCTCGCGCCGAGTGGTATTCGCTTCGCGAGTTTGAAGGGCGAATAGAATATCACTGAAGCCGCAAGGCTTCAATATCACTATTGCGGTAGCAATAATATCACTCTTTGTAAGAGCAAAGAATATCACTAAAAAAGCAGAAAAAGAGAGAGAGCTTCACGGAATTTTGTAACCGCGTTACTCTCTCTTCTGTTTTTATTGCAAGTTAGGGCTATGCCCATACCCCTTATAAAATTTCTCCGCTAAGTGCATCACCCTTTCGCGGCAGGGCGGATTTTTGCCGCTCTTGACAAAACCGATCTTTCATAGTATAATGAGCACATCAAAAAGCAAGGCTCCTTGCTCCACGAAAGGAACGATATGAAAACTCTTCTGAAGATCACCGCGCTTCTTTGTGCGTTACTGCTGACCCTGACCCTTTTTTCTGCCTGCACCAAGGGCGGCAAGACCACCGACACCCCCGCAGACGCCACCCCCTCGGCATCCGAAAGCAGCAGCCCCGCTCCCTCCCCCGTCCCCCCCTCCGAGCAAGGTCAGCTGAGCGTGGGCGGCAAGGGATCTCTGCCCGCCTTTGAGTGGTAAGGCATCCCCATCAAAAAGCAAAACACCTCTGTCTTCCCCAAGGAAGATCGAGGTGTTTTGCTTTTTAGGATTCTTTCGGCTTTTTCGTATTGTTTATTCCTTCCTCTGCTCGGTGTCCTTGCTCAGCCTTCTTGTGCCCGTCCTGCGCTCGCATCCGCACACACACAGACAAATGCCCGCAAAAAAGAGGCAGAGCGCCAGCGAGAAGAAAAAGACGGTCAGGTAGCCCCGCAGATTTTCGGCAGTCAGCTCGTAAAGATGGGCGTAAAACAGCCGCTCAAAGCCAAAGCCCGCAAAGGCGGAATATCCGCTCATCGCCCCAAAAAAGAGGGTGAGCATTCGGGAATTCTTCTGATTCTGCGCCACGCGGATCAGATTCACTCCAAAGGCAAGGGGAGGGATCGCCCGCCAAAGACGAACAGACAGGGTAGTAAAGGTCCCGCCCTGCTCGAAAAGCGCCCAAATGACGATCATCACCGCCAGGGTCAGAGGAAGAATGGTGATGCCCACGATGCGCAGGGGAACGGTGAGCGAATTGGTGCGCAGACCGTAACGCATGACCGTGACAGCAAGACCGAGCGACACCAGAATGAAGGCGCCCGACATTACCAAGGAGGAGATACTGCCTGCATAATCGCTTCCGAACGGATCAAGAAGGGGATCGCTTCCCGCCCGTGCGCCTCTATAGACAACGCCGATCACCAGAGAGATCAGCGAGGATACCGAGGATAAAAAGAGAAGCCAGACCCCGATGATGTAGAGATACGAGCCCTTTTTCAGCCTCATCCCCTGCCCGCCTCTCGCCTTTGCTTCAAGCACTCTTTTTGCGCCGCTCAGAGCATCTTTAAGGGACGCCTGCCCCTCGTCGTCATAGGGCTTGGGGGAGGACATCGCCACCGTCACGGCGGCAGAAAAGGCAAAGAGCATTGCAAGAAGAAAGAGTACGCCGTGTGCGATCTGATAGGGATCGGAGGCAGCGTGGGTGCCGTCAAAAAGTCCGGTCACCAGCCAAAGGCTGTCTTCAAGCAGCCGATAGATACACATCGCGCCCGTTACCACCGCAAGAGTGCGGTTTTTGCCCGTCCTACCTACGTAAAGCAGAGAAAGGGCAAAAAGGCTGATGACAGCAAGCTCGGCAAAGCCGCTTCCCAGGGCGGTGAACAAAATGCGCAGTATGGCGCTGTGGGACACGCCCTCCTGCCACTGCCTGCGGTAAAGCGCCACGGCAAGAAGGATGTGGCAGGCAAAGGAAAGAAGGCTATACGCCTCAAACCCCAGCCCCGACAAAAGGCACGCCCGGGTCTTTCCACCGCTGCGCTCCCGCGCCGTGAAGCAGATCAGGGCAAAGGGAAGCATAAACAGGGGAAGCACCAGCATTCCAAGCAGGTGGGTCACGTCGTAGACCAACGACATCTGCCCCTCCCTGATTTGTTCAAACAGCGCAGAAAGAACTGCCAGAACACCCTGCTCCCAAAGATGCTCGCCCACCGTCAGGTCGGCGACAAACAACAGCTGCGCCAAAAAGGTGAGCGGCAGCAAAAAGCAGGAAAGCAGAGCCAAAACGCCCGCCGCCCGATAAAGGCGCATCGACACCTTCGGACTTTTTTCAGCGTTCATCCTTACTCTCCTTTCCCGCTTATCACGATCTATTCCATTCTATGAGGGGATCTCATCCCCTATTCTTCCCTTATTCGGTGGGCAGAGCAAGGAGGTGCTGTCCCTTGTACGCACCCCCCGCCTCTAAAGGCAGGCGAACGTTCTGCTCGCTTCCGATCTGCAGGATCAGCGTGCCGTCCGATGCGGGTGCAACGGCGGTGATCACGTCTCCGCCAAAGCGGTCGCCCTTTTGGGCAACGCCCTCCAGCGGGAAGCAGACCACCAGGTTCTTTGCCACCTTCAGCACCTGTGCGGTAAAGAGCGCCTCACCGCTCTGCTCGTGCAGATACTCGCCCACTCTGCGGCACAGCTTTTTGAACTGCTTCTCGCAGTCCACCTCTTCAAGGTCGGTGCGCTGAAGATTGACCAGATACTCCGCCGTGGTCAGCACGGGAGTGGGCAGAGTCAGCTCCACCCGCAGGGTCAGATCCTTGATGCGGTAAAGGGAAATATCCTTGCAAAGAAGCATTCCTTTGCCGTCGGGTGCCGTCTTATAGGGCTTGTAGCCCTGGTCGATGGCAGAGCGATACTGATTTTTGTTGGTCGCCAGCACCATCAGCGGCCAGGCACGGTTCTTGATCACGTATTCAAAATCGGCAGTGGCGTAGTTCTTCCCCTTAAAGCGGCCCTTCAGTCCCTTCAGGCGGACGAACAGCTTGCATTTATCGGGAGAAGCCACCTGATAATCGCCATATTCCTCAAACAGGAAGAGTCCGCCCAAACCGTCGGGATGGACCAGAAGCATTCTGTCCTCAAGAAGACCGTAGGTTCTTGAGGCATAGGGCAGATCCCGTAATTCCTCGTAGATCTCGGCGGGGCTTTCGCCCTCCTCGTAGATGCGGGGCTCTTCCGCCTCTTCCTCCTCCACGTCCTCGGGCTGCTCCTCGACTTGCTCCTCTGACAGCTCCTCTGCTTGCTCCTCGGGCACGATCAAAGCTTGCTCCTCCCTTGCGGAGTCCTCCCCTTCGTCTGCCCCTTCCTCTGCCTCCTCGTCCTCGGTCTCCTCCAAAAAAGAGTCGCTGGCGGGCATGGTGAAGGGTCTTTCCTCGTCCTCGTCAAAGGTGGGAAGCTCATCGGCGATCTCCGACTGCACCTCGGGCTCGGTGTATTCCGAAATACCCGTTTCGATCTCGGGGGCAAAGACGGGCAGGTCCTCGGGGCAGCTGCTTTCCTCCTCACCTCTTGCCGCTTTTTTGATGTTCAATCTCTTTCCAAACAGCCACATAGCCTTTCTCCTGTATCAAAGCCCGTATACGGGCGTACTTTTCCTTATAATCTTCTTTATTATAACACAGGGCAACGGAAAATGCAAGTTTTTTTGAAAAGTTCACGAAAAAGCGGCGGAAAAAGAGCCTCCCCGTGCCCTTTTTCCTTTTTTACCATTTTAAACCCTCTTTTTTGCCCCAATATAAACGCTGTACCGTTTTTTGCGCACCTTTATCAAGCGTCTCCCTCAAAAAATGCGAAAGCTCCCGACGGGTATCCGTCGGAAGCCTTCGGTTATAGATCGTAAAAGAGCTTGCAAAAAGGGGCTGTTTGTAGGTCAGACGCCCGCGTCTTGATTCAGGGCAGAAAGAGCACCCTCGGGCAGAGCTTGCTTTGCCGCAGGCTCTCTTTTGTGGATGACCAGCACGTCGCCGCGGCGCAGGATCAGATGTCCCTTGGGAATGATCACCAGATCCTTTCTTTTGACCATCATCACCAGCGCCTTGCTGGTCAGCGGGCAGTCCTTTAAGGGCTTTCCGACCCCCTCCTCCTCGCTTTCAATGGTCACCTCGGCAAAGTTCAGCTCCTCCCCCTGCTTTGCGGCGTCGCCGCTGAGGATCACCTTGTCCCCTTCCTGCAGGACGGTGGTGCCTCTGGGGACGATCTGCGCCCCCTCCCGCAGGATCAGAACGGCAAGAGTACCGGGCGGAAAGGTCACGTCGCAAAGACGCCTTCCGCACCACTTGTGCCCCTCGGGCAGAACGAACTGCACGAAGCGCACGTCCACCTCCTCGCTGTAGTCGTTAAAGGTCTTCATCACGTCGCCCGATTCATCGATCATCCGCAGCTTCTTTGAAACGAAGGGCAGAAGGGTTCCCTGAATGGCAATGGAAAAGAGGACCACAAAGAAAACAATGTGGAACAGATCGTTTTTTGCCTCCACACTCATCACCGCCATAATGGCAAAGACGATGGAGGATGCACCCCTTAGCCCCGCAAAGGCGACCAGCGCCTGCTGGTTTATCTTACACTTGAAGGGCGACAGCAGAAGGGCGATCACCGCAGGTCGGGCGATCAGCGTCAAAAAGAGGGCAATAAGGATGGCGGGCAGAGCAATAGCGGGCAGCTTCGAGGGAGAGGAAAGCAGACCCAGCAGGAAGAAGACTGCCATCTGCACCAGGCTCGTTGCCCCGTCGAAGAAGTAGACCAGACTCTTTTTATTGGGCATCTCACCGTTTCCGAGAAAAATACCCACGATGTACGCCGACAGATAGCCGTTGCCCCCAAGGACAGCGGGAGCGGCATAGGAAAGAAGGGCAATACCGATGACGAAGACTGAATCAAAGCCGGGAGCAGGGAATTTGATCTTCCGAAGCAGGAGCGAAGCCACAAGACCGATGAGAAAGCCGCCGATGGCGCCGTAGGCGATCTGGGCAAAGATGGTGTAGAGCATCTGCCCCGGAGCGGCGTTTCCGTTGACCACCGAAATGAAAAAGACGGTGAGCATATAGGAGCAGGGGTCGTTACTGCCGCTCTCCACCTCTAAAAGAGAGGCGGTATTGTATTTCAAATTCAGCTTTTTGGCTCGAAGCACCGAGAAGACCGAGGCGGCGTCGGTGGAGCTCATCACCGAGCCCAAAAGGAAGCTCTCCGCCCAGTCCATACCAAGTGCCAGATGACAAAACAGTCCGGTGAAAACGGCAGTCAGGGCAACGCCCAGAGTGGACAGCAGAACCGACCTGCCGAGAACCGGCTTGGCGCGCTTGAAGTTGGTGCCAAAGCCGCCGTAAAACATAATAAAGATCAGCGCCACCGAGCAGATCTGCTCGGCAAAGCCGTAATCCTCAAAGGGAATACGCAAAAGCCCGTCGCTGCCGAACAGCATTCCAAGGAATATGAACGCCAGCAGCACGGGAAAGCCGAAGCGGTCGGACACCTTATATAAAAGCACCCCCGCAAAGATCACCAACGTACAAAGCAGTAAAAACCAGGTCACAGCCTCACCTCTTTTTCTTTTGTATTTTTCAAAAAATCCCTTTATTTCCTCTTTTTTGCACAGCAAAAGAAAGGGATCCGCAACGCTCTGCAGATCCCGCTTGTATGTACTCTCCCTGCCCGTTACGAGAGGGGGATCCGCTTTTACCGTCTCACACCGTTTCGATGCGGATGGTATTGGTCGTGCCCGACTGCCCGATCACCGAGCCGCCGGTAATGATGATCCGATCGCCCGCTTCAAGACCAAGGGTCGCCACAGCCGCTCTCTTTGCCGTATAAAACAGCACCTCGATGGAGGGCATCACCTCGCTCATCACGGGGATCACCCCCCAGGAAAGAGCGAGCTTGCGCCAGGTCTTTTCGTTGACGCACAGCCCGATGATGTCCACGGGCGGACGGAAACGGGAGACCATTCTGGAGGTCTTGCCCGAAAGGGAGCAGACCACGATGGCTTTGGCATCAAGATCGATGGACATTCCGCAAACCGAATGGGAAATGGCGTCCATATTGTTTTTGATGCGGAATTCCTTTTGGTGGAAGCGCTTGGCGTAGTGGATATTCTGCTCGGTCTGATAAACGATGCGCGCCATGGTCTCCACCGTCAGCACAGGGTGCTTGCCCGCGGCGGTCTCGCCCGAGAGCATCACGGCACTGGTGCCGTCGTAAACGGCGTTTGCCACGTCGGAGATCTCGGCTCTGGTGGGGCGGGGATTGGTGATCATCGACTCTAACATCTCGGTGGCGGTGATGACTCTCTTTCCAAGCATCCTGCATTTGGAGATCAGCTTTTTCTGAATGGCGGGCAGCTCCTCAAAGGGAATCTCCACGCCCATATCGCCTCTGCCGATCATAATGCCGTCGCACCACTCGGTGATCTCCTCAATAGCATCCACACCGGGACGGTTCTCGATCTTGGCGATCAGCGACAGCTCCTTTCCGCCGTTTGCATCAAGGAAGGTGCGCACGTCGATCAGATCCTGCGCCATCGACACGAAGGAGCAGGCAACAAAATCCACCTCCTGCTCAATACCGAAGAGCAGATCCTCCTTGTCCTGGGCGGACAAATAGTCCTGCTTCAATACTTTTCCGGGGAAGCTCATGCTTTTTCTGTCGGAGATCACGCCGCCCGACAGCACGCGGCAGACCACGTCCTCCCCCTCGGTGCGCAAGACCTCAAAGATCAGAAGTCCGTTGTTCACAAGGACTCTGTCCCCGGGGAAAAGCTCCTTTGCCAGCATTTTGTAGCTGACCGATACCCTTTTGTCATCGCCCTCAATATTTTCGGCGGTGAAGGTGAATTCCTGACCCTCCAAAAGGGTCTCTTTTCCCTTTTTGAACACGCCGATGCGGTATTCCGGGCCCTTGGTGTCCAGCATAATGGCAATGGGCAGGTTCAGCTTTGCGCGTACCTTCTTCAAAAGGTCAATGCGCTTCTTATGCTCCTCGTGACTGCCGTGGGAAAAGTTCAGTCTTGCCACGTTCATTCCCGCCAGCGCCATGGCGGTCAGCGTTTCTTCATCCGAGCAGGCAGGGCCCACCGTGCAAATAATTTTGGTCTTTCTCATTTTCTTCTCTACGCTTTCTTATCGATCCGCGCTTTCGCGCGTTTGCCTTGGCGCATACGGCAAAGTCCATACTCTATGCAAGAAAAAAGACAGAACGTCAGCCCTGTCATCGAAAAGTTCTCCTTACGACGGCGTAAATAAAACGGTAAACCGTTTTATGACAGACTCCACCCTTACGCCAAAGATCAGTATACCACAAACGCCCTCGTATGTCAAGGCGTACTCACCCCTTTTGCCGAAAAAAGCGGTGTTTTTTCGGCAAAAGGGGAAAACCCGTTCTTCCTTTGAAAGGACGTTTGCAGGCAGGCTCGCTTTTCGTTGGGTTCGCGGTCTTATCCGCTTACTTTTTCTTTTTCTTTTCTGCCCTGCGGCCAATCCACTTGGTCAGCTCCACCATCGGCACGATCAGCAAAGCAAGCCCCAAGGCAATGGCAAACTCCAAAAGGCTGATGGGGGCAAAGCCGAACAGATCGCGAAGGATCGGGATATACAGCACCGCCGCAGTCAGCAGGAAGGAGCCGATCAACGCACCGTAAAGCAGGGGATTGTGTCTGCCCGTAAAGAGCATTCCCACAGAGGAGGCGCGTCTTGAGCGCATATTGAAGGCGTGGAAGATCTCACACATGGACATGGTAAGAAACGCCATGGTCATTCCATCGTGGGCGTCGACGATGCCCATAAACTGCCAGTGTCCCAACTCAATGCGCTCGCCGATAAAGAAGGCGGCAAGGGTCAGAAGCGAAACGAGCAATCCGTGCAGCACCACCTCAAACGCCATTCCGCCCGCAAAAAGACCTTCCTTGGGGTCGCGGGGCGGGCGCTTCATCACGTCCTTTTCCGCCTTTTCCATACCAAGGGCGATGGCAGGCAGAGAGTCGGTGACCAGATTGATCCACAAAAGATGGGGCGCTTCCAGAATGGTAAAGTTCAAAACGGTGGCAACGAAGACCGAAATGACCTCGGAAATATTGGAGGACAGCAGAAACTGCACCGATTTTTTGATGTTATCGTAGATCCTGCGCCCCTCGTTTACCGCCGAAACGATGGTGGCAAAGTTGTCGTCTGCAAGCACCATATCCGCCACGTTTTTGGTCACGTCGGTGCCCGTGATGCCCATACCTACGCCGATGTCCGCCTTTTTGATGGAGGGGGCGTCGTTGACGCCGTCGCCGGTCATAGCGGTGATCTTGCCCTTCTTTTTCCACGCCGAAACGATGCGCACCTTGTGCTCGGGTCCAACGCGGGCGTAGACCGAATAGTTCTCCACTTCCCTTTCAAAGTCCTCCTCGGAAATGGCGTCCAGCTCTGCACCCGTAATAGCACCCCGGGCAGAGGAGAGGATCCCCAGCTCCTTGCCGATGGCAACGGCGGTATCCTTGTGGTCACCCGTGATCATCACGGCGCGGATGCCCGCCGCCTTGCATTCCTCTATGGCGATCTTCACCTCGGGGCGAACGGGATCGATCATCCCCACGAGCCCGATAAAGATCAGATCCCGCTCCAGAGCCTCGGGAGAGCAATCCTCGGGAAGGGCTTCGTATTCCGTATACGCCGCACCCAGCACCCGCAGGGCTCTGTCGGCGTAGGCCTTGTTCTGAGAAAGAATGGCGGCTTTATCCTCCTCTGTCAAGGGGCGCACCACTCCTCCTTCCACCATCCGATCGCATCTCTTTAACAGTTCGTCGGGCGCGCCCTTGGTGTACTGCACCACCTTGCCCTCCCTTTGATGCAGGGTGGACATTCTCTTTCTGTCCGAATCAAAGGGTGCCTCACCCACGCGGGGATAGTCTTTTTTCAGATCGTCCTTTGGCAGCCCCAGCCCTGCCGCGTAGGCTACCAGCGCACATTCGGTGGGCTCGCCCACCGCCTCGGTCCCCTCCCACTCGGCGTCCGAGCAGAGTGCCATAGCGCGGGCAAGCAGCCCGTTTTCGCCGTTGCAGGCGTCCACCACCGTCATTTTGTTCTGGGTCAGAGTGCCCGTTTTGTCCGAGCAGATGATCTGGGCACAGCCCAACGTCTCCACCGCCGTCATCTTGCGGATGATGGCGTTTTTCTTTGACATATTGGTCACGCCGATGGACAGCACCACCGTGACCACCGCCACCAGCCCTTCGGGAATGGCGGCAACGGCAAGGGAGACTGCCACCATAAAGGCTTCAAGGATATGGGTAAGGATCTGCCCCTCTGCCGAAGCACCGAGGAGGAAGAAGGCGGCAAGCTTGTAGATGAAGATGAACAGCGAAATGCCCAGCACCAGGAAGGAGAGGGTCTTGCTCAACTGCCCCAGCTTTTTTTGAAGAGGGGTCTGATCGTCGGCGGCGGCAGAGATCGCCCCTGCGATCTTGCCCATTTCGGTGTCCATACCGCAGGCGGTCACCACCGCCTTGCCTCTGCCGTAAACCACCGTACTGCCGCTGTAGACCATATTCGTTCGGTCCCCCAGAGGCACGTTTTCAAGCTCCCTTGACAGTCCAAGCACCCCCAAAGCCTTATTCACGGGCACCGACTCGCCCGTTAACGCCGCCTCCTCCACCTGCAGGGAGGCGCATTCCAAAAGTCTGCCGTCGGCAGGCAAAGCATCTCCTGCCTCCAGCACCAGAATATCGCCCACCACCAGCTCTTGGCTGTCGATGAATATCAGCTTACCGTCTCTGATGACCTTGCTTTTTGAAGCGGACATCTTCTGTAGCGCCTCAATCGCCGCCTCCGCCTTGCTTTCCTGCACCACGCCCAATACGGCGTTGAGAAGCACCACCGCCAGAATGATCAGCGCATCGGCAGGCACGAAGCCCGCCCCCGCCGCCACCGCCTCAAAATATTCGGTCACGGCGGACACCGCCGCGGCGATCAGCAAAATGAGGATCATCGGGTCCTTCAGTTGGAGGAGAAAGCGCACGAAAAGCGAGGTCTTTTTGCCCTCCTCCAGCTTATTCCTGCCGTTTTTCTCAAGCCGCCACGCCGCCTCCTTTGAGGATAGCCCCCTTTCGGGATGGGTTTTTTGCTCCGTACACACCTCTTGTTCACTTAACAGATACTCTTTCACCGCTTTTTTCCTTTCTTTTGCCTTTGGCAATATAGTGTAGTATATGTAAAAAACAAGACTCATATATCGCAAGCCTTACGATATATGAGTCTCATTTCTTTTTTGAAGACAGACCAGACCCCAAAAAGGTCGGTTGTTGACCTGTCTTACCCTTGGCGTACCAAGGGCAAATTACTCCCTCACGGATATTCTATTTTCCTGATTTCTTTTCCGCATCTTTCAGCAGCAGATCAAAATACTCCTCGGGCGCAAAGGGGTCAAGGGTGCTGTCCTTTTTCAAATAAAGAGGATGGTGGGGATGCCCCTTTTTCACCGAGCGGGCACCGCAGGTGAACCACTTTGCCCCGTATTCACCGCCGATCTCGTACATTTCGGCGGCGCAACCCGCAAGATAGCCTCTCTTTTCAATGATGGCGCCCCACGCCGCCCACACGTGGGGCTGACGGTACTGCCCTAAAATATAGCGAAATGCCTCCATATTCTGTCTGTGCAGATAGAGATTTTGCTCTCTTTCCATACTGTCCGGGTCGGTTGCCCGCTGAGCGTAGAGATTGAACATCACGAAGCTGTCGTAACCGTTATGTAAGGCGATACGCTCCACCGACTTCAAGGTGTTGTCCAGCGCCCCCGGTCTTGCGGTGCTGGGATTGATGCCGATGCAGATCAGCGGATTTTCCCCTCTCGTTGCCAGAATATAACGGTATTCCTCATACTTGCAGGGGACGTACAGCCATTTTTCAACCTCATATTCCTCCTTTGGCAGAAGCGCCTCCTTCAGCGCCTCCTTGAAGGAGGGGATCTCCAAGCAAAGGGTATCGCCCTTTGGAACGTGTCCCATTCTCGTGCATCCTTTCTCTTAATGTCGGTAGTCCTTCAACCGTTCGGTATACTCCTCGTAGATCAGTCGGTACTTGTGGTAGACCTTTTCTTTGATCTTTCCTTCGGCATAAAGGGCGTCTGCCCGCTCCATAAGGCGTTTTCGCGCATTGTGGGCGCTGTCCTTATAGTTGTTTTCAAGATTGCACTTCATCTCGAAAAGGATGTGCTCCAGCTCCTTTTCGCCCTTGCTTTTAAAGAGTCCCATAAACGCCACCGCCTTTCTTCCGATAGCTCGATTATAGCACGCTTTTCGCTTTTTTTCAAGTCCTTTCGTCTTAATCCTGTCTTCATTATACCCGCGCCTTTTAACGAGTCATAAACAAAACGGCTCTTTTTCCTTTTTACGAGCACACTTTTTCGGATATATCCTCCGCTCCGTAGAGTTTTGCACATCTTATACAAAAATTGTTCACACTTTTTGTACAAAAAGACGATTGCGCAAAAGTGAGATATGTGATATAATGAAGGAGTAAATTGGGTAAGGATGCACTTACCCCTAAAAATGGAGGTTACCATGAAACACTTCACGCGTGCGCTCTCGCTGCTGCTGGCGCTGTTGATGTGTGCGGGTATCTTCGCCGCTTGTACGAAGACCGCCCCCACCACCGACGAGCCCTCCGAGAACGCATCTCCCATCCCCTCGGGCTCTGTTGAAGATCCCGAAACGCCCTCCACCCAGCCCCCCTCCGAAAGCAAGGAAGAGGTTGACGTGGACATCGGACCCACCACCAACGTGGCGCTTGGAAAGCCCGCCTATGCAAACGGCGGAAAGGACACCGCCGCAAACGTTACCGACGGCAGCGCCGGCACCTACTGGACCTCCCGCGAGATCCCCAAGTATGTGGAAGTGGACCTGCAGAAGAACCACACCATCAAAAAGGTGGTCGTAAAGATCCCCAAGGGTGCAGGTCAGGTCGCTTTCAACGTGTACGGAAGCCTTGACGGCGTCAACTTCGACCGTCTGGGCGCCATCACCCAGCCCATCCTTCCCGCCACCAAGGGCGAGGAATTCTATTTCAAGACCCCCCGCAACTACAGAGTCATCCGCGTGATGACCACCTACTCGGGTAAGGGCTCCAGCGCCACCTCCACCGTTTCGGAGATCGAGGTGCACGGTATCGAGAACGACACCGAAGTGACTCCCACCCGTACCGAGATCAAGTTCCCCTCCTATGAGGAATGGCTGAAGACCAACCACGGCTTCGACGTTTCCACCATCAAGGATCAAAACGGCAAATACGACATCGAGGACACCTACACCGAGGCTGACACCATCAAGGCCCTTGAAGGTCTTGTCACCAGAGTGCTGGGCGAAAAGTACGTTTCCTGGTTCACCTTCGACGTGGAGGACGACGGCGATCCCGATAAGGATTACTACGAGATCTCCATGAAGGACGGCAAGGTCCTCATCAAGGGTGACAACGGCGTGAACATCGCCACAGGCTTGAACTACTATCTGAAGTATTACTGCAAGGTCAACGTTTCTCAGGAGACCAAGCAGGTAGATATGCCCGACTCCATCGTAAAGGTAAATAAGGCCATCAAGAGAGACACCAAGCAGGTGGTTCGTTACACCTACAACTACTGCACCCTGTCTTACACCATGCCCTACTACGGCTACGACGAGTGGCAGAGAGAATTGGACTATCTGATGCTCTCGGGCATCAACGTGGTGCTTGACACCACCGCCACCGAGGCTCTGTGGGTGCTCTACCTGCAGAACTACGGCTACACCTGCCAGGAAGCCATCGAATTCGTTTGCGGCTACACCTGGAAGGCTTGGTGGCTGATGGGCAACCTTGAAAGCACCGGCGGCCCCGTTTCGGACAACTGGATCGTGGACACCGTTGAAATGGCAAGAGTAAACCAGAGATATCTGACCGTAATGGGCGCAGATCTCTGCCTGCAGACCTTCGTTGGCACCATGCCCACCGACTTCGGCACCAAGGCTGAAAAGGCTCTGGCTGATATGGGCTATCCCAACGTGGGCGACTATATGACCGCAACCGGCGGTTGGTGCGGATTTACCCGTCCCTACGCGCTCAACACCACCTTCCCCGGCTTCACAGAGCTGGCTGAGACCTTCTACGAAACCCAGAACTACATCTACGGCAGAGTCAACGACTACTACGCAGGCGACCTGCTCCACGAGATCTCCGGCGGCTTCAATCTGCCCGCATCCTTCGACAAGGCAAGTATGAGCCGTACCGTTCTGGACCTGCTGCTGGCTGAAAACGACGAGGGCGTATGGATCATCCAGTCCTGGTGGGAAAACCCCCTGCCCGACGTGGTCAAGGGCTGGGGCGAGGACAGAGAGGATCATATGCTGCTGCTTGACCTGGCGGCAGTACATAGCCCCCGTTGGTCCAACACCGACCCCAACAAGTACGGCGGCAAGGAATTCGGCGGCTCCAGCTGGTGCTACTGCATTCTGGAAAGCTACGGCGGCAGATCGGGTATGCATATGAGCCTGCAGAAGGTTGCCACCAACTACTTCAACACCTCCAAGCAGGCAAAGCATATGAAGGGTATCGGTCTGACCAGTGAGTCCACCGAAAGAAACCCCGTGGTCTTCGACCTCTTCTGGGAAATGATCTGGGAGGACAAGGAGATCGACGTTGAAGAATGGATCACCCAGTATGCAGAGCGCCGTTACAGAGGCGGCGAGGAGACCGTAAAGGCTTGGGAAAGACTGCTCAAGTGCATTTACTTCGTGAACACCGTTGACGGCACCACCATCAACTACAGCGTAGTGAACTATCCTCAGCTTCACATCAAGGAAGTCGGTTACTTCTATCCCGCTTACCAGAACAAGGCTGTAGAGGGCGCCATCAAGAGCCTGCTCTCCGATTATGACGCACTCAAGGATCAGGAGACCTACGTTTACGACTTGGTAGACATCTGCAGAACCTATCTGTCCAATGTTTCCACCGAGTACATCGACAAGATGTTCTCCACCGCCAAGGCAGGCAACTACGAGGAATTTGAAAAGTACAAGACCAGATTCCTTGACCTCATTCTGATCATGGATGAGCTTTCCGACTTCACCGAGAAGGCACGTCTTGGCAAGTGGGTCGGCAGAGTGGATGTTTGGGTCAACGACGAGCGCACCGCTACCTACAGCGACTTTGACGTAGACCTGATGAAGTTAGACGCTTATATGCTGATCACCAACTGGTCCACCATCGACCTTGGCAACTACGCCAACAGAGAGATCAGCGGTCTGCTTTCCGACTACTACTACGTGATGTGGGATTACTTCCTCAACAAGATCATCACCCCCAAGGTCAAGTCGGGTCCCAATAAGGTGACCAACGGACAAAACGGCGTCAACGCTGTGGTGACCTACTACAACATGGGCAGACAGCTTGCCATCTCGGGCAAGACCTTCTCCCTTGAGCCTACACCCGTTGACGGTGATGAGGACAGCAGAAGCCTGAAGGAAGTGGTCAGCGAGATCAGAGACCGTTTCTTCTCGGGTGTGAAGATCTGATCCGACAGCCGCAAACGCGGCAGCTGAGCACGCCTCCCCTTAGGGAGCACATATAAAAAAGGACGGTCGTCCGACTTTCGTCGGACGACCGTTTTTGCGCTTGCGGACTTTTCTCTTAGGGGGCTTTCCTTTTTTTAAAAAATATGCTATACTTTTTGTAACGTTTCAAGGAAAACTTTATCTAATAATTGAAAGGCGGTGAGTGCGTGCAGGATTTTGAAAGGATCTATGAGGAAAATCAAGATCTGGTTTTTAAGTACCTTTTGAAGCTAACCAAAAGCCCCGATCTTGCAGAGGAGCTGACGCAAGACACCTTCTTTCGCGCATATATGAATTTAAGCAGCCTCCGCCACACCGAAAAAGCGCCCACTTGGCTTTGTTCCATTGCCAAAAACAGATATTTTGCCTGGTATAATGAGCAAAAGCGCATTCTCCCCCTGGAGCAAAGCGCGATTCCGCAGGCGGAGAGCTTCGAGGACCGTTTCCTTGAGTGCGAGCTTTCAAGGGATGCCGCACTTTGCCTTGATCGATTAGAGCAACCCTATCGAAACGTCTTCATTCTGTCCGTTTTCGGCAAATTGACCTTAAAGGAGATCAGCTCCTCATACAGCAAAAGCGAGAGCTGGGCAAGAGTTACCCTCCACAGAGCTCGCCAAAAGCTGAAAGAACAGCTGCAAAGCAGACAAGAAGACCGATAAAATATAAAAACAAGAAAGGATCTGTCCATATGAATTGCAATATCATCAAGGATCTGTTGCCACTTTACGTGGACGACTGCTGTTCTGCGGAAAGCGCACAGCTGGTAAAGGAGCATCTTGCGCTCTGCCCTCATTGCAAGGAGCTTTACGAAAAACTCTCAGACAATGCTCCGCTTCCTCTGTCAGATACTCCTGCACCTCCCGCCAAAAGGCTGTTGCCCTTGAGGCTGTGGCAAGCCGCCCTTTTACAGTCGATACTGCTGCTGCTTTCCTTTACTCTGATCACTCTGGGTGTGTCGCTGGAGGCACAGAGCCCCTTTGGCTTTTCAAACGGCATCTGGGCGCTGTGGCTGGTCGCCCCCGCCACCGGCTTTATGCTCTCTCTTTGCAATTGGTACTTTGTAAGGCTTTATAAAAGCAGAAGAGCCTTTTGGATCTCTTCTTTGCTATTAACCATCACCACCACCCTTTGTGCTTATCTGTGGGTGATCTTTCATTACGACTATCACATCTTTTTTTCCTTCAACGGCACTCTTTCCGATGTCCTTGAAAGACTATACGGCTTCATCGTTCTATATTGCGAAAAAGGAATTTTGCTGTCCGCCCTGCTTTGCACCCTGTCGGCGGTTCTTTCCAATCTCTATGCCAAAATGATTGGGAAGGAGTAACCGACGTGAAAAAGACCCTCTTGATTCTGCCATCGTTTTGCCTAATCCTCACCCTGCTCTTGCCCTGCGGTGCGCTCCTCTGTGCCCTTTTTGATTGCTCCTTCAAACTTTGTAACTACACAGCCTTCGCCATAGCGACAGCACTTGCCGCCCTTGCCGACGCTGTTTTGGCAACCGTTTTCAAAAATGCGCGCTCCTCGTGGGCAGAGTATGCTTTGCGTATATTGGTCCTCCTTTTTTCTGCGGTAAATCCGCTGTTTTATCTGACACGGTGCTGTAATATGGCTGTGGCGGTCTGTATGCTCCTTTCCTTCGGGTGCGCCTGCTACGCTACAGTAATGCGGACAAAAAGCCTTGTTCTCAAGGGTCTGTCCCTCGCCTTCGGCGTGCTGACTCCCGTTCCCGTGTGCCTCTTTCTTCTGTTTATACTCACACTGGGTAATCTTGGAGAAAACTCGGTGGTGCGGTCGGTGGACTCACCCGACGGCAGTTATCAGGCACAGATCGTCGAATCCTCACAGGGCGCTTTGGGCGGAGACACGCTGGTGCGGATAAAAAGTCAAAAAGGCGACTTTGACCTCTTTTTATTCAAAATCTCCAAGAATCCGCAGATTGTCTACAAGGGCGCATGGTGGGAATTTGAGACAATGGAGCTTTATTGGAAAAACGAGCAGTGTCTTGTGATCAACGAAAAGGAATATTCCTTAAAGTGAGCCGTTTTTGCGCTTGCGGACTTTTCTCTTAGGGGGCGCTTCCCTTTTTGAAAAATCTTCCTATCCTTCGACAGGATAAAACAGCCATATTTGCAGATAATAGTCTTGCAAGTAAAATTGCCGCTATCGTTTGTCTGTCAAACGCTGTGTTTATTGTGTTTTAAAGGAGATTTATATAGATGAAAGCAACAGGAATCGTCAGAAGGATCGACGACCTTGGAAGAGTGGTCATCCCCAAGGAGATCAGAAGAACAATGAGAATCAGAGAAGGTGACCCGCTGGAGATCTACACCGATCGGGAGGGTGAGGTCATCTTCAAGAAGTATTCGCTGATGGGCGAGCTCAATGAATTCGCGGGACAGTACGCCGACACCCTCTTCAAAACCGCAGGACTGTCGGTCGCCATATGCGACAAGGACGCCGTGGTTGCCACCGCAGGACTTCCCAAGAAGGAATTTGCCGAAAAAAGAGTGTCCGAGCGAGGGGAGGAGGCAATGGAAGGACGCACCCTCCTTACCTGCACCCCCGAAGATCGCTTCGAGCTTACCGCCGAAGGGCACTCATCCTTCAAGGTATCGGTCTTCGCTCCCATCCTCTGCGAGGGTGACGTGATCGGCGCGGTGGTCTCTTTAAAAAACGAGGGCGCAGACCCCTCTCCCGTTTCTGCTGAGGTGGAGCAGTCTCTCATCCGCACCGCCGCCACCTTCCTTGGAAAGCAGCTTGAAAGCTGAATGAAAACAAAAAAGATGCCGTCCCGCGGGACGGCATCTTTTTTTATGAGTATCGAAATTACTGAGCAGCCTCAACGATCACGTTGAAGTCCTCTGCCTTCAGAGAAGCGCCGCCGATCAGACCGCCGTCGATGTTCTCCATAGCCAGCAGACCGGCTGCGTTCTTTGCGTTCATAGAGCCGCCGTACTGCACGATCAGCTGCTTGCCAACCTGCTTGCCGTACTTCTGGGAAACGACCGAACGGATGATGCCGCAAACCTCGTCAGCCTCTTCGTTGGTAGCGGTCTTGCCGGTACCGATCGCCCATACGGGCTCGTAAGCGATGATCACGTTTGCCATCTGCTCTGCGGGAACGTTCTGCAGTGCAAGCTTGGTCTGGCGGGAAACGACCTCAGCGGTGATGCCGCTCTCTCTCTCGGAGAGGAGCTCGCCCACGCAAACGATCGCGGTCAGACCTGCATCCAGGGCTGCCTTGGTTCTCAGGTTTACAGTCTCGTCGGTCTCGCCGAAGTACTGTCTTCTCTCGGAGTGACCGATGATGACGTACTGCACGCCGCATTCCTTCAGCATGCTTGCGGAGATCTCGCCGGTGTAAGCGCCCTTGTCGGCAAAGTGGACGTTCTGTGCGCCAACCTTGATGATGGTGCCCTTCACGACCTGTGCCACGGTGGGGATGTCAACGTAGGGTACGCAAACCACAACGTCACAGCCCTTCTTGCCCTTCACCTTGGAGTAAATGTCGGTGATCAGTTCCTTTGCGGCACCGGGAGTCATATTCATCTTCCAGTTGCCTGCAATAACCTTTCTTCTTCTTCTGCTGCTCATATTTAGAATTCCTTTCGTTTATGAAAAATGCATTATGCAACATTCTGCCTTCGGGTACAGTTGCACCCGAAGGCGAATGAAAATATCTTGTTTGAGCCCTTTTTGGCTCTTTTTCGGGGAATTTCGGGGCTATTTAACGATTATTTGTCGTTGAGCGCCGCGATACCGGGCAGATCCAGACCCTCGAGGAACTCAAGGGACGCGCCGCCGCCGGTGGAGATGTGGGTGATTCTGTCTGCAAAGCCGAACTGCTCGCAAGCTGCTGCCGAGTCACCGCCGCCTACGATGGAAACGCAGTCGGAGTCAGCCAGTGCCTGTGCTAAAGCGATGGTGCCCTGTGCAAGAACGGGGTTCTCGAACACGCCCATGGGGCCGTTCCATACAACGGTCTTGGCGTTTGCAATCTCAGCGGCAAACAGCTCCTTGGTCTTTGCGCCGATGTCCAGACCCATCTTGTCTGCGGGAATTGCATCGGAGGATACGGTCTCGGTCTCGATTTCAGCATCGATGGGGTTGGGGAATGCGGAGGCAACCACGGTGTCAACGGGCAGAAGAAGCTTTACGCCCTTCTCCTCAGCCTTCGCGAGCATTTCCTTGCAGTAGTCAAGCTGCTCGCCCTCAAAGAGAGAGGTACCGATGCCGTAGCCCTTAGCAGCAAGGAAGGTGTACGCCATACCGCCGCCGATGATCAGGGTGTCTACCTTGGTCAGCAGGTTGTTGATGACCTTGAGCTTGTCGGAAACCTTTGCGCCGCCCAGAATTGCAACGAAGGGTCTCTGGGGGTTCTCCAGAGCCTTACCCATCACGCCGATCTCCTTCTCGATCAGGTAGCCGCAAACTGCGGGCAGGTAATCTGCCACGCCTGCGGTGGAAGCGTGTGCACGGTGTGCGGTACCGAATGCGTCGTTTACGTAAAGCTCAGCCATGGAAGCCAACTCCTTGGCAAACTCTGCGTCGTTCTTGGTCTCCTCAGCGTGGAAACGAACGTTTTCCAGCAGCAGAACCTCGCCGCAGGCAAGAGCCTCAGCCTTTGCCTTGGCGTCAGCGCCTACAACGTCGCTTGCCATCTTCACTTCCTTGCCCAGCAGCTCGGAAATTCTTGCAGCAACGGGCTTCAAGCTTAACTTGGTCAGATCCTTCTTTGCCTTTTCAAGAAGCTCTGCAGTAGCGGCTGCCTGCTCCTCCTCGGGCAGAGCCTCCACCTTTGCCTTTTCCTTCTTGTTTAACTTTACCTTGTCGTTGAGCACGTTGTGGGGCTTGCCCATATGAGAGCAAAGGATCACAGCCGCGCCGTTATCAAGCAGGTACTTGATGGTGGGCAGAGCGCCAACGATTCTCTTGTCGCTGGTGATCACGCCGTCCTTCATGGGTACGTTGAAGTCGCAACGAACCAGGCACTTCTTGCCCTTTACGTCAACGTCCTGAATGCTTTTCTTGTTGTACATGGACATGTTCATTCACCTCGTATATAAAAATTAGAATAGATACTAAGTCTTCCACCCCATATGATACCACAAAATCCCTCCAATTACAACACTTTTTTTGAAGTTTTCTATGGAAATTTGCATTTTTTCGCAAAAAAATCAAATCCCAGTTCACAAAGGAGAGGGCGTGCGCCCGCTTTTTTTCTTTTTTTTCGAATTACCGCCGAATTTTCCTTCCTTTTCTTGACAAAAGGGGCGGGCGTTGCTATAATATAAGGAGAGTTACCGAAAGAGAAGGAGAAAAAAGATGTCCTCACCCGACCCCAAAATGCTTCCCGGTGCCACCCTTGCCTACGTGGGCGACGCCGTATTGGAGGTGCTGGTCAGACGGCGGCTTGTGGAAGGCGGTCAGACGCAGAGCGGAAAAATGAACAAGCTTGCCCTCTCCTTCGTGAAAGCCACCGAGCAAAGCAAGGCGGTGGACAGGATCCTGCCCCACCTTGATGAAGAGGAGGAGGCAGTCTACAAAAGAGGACGCAACGCCCACGGCATCAGCGCGCCCAAGAGCGCGGGGACGGGAGAATACCGCCGCGCCACCGGCTTTGAAGCGCTGTTCGGATACCTTTGGCTTGAAGGGAAGACCGCCCGCGCAGAGGAGCTGTTTGCCCTCGCCTTCCCCGAGGGTCATCCCCAAAGCATCCAAAATGCAGAAAAACAAGAAGAAATCCGCCCCGAAGAGGGCGAATAAATCAATAAAATGCCCCGCAACGGGACGGAAAGAGGAACATATGTACAGAATCGGTATTGATTTTGGCGGCACCAACATCGCCGTCGGCATCGTCAACGAGCATTTAGAGGTGCTTTACAAATCCTCCCTGCCCACGAAGAAGGACGAGCGGTCGGTGGACGAAATAGTCGCCGATATGGCAACCCTATGTCTGAAGATGGTGGACAAGGTGGGCATCGGTCTTTCTCAGGTAGACGCCATCGGCATCGCCTCCCCCGGCGTGGTCAACTCCAAGACCGGCGTTGTGGAATACTACTGCGGAATGAATATGAACCACTATCCCATGGCAGCCATCCTCTCTGAAAAGCTGGGGGGCTATCAGCCCATCTATATGGAAAACGACGCCAACGCGGCAGCCCTTGGAGAGGTGCTGGCAGGTGCGGCAAGAGGGGCAAAAAACGCCCTGATGATCACCCTCGGCACCGGTGTGGGCGGGGGCATCGTGATCGACGGTAAGATCTACGACGGCTTCAACTTTGCCGCGGCAGAGCTTGGTCACACGGTGATCGAAAAGGACGGCGTGCCCTGCGGCTGCGGAAGAAGGGGCTGCTGGGAAAAGTATTCCTCGGCAACGGGACTGATCCGTATGGCAAAGGAAGAAATGGAAAAGTGTCCCGATTCGGCAATGTGGAAGCTTGCGCCCACCCTCGACGAGGTCAACGGACTGACCCCCTACGAGGCGGCAAAGGCAGGAGACGAGGCGGCAAAGAGAGTGGTCGCCAAATATCAGGACTACCTTGCCTGCGGTCTTGCCAATATGGTGAACATCTTCCAGCCGGAGGTACTGTGCATCGGCGGCGGCGTTTGCGGTCAGGGCGACAATCTGCTCCTGCCCGTGAACAAGCAGGTGATGGCTGAGCAGTACGCCAAGACCAGCGCAAAGAAGACCAAGCTGGTCATTGCTACCCTCGGCAACAATGCGGGCATCGTTGGCGCGGCGGCGCTGGGGATGCGCTGAATCCAAACAACAAAAAAGCAGTGACGAGCCTTGCTCGGTCACTGCTTTTTGTCTTAAAAGAGGGTGATCTGGTTGGTTTCGGAAAGACCGTCCAGGGCGTGGTTGCGCTCCAGCAGCTCCATGACCGCCTTGGTGGCTTTTGACCGCTCCTGAAGCTCCTGCTTTGAGAAGAACTCGCCCTCCTCCCTTGCCTGCACCAGCTTTTCCGCCGCAGAGTCCCCTAAGCCCGGCAGACAGTTGAAGGGCATACGGATCTTGCCATCCTCGGGCAAAAATCTGGTGGCGTCCGATTTGTAAAGGTGGACGGGCAGATATTTGATGCCCCTTGCCATGCTTTCAAGAACGAGCTGCATGGTGGACATGGTTTCCTTGTCCTTCTGGTTGTCCTCCTTCTTGCGGATCTTTTCGTCGATCTCCCGCATCAGCGCCTGCACCCGCTCCTTACCTCCCGACACCACCTCGCCGTCAAATCCACCGGGTGCGACCGAGAAGAAGGCGGCGTAAAATTCAAGAGGCTTATGGATCTTGAACCAGCCAAGGCGGATTGCCGACATCACGTACGCCGCGGCGTGGGCTTTGGGGAACATATATTTGATCTTTTTGCAGGAGGCAATGTACCAATCGGGCACGTTATGCTCCCGCATATGCTCCTCCCACTCGGAAGTGAGCCCCTTGCCCTTGCGCACGCTTTCCATAATTTTGAAGGACTCGGCGTTGTCAAGACCGTAGCGGATCAGGTCGATCATAATATTGTCCCGACATCCGATGACCTGCGAAATGGTGCAGGTACCGTCCTTGATCAGATCCTGGGCGTTGCCCGTCCACACGTCGGTGCCGTGGGAAAGACCCGAGATCTGAAGAAGGTCTGCAAAGCACTTGGGCTGTGCCTCCTCCAGCATCTTTTGAGAAAAGCGGGTGCCAAACTCAGGCAGGGCGTAAGTGCCGATGTCGGTGTCGATGTCGCCCTTCTTCAAGCCCAGCGGAGCAACCGAGGTAAACAGCTCGTAGACCTCGGGGGCGTTCATGGGCACGTCCATAACGCTCAGCCCCGTATAGCGCTCAAGCCACTTATATTTGGTGGGAATATCGTGCCCCAGCTCGTCAAGCTTCAAGATGGTATCGTGCAGGAAGGCGAAGGCGAAGTGGGTTGTGACGATATCCGAATTGGGGTCGTCTGCGGGATGCTGAACGGGGGTGAAATCGTAAACGTCGTATTCTCTGGGGATGACCACGATACCGCCGGGGTGCTGACCGGTAGTGCGCTTCACGCCCACACAGCCGTTTACCAGACGGTTGATCTCGGCTTTGTTTGCCTTGATCCCCTTCTCCTCCAGATATTTCATCACGTAGCCGTATGCGGTCTTTGAAGCAAGGGTACCAAGGGTACCCGCGCGGAAGACGTTTTCCTTGCCGAACAGCTCCTCGGTGTACTTATGCACCCTGCCCTGCACCTCGCCCGAGAAATTGAGGTCGATATCGGGAGATTTGTCGCCGTGGAAGCCAAGGAAGGTCTCAAAGGGGATGTCCTGACCGTCCTGACAAAGCTTTGCTCCGCACTTGGGGCAGTAGGCGGTAGGCAGATCGAAGCCCGAGCCGACCGACCCGTCCTCAATGAACTGAGAATAGCGGCAATCGGGGCAGTAATAGTGGGGGGGCAGAGGATTTACCTCCGAAATGCCCGCCATGGTGGCAACAAAGGACGAGCCCACCGAGCCGCGGGAGCCCACCAGATACCCCTCCTTTTCCGAATACCACACCAGCTTTTGGGCGATCATATAAAGCACCGCAAAGCCGTGCTTGATGATGGACTGCAGCTCCCTTTCCAGACGCACCGACACCTGAGGCGGGATGACCCCCTCGTGCTCGTACATCTTTTTCGCCCGCTCCCAGCACATACTTTGCAGATCCTCCTCCGCACCCTCCATCTTGGGGGTGAAGGTACCGTCGGGAATGGGACGGATCTTCTCGATGCTGTCGGCAATGGCTCTGGTGTTGGTCACCACCACCTCGTACGCCTTTTCTTCGCCCAGATAGGCAAATTCCTCCAGCATCTCCTTGGTGGTTCGCAGATACAGACCCGAATCGCGGTCGTAGTCGCTGTACTTCATACCCGCCTGCAGGATCTGACGGTAGATATCGTCCTCTTTCTTCAAAAAGTGGACGTCGCAGGTGGCAACCACGGGCTTGCCGATCTCCTCGCCCAGTGCGCAAATGCGGCGGTTGATGTCCATCAATTCTTCGTCAGAGGACACCGTGCCGTTGGCGATCATAAAGCGGTTGTTGATCAGCGGCTGGATCTCCAGATAATCGTAGTAAGAGGCGATCTCCTTTAAGTGCTCGTAGGGCATTTTTTCAAGGATCGCCTTATACACCTGCCCCGCCTCGCAGGCAGAGCCGATGATCAGCCCCTCGCGGTAGCTGTCAAGCACCGTCTTTGGCACGCGGGGGACTCTATGGAAGTAGTCAAGATAGCTTTTTGAAACGATCTTATAAAGGTTCTTGAGCCCCACCAGATCCTTTGCAAAAATGATCATATGGTAGGTGGGCAGCTTTTTGGGGTCTGCCTTGTCGCTCATTCCCAGCGCCATCTGCTCCAAGGTATAGATGCCCTCACTCTTTAACTGCTCGCACATTTTAAAGAAGATCATCGACAGCATCTCAGCATCCTCGAAGGCGCGGTGATGGTCAAAGTCCCCCAGCCCGTAATGCTCGGCAAGAACGTCAAGCTTGTGCTTTTTCAGGTCAGGATTGACGTACTTTGACAGGGGAACGGTATCAAGATAGGCATTTTCAAAGGGGATATGATGCTCCTCGCACACTCTGCGGATAAAGCCGGTATCAAAATTGGCGTTGTGGGCAATGAGCATTCGATCGCCCGCGAATTCAAGGAAGGCTCTCACCGCCTCCTCTTCCCCGGGCGCCCCCTGCACCATTTCGTCGGTGATGCCCGTTAACTTGACGATATGCTCGGGAATGGGCGTTTTGGGGTCTACGAAGGTGGAAAAGCGGTCAAGCACCTGCCCGTTTTTGATCAGCACCCCGCCGATCTCGGTGATGGCACAGCTTGCGGCGGAAAGACCGGTGGTCTCAATGTCGAAGACCACGAATTCGCTGTCCTCAAAGGAGCCCACGGCGTTTCCGTAGGCGGCGCGCGCCGTATCGTCCACAAAATAGGCTTCCATTCCGTAAAGCACCTTGATGTCGGTCTTCACGGTGTTGTCCAGCATCAGCGGATAGGACTGGACGTTTCCGTGGTCGGTGACCGCGATGGTGTCCCACCCCCAATCCTTCACCGTTTCCACAAGAAACTCGGGGATGATCAGGGCGTCCATGGTGGAAAGATTGGTATGTAAGTGCAGCTCCACTCGCTTTTCGGGAGCGTCGTCGGTCTTTTTCACCTTTTTGATCTTTAAAATGCGGGTGGCGTCCAGCACCACCTCGCCGCTCTTGTCAAAGCGGTCAGCCTTGTAGTTGCCCGTCACCGCAAGACAGAGATTATAGACGGTGACCATAGTCTGCACGCCTCTGCGAATGGTCTTGCCCGCCTTTGAAAAGGTCTTGTCAAGGGCTTTGCCCTCCTCGTCGTTGTCCACCACCAGCTTGACGGTCACCGAGCTGACGTAGTCGGTCAGTCCGATGGTCATGATGATGCGCGCCTCGCCCTTGGTCAGCTTTGATTCGTAGCTGTCGATCTGCCCCAACACCGTCACGTTCCGCATCTGCTCGGTCAGTCTGCAAAGAGCGGTGGGGGTGATCTTGAAGGGGGGCTCGTCCTGCCCGTAAAGCGACTCGGCTTCGTTTACGTCAAGGGTCAGGTGTCCCACTCTGTAAACGCCTGCCGATAGCTCCTCGGGATCGCTTGCCTCCCCCTTGATCACGGTGGCAAAGCGGGGCTCTGCGGCAGGAGCTTCCTCTTTTTTGCCGCCGTATCCGCCGCCGTACCCTCCCCCGAATCCGCCCGATGGCGGAGGGGCGTCCACCTGAATGGGTGCGGCAAAGCCCCCCTTCATCATTTCCTTCAGACGGCTTTTTTGGTCTGCCGAGTAGTCCTCGTATTCCTTTTCGGCACTCTTTCCCTGCTTGATGCGCACCTCGTAGCGCAACCCAAACTCGCTTTCGATGATCTGCTCCAGCGTTTCGCAGATCTTGGCTCTTTGAAGCAGGCTGACTCCGCCCGTCCCCCAAGGAAGGTGCAAAAGGATCTCCCGCTTGGCGACGTCAAAATCGTAGGTGTATTCGTCAAAAAATCCTCTTGAAACGCTGCCCACCCGCTCCGATTCCTTCACGATCTGGCGAAAATACTCTTCCTTGAAGCATTCTGCGGGATAGTGGGGCATCAAAAAAACGCCGTTTAGCTCGTATGCAGCCGCAATCCCCTGCTCGATCCCGTAAAGAAGCTCCTTTTCTGCCGTCTGCGGCAGAAAAAAGCGTACCTTTACCCGACGGTTTACCTTGTCGATCTGTCGATGGATATCGGTTGCCTGCAACAAAAGAGCCCTTTGCTCCTCTGTCGGCTCAAAACGCTTAAACAGCGTGAAAAAATTCACTTCGTTATTCATTTTTCTCTTCCTTTGCACTTCAGGTGCGTTCTCGGTATATAAAACCTAAATTTTAATAATTATATTTATATTGGGGCGCTGCCCCAAGCCCCGCCAAGAAACTTTCCCCAAAAAGTTTCTTGGAACTTCAAAAACTTCGGACGGAGTTGGTGTATTTTGTAGCCGCGCCAAGAAACTTTGGGAAGGACTTGGGTATGCCGTAACAAATTTTCAGATCCCGTATCGCAATTTTTTTCAAATTCCCATAGAAAACCCATCAAAAGTTTTTGGGGATCCAATCCCTTTTTACAAAAAGGGATTGGCGGTTTTCCAAGGCAGCGCCTTGGACGGGGTGTCGGGGCAGAGCCCCGACGATCCATCACTGCATTGCCTTGATCTCTTCGATCAGTCTGGAAACCAGCTGATCCTCGGGGAGCTTGCACACGATCTGTCCCTTCTTGAAGAGGACCGCCTCGCCCTTGCCTCCTGCGATGCCCACGTCGGCATCTGCCGCCTCACCGGGGCCGTTGACCACGCAACCCATAATGGCGACCTTGGTCTTTCTCGTCAGCTTCAAGGTCAGCGCCTGTCTTTCAAACTCCTCCGCGATACCCACGATGTCGATCATCGTTCTGCCGCAGGTGGGGCAGGACACCAGCTCAAGAAGGCTCTTGTCGTCAAACCCCAGGGCTTCCAGAAGTCTTCTGCCGCAGTATACCTCCTCCACGGGGTCTGCCGTCAGCGAGAAGCGCAGAGTATCGCCGATGCCCGCCAGGAGCATTCCGCCGATGCCCGCCGCACCCTTTGCTTCGCCCAGACGCGCCGTGCCCGCCTCGGTCACACCAAGGTGGATGGGATAGTCGCACTTTTCGGCGATGAGTCTGTTTGCCATCGCCATTTTATAGGGCGAAGAGGACTTTACCGCCACCACGATGTTCTCAAAATCATACTTTTCCAGCAGACGGACGTTCTCAAGGGCACTTTCGCACAGTCCCTCAGGGGTCACCGCGCCGTATTTGTCAAGCTTCTTCTTGTCAAGCGAGCCGCTGTTCACACCCACGCGAATGGCAATGTCCTTTGCCTTGCAGGCATCCACCACCGCCTTCACCCGATCCTCCGAGCCGATGTTACCCGGGTTGATGCGCACCTTGTCTGCCCCTGCATAGGCGGCTTCGATCGCCATTTTGTAGTCAAAATGGATGTCCGCCACGATGGGCATGGTAATGTCGCTTTCCTTGATACGGGAAAGGATCTTCACGTTTTCCATATCGGGCACCGTCATACGAACGATGTCACAGCCCGCATCCTGAAGCGCCTTCATCTGTCCGTAGATGGCGTCGTATCCTCTGGTGCAGGTCATAGACTGCACCGAAACAGGTGCATCTCCGCCGATATACAGCTTCCCTACCTTGATTTTTTTGGTTTTTCTTCTGATCTGATTGTATTCGTTCATTTTAAGCCTCTTTAAAAACTACAACGTATTTGTCTTAGCCAAACAGCCCGATGGTATCCTTCAACGCCACCAGCGCCATAAGCGCCATTAAGATCACGATGCCCGCACCGTGGATATAGCCCTCGTATTTGTGGGGAATGGGCTTGCGGAAGATCAGCTCCACGAACTGGAAGAACAGTCTGCCTCCGTCAAGGGCGGGAATGGGCAGAAGGTTCATCACCCCCAAATTCACGGTGATGATCATGGCAAGATAGAGCAGATTGTTGCTGCTCTGCCCCTTTTCGGGGTCTGCCTGCAGATCGTCCTTCAGCGCCCCGCCGACCTCGCCCGCCACGCCAACCGGACCCGATACCGCCTCAAGGCCGTATCTGCCCGTGATCAGGTCGAAAAGCGATTCGTAGACCATCTTCACCGACAGCCGCATCTGGCTGGCGGTATGCTTCATCACGGTCAGCGGGTTCTTTTCTTCCCTTGGAAAATAGAAGTCCTGGGCGCCGAACTGCACGCCCTGCTCGGTCTGCTTGCCGAAGGTCACGTCCTTCAAAAGCACCTTTTCCCCGTCCCGCTTTACCAAAATATCGATGGGCTCAACGCCCTTTCTCAAGATCTCGTAGTAGGCGTCCTGCCCGGTAAAGACCGTGGTGCCGTCCACCTTCAAGATCACGTCGTTTTCCTTCAGCCACTGACTTGAAGCGGCATCCTCCTGAAACTTATACACCACCGGAGCGGCAAGTCCCGTGGAGGTCAGGATATAGATGAAGGCAAGCAGACTGCCGAAGAGCAGGTTCATTGCCGCCCCTGCGGCGGTAACGATCATCCTCTTCCAAACCGCCTTTTTATAAAAGGCGTTGGGGTCGCCCGACTCCTCGTCCTCTCCCTCCATGCTCACGAAGCCCCCGATGGGCAGGGCGCGGACTCTGTAAGCGATGCCCGTCTTTTTGGACACCCAGCCAAAGAGCTTAGGGCCCATTCCGATGGCAAACTCCTTCACCGTCACCCCAAAAAGACGCGCGGTCAGGTAGTGCCCAAACTCGTGAATAAAGATAAGAAAGCCGAAAAGCAGGACGGTGGCAAGGGCGGTGATGAGAAAAAACACCGCCTGATTATTCATCGCGCCTGCCAAAAAATTGTTTGCCGAAAATACCATGTATTGCTCCTGTAATTGAAAAAATGGGAAAGGATCGCCTTAAAATCGGCGCAGTTTCCCCTTACGCCATGGCAAGGACCCGTCTTTCCGCTTCCTTACCGCAGGCGTAAATATCCTCAAGGGTAGGCTCCTTGATCTCTTCAAACTCGTCCACCACCTTGATGACGTACTCCGACAGACGGTTGAAGGTGATCTTGCCCGCAAGGAAGAGGGCAACTGCCCCCTCGTTTGCACCGTTTAAAACCGCACCTGCCACGCCGCCCTTCACAAGGCACTCGGTGGCTTTGTTCAGCAGAGGGAAGGTCTCTCTGTCGGGGGAGGCAAAGGTCAGCTTGCCGATGGCGGCAAGGTCAAGGGGCTTGACGGGCGAGGGGTCCCTATCGGGATAGGTGATGGCATACTGGATGCAGTCCCTCATATCGGGGGTGGCAAGCTGAGCGATCACGCTGTGATCCACGTATTCCACCATAGAGTGGACGATGCTTTCTCTATGCACCACCACCTCCACGCGGCTTGCGGGAATCCCGAAGAGATGCACCGCCTCCATCACCTCAAAGCCCTTGTTCATCAGGGTGGAGGAGTCCACGGTGATCTTTGCCCCCATCGACCAGGTGGGATGGGCAAGGGCTTCCTTTGCGGTCATATGCTCAAGCTCTTCCCTCTTCTTGCCGAAGAACGGTCCGCCCGATGCGGTGAGCAGGAGGCGGGAGACCTCCTCCTTTTTGCCTGCCTGCAGGCACTGGAAGATGGCGGAATGCTCGCTGTCCACCGGCAAAATGGGCAAAAGTCCTCTGTCCTTTGCCATTTTCATCACGATGTCACCGGCGCACACCAGGCTTTCCTTGTTGGCAAGAGCCAGCTTTTTGTTCGCTTCCAGAATGGATACGGTGGGCGAAAGGCCCGCTCTGCCCACGATAGAGTTTATGACGGTATCTGCCTCCGTCATTCCTGCCAGCGCACAAATTCCCTCTTCGCCCGACAGGATCTTGGTGTCGGTGTCCGCCGCGGCGATCTTCAGCTCCTTTGCCGCCTTTTCATCGCCCATGGCAAAATAGCGGGGAGCAAAGCGGCGCAGCTGCTCCTCCGCCAGCTTCACGTTTCGTCCCGCGGCAAGGGCGTCCACCTTGTAGCCCTTTCTTGCCGCCACGTCCAGCGACTGGGTACCAATGGAACCGGTCGATCCCAAAATTGCAATGGTCTTCATATCTTCTCTCCAAAATTTCGCCCTTTCCCCGCAAAGGCTGCAGAAAAAAGGCTCTTTTAAATCGGGCGGGTGCAGGACGCCTGCACCCGCCCTTCTTTTGCTCAGTTAAACAGGCTGAACCCAAAGGGCAGCTCATAAAGAATGATCAGGATGTACGCCGCCGCCAGATTGCTGTCAAAGCGGTCAAGCACGCCTCCGTGACCGGGCAGAAGGCGGCTGTAGTCCTTGATGCCGTAATGTCTTTTCACAAGAGAGGCAACAAGGTCGCCCACCATGGAAAAGAGGGACATCAGCACGCCTGCCAAGATCAGCAGAGGATAATTGGGGGTGGCAGAGGTAAAAAGTCCGATAAACAGCCCGTAAAGCACGGTGATCACCGTTGCCATCACAAAGCCGCCGACCGCCCCCTCCACCGTCTTTTTGGGGCTGACATCGGGAATAAGCTTGTGCTTTCCGAAAAGTCTGCCCGAAAAATAGGCAAAAATATCGGTCGCCCAGGGGGTCAAGAACAGCAGGACCATCAAATACCCGCCGTTTGGCTGATGCCGCAGGAAATAGATGGCGTTAAAGCCGATAAAGCTGTAAAACAGCATGGTAAAGAGGACCGATGCGTCGGTGGGCTTGATCTTGCCCCTTGAAAAGACGGCACAGGTCATGATGTAAAAGGCGATCAGCGCAAAAACAAGGGCGCTGTACTCAAAGAAATGATCTCTGGTCGCTTCAAAAAAGATCAACAGAGGCAGTCCGACCGCCGGTAGATATAAGGGCAGGGACAGATGCCATTTTTTGCGCAGTCCTGTGGCACCGGTGATCTCGTATACCGCAAAAAGGCAGAGAAGCTGTGCCAAAAAACAGCCTGCGTAGGTATGGGAAAAGATCAGCAGGGGCAAAAAGACGCAAAGTCCCACAAGCGCCGTGATCACTCTCGTTTTCATAACCGTTCTCCTTGTATGCCGAAAGGTCGGCTCATCAAATCATCATTCCAAAGTCGTAAAAGGGGTCATTCCACCACTGCGCCGTACCGTCTGACTCTGCCGCCGAATGCCGCAAAGGCACGGTCTAACTCCTCGTCGTTCATATCGGGCCAAAGAGTGTCGGTGTAGTAAAACTCGCTGTACGCCGCCTGCCACAAAAGGAAGTTGGAAAGACGTTGCTCTCCCGCCGTGCGCACCACCAGGTCGGGGTCGGGGGATGCGGCAGTATAAAGACGCCTTGAAAACTCCTCCTCGCTTACCTCGGCAACGCCCTCCTTCAAAAGGCTGTTGACGGCGTGGAGGATCTCGTCTCTTGAGCCGTAATTGAGAGCAATATTCAGGATCTTGTCGCCCTGCTCGGTCTTTTTTTCAAGGGTGTCGATCTTCTTTACCAAAGAAGAAGACAGTCTTGATTTGTCACCCAAAAAGATGATGCGGATGTTGTTTTTGGAAAGATCTCCGTACGCCTCGTCAAGATAGGAGGAAAACAGGGTCATCAGAGCCGTGACCTCTCTTTCCGATCTCTTCCAGTTTTCGGTGGAAAAGGCGTAAACGGTGACACACTCGATCCCGCATTCATAGCAGTAGCTGATGACCTTTTTAAAGGTCGCCGCCCCCGTTTTGTGCCCGAATTCCCGAGGCAGTCCTCTCTTTTTTGCCCATCTTCCGTTGCCGTCCATAATAAAGGCAATGTGCCTCAGTCCCTTCTCGGCAATCAGTTTCTTGCTTTCTTCCATCGACATAGCAAAGCTCCTCCCACGTTCGTCCGTTATGGCAAGGGCGGGTCATCTATAACACCCGCCCGCCGATCTTCAAAACACCTTAAGCGATCAGATGGACATGATCTCCTTGGACTTCTTGTCCACGATCCCGTCTACCTGCTTGATATACTTATCGGTCAGCTCCTGCACCGACTTTTCGGAGGACTTCTGCTCGTCCTCGGTCATCTCGCTCTTTTTCTTCATATCCTTGCACTTGTCGTTAGCGTCGCGGCGGATGTTGCGCAGATTGACCTTGCACTCCTCGCCCATCTTTGCCACGTCCTTGCACAGCGCCTTTCTTCTCTCCTCGGTTGCCTGAGGGAATACCAGACGGATCAGTCTGCCGTCGTTCTGAGGAACCACGCCGATGTCTGCAACAAGGATGGCCTTTTCAATGCCCTTGAGCAGAGAGCCGTCCCAAGGAGTGATGGTGATGGTGCGGGCATCGGTCACCTTGACCTCAGCCACGGCGTTGATGGCGGTGGGTGCACCGTAGTAGTCCACGGTCACGCCGTTTAAAACGGCAGGATTTGCTCTGCCTGCGCTGATCACCGACAGCTCGGATTCAAATACCGAAATGCTCTTCTTCATTTTGCTTTCGTATACGCTCAGTTCCAGTTTCATAATGGTAGTTCCTTTCTTATTTCACGTTTTTATTTATATTTTTGTTTCTTTATTCCATATTGTCAAGCAGAGTGCCGGGCGCCTCGCCCTCTGCCACTCTCACGATGTTTTCGGGGTCGTCCAGTCCGAAGACCAGCACCTTCATATCGTTTTCAAGGCAAAAAGCGGCGGCGGTCAGGTCAATGGCCTTGAGCTGCTTTTCAAGGATCTCCTTGAAGGTGATATGGGAAAGCTTCTTTGCCGTCTTGTCCTTTGCGGGATCGGCGGTGTATACGCCGTCGATGTTCTTTGCAAAGAGCAGTGCGTCCGCACCGATCTCCTTACCGCGGAGCACCGCCGCTGTGTCGGTGGAGAAATAGGGCGATCCGGTTCCGCATCCGAAGATGACCACCTTGCCCTCCTCCAGCAGCTTTACCGCGTCGTCCTTCACATAAGGCAGAGCGAAGGTGCGCATCTCCACCGCGGTCATCACCTCGGCGGGAATGCCCATATTCCGCAGATTGTCCTTTAAGCAGAGGGCGTTGATGGTGGTGCCAAGCATCCCCATATGGTCGGCAAGGCTTCTGTCCATCTTGCGGTCAGCCCTGCCCCCTCTCCAGATGTTGCCTGCACCCACCACAACGGCAACCTGCACGCCTTTTTCTCTGCACTTGCCAATAGCGGCGCAGATGGCATCCAGCGTTTCGTAGTGATAAAGTCCCTTTTCCTCGCCCTTAAGCGCTTCGCCCGAGAGCTTCAAGAGTATTCTTTTGTATGCTGCCATATCGTTTACCTCCTTTTCGTCCCGTCGGTAGCTGTTTTGCTCAGCCTCTATTCTTGTGATTCTTCTTTTTTCTCTTAAAACGGTGCTTGCTGTCGGTCTTGTAGACCCATTCTCTCTGCACCGCAAAGGTGAAGAGGAACATCACGATCTGCACCAGAGGATGGATGATCAGGTTGACGTATTCCTCCACCGCAGGGGGCAGGAAGTCAAGCCAAACAGCACCGCCAACGCCCGCCATGTTGAAGACGAGCCCCACCACCGCAAGGGGGATGCACAGCGCGTAATACTTCCACAGCGACTTCTTCATAGAGCACTTTGCCTTGAAGACGAACTTCTGGTTCATAAAGAAGTTAAACAGCGAGGAAATGGCTCTTGCCACCACGTAAGCCACCGCAGTGACCGTCAGAGGATTGTGATCGCCCGTGGTATGCATCAGCACCGTCACACCCGAAACCACCGAAAGCTCCAGCAGATAGGAGGCAAAGGAGGTGATGATGTATTTGAAAAAATGGGCGAAGATCATCTTATAAATGCGGAAGGAATCCTTCACCACCCTGAAGTGGGAGGTCTGATTCTCCTCAATGTAGACCGTGCGGATCTTTTCCTCGGCATAGGGGATCTTCAGCGATTTGAAATCAAGGAGCATCTGGGTCTCGTATTCATAGCGCTCGCCCCTGGTCTTGAGCATCTGAGGAAGCACGTCCATAGGGAAGGCGCGCAGACCCGTCTGGGTGTCGCTCAGCTTCATACCGCAAAAGAGCTTGAAGACAAGGGAGGTAATGCGGTTACCCATCCTGCTCTTTTTAGGCACGTCGGGACCGGAAAAATCTCTCACACCAAGGATCACGCAGTCCTTTTCCACCATCTTTTCGGCGCAGTTTCTGCAATCCTCGGGATGATGCTGGGCATCGCCATCCACCGTGACCGCGCCCTCGCACTTGGGATATTTTTTAAGGATATGGGCAAACGCCGTTTTCATAGCGGCACCCTTTCCTCGGTTGACCTCGTGCACCAGCAGCTCTACCTTTTCGTCCAGCGCCACGCACTCGGCAAAGCGGTGCTTGTGATCCTCGGCGCTGCCGTCGTCCACCAAAAGCACCTTGAAGAAGCCCTGCTCCAGCAGCCCCTCCACCACGCTTTTCAGCTTTTCGTCGGGATTCAGCGACGGAACCACCGCCACCACCCGCAGTTCTTTGTTCATTTCCTTCTTTTCACCCCTTTCGGGGCGTCCTTTCCGATAGATTCGGGTCCTCCGCTATGGGAGGTCTTAGAGAAATGCCTTGTTTAACAAATGATAAATCGGTTTATTCGCCGATCTCCTCGATCATCGCCACTCTCTTGGCGTGGCGTCCGCCCTCATATTCGGTGCGGATGAACAGATCTGCAATGTCAGCGGCAAGGCCTGCGCCCACCACCCGCGCACCCAGGCAAAGAACGTTTGCATCGTTGTGCATTCTGGTCATTCTGGCAGAGAAGGTGTCGGAAAGCACCGCCGCGCGGATGCCCGGATGCTTGTTTGCCGCCATAGACATCCCAATGCCCGTTCCGCAAACAAGAATGCCCAGATCGTGGTCACCGCCCTTGATGGCGCGGCAAAGCTTGTGCGCATAGTCGGGATAGTTTACCGATGCAAGAGAGTCGGTACCGTAATCGACGTACGCCACACCCGTTTCGTCAAAATGCTTCTTCAGTTCTTCCTTCAGGGGAAAGCCTGCGTGATCGCAAGCAAGTGCAATAGGCTTGTTGGTCATGTTTTCTTCCTCTTTCTTTCGTTCTTTTTTACCTTGTCGCTCCGTCCGACCGCGCGGACACGCCTGCAAAGAACGCGCCGCCCACAAGGGCCCTCGGGAGCCGTTGATTGTTCTCTTTTTTGATCCGGAGGATACTCAGCTCTTTTTCAGCCGTTCCTCCCGCTCTCGTTCCGCCTGAGTCTTCAAAGCGTACACAGGCAGCAGCTTTTCCTCGGTAAGACAGCTTTTGGGGTCCTTCATGTAGGAAAGGTAGCCGCATTTTGCCACGCCGTAAGCGTTTTCCATCCGAAGCTGGGGGGGCGTTTCCTTGATCTTTTCGTATTTCAGGCCCGCCCTTGCCTTGTCGTAGCCGCTTCCCACCAGATACGCCACGCGGGCTCTCTTTTTCAAAAGCCTGTCTAACTCCTCAAAGGTGAGCACGCCGTCCTCCGTCAGACGGGAAAAGACGCCGTTTCTGCTTTCAAACAGGGCGGTATAGACCCTCCCTCTGCGGGCGTCGATCACGGGACAGATGACCCCTTCTAAATAGTCGGCGTTGCGGGCGATGCCCTCTAACGTCGATACCGCCGCGCAGGGCGTACCGCTTGCCGCCGCAAGACCCTTCACCGTTGCCACGCCGATGCGCACCCCCGTGTAAGAGCCCGGACCCACCGCCACGGCAAACAGATCGATATCGCCTGCCGTCAGCCCCTGCTTTCCAAGGGCGTCTGCCACCAGAGGCAGAAGGATGGTGGAGTGGGTGTTTGCCGACTGCACCTGCACCAGATGCCGGCACTCCAAATCCTCGCACAGCGCCACGCTTGCCACGCCGGCACTGCTCTCTATTGCCAAGATCTTCATAGCTTATCCTCATTTGCGCCCGTAAGCGCGCCTTTTTATCCCTCTTGCTCGCTGATGCGGATGCATCGGGTCTGCTCGCCCTTTTTTTCGATCTCCACCAGATAGTATCTGTCGGGCAGGGCGTAAGGGGTGTTTTCGCACCATTCTGCAGCGATGATGCCCGCGCAATCGTAAAAGCCCACCGACTCTAGATCCTCCTCTGAGGTGATGCGGTACATATCAAAGTGATAGAGGGTGGTGTTTTTTCCCCGATACGGGCGCATCACCGTGTAGGTGGGACTGCACACCCGTGCACCGGGGCAAAGCACGCTTGCCATTCCCCGCACGAACGCCGTCTTACCCGCACCAAGGTCGCCCTTCAGCCACAAAAAGGCGTCCTTTTGCCCCTCGATCCGTCTTGCAAAGTCGGCACCGATCTCCTCGGTGCATCCCTCGCTATCGCTCTGTTGTTCCAAAATGACCTTTTTGCTCACGTCGGTCTCCTCGTTCATTGCGCAGTTATCCATACTATTCAGTCTATTATAGCACATAATTCTCATTTTGAAAAGGGGGGTTTTGACTTTTCTTTCAAAATAAATATGCAAAGAGGCTCTTTTCTCTTATTTACAAAAGGTTTTTAAAAAAGACTCTTTACAAGAAGACTTTTTTGTGATACAATAAAGACCTCAAATCTACCCGTGGCACAGCTGGATAGCGCGTCAGACTCCGACTCTGAAGGTCGAAGGTTCGAATCCTTTCGGGTAGGCCAACCAAAAAAGCACCCCTTAAGGGGTGCTTTTTTGGTTGGTCTATGTGAAAGCGCACTGCCGCGCGACCCAAAAAGCGCTTGCGCTTTTTCTGTGGGATCGGTTTTGCAGAGCTTCGTTCCCAACAAAGGCTTGCCGATCCCGGGCGAATGGTTCGAATCCTCGAGATTTTCACCCCTTAAGGGGTGCTTTTTTGGTTGGTCTATGTGAAAGTGCACCGCCGCGCGACCCAAAAAGCGCTTGCGCTTTTTCTGCGGGATCGGCAAGCGAGAAAGAAGGGAACGAACAAGCAATACCGATCCCGGGCGAATGGTTCGAATCCTCGAGATTTTCACCCCTTGAGGGGTGCTTTTTTGGTTGGTCTATGTGAAAGCGCACCGCCGCGCGACCCAAAAATATTATAGAAACAAAAACTGCCGTTGCGCTTTCGCGCAACGGCAGTTCCTTATGAACTAATATTCAGTTCGCAGAAGAATTACTTCTGTACCCAGAATGCAGTCTCGATCTCTTCAAGCAGAGAACCGTTGAGCTTACCGGTAACGTTTCTGTCCCAGCTTCTCAGGTTGTTGTCGATCTTACCCTTCTCGGTGAAGTGCTGTCTCCACTGCCAAGTGATGTTGTCAAGTCTGCTGGACCAGATCAGCACGAAGTCAGTGTAGATACCTTCCTTGATCATATCGATCATCTCAGGGTTTCTGGGGTCACGAGTGTAACGCTCCTTCAGAGCGGTCTCGTAGTAAGCGGGAGTTACCCACAGCTCAGAGTAGAATGCCATCAGTTCCAGAGTAGCGGTAACTGCAGGAAGCTTTTCGTCGCCGATAGCGGTGCAGATAGCGTACTGAGAAACGGAGTCACCCAGCTGAGTGGTGTAGCCCTTGGAGGGGCTGTTGGGGTTGAACTGCTCATGGTTGAACATGGGCAGAGGCATTACGTAGAAGTCCTTTTCCATGTTGGAGAGGTACTGCTCAGCGCCTGCCAGAGTGTTTACGTTCAGCAGAACCTTACCTTCTGCGAAAACGTCCAGGATGTACAGATCGGAATCCTCATCCTCGCTGCCCAGCCACGGAATGGTAACGGTCTTGGACTCGCACAGCAGCTGGTAGAGCTTGTTGTAGAACTCGTTGTTCTTGGAGTTGTTGATGTCAACCTTGGGAGTGCCTTCACCGGTCAGCTTGGAGTAACGGATGTTACTACCTGCAACCAGCATATCGACCATGATGTTGTTCAGCTGCTGGTCATAGGTCATGAAGCCTGCCTGGTCGGTGTAGTTGGGGATGTTGTCACCGTCGTCCAGATATGCCATCTGAGCCAGCTCCATCCACAGGTCCAGAGTCCAGTAACCGTTGTTTACGATGTCATAGATGTCCTTGTAGCCGCCGGAGTTCTCGCATGCAGCGATCTTGTCGGCGTATTCCTGCCACATAACAGCGTTAACGTAGGATACGAACATGGTGGAAGTGTAGGACTGGTTCAGGTCGCCGGTTACGAAGAACGCAACGTCCTTGTAGGACAGAGCGTCCAGAAGGGTGCGGCTCCAGTAAGAAGCGTCCAGATTCAGGTAGTTGTTCACGCCCTCGGGCATATCCAGCAGGTTGTAGAAGGAACCTACGGTGTCGCCCAGTGCCAGACCCAGATCGAAGTACTGATACAGACCCAGAACGTCATAAACGTACAGCTCGGAAGCCAGAATGGGCTGCAGCACGCCGAAGAACTCCTGCATTGCGCCAACGTATGCCAGCTCAATGTCTACACCCAGCTCTTCCTCAACCTGTGCGTTTCTCTTGGAAACCTGAACGTTAACCTCGTAGTTGGGGTCGTCCTCTTCACCCAGGTCGATGGAACGGGAGTTCAGGCCTTCGCCGTTGATAGCGAACTTGATAACTTCGCCGTTGAACTTCTCGTTGATATCGGGATGGTTGATTTCGGGCTCGGAAGTGCTCTCAGAAGTGTCATCACCCTGCGTGGGCTTGTCGGCAGGCTCGGTCTTCTTGGGCTTGTCGCAAGCAGCAAAAGCGGTGATCATCATGAGTGCAACCAACAGAGCCGCAATGATTCTGCAGAATGTTTTCATGTGAAAAACCTCCATTTAAAATTTATTACTGCATGATTATTATACTCTATTTTTCTCCGATTGTCAATACTTCTTTTCCTCGAATTTTCAGGGATAATGTGTACAAGTCGTACATTTTTTATGACAAACCCATGAACAGAATGCCTCTTTATCCTTTAAATGGGAAACGCCCAAAAAATGTCTTTTTCAAAAAAGCACGAATCCTCTGCCGTCAAGCAGATATAGCGAGCCCGAAAGACGGTCAAGGAAGGAGACGTCCACCGCCCCGTATCCTCTCTTCAGCTGCTCCACGCTGTGACAGTCCCCCGTGAGCACGAAGCGCGCTCCTCTCTCCTTCAGGCGGCAAAGCACCGCAGGTGCGGGATAGGGGTAGGGTCTGCCTGCCCGCGCCATTCCCCCCACGTTGATCTCAAAATACAGATCGGGGCGCGCCAGGACCAGCTCGTCTGCCGCCTTGAAGGCAAGGGCAAGATAGCGGGGATCGTTTTCGTCTATAAAGCATCCATCCTTATTGTATTTGAAGAACAGATCGAAATGCCCCAGGATGTCCACCTGCTTTTTCGCTCCCTGAGTGCACAAAAGCTCGTAATAATCGGCGCAAAGGGCAAGAAAATCGCCGTCGTACCCCTCTTTCACCACGCGGGCAAGCAGGTCCTTGGAGTAGTCCACCGAAAAATGGATCCCTCTCTTTGAAAAGGAGTGCACCGATCCGATCACGTAGTCAAGCCCGTCGGGCAGGTCGGTCGACTCTTCATCCCACTCTATACCGCACAGCAGGTCGATGCGGTCACCGTAAAGGCGCTTCAGACGGGCATGCTCGGCAAAATAGGCGGGCAGATCCTCTTTCTTCATCGCCCAGTCGTTTTCGTAAGGCAGGGGGGAGTGGGGCGAGAAGCCAAGGCTTTTGTAGTTCATTTCCAGTGCGGCAAGCACCATTTCCTCCATACTGCTCTTTCCGTCGCAAAATTCGGTGTGGGTGTGCACGCAAGATAAATATTCTGCCATATTCTTTACCTCTTTATTTTATATAATGATCTTTCTTCGTTACAGTCCGCCCTTTCTTTTAAAAAGGATTTTTGGGACGACCTCTTCCCCTTCTCTTGACAAAAGGGGACTTCTTTTGTATAATAACTCGGGATCGCGCCTGCGTACCCTCACTTCAGAAAATCAAGGACTGTTTTTGGAAAACTCTTATGGATCGATCGCTTAAAAGAACGCTCACCGGAAGCCTGATGCTGCTGCTTGCCTCCTTTTTCTGGGGATCCACCTTTGTTGCGCAAAGCAGTGCGGCGGAGCAGCTCTCGCCCTTTTCCTATCTTGCCGCCCGCTCCTTCGTGGGCGCTCTCGCCCTGCTTGCAGTGATCCTTGTGCGCGCACTCATCGGCGCAAAAAGGAAAAAAAGCTCCTTTCGGGGAGAGATCGCCCCGCTTTTTGACAAAAAAACGCTGACAGGCGGGCTTTTATGCGGCATAGCTCTGGCTGTCGCCTCAGCCTTTCAGCAATACGGCATCCATCTGGGGGCAAGCGCGGGCGACGCCGGCTTTCTGACCGCCGTTTATATGTTCATCGTCCCGCTGCTCGGTCTGGTGCTCTACAAAAGGCGGGTGGCGCCCAACGTCCTGCTCGGCGCTGTGATCACCGCCGTGGGTCTGTATTTCCTCTGCATCAGAGGGCAGGAGGAGGGGGGCTTTGGCATGGGTCAGCTGCTCATCCTCTGCTGTGCCTTCTGCTATGCGGTGCATATTATGGTCATCGACCGCTTCGACCGTGCCGATCCCATCGTCCTTTCCTTCATCCAGTTCACCGTCGGGGGCGTACTTTCCCTTGCGGCGGCACTGCTCTTTGAGCAGCCCTCCCCGAGTCTGATCGCACGCGCCTGGTTTCCCATCGTCTATGCAGGCGTTTGCTCCTCTGCCATCGCCTACACCCTGCAGATCGCCGCACAAAAGCGCACCCCGCCCGCCCTTGCCTCGGTGCTGATGAGCACCGAATCGGTCATCGCTCTGCTGTCCGAATGGCTTTGCGCGCTCACGGGCATTTTCGGCGCTCCCTTTGCCCTGTCCTTCAACCAGATCTTCGGCTGCAGCCTTGCCTTTTGCGGCATCGTCATCGCCCAGCTGGTCTTCAAGAAAAGAAAAAAGGGCTGATCCGCCCTTCATTATACCGCCTCGAAAGAAAAAAATCAAGAGCATTCCCGCAAAATAAGTCTGCGCCCTTTGGCGTGTGCTCCGCTTGGAGCATCACGCCAAAGGGTGCTGTCTTTTTTAGTCTGCCATCAGCTTTTCATAGGTGCACTGCTCTTCAAACGCCTCAAGCAGGGTGCCGTTTTGCCCCTCCACGAAGGCAGTGAAGGCATTGCTTACCGCGATCTCCTTGAACTGTGCCTTTTCAAAGGCTTCCTTGTCGATCTCCAGACGGACGATCACGTGGTAGCCGTAGGTGGACTTGACCGGATCGCTGACCTGACCCACCTCCATACTGAAGGCGGTGTCCTCAAACTCCTTTACCATCTCGCCGTAGGTGAAGGTATAGGCGTTTTGTCCGTCCTGCTGATAGTCGTTGCTGTATTCCTTCATCAGGGCATCAATGTCCCCGCCTTCTCTGAGCTGCTTTGCAAGATCGCGGGCAAGGGTAAGTGCCTCCTCGTCCTTCAGACCGTCGCTGTAGCCCACCAAAATGTGCTTGACACAGCGGTATTCCTCCAGCGCCTTTTCCAGCGCCTGCTGTGAAAGATCCAGCATCCCGTTTTTCTCGTCGGAAAGATAGTTATAGATCGGCTCACCGAGATATTCGTTGACCACGAACATGGTCTTGTAGGTGGACAGAGTCATATAGCTCTGCTTCAGATAGTCCGCCAGGCTCACTCCGTAGTACAAGGGATACATGGGCTCGTAGGTCTTGACGTATTCAACGAAAGCCTCCTCCAGTTCCTTTTCATCAGGCAGAGTGTAGCCCGCCTTCTGCGCCATCAGATAGTAGGACGCCACCACCTTGCACTGCTCGATCGCCCGCTCTTCAAGCTCGGCAAGCTTATCGGGGTTGTTCTTGAAGTAGTCGCCGTCCTCCCCCGCCATGCTGTCGGCAATGTTGCGGTAATAGTAGCGGTAAAGTCCGTAGCTGATCTTCACGTCCCCCACCGTCAGCACGGTGGCAGTGTAGCGGGCATCCTCGGGAATATCCAGAATTGAGGGTGCGCTCACCGCCGCATCGCTATCGGATTGCTCCTTGCTCTCTTGGGGTGCGGGAGAAACAGACTCTTCGGATGCGGGCGTGCTCTCCTGCGTACCCCCAACAAGCTGAGTGACCCTGCCGCAGGAGGTGGCGCTCAGCACCGTCAGCAGGGCAAGCACAAGCAGTAAAATTCTTTTCATCATATCGATCCTTTCATATCTGCCCGCTGTGGGCAAAAATGCAGTTTTCCACAGCGGGACAAAAAAGTTATCCACAGGCAGAAAAGCCCGAAAAAAGAGGATTTTTGGCACTTTTCTTAAAGTTATCAACAATCTTCACAGAGTTATCCACAGGTGACCCTCAAGTTCGTGTATTTTCCGTGAATAACATGTAACGAGAATGTAAACGGGTGATTCGTTCCCACTTGCCCTTTTAAAGGGTAAAAAACGCACGGAATAAAGAGAAAAAAGGGAGATCTTTCTCTTTGCCCTGCTCTTTTCTTTTGCGGGAGCTCAGAAATATTTGCGGTCCAGAGAGCGCAGCTGGATGGCCTCTGCCACGTGCATCGCTCCGATGCGCTCGCTGCCCTCCAGATCCGCGATGGTCCTTGCCACCCTTAAAATGCGGTCGTGTCCTCTTGCCGAAAGCCCCAGGCTCTCGTAAGCCGAGCGCAGGATGGCGTCGCCCTCCTCGTCAAGGGCGCAGAAGGTGCGCACCCCTGCGGGCGTTAAAGCGGCGTTGCTTCCAAAGGTACTGCCCGCCTTTTCGTAGCGTGCTCTTGCAAAATTTCTTGCCGTCTCCACCCTGTCCTTCACCACAGCCGAGGCTTCTCCCGGCGCGGCACTTGACAGCTCCTCGTAGGTCAGCGACGACACCTCCACCTGGATGTCGATGCGGTCAAGCAGGGGGCCTGAGATCTTCGCCATATACTTGCCGATCTCATCCTTGCGGCAGGTGCATTTCTTGGTGGGATGACCGTAATAGCCGCATTTGCAGGGATTCATAGCGCAAACCAGCATAAAGCGGGTGGGAAAGGTGCATCTTCCCATGGCACGGGTGATGGTGATCCTGCCATCCTCCAAGGGCTGGCGCAGGATCTCGGTCACTTGCTTTGGAAACTCGGGCAGCTCGTCAAGGAAGAGCACGCCGTTGTGTGCCAGCGACACCTCTCCCGGTCGCGGCACCGCTCCTCCGCCTGCCAATGCCACCGAGGACATGGTGTGGTGGGGTGAGCGGAAGGGTCTTGAAGAAAGGAGCGCCTGCTCGGGCGGCAATACCCCCGCGCAGGAATGGATGGTGGTGCTCTCTAAAGCCTCCTCGAAGGAAAGGGAGGGCAAAATGCCGGGAAGACACCCTGCCAGCATACTTTTTCCCGTGCCGGGAGGGCCGATGAAGAGCAGATTGTGACCGCCTGCCGCGGCGATCTCCAGCGCCCTCTTGGCGCTCTGCTGACCCTTCACGTCGGCAAGGTCCACCCTTGCTCTGCCTCTTTCCGAAAGATAGGTGCGGCGATCGAAAACGCTCTTTTCGATCAGCTCCTTGCCCGAAATGTGGGAAAGAAGCGCCGAAACGTCCTTCACGCCGTAGACCGAAACGCCCTCCACCACCGATGCCTCGGGGGCGTTTTCCTTTGCCACGAACACTCTCTTGATGCCCGCCTGCCTTGAAGAAAGGACCATGGAAAGCACGCCGCTGACGGGTCTTAGCTTGCCCGAAAGGGAAAGCTCGCCGATAAAACAGCAGTCGGAAACGTCCTCCTTGACCTGTCCGTCCGCCGCAAGCACCGCCATCAGCAGGGCAAGATCGTAGCCCGAGCCCGCCTTTTTCTTGTCGGCAGGTGCCATATTCACCGTGATCCTGGCGCAGACGGGAAAGATACAGCCTGCCGAAAGGATGGCGTTCTTCACCCGTTCCTTGGCTTCCTTCACCGCGTTGTCGGGCAGTCCCACCACGTCAAAGCCGCCGCTTTTTTCGTCAAGCACCTCGTTTAGCGCACATTCCACGCTCACCGAAAAGCCGGTAACGCCCTCTACGCCCGCCGTATATACCGTCGATATCATCGCCACACCGCCTTCATCGTCCTTCTTGAAACAAAAGCGGGGCGATCGCTTCTGCCGCCCCGCCGCTTGTTCCTGCTGTCTTTTGTAAAATGGAAAGGGATTACTGAGAAATATCCAGAGCCTGGTTGTACAGCTTCTTGAACGCCTCTGCCTTCTTGTCGCAGTAGGCTCTCATTTTGGCAACCTCTTCCTCGTTATACTTCTTCAGATCGCCATCCTTGAGCTTGTTCTTGTACATCTTGTCCAGCATCAGCGCGTATTCGATGTCCATAGACGAGATGTTTTCACCGTGCATGCAGACCACCATATTGGATTTGCCCTCCAGCAGATAGTCCACCGCCGCGATACCCATTCTGGACGCGGCAACACGGTCGCGCAGAGTGGGCGAGCCGCCTCTGACCACGTGGCCAAGACGGGTGAAGCGGGTCTCGATGCCCGTTCTCTCCTCGATCTTCTGGGTCAGCTCCTCGGCGTAGCCCTTCACGCCCTCGGCAACCATAATGATGTAGTGTCTCTTCTTTCTGCTCTTACCGATGAGGATCTCCTCGTACATTCTCTCCTCGTCGAAGGGCAACTCGCCCACCACGATCTGTGCCGCACCGGTGGCAAGACCCACGTTTACGGCGATGTAGCCCGAGTGTCTGCCCATGATCTCCACCACGTTGCAACGGAAGTGGGATTCGCAGGTGTCACGCAGGTTGTCCACCATCTGGAGCGCCGTGTTCATTGCGGTGTCGTAGCCGATGGTGTATTCGGTGGATGCGATGTCGTTGTCGATGGTCGCGGGAATACCGATGCAGGGGATGCCTCTGCGGGTCAGGTCGGTGGCACCGCGGAAGGTACCGTCACCTCCGATGCAAACCATACCCTCGATGCCGTTGCGAAGACAAGTCTCCACCGCCTTGATCATTCCCTCTTCGGTCTTGAATTCCTTGCTTCTTGCCGAATAAAGGATGGTACCGCCCTTGTTGATGATGTTGGATACGTCACGCATACCAAAGAGCTTGGTGTTGCCCTCGATCAGACCCTTGTAGCCCTCGTATACGGCAACCACCTCCACGTCGTGTTCCTTTGCCTGTCTGACCACCGCACGAACTGCCGCGTTCATACCGGGCGCGTCGCCTCCCGAGGTGAGCACGCCGATTCTTCTGATCTGTTGTGCCATACTATTTCCCTACCTTTCGATTTTGTTGATTATTTTATTATATAATGGGGCTCTGCCCCATCCCCCGCGATCCCTTTTTGTAAAAAGGGATCGACCCCAAAAACTTTTGGAGCTTTGGGTTTATTTTTCCCCGCCTCGCCTTTCAAAACGGGTTTGCATTTAATTTGCCTTGGATATTTACCGCTTCAGCCTTCGTTTGAGGATCGGCACCATCTTTTTTGCCAGCACTCTGCCGTTTAAAGCAAGGGACAGAGCAAGGAATGCCGCCTGCACCCCGATCTGAAGAGCAAGTCCCATCCCGCCCGACAGGGTAGTGAAGACGATCTGCCCTGTAAGCAGGGCGATATTTGCAAAAAGCAGGGGCAGGTCGATCTTGAATTTCACGTACCGTCCCGCCGTCAGGGCTCTGACTGCAAAGACCGCGGCGTAGCTGATGAGCGTGGCAATCGCCGCACCCATCGCCCCCAACCCCGGAAGGGAAATGCCGAACAGCTCCCTTGGGATAAGCACCAGGTTCAAAAGGATATTTACCCCCGCCCCCATCATGGCAGTCCACATAGAGAAGGTGCTCTTCATCCGCACGGTATACACGCTTCCAACGAAGGTGACCAGGGCAGAAAAGACCGTTGCGCCCGCCAGCACGGGAATATATTCCCAGGCGGTATAGTAGGAGGGGTCCATCATGATCTTCGTTAAGATCTTGCAGAATGCCATAATACCTGCGGCGGTAACGAAAAGCAGCCCCGAATAGAAGGAAAACACTCCCGAAAAGAAGGAGGAGCGCTCCTTTTCGTCCTTTTCCGCCACCGAGGAATAGCTCCACGCCTGAGAAAAGACGGTGCAAAGCAGGGTGACCAGCGTTGGGATCTTGTACGCCGCCGAATAAAAGTCGGCAATATTCGGATCGTCCACGAACCATCTGACCATATAGCGGTCGGAAACCGAGGTGACCCACCAGGAAACCGACATGGGAATGAGGGGGACGCTGTAGCCCACCATCTCTTTATAGATGCTCTTTTCGATGCTCCTCACGGGCACCAGATCGCGCCACAGCCGTTCCTTGACGAAGATCAGCAAAAAGACGATGAAGTCGGCAAGCACCACCGAAAGCACGTAGCCGGTGACGCCGAAGTCGTTAAAATAGAGAAAGACGATATTCAGCGCCGCAACAAGGGCAGTGTTGATTACGCCCTGCAGAGAAAAGAAGGCGAAATGATCCTTGGTGCGGATATACTGGGTGACCAGCGAATGAAGACAGGAGCAAAGGACGTACAAAGCGATAAGCCAGACGTAATTTGAAAACTCCGAGCCTGCCGCGCCAAGCAAGATCTGCGCAATCAGAAAGAGGGGCAAAAGCAGGGCAAAGCCGCCGCCAAACAGCACGAAGCCCGCCGAAAAGACCTTTTTTCTCCGCTCCTCCTCACCCTCCATGGCAAGGCGGAAGAGCCCTTCGGTAAGCCCCAGGGCGGCAAAGGGGATGATCAGCTTTGCCGTTTGGGTGATCAGGTCGGCGGTGTTGTATTCGCCGTCCTGCAAAACGTAGGTATAGAGTCTGATCAGAATGAAGGGAAGAAGCTTTGAGCCGAAGGTACCCAGGGTGATCAGTCCCGTGTTTTTTATCAGTTTTTTGTATCTATCCACGATCATTCTCCCTTCGGGCGTCCCTTCTTCCCTATATTCTATCACATTTTTTCGCTTCTTGCAATGATAATTTGCAAAAAAAAGCCGTCTTGACAAGACTTTTTTCATCTGTTATAATAGTATAACTGAAATTTGAACTTTAAAAACCGAAAGGAATGAAAAATATGGTCAGAATTGAAATGGAAAACGGCGGCGTGATCACCCTGGAGCTCTATCCCGAGATCGCACCCAAGACGGTTGCAAACTTTGAAAAGCTGGCAAAGGAAGGCTTTTACGACGGACTGATCTTCCACAGAGTCATCGCAGGCTTTATGATCCAGGGCGGCGACCCCACCGGCACCGGTATGGGCGGCGCAAAGGAAAAGTTAGAGGGTGAATTTGCCGCAAACGGCTTCAACAACACCCTGTCCCACGACAGAGGCGTGATCTCCATGGCAAGAAGCCAGAGCTTCAACTCCGCCTCCTCCCAGTTCTTCATCATGCACGAGGACGGTCACTTCCTTGACGGCCAGTACGCCGCCTTTGGCAAGGTGGTTTCGGGCATCGAGGTGGTAGACGAGATCGCGTCGGTTCCCACCGACTTTTCCGACAGACCCAGAAGAGTACAGAAGATCAAGACCATCACCGTTGAATAAAACGATCGCGGCACTGCTTGCTTTGCAGTGCCGCTTTTGTGTTGCCGTCACGGGCAGGGGGCGGCGGCATCAACCAACGGTAGACAAAAGCCCCCTTGACAGCCCCCTTACGCCGTGCTACAATAAAAGCGCCTCAGGGGACGCCCCGCGGCAGACCTCCCCCGACTGCAGAAGGGGCGGTCAACTGTAAAATAACTACGAAAGGAGGCGATCGATATGACTATTTTGGCACTTCCCCGCGAGAGTGTCGTATTGCTCGCCCATCACGGACGTCTTTGATCCCCTTTGACGCCCAAGGCGCGCAATAGCAAGACGGGGCACGTGAAAGCGCGCCCCGTTCTTGTCACGCAAGAAGCAAGAAGGCGGGGGCGGCTTCAAGCCCCGGCCCTTTACCACGGCGGCACTTTCCAAAGCAACAAGCAAAATACGTTCAGGCTTTGGAGGACCTTCCCGAAACTATGGATCTGCCCATTTGCAAAAACATCAAAAAGCTGCGCCAAAGGGCAGGCTTAACCCAACGAGCCCTTGCCTCCCTTTTGCAGGTCAGCGTGCAGGCGGTGTCAAAATGGGAGCAGGAGCGCTCCTACCCCGACCTGACCCTGCTGCCTGCCATCGCCTCGCTCTTCGGCGTGTCCATCGACGAGCTTTTCAAGAGCGAGGAATGAACGCATCCGCAGAAAGAAACGAAAGAGCAACGTTCTCAAGGAGAACGTTGCTCTCAGTCTGTCAAAAAGCCCTTTGGGGCTTTGCCCCAAACCCTATTTAGGGGACTTTTTGTAAAAAGTCCCCTAAAAACCCTCAAAAACTTTGGAAGAACAGGTTGTTAAAACCCGGTTTTCTTTAAATTTAAAAAAGAGGTTTATCGACACGCTCAGAGCAACGTTCTCAAGGAGAACGTTGCTCTTTCGTTATATTTTCAAAAGAAGCGGAATCCTTTCCGCGGCTCACTCGGTCAGCGAAAGGCTCTCCACGACGGTGCGCAGATGCCCTCCCTCTTTTTCAATATAAGAGGGCAAGCCGGTGATCAGCACCCAGCAGAAGGTCTGATCCTCCCCGAAGGTGACCAGATAGGACTCGTAATAGTTCTTGCTCCCCTCCCTTTCGGCGGAGTAGCGGGTGTGGGTGATGCTCTTGCCTGAAAGAGTGGAGGTGCTTTCCTCCACCATCACCTGCACGTTTTCTCTTCTGCCAAACAGATCGTCGTTTTGAAGCTTGTAGATCTCCTCGGGGGTCTGCCCCTCCGATAAATCGATGGGGTCGTACGCCATCACCCCGAAATAGACCCTGCCGTCAGTGATCTGGATATCCCACTCCCCGCGGTCGGACACCTCCTTAAAGGCGGTGGTCGCCGTGAAGCTTACGGGGTAGTCTTCAAGGGTGAAGAGCTTTTCCTTGGGATCAAGGACGTCGGTAAGGGTCATGCAGGAGGAAAAGGCAAGAAGGAGGGCAAGCAGGAAAGCGGTAAGGGACAGTTTTTTCATTGTTTTTATTCCTTTCGGTGGTCTTCGGTCCGAAGTATAGCACGAAAAAGGAGAAAAAGCCATAATCAAGTTGTAAAATCTTGAAGCTACGCAAAAAAAGATAAAAAAAGATCTGCCAAATGCAAAGACATCGGCAGACCTCTTTTTGCTGTTTACTATGCTTTTAATATCTCTTTCCGCCCTGCATACTTTCCATCAGCGCGCCCGCACCGCCGATAACGGCGTTCACGATGCACACCAGCAGACAGAGCAGCAAGGACAGGATGGACAGCACCAAGCCCACGATGGCAAGGGTGTCCTTGGTGCCTGCGTTCTTTGCCTTCACCATTGCCATAATGCTGAGCACCAGACCGACGATGCCCATCACGATGGCAGGAAAACCTCCCAGGCATCCGCACATACAAGTGCAGCTCGCATTACCCAGCAGAGAAAGTGCGCCAAGAACGGTGGAAACGATGCCCATCACCTTGGAGGGCTTCGCGGGTACCTCGCTTACAGGCACTTCGGCTGCAGGCACTTCGGCTACAGGCACTTCGGCTGCAGGAGCTTCGGCTGCAGGGGCTTCGGCTACAGGCACTTCGGCTGCAGGCTGCTGTGCCGCCACCGCCTCATTCTTTTCCGCCAAAGAAGCGCCGCAGGTTGCGCAGAATGCAGAGCCCTCTGCGTTTTCCGCACCGCAAGATTTACAAATCATAATGAACCTCCCATATCTGAAATCATTTTATACGCTTTTCAAGCATTATACCATATGCAAAACCTTTTTGCAATAGTATCTCCGAATTATTGCCACCACATTTCGGCAGACTCACAGATCCCCGATCTATGCCGCAAGCACCACGACAAGCGTTACCACGCGATACAGCAGGTAACCGCCCAGTGTAACGAATGACAGAACAACGCCAACCGTCGCCACCACGCTTTTCTTGTCATCAGCATCTTTTCTGCAAATAAACCCCAAAATCAACCCTGCAAGCGAGAGCAAAATACTTGGATTCATTCCGCAAAAAAAGTAGATCATCGTGATCGTGGGGATATTTAAGATCAACGCGCCAAGACCGCCCAGCATCCAAAGAAGAGCACCGCACCCAAAAAGCACGGAGAGCGCTCTAAAGAGCTTTGCACGCTTTAAAATCTTTTCCTTAAAGGTCGGCTCCTTGGAAGGAGGGGCAGTAGGGGGCGCCGCAAGCTCTGCACCGCAATGGGGGCAGGTCACCTCCTGTCCATTCAAAAAGCCGCCGCAGACCTTGCACTTCATTTCCGCACCCCTTTTCGTTTTAAAGCCTTATTGCCACCACATTTCGGCAGGGCTTTCAAAGATGATGGCGTCCTTTAAGAATGCCACCGCCTTTTCAAGTCCCTCCTTGGGAGACATCAGGGGATCCTCGTGCTCGATGGAAATCACACCGTCATAGCCCACCGCGCGCAGGGTGGAAATGATGTCGTTCCACGTTTCGGTGCCGTGACCGTAGCCCACCGTGCGAAACTCCCAGGAGCGAGTGAGGATGTCGCCGTAAGCCCCCGTATCCAGCACGCCGGTGACCGAGGTGTTGATGGCGTCGATCTTGGTGTCCTTGGCGTGGAAATGGTAGATGGCGCCCTTCAGCGCACGGATGGCGGCGATGGGGTCGATGCCCTGCCAGAAAAGATGGGAGGGGTCAAGGTTGGCACCCACGGTATCGCCCACAGCCTCTCTTAAACGAAGGAGGGTGGGAGGATTGTAGACCATAAATCCGGGGTGCATCTCAAAGGCAACTCTGACGCCGTGCGCCTTCATATACTCCGCCTTCTTCTTCCAGTAGGGGATCAGTACCTCCTCCCACTGCCAGGCAAGGATCTTTTTGAAATCGTTGGGCCAGGTGCAGGTGACCCAGTTGGGGTATTTGGATTCAGGGCAGTCGCCGGGGCAGCCCGAGAAGGCAACCACCGTCTTCACACCAAGCTGCTCGGCAAGCAGAACCGCCGCGTCAAAATCCTTTTCAAAGCGCTCGGCGATCTCTTTATCGGGATGGAGGGGATTGCCGTGGCAGGCAAGCGCCGACAGCTCCATATTGTTTTCGGCAAGCACCTTCTTCAAATTCTCGATCTTCTCGGGATGGGCAAGGAAGTCCGCACCGTCGCAGTGCGCCTTCCCGGGATAGCCGCCGCATCCAAGCTCCAGACTCTGCACGCCCAAGGACGACAGATATTTGATCATTTCCTCAAGACTCAGCCCGCCAAGCACGGGCGACATGACACCAAGCTTCATATTTTTCTCCTTTATTTGCATTATATTCAAGGCTCCGCCTTGAAAATCCGCCTAAGCCCCTTTTTGTAAAAAGGGGCTTAGGAATCCCCAAAAACTTTGGAAGATTTGGGGGAATACACGTTCAAAAGTTTTTGTGTGTTTCGGTTTTTAATTTATTCGTTTTTGCCCACAGGCGAAAAACTTCCGAAACTCCGCACTCCTAACTCCGCCGGAGTTCAAAACCGCCAGGTTTTGAACTCAAGCCATCTTATCGGAAAGCTGTTCTCCGCCAAGAACGTGGAAATGCAGATGTCTGACGCTCTGACAGCCGTGCTCGCCCACGTTTGAAATGACTCTGTAGCCCTTTTCAAGTCCGAGAGAGCGGGCGATCTGGGGGATCTTCTCCATTACGCAGGCAACCTCCCCCAGGTTTTCACCGTCAATGCAGTCCACTCCGCCGATATGCGCCTTGGGAATGACCAGCACGTGCACGGGGGCTTGGGGGGCGATGTCGTAAAAGGCAAGAACCTGATCGTCCTCGTATACCTTCTTTGAGGGGATCTCTCCCGCCACGATCTTACAAAACAAGCAATCCATATTGCATTCTCCTTTCGGGGCGGAGATATCGCCTCCGCTCTGCCTACAGTGTATCACAAAAAAAAGAAAAGTGCAAGAAAAATTCCCTCTGCCCGTTGACTTTTTTTCGCTTTCGGGTATAATAAAAGAGAAGTACGTTTTTAAGAAAGGAATATAAACTATGGTCATCACCAAAGAAACCATCATCGGCGATATCTTAGATAACGCTCCCGAGTGCGCTCCCTTCTTCCTTGAGATCGGTATGCACTGCCTGGGCTGCCCCTCCGCAAGAGGCGAGTCTGTGGAAATGGCTTGCGCCGTACACGGCACCGATGCAGACGCTCTGGTAAAGAAGCTCAACGCCTTCCTGGCAGAGAAGAAGTAACAAAAAAGCGACCGAAGAAAGGAGCCGAAGAGCCCCTTTTTTCGGCGTTTTTTCATTTTGACCAAGCCGCCCCCAAAGGGCGCGCAAAAAAAATCGCGGCAACGCCGCACAAACGATAAAGTAAGCGAAACGAGAGACTTATGGAACCCATCCTATCCCCCCGCCTGCTTGCCGCGGCAAAGCTGGTAAGACAAGGCGCCGTTTTATCCGACGTGGGCACAGACCACGCCCTTTTGCCCGCCTATCTTTTAAAGGAGGGCAGGATCAAAAGCGCCATCGCCTCCGACATCGTGAAGGGTCCCCTTCAAAGAGCCGAGGAAACGGTGAAAAAATACGGTTTAAAGAGCAAGGTCACCACCCTGCTCACCCCGGGTCTGCAGGGCGTTGAAGAATACGCCCCCACCGATATCGTCATTGCGGGGATGGGCGGGCAGACCATTGCACAGATCGTTGATGCCGCCCCCTTCGTGAAGAATCCCTCTGTCCGCCTCATCCTGCAGCCCATGACCAAGGGCGAGCTTTTAAGGGAATTTCTTGCGGGAGCGGGCTTTGTCATCGAAAAAGAATGCAGGATCAGAGAGGAGCATCGGATCTACACCCTGCTCTGCGCCCACTACGAAGGCACGCCCTACGTTCTTTCCCCCCTTGAATTGCTGTTCGGCAGAGTCGAAGGGGAGGAGCGGGACGAGCTGTATTTCGCCCTGCTTGAAAAAAAGAAGGAGCAGCTTCTTCAGGTCACCCAAGCCAAAAGAAAAAACGGCGTGGATGCAGAGGATGAGGACAGCCTGCTTCGTCTCATCGAGAAAGAGCTGCAAAAGCAATAAGCCGAAAGGGAGGACACACCTTTGAAACACATCGAGCTTTACCAAAAACTAAGCGAAGCCTACCCCCCTGCCCTCTCGGCAGAATGGGATCACGACGGCATTATGGTGATGAAGGACGGCGAGCAACCGGTTTGCAGAGTGCTTGTTGCCCTGGATCTGACGGCAGACTGCGCCAAAAAAGCCCTGCTTGGCGGCTTTGATCTGATCTTGACCCACCACCCCCTGCTCTTTCGCCCCCTTGACGCCCTCTACCCCAAGGATCCCCTTTCGGCAAGGGCGCTGATGCTCTACGAAAAGGGCATTTCGGTCTTTTCCTTCCACACCAGGCTCGACTGCGCCGAGGGCGGGGTCAACGATAGGCTGGCGACCCTTCTTGGGCTTTCGGAGGTCACCTCCTTTGAGGTGGAGGGGCTTCCCATGGGACGGATCGGCAGACTGCCCGAAGCAAAAACAGGAGAGGAGCTGGCAGAGCAGATCAAGGAAAAGCTGGGCTGTCCTCAGCTTGCGTTAAGCCTGCCCCAAAAAAGGATCGAGCGCCTTGCCCTGCTTGGCGGCTCGGGGGGCGGAGAATGGAAGGTCGCTCTTTTGGCAGGGGCTGACGGATACCTGACGGGCGAGGCAAGCCACCACCATCTGCTTGACGCAGGGGAAAACGCCCTCTGCCTCTTTGCCGCAGGTCACGACTATACCGAAAGACCGGTCTGCCACACCTTAAAGGCGGCAGTGGAGGCGCTTTTGCCCGAAGCGCGGGTGGAGATATACGATCAGATCGCTATATCAAGACTGTAAAGGGCGGATATCCCGTCGATTTTACAAAGCCTCTGCAAAAAAACTATTTACAAACGGCAAAAAATATAGTATACTGAAGTGAATAGAGGAATACCGTATTTCAACGAGCCAAACGGCATTTTATATAAAGAGAGGACACATCATTGATCATCCAACTTGACGAAGCAAAGCGCACCTTAAAGGAGCTGGAGCCCGAGCTGATCGAACTGGGCGATGCGCTGAAAATCGAAAAACTGAGAGTCAGAGCCGAGGAGCTTGACGAGCAGACCATGATGCCCGACTTCTGGAACGATCAGGCAAACTCGGGCAAGATCTTAAGAGAAGTAAAGCAGTTAAAGGACAAGATCGCCGAATACGACGAGCTGATGGCAAAGCACGCCGACACCGTGGAGTTAACCGAGCTGGCAATCGAGGAGGAGGACGAATCCTTCCTTGAGGAGATCCTGCAGGCGGTGGAGGACATCAAGGCAAAGGAAGAAAAGATGCGCATTGAGGTCCTGCTTTCGGGCGAATACGACGCAAACAACGCCATCCTCTCCTTCCACCCCGGTGCAGGCGGCACCGAGGCGCAGGACTGGGCGCTGATGCTCTACCGTATGTACACCAGATGGGGCGAGAAGAACGGATTCAACGTCAAGCTCATCGACTGGCTGGACGGCGAAGAGGCAGGACTGAAATCCGCCACCATAATGATCGAGGGCATGAACGCCTACGGATTTTTGAAGAGTGAAAACGGAGTGCACCGTCTGGTGCGCGTTTCGCCCTTCGACTCCTCGGGCAGACGCCACACCTCCTTTGCTTCTGTGGAGGTGATGCCTGAATTTAACGACGACGGCACCATCGAGATCGCGGAAGAGGATCTGGAGATCACCACCCACAAGTCCTCGGGTGCGGGCGGTCAGCACATCAACAAGACCGAATCGGCAGTCAGAGTGCTGCATATCCCCACGGGCATCGTGGTGGGCTGTCAGACCGAGCGAAGCCAGCTGCAAAACAAGGAGACCGCCATCAAGATGTTAAAGAGCAAATTGATGGAGATCAAAATGAGAGAGCAGCTGGAGCGCATTGAGGACATCCAGGGCACAAAAGCCAACATCGAATGGGGCTCTCAGATCCGCTCCTACGTCTTTATGCCCTACACCCTTGCCAAGGACACCCGTACGGGCTACGAAGAGGTGAATATCTCCTCGGTGATGGACGGAAACATCGACGGCTTCATCAACGCATATCTTAAAATGAACGCTTAATTTAAAGGAGAACGGTTATGAAAAACAAGTTCAAGCACGCAAAACTGGAATTACAGCATATCATCACCCTCGGCTCTGCACTGGGTATGGTCGGCGCCTTCATCTGGTCGCTTCTCGATAAGAAGAAGACCGGCTCCATCATCCTCTTCGTGACCTCATTCCTGGGCTTCCTTTCCGGACTCGGTATGATCCTTGAGATCATCCCCACCCCTAAGAAAAAGAAGCTGGAGATCTCCCTTGAGGAGGATGCCGCCGAAGAAGAGCTTCTTGGTGACGAGGACTTCTGCGACACCACTGTGATCGAGATCGAGGAATAATCCCATAAAGCGCATCGGCATCAGCCGATCAAAGCTCAGATCTGCAACCCGAAGGGGCGGGCGGTATTCCGCCTGCCCCCATTTTTTAAAGGAGGACTACTTATGCGCAGACGCTTTCTATCTCTTCTTTTAGCCGTCCTCACCCTCGTCCCCCTCTTTTCCCTGCTGCCCGCGCCCTCTTTTGCCGAAGAGTTTTCGCTGGTCCGCTTTTTTTCGGGTGACACCTCCGACTGGGAGATCTGGGGCGGCACCACCAGCCTCGTTTTGCGGGCAAACGGCGTAAACGCCGACAAGATCGCCCGGGACATCGACCAAAAAAACGAAAACTACCGTTGGTTTTTGTCCTTTAACGGAGGGGAAAGCCTTCGTATCGACCCCGCTACCTACGTTTACCACGGAAGCAATGCCATCACCCTGCGCTTTCCCACCTACGCCTGCGGCTTTTCGCCCTCCTATAACCCCGCGGGGGCAAGCGACAACGGCATCTATTACGATCTTTCTCTGCGGGTGGAAAATCCCCAGGGTAAGACGGTATACACCGCCTCGGTGAAAAATCTTCACAGCAATCTGACCGACCCCTCCATCGCCGACACCACCACCCTTGACGGGTCAAAAGACGGCAACGGCTTCGGGCAGTCTCTGCCCTCGGGTAAAAAGACCACGGCACTGCTCTTCACCGTGAAGGACAGCCTTGCCAAAACTCTGTGGGAAAAGCGGTCTGAATACCGCTGGCATCTGGTATACGAGGACAGAAAGGGCAGAGCCGAGCAGGATCTGCTCCCCTCCGCCTTTGACGGCAGCACCCTCTTTTATTTCGAGCCCTGCCTTGGCGCCCCCTCCTTCATCCCCCAAAAGGATCACACCTATTTCGTCACGCTGGAGCTTTGGAAAAATGACAAGCTCTGCTATTTTGCAGGGGGAACCATTTACGGCTATCAGATGGATCATACTGCCATCTACAGCGACAAAAGCTATCAGATCGCCTGGAAAAACGGTTCAAAAACGGTGAAGACCTCGGTTTTTGAGGGCGCAATGCCCTTCTATCCCGAGGGCACGCCCCAAAAGGAGCATCCCACTCCCGGTATGCGCTACGTCTTTGCAGGCTGGGAGCCCAAGGTGGTCCCCGCCACCAAAAACACCTCCTACAAAGCAGTCTTCGTGGAGGAAAAGACCCCCTTTGAGCTGACCTTCAAGGTAGGGCAAAAGGAACTGACCTCCATTTGCCACGCAGGCGATATGCCCGTATACCCCTACACCTTCGAGGAGAGCACGGGCGGCGGAAAATATACCCTGCTTGCAGGCTTTGACCAAAAGATCACCCCCGTTTCCAAAAACGTCTGCTACACCGCCACCCTGCTTGAAGGAAAAGAGCGGGCAGACTTTGACCTGCTTTCGCTGTCAAGCGGACAGATCACGGCGGGCGGACAGAGCAAGATCGGCATTTACGCCAACGATCCCTTTTTAAAGGGCTCCTTCCTGCCGGTCTACAACACCGACCTTTTCACCCTGGAAGGGATCGACTGCAGCGACTCAGTGAGCGCAAGCACCGATGGAGGCGTGCTCAGTCTTTCGTCAAGCCAAGCCAAAACCGGCGTGCTTGCCACGCTGATCTTCTCCTGCAAAAAGGACGCCGCAGGCGGATGCGCTTTAGACCTGCTGCCCGCCCTCTACGACCAAAAGGACCGTCCGCTGATGGTCGAGAGCGGCTATTTGCAGATCACGGAAAAGCTGCCCGCCGACGCGGATGAAAACGGCGTGCTGGATCAGCAGGACGGTATGCGCTATCTCGAAGCCCTGAAAAAGGGCACGGACCCCAAAAAAGCAGGCGTCGACGACTGCCTGCCCGACGGCATTTTGTCCATCCAAGACCTTTCCTCCCTGCTCAACCGCATTTCGGGCATCCCCACCCATCTTTATTACGGAAACGAGGCAGAACGGACCCTGAGCTACACGGTAAAGGAGGGCGGCAAGATCGCAGGTGCGGCAAGCCAGACCCTTTCGGGCGCTCAGATCCCCCTTGCCGTGACCGCCGCATCCATTTCGGAATGCTACACCTTCCTTGGCTGGTCGGACGGCTACGGCAGTCAGACACGCACCGACGAGGGACTCATCGCAAACGCCGAGCTGCAGGGCGTCTTTGGCAAGACCGTGCCCGACCTGACCCTGCCCGTTTTGAAGATCGACACCGGCGGTACCCCCATCACCTCCACCTCCAGCTACGTTTCCGCCAGAGTGACCGGCGAAAACTGCGGCGAGGAATACGCCTTCAAGAACCGGCGGGCAGGCATCCGCGGCAGAGGCAACACCTCCTGGAGCTTCCAGGACAAGCCTCCCTACAAGCTGAATTTCGATAAGGATATCCACCTCTTTGGTCTGGGCGGAGGCGCAGACAAGGACTGGCTGCTCATCTCCACCTATACCGACAAGTCCTTCCTGCGGAATTACAGTATGTTCCGCCTGGCACAGATGCTCGACGGCTTCGAGTGGGCACCTGCCTGCCGCTTCGTGGAAGTCTATCTGAACAACGACTACAAGGGGGTCTATCTGCTCACCGAGCAAATAGAAGGCTGCTCGGCGCGCTTGGATCTGAACGACGGCGGATCCGATCCCGACAAGGACTACCTCATTGAAATGGACAGCCGCGCCGAATACGACAAGCTGACCTATTTCAACATCAAAAACGGGCAAAAGCCCTTCTCCATCAAGAGCACGGTGGACCACATCAAGCAATCCCGCTTCATCACAAACGAGGTCACCAAGCTTCAGGAGGCACTCCTTTCGGGAAAGGAGGAGGAAATCCGCAAGATGTGCGACATGGATTCGCTGGTGGATAACTACATCCTGCAGGAGCTGAGCCACAATCGGGACGTGGGCTTTGCCAGCTTCTACTTCTACCGCCGCGACGGGATCTTTTATTTCGGACCGCCCTGGGACTTCGACCTTGCCCTCGGTAACGACGGCGAATTTCCAAACGCCCTAAAGGAGATCTACAGCCAGAACGGCAGAGGAAATCATTGGTTTGAAAGCCTTTACAAGCAAAAGTGGTTCAAAAAGCTGGTCAAGGAGCGGCTTGAAGAGATCGAACCCCTGCTCAATACCCTCAAGGGCGAGCTGTTGATGCTGGGCAAGGCACTGGAAGAGCCCGCAAAGCGAAATTTCGACCGCTTCAGGATCTTAGGCTCTCCCGTCTTCCTCGAGCCCTCTGCAGTCTATTCCTTAAAGACCTACTACGAGCAGGTGGAATATCTGGTGGATTGGATCGACAGACGCCACGCCTTCTTGAAGCAGACCTTCTGAAAACAAAAAGAGTTTCAAATGCACGCATTTGAAACTCTTTTATTTTGTCTTTCTTGAAAGGGACTCAGTCCTCGCAGTTCTCCCAGTTGTGGAAGACCTCGGTCACGTCGTCGTCATCCTCCAAATATTCAAGCAGCAGGTTCATGTGCTTGATGTCGTCCTCACCCGTCAAGGTCACGTAGGTGGAAGGAACCTTCTCCACCTCGCAGGAGGCGATCTCATAGCCTGCCTCCACCAGAGCATCTCTTACCGCGTCAAGGTCTGCAGGCTCGGTCTTGATGATATAAGCCCCCTCCTCGGCGGCGAAGTCGGACGCACCCGCCTCAAGGGATGCCTCCATCACCTTATCCTCCTCAAGCTCTCCGTCCTCGTCCTCAATCACGATGGTGCCGCAGTCGGAGAAAAGGTAGCTGACGCATCCGGTGTTGCCCATATTGCCGCCGAACTTGTCAAAATAGTGACGGACGTTGCCGGCGGTACGGTTTCTGCTGTCGGTAGCCGCACGGACGATCACTGCAACGCCGCAGGGACCGTAGCCCTCGTAGTACATTTCCTCGTATGCCACGCTGTCAGCACCCGACGCCTTCTTGATGATGCGGTCGATGTTGTCGTTGGGCACGTTCAGGCTCTTTGCCTTGGCGATCAGGTCCTTTAACTTGCCGTTGACCTTGGGATCGGGACCGCCTGCCTTGACTGCCATGGCGATCTCCTTGCCCACCTTGGTAAAGATCTTACCCTTCTGGGCGTCGGTCTTTTCCTTCTTATGCTTGATATTGTTCCATTTGCTATGTCCGGACATATTTGTTCCATCCCTTCAACTCGTATTCTATAGCCTCACGCCCGCGCAAGCGCGCAGGACGGCAAATTCCACCCATAAGTATAGCACAGTTTTCCCCCTTTTGCAACCGTTTTTTTAAAAAAGAGGGGACATTCCATCTGAAAATTCACCTGATTTTCAGAAAAGTACCTTGTATTTGTCACTTGACGGGGGTATACTGTCGATGCTGAAGTTTTCCTTCGGCACAGTTTTCTTCATTCAATCCACCAAGGAGCATAGCTTTATGAATAAAAACACGAAAAGAGGCATCGCCCTCTGTCTTGCCCTGCTTGGCGTCTGCTGCCTTGCGGGCTGTAAAAAAGGCACAACTCCTCCGAGGATTCCCCAGGGCGGCTTTCCCGGGGGAGACATCCCCGGTATGAACGGCCAGATCCCCGAGGACGGGCAGATGCCCGAGATCAGCTACTCCAAGGTGGAGGAGGTCGTTATTGACCTTCCAAACGAGGCAGTCAGCACCGGCGCACGGATCGAGGGGGCGACTCTGATCGAATTTGACGACGCTTCTGCCTCTGTGACCCCCGAAAATGCGGGCGTGACGGTGGAAAAGGGCATCGTGACCGTCACGAAGGCGGGCAGCTATCTGCTGCGGGGCGCTTTTGAAGGACAGCTTCGGGTGAACACCGAAGACGAAGAGGAGGTTACCCTCTATCTTGACGGACTGCAGATCGTCAGCCCCGACAGCGCCGCCCTTTACGTCCTCTCCGCCCCCAAAAGGGTGACGATCTCCACCCTCTCGGGCTCAAAGAACATTTTAAAGGACGGCGATGACTACCTTCTTCCCGAAGGAAGCGACGAGCCCTCTGCCGCCCTCTTCTCTAAGGAAGACCTGACCCTTGAAGGGGAAGGCAGTCTTTATATCAGCTCCAAAAGCGCCAAGGGCATCTACAGCAAGGACGATCTGAAGATCAAGTCGGGCAGTATTTTCGTCACCTCGGGGGACGATGGCATCCGCGGCAAGGACTCGCTCACCGTCACCGGCGGGCAGATCACCCTTTCCTCGGGCACCGATGGCTTGAAGACCTCCAACGACAGCGAGGAGGGCAAGGGCACGCTCCTGATCTCAGGGGGCAAGATCACCTTGTCGGCAGGAGATGACGGCATAGACGCCATCGGAAAGATCACCCTTTCGGGGGGCGAGATCGCCATTCTCACGGGTGAGGGCGCTTCCTCCAACACCTCGGGGGGCGGAAAGGATTTCGGCGGCGGAGGTGGCGGCGGTGGCGGCTTTGGCGGCGGCGGACGTCCTCCCCGCTTTGAAAACGCCTCCGCTTCGTCAAGCGGACTTGAACTCACCCCTCTTGCGGCGACCGCCGCAGGCGGTAAGGGCATCAAGAGTGACGACGCCATCCTCATTCTCGGCTCCACCCTCACGGTGGATGCTTACGACGACGCCATCCACGCCACCAATTCGGTGGAGATCTCGGGCGGCACCCTCAGTCTTGCCGCAGGGGACGACGGCATCCACGCCGACAAGACCCTTTTGATCTCGGGCGGTGTCCTCACTGTTTCCCACAGCTACGAGGGCATTGAGGGACAATACATCACCCTTTCGGGTGGAAAAACCTACGTTACCTCCACCGACGACGGCTTCAACGCCACCGCAGGCTCCTCCTCGGGCGGTATGGGCGGCGGCATGATGGGCTCGGGTCAGGATTGCTCTCTCACCTTTGAAAAGGAATGCTACGTGGTGGTCAACGCCTCGGGCGACGGTCTTGACAGCAACGGCAACGCCTACCAGACGGGCGGCACCGTCATCGCCTTCGGTCCCACCAACAGCGGAAACGGCACGGTGGACACGGGCGACGGCAGAGAAAACGGCTATTTCTTCAGCGGCGGCAACCTGCTTGCCGTGGGCTCCTCGGGAATGGCTGAGAGCGTTGACACCGACCTGCCCTCCCTCTTTGCAAACCTTTCCACCCTGCAGGCAGGCACCGATCTGTATATCCTTGACGGCGAGGGACGGTGCGTTGTCGCCTGCACCCTGCCAAAGAGCATTACAAACATCGTTTTTGCCTCCTCATCCTGTCAAAACAGCGACTTTACCGTCTATAGCGGAGGCAAGATGCCCGCCCTGACCGACGGCGTTGCCTTCTTCCCCGAAAGCACCCCCGAGGGCGGCAGCAAGGTGTCGCTTCAGGCGGGCGGCGGAAACGGCGGTGGCGGCGGATTTCGCCCTTGGTAAATAGCGGGCACGCCCCCCTTCCCAAAGCATCCGCCACTCTCTTTTTCAGACCAAACACTTTAAAATTTATACTGCAAGCCTCTCTCCGCAGTGCATCCTGCGGATCATACGCAAAAAGCACCTCGACCCTTCCGATAAAGGGTCGAGGTGCTTTTTTATTCGGTAAAATGCTCAGCGGCGCGTTATCGCGCCCCGGCTAAGATCTTGTCTTTGAAAAGCCGAGCGCTCCTTGCCTCTCCTTGGCTTGCCCGCAAGAGCCGACTGCGGCTCAAGATTTCTTTTTTCCCCTCAAAATGGGCGAAAGCGGCTTATAGATGAAAAAGGTGATCGCCGCCACGATCAGCTCCTTGCCAAAGGTAAAGGGCAGGTTGAAGATCACAAGACAGAGAAAGATGTCCTTCACCGACGCCAGCTTTTCCTGATACATTCCAAGGATGGCTTGCTCGGACATCAAAAACTTAAAATACAGCGGATAGGTAATAAAGTAGTTTGTAAGGACGCACAGCACACCCGCCGTCGCCGCGCCCGCAAGAGAGGCGATCAGCGCTCCCTTTTTGCTTCTCTTTTTTTGGTAGATCAGCCCTGCCGTCAGCACGAAGAAGGTGGCGATCAAAAAATTGGACAGCTCGCCGATGCCGAGCGTGGCAGACTGGAAAAGGTGCAGGGCGTTTTTCAGCAGTGAGACCAGCACCCCCCACAGCGGTCCGCAGGCAAATGCGGTCAGCAGGGCAGGCAGGTCGGAAAAATCAAACTGTATAAAGGCGGGCATAAAGGGCAGCGGGATCTGAATGAGCATCAGCACGTAGCCCAAAGCCGACATCACGGCGCACACCGCCGCGTTGCGCGCCGTTTTATTTTCTTTTCTCATGATGGTAGTCCTTTCTCATTTTCATCGTTTATGAAAATCAGAAAAGCAAAAAAGCGCCCCGAGGGCGCAGTCCGCCCTCCTTTTTCGTTTTTTACCCTCCTTCGGGCAAAAAACGCCAATGCGGGCGTTTAAAAACCTTTCTTCTTTTCTCATCCGGACTGTAACCGTCGGTATGGGACTCTCACCCATTCGGCGCCCCTCGGCGTTCGCAGACTCATCGGCAAGGACACGTCCTTTCCAAAACACTGCCGGTGTGGAATTGCACCAACCCCCAAAGCTATGTAGTTTTTACGTTTGGATCCCTTAAAGATCTCCGCCGCAGGACTCTCCCACGGCACTTCCTTTCAAAAACAAGGAAAAAAGCAAGAAGGCGGTATGCCGCGCACGCGCTGCATACCGCCTCCGAAAAAGCTTGTTTTGAGCAGGTAATCGTCCTTGCGGAGCTGAATTACTCGATGATCTCAGCAACAACGCCCGAACCAACGGTTCTGCCGCCTTCGCGGATAGCGAAACGCAGACCCTTTTCGATAGCGATGGGGGTGATCAGCTCAACGGTCATGTCAACGTTGTCGCCGGGACGGCACATTTCAACGTCAGCAGGAAGGGAGATGGTACCGGTAACGTCGGTGGTTCTGAAGTAGAACTGGGGTCTGTAGCCGGGGAAGAAGGGCTTGGAACGGCCGCCTTCCTTCTCGGTCAGAACGTATACCTGACCAACGAACTTGGTGTGGGGGTTAACGGAACCGGGCTTGCACAGAACCTGACCTCTTTCGATCTCGTTCTTAGCAACACCACGCAGCAGTGCGCCGATGTTGTCACCAGCCTCTGCCTGGTCCATGAGCTTGTGGAACATCTCAACACCGGTAACTACGGTGTTTCTTCTCTCTTCGGTCAGACCAACGAGCTCAACGGTATCGCCTACCTTAACGGTACCTCTCTCAACTCTACCGGTAGCAACAGTACCACGGCCGGAGATGGAGAATACGTCCTCTACGGGCATCAGGAAGGGCAGGTCAGCCTTTCTCTCAGGGGTAGGAATGTAGTTGTCAACTTCGTTCATCAGCTCGAGGATGCAAGCATACTCGGGAGCGTTCATGTCGGTGGAAGCGGATTCCAGAGCGTTACGAGCGGAACCGCGAACGATGGGCATATCATCGCCGGGGAACTCGTACTGAGACAGCAGATCTCTGATCTCCATCTCAACCAGATCCAGCAGCTCGTCGTCGTCAACCAGGTCGGTCTTGTTCATGAATACAACGATTGCGGGAACGCCTACCTGACGAGCAAGCAGAACGTGCTCACGGGTCTGCTGAAGAGGACCGTCAGTACCTGCAACAACCAGGATCGCGCCGTCCATCTGAGCGGCACCGGTGATCATGTTCTTAACGTAGTAGGCGTGGCCGGGGCAGTCAACGTGTGCGTAGTGACGAGCGTCGGTCTCGTACTCAACGTGTCTGGTGTTGATTGTGATACCTCTTGCCTTTTCTTCGGGAGCGTTGTCGATCTGGTCATAAGCCATGAACTCAACGGAACCGCTCTTCAGAGACAGAGTCTTGGTGATAGCTGCGGTCAGGGTGGTCTTACCGTGGTCTACGTGACCGATGGTACCAATGTTAACGTGGGGTTTGGTTCTTTCGAATTTAGCCTTTGCCATGGGTAGAATCCTCCGTGTTCAATTATTTTTATAGTTTGTTTGTTTTTTGATGACTGTTTGTTTACGCCTTGCTCTTGCCTCTGACGCTGATGATCTCCTCCTGGATGCTCTTAGGCACTTCTGCGAAGTGGCTGGGCTCCATAGAGTACTGACCACGACCCTGAGTCTTGGAACGCAGGTCGGTAGCATATCCGAACATTTCGGACAGAGGAACGAAAGCGGTGATCTCCTGGCCGCCGGAAGTGGCTTCCAGGCTGTTGATCTGACCTCTTCTGGAGTTCAAATCGCCGATAACGTCGCCCATGTAGTCGTCGGGAGTGATCGCTACGACCTTCATAATGGGCTCGGTCAAAACGGGCTTCGCCTTGCTCATTGCTTCCTTGAAAGCCATGGAGCCTGCGATCTTGAACGCCATTTCGGACGAGTCAACTTCGTGATAAGAGCCGTCGTACAGGGTAACCTTTACGTCAACGACGTTGTAGCCCGCAAGCACACCGGACTGCATTGCGCCCTTGATACCTGCGTCAACTGCGGGAATGTATTCCTTGGGAACCACACCGCCCACAACCTTGTTGATGAACTCGTAGCCCTTGCCGGCTTCGTTGGGCTCCAGAATGATCTTAACATGACCATACTGACCCTTACCACCCGACTGACGTGCATACTTCATATCCACGTCTGCGGTGCCCTTGATGGTCTCCTTGTAGGAAACCTGAGGCTTACCAACGTTTGCCTCGACCTTGAACTCACGCAGCAGACGGTCTACGATGATCTCCAGATGGAGCTCACCCATACCCGCGATGATGGTCTGTCCGGTCTCGTCGTCGGTGTAGGTCTGGAAGGTGGGGTCTTCCTCTGCCAGCTTGGACAGCGCAATACCCATCTTTTCCTGACCTGCCTTGGTCTTGGGCTCGATGGCAACTCTGATAACGGGCTCGGGGAATTCCATCGATTCAAGAACGATGGGATGATCCTCGTCGCACAGAGTGTCACCGGTGGTGGTGAACTTTACGCCTGCCACTGCGGCGATATCACCGGAGTAGCATACGTCGATATCTTTTCTGTCGTTTGCGTGCATCTGCAGGATTCTGCCGAAGCGCTCCTTCTTACCCTTGGTAGAGTTGTAGGCGGTGGTACCGGTCTCAATCTTACCGGAATACACTCTGAAGAAGCAGAGCTTACCTACGAAGGGGTCGGTCATGATCTTGAATGCCAGAGCTGCAAAGGGGTTTTCATCCCCTGCAGGACGCTCCTCTTCCTCGTCGGTCAGCTGGCTGACACCCTTGATTGCGGGGATGTCGACGGGCGAAGGCATATACTCAATGATGGCATCCAGCAGCTTCTGTACACCCTTATTTCTGTAAGAGGTACCGCAAACCACGGGAATGATGGTGTTGTTCAGAGTGCCGATACGAAGAGCCTTCTTGATCTCCTCGGTGGTCAGCTCCTCTTCCATGCAGAACTTTTCGAAGAGCTCTTCGTCCTGCTCTGCAACTGCTTCTACCAGATTTCTGCGGTATTCCTGTGCCTTTTCCAGCATATCTGCGGGAATGGGCTCAACGCGCATATCCTGACCCAGATCATCGTAATAGATGTCTGCTTCCATGTTGATCAAGTCAATGATGCCTCTGAACTGATCCTCTGCACCGATGGGCAGCTGGATCGGAATCGCGTTTGCCTTCAGACGCTCCTTGATCATATCAACCACGCGGTAGAAGTTTGCGCCCATGATATCCATCTTGTTGACGTATACCATACGGGGCACGCCGTACTTGTTAGCCTGACGCCATACGGTCTCAGACTGGGGCTCAACGCCGCCCTTTGCGCACATAACGGTTACGGCACCGTCAAGTACTCTCAGCGATCTTTCAACCTCAACGGTGAAGTCTACGTGACCGGGGGTGTCGATGATGTTTATGCGGTTACCCTTCCAAAAGCAGGTGGTAGCCGCAGAGGTAATGGTGATACCTCTTTCCTGCTCCTGTGCCATCCAGTCCATCGTGGCGGAACCGTCGTGGGTTTCGCCCAGCTTATGGGTACGTCCGGTGTAGAACAGGATACGCTCGGTAGTAGTGGTCTTACCGGCGTCGATGTGCGCCATAATACCAATATTTCTGGTATTTTCAAGCGAATATTCTCTTGCCATTGATTAGTCCCTCCGGCTTACAGATTAATATCTGTAGTGAGCAAACGCCTTGTTTGCTTCTGCCATTCTGTGGGTTTCTTCCTTCTTCTTGAAGGCACCACCGGTGCTGTTGATAGCATCGAGGATCTCTCCTGCAAGTCTTTCAGCCATGGTTGCTTCGCTACGGGTTCTGGAATAGTTTCTGATCCAGCGAAGTCCCAGGGTCTGTCTTCTCTCGGCTCTGACCTCCATCGGAACCTGATAGGTGGCACCGCCCAGACGGCGAGCCTTGATTTCCAGCACGGGCATAACGTTTTCAAGAGCTGCCTCAAAAGCCTCCAGAGCGTTCTTTCCGCTCTTGGCTTCTACGATCGCGAATGCGTCGTAAACGATTTTCTGGGCAACGCCTTTCTTTCCGTCATACATCATGTTGTTGATGAGCTTGGTTACAAGCTTGGAATTGTACAGAGGATCGGGCAATACGTCTCTCTTTGCGATTTGACCTCTTCTCGGCATAATCTTCCCTCCTTCATTAAAAATGATATCATAGGTACTCGAAAGTTTGTCTTCCGCTTTGCTCGTTTGGAGGTTTTGTCAGTATATTTACGCTACTTCGACAAAAAATCCGGTGCAGCAAAAACGATTCAATTTTCTGAAGTTACCTTTTACGTGTGTAACCCCGGTAATTACTTCTTTACCTTGGGTCTCTTTGCGCCGTACTTGGAACGGCTCTGATTACGCTTGTCCACACCGTGGGTATCAAGCGTGCCTCTGATGATGTGATAACGTACACCGGGCAGGTCACGAACTCTACCGCCGCGGATCAGTACCACGGAGTGCTCCTGCAGGTTGTGTCCGATACCGGGGATGTAGGTTAAGGCTTCCATACCGTTGGTCAGACGAACCTTCGCGATCTTTCTCATAGCGGAGTTCGGCTTCTTAGGGGTGGTAACCGTTACCTTGGTGCATACACCTCTCTTCTGAGGTGCGCTCTGATTGGTGGCAGTGTTCTTCAGAGTGTTGAAGCCCGACTGGAGCGCAGGCGCCTTGGACTTGTAATCTCTCTGCTGTCTACCCTGTCTTACCAATTGGTTAAACGTAGGCATTGACTGTACCTCCTTTTCTGTCAAAGTAGTGTAAATATACTCGCAGGGCGCAAACGAGGGTCTTCGGCGTGGAGGCGCAGTCCTCCCCTGTTCGCGCTCATACGGTTAGCATTATAACATCTTTTTTTCTTTCTGTCAATAAGTTTTTTTCGCATTTTTCGTCTTTCCCTCGAATTTTTTTGCCTTTCCACCCTACTTTCCCCCAAAAAGACACGAAATATTCAAAATTTGCAAACATTTTCGAGAAAATTTCAACCTTTCGCGCCCTCTCAAAGAAAGTGACCCTTGACAAGGGCGGGCTTTTGTGATACCATTTTTTCATAGACGCGCTCTGCGCAAAACACAAGGAGGCTTTCGTGAAGGACCTTCTCCCCTATCTTGGATGGTTTGGCATCTATCTTGCCGTCATTTCCCTCATTTCGGTGATCTTTTGCATCTACGACAAGATCGCCTCAAAAAAGGCACCCAAAAACCGCGTGCCCGAAAAAAGCCTTTTTTCACTCTGCTTTTTGGGGGGCGCGCCCGCGATGCTGCTTTGTATGCTGCTCATCCGCCACAAGACCAAGCACAAGCGCTTTATGATCGGTATTCCGCTGATCATCTTACTGCACGTCCTGCTTTTGGCGGCAGGAGCGGTGGCGGCGGTAAAGCTTTAACCCGAACGCGGTTTCGCTTGGCGAAACTTGCGCAGGAAAACGCAGAAGGCAAAGCGATTACAAAATACACCAAATCCTCCCAAAGTTCTTTGGAATTCTTAAAACCTTTTTGGGGAAAGGTTTTAAGCGGGGCGGGGAGCGCCCCAATACAATTATAAATAGGAAGAAAAAATGAAAGCAAGGTTACCCGAGGAACGAAAAGTAAATATACAGATGCTGTCCTTCAACGACGGCGAGCGGCTGACCACCAAGCTCAAAGGGCGGGTCGCGCCTGCGGAAGAGGGCTTTTTGCTCCGCTACGCAGACCCGCAGATGGACGGGGTGGAAACGGCACTGCGCTACGATGGAACGCGTTTGCATCTGTCAAGAAGCGACGGCACCCGTCTGACCTTTGAAAGGGACCTGCCCACGGCGGGAGTGTACTGCCTGCCCTACGGCAATTTCGAGGCAGAGGTGAAGACCTCCGCCCTCACCTGCAAAAGAAGCGAGAAGAGAGCGGAGATCGCCCTGTGCTATACCCTGAATATGGGCGGTCAGGACTTTTCCTGCAAAATGAAGATCAGCGCGGAGGAAGAAGAATGACCCCGAAAGAACTGCAAAAGGCGTGCAAAAGCGGTGCCGTCAAGGGCGGATACCTCTTTTTCGGACCCGAAGAGTATATGAAGAGCCGCTGCCTGGAGCTTTTGAAAAAAGCGGTGGTGGGCGAGGGGGACGACCCCTTCAACCACGTGAAGGTGTCGGCGGAAAACAGCGGCTGGATGGATACCCTGATCGAGCAGGTCAGCTCTCTGCCCATGTTTGCCGAAAAAAAGCTGGTGGAGCTGCACTCGGTCAACTACAACCGTCTGTCCTCCTCTGACAGCGAGGAGCTTTTTGCCCTGCTGTCCTCTCTGCCCGACTACGAGGAGTGCGTGCTGGTGCTCTACGCTGTGACCGGCGAGTTTGACGAGGGCAGACTGCCCAAAGCCCCCTCTGCCCTTTACAAAAAATTTGCAGGACTCCTCACCCCCGTCTTTTTCGACAGAGAAAGCGCGGCGGGATTAAACAGCTGGGTCTGCCGCCACTTTGCGGCAATGAAGGTCTTTTGCCCCTCGGAAACAGCCGCCGAGCTGATCGCCTATTGCTCGGAGGATATGTACGCTCTGGCAGGAGAGATCGAAAAGCTTGCCTGCTATACCCTCTCAAAGGGCTCTGATCGGATAGATCCCGCAGACATCCCCTATATCTGCTGCGGCAAAAGCATCGACGGTGCCTTTGCCTTTACCGACGCCCTGCTGGCGGGCAAAAGCAGTAAGGCGGCAAAGCTTCTTTCCGATATGAAGCTAAAAAGAGAACGCCCCGAAACAATCCTTGGCGGGGTGGTGGACACCCTTTCGGGAATGTATACCTGCAAATGCCTTTCGGAGGCGGGGCTGACGAAGGAGGAGATCGGCTCCAAAACCGGTCTGCACGCCTTCCGCGTGGACCGCTTCCTCAAAGCCACGGCAGGCAAAAGCACAGCCCGCCTTGAAAAAGCCCTCGCCCTTTGTATGGACGCCGATATGAAGATCAAATCCTCCCCCATCAACGATTATACCGTCCTTGACCGCCTGGTTATGCGGCTGTGCAGAGTCTGAATGCAAGTGCGGAATGCACTCGAGTTCACCCGCGCAAGCTTCACCCGGCGAAGCTTGCAAACTTCAACCTTATTTTTTGCCTATGACAAAACCCACCATTCTTTACCCCGTCCTCGTGGAGGGCAAATACGACAAGATCAAGCTCTCTTCCCTCTTTGAGGGACAGTTCCTCACCATGGACGGCTTCGGCGTCTTCAAAAACGAGGAAAAGAGAGCCCTTTTGCGCCGCCTTGCGGAAAAAACGCCCCTCATCGTCTTCACCGACAGCGACGGCGGCGGGCTGGTCATCCGCAACCATTTGCGAAGCATCCTCCCCCCCGATCGGGTGATCCACCTGTATATCCCCCAGATAAAGGGCAAGGAAAAAAGAAAAAACGCCCCCTCCAAGGAAGGCTTTCTGGGAGTGGAGGGCACCGACGCCCACCTTTTGCGCACCATCTTTTCGCCCTATCTCGATAGTCCCGAGGACGAAAACGGCAAAAAGGACGGCGCGGTGCATCCAAAGCAAAGCGGAGGGCTAACCAAGGCAAGGCTTTACGAGCTGGGCTATGACGGCGGGCAAAACAGCAAGGAAAAACGGCAGGCGCTCCTAAAAAAATGCGGTCTGCCCCAAAACCTTTCCACCAAAGCCATGCTCGAAGCCCTCAACCTGCTGTATACGGGCGAGGAGCTTGAAGAGCTGCTGTAAAATAACAAGCAAAAGAAATCGGCTCAACTGCCAAACAGGTAGTTGAGCCGATTTTTTATCATATGGATCCGCCGTCACGGCTCGACGATCAGCAATACCGTCAGATCGTATTCGTTAAAGGAGGCATCACCGTCGCTCTCCTTATCGCTAAAACGCACCAGCACGCGCATCGTTCCGTCTGCCGCGGGGCGGGTAAGGACCAGGTCGCATTCAAGCCGGTCAAGATACGAGAGGTCGTTCAGATCCTGCTTCAAGACGTTTCGCGCATCCTCCTGCGCCTTTTGCTCGTAGTCGGGTGTGGCAAGCATCTGTTCAAGGGCAGGAACACCCTTTTCAAGGGGACGGTTGACCGTGACCGTCACCTGATCGGGATATCTTGACAGCCACCGATAGGCGAATTCCACGGTATAATCGCAAGAAGCGTTTCCCTGTTTTTCCCCCACGAAGGTCACCCTCAGTATGGTTCTGCCCTCTTCCTCAAGCTCGTCGTTATCATAGACCTTCACCTCTCGTCCTTCAACGGGATAGCCCATATCCGAAAGGATCTTGGCGCCGTAGCTCTTGCCTTGCTCCACAGTCAGCTCCTTGGTGGCAGGGATCGACTCGTCAAACTCACTTGCAGGCAAGGTGATGCTGTGAAGCTGACCGTCGTGGGCAGTATAACATACGTACAGCTCAAGATCGAACGCATCGGGCTCCTCGGTCTCTTCAAAGGGAAAATCGTCAAGTCCATAGCAGTAAAGAGGAGCGGAATGGTCATAGCAAAAGTAGTCCTTGCTCTCAAGAATGACCTCATCCCATCCAAGAGCCGTGATCGGATAGCTCTTTCCCATCAGCTCGATCTCGCTTTTTTCGGGAAACTGATCCTTGTAGTATTGATTATAGTATGGATGCTTCCCAAAATGGACGTTTTCAAGGAAATAGCGCCGCCCTTCCTCCTCGCTTTTAAAGTAATCGTAAGCACCCTTGGGCTCGTCGGAGCTCCAATCACAAACGCACGCCTCAAAGAAATAGGCGGCGTCCACCACGTTAAAGTGCAAAGCAGGCGCTTCTTCAAAATCACTCTGCCCTCCCGCACTTTCCTTCTCTGAGGGCAGGGCGGCAGATCCCAAATCAGAGGAGGGGGACTCCCCTTCGGGCTCGGTAGAAACGGTGTCACTGCAAGCGGAGAACAGCAACAGAGCCGCAAGGAGCAGGGCTGTTAAAATTGTAAATTTGCGCATGGCACGTGCCTCCTTTTTGTTTTTAGCGGGTTTGCGAAAATCCGGGCAGACCTTGCGATTGCGCGGGATCCACCGTCACGGCTCGACGATCAACTGCACCGCGATGTCAAACGGGGAATCCCACAAATCCTTCCGCTCGGTGGCTTCCCTATCAAAGAAATGTACCATCACGCTGACCGTACCGTCGGCTCTCGGAGTGGTAACAACCTTCCCAAGTTCAATGCGATCGAGATAACTTTCGTCCTTCAACTCTGTAGCCAAGAAGGTCAGCGCATCTTCCTGCGCCTTTCGCTCGTAGTCGGGTGTGGCAAGCATCTGCTCAAGTGCAGGAACGCCTTTGCTGTCGGGCCGGTCGATCGTCACCTTCACTTGATCGTGATAGCTTGAAAGATCATCATAACGAAACTCCACCGTGTAACCGTAGGAAGCGTTTCCCAAGCTTTTATCGGTAAATCTGACACGCAAAAGCGTTCTGCCACCCTCCTCGTCATTCTCCGCATTATCGAAAACGCTTGCCTCGCAGTCTTCAACGGAATAACCCATATCCGCAAGGATCTCCTTGGCGTACTGGGTGCCTTCCTCTGCAGTCAGATCCTTCGTTGCAGGTATCTCCTCTGAAATTTTCTCTGCGGGCAAGGTCACGCTGCGTAGCCGTCCATCGGGCGCATAAAGCTCCACTTCAAAATAGTCCAACTTGGACTCCTCAAAGTTTTCGGGAAGGTATTCGCTCAAATAATAGCTATAGATCGGGTATGCAAAATTCCCCAAATCCTCTCCTGCCCAATAATCGTTCATTGCATAGCAAGTCTCGTAATCCGACAAAGGATATGTTTTGTCAAAGACTGTCAGCTCGGTGAAGCTGCTCATCTTTTCCTTATACAGGAGGTCGTAATAATTATCTATGGAAGTGAGCGCATTCACAAGAAGGCGAGACTTATCACGCCCCTCTTCCTCAAAGTAATCGGTCACGTCTCTCTGATCTTCGGAAATCCTTATAGGAGCAACGTAATAATACGTTACATTCTGAACATCAAAATGAAGGGCATCCTGCTCTTCAACGTTTTCAGAAGAGGAAATCGAAGATGCAAGCTGACTTTCAGGCTCGGTAGAAACGGTGTCATTGCAAGCGGAGAACAGCACCACCACCGCACCCAAAAGCAAGAGCAAACATAAAATCGGTGTTCCGAAACAAATGAATCTGTTTTTGAGCTTTTTCATTGAAAAGCCCTCCTTTCCGGAGCTTCGCTCCAATATTTTTATGATGCAGCCCTTCGGGCTTGCTTGTGTCAAGTGCGTTATTTGGGGCGTTGCCCCAAACCCCATTCAGGAAACTTTTTATAAAAAGTTCCCTGAAAACCCTCAAAAATTTTGAAAGAAGGAGTGTTTTTATCTCCGATGTTCTTCGGAAGAGAGGCTGATCGCCCGCTCCAAAGGAGTATCGACACAAGCCGAAGGGTTTATCGACACGCTTCGAAGGGCTGAGCGACCCACTCCGACCTTGAGGCGGCGGAAAAGTGCCTTTGAATGATCCTTCCATCGCTCCGCACTCGACTACGGCGCATAAGAATAGTTTCGGCTAAATGAAAACTTTATCGGTCCGCATTCGTTTTGGAAATATTCTTGTTGCTTTACGCAACAAGAATATTTTGGACGGCGCATAAGAATAGTTTCGGCTAAATGAAAACTTTATCGGTCCGCATTCGTTTTGGAAATATTCTTGTTGCTTTACGCAACAAGAATATTTTGGACGGCGCATAAGAAAATTTTCGGCTAAATGAAAACTTTATGCGCCGTTTATATAGTACCTTTTTTTGCAAAATTTTGCAAAGCATTTTGAAAATTTTGCAAAAAAATTTCTTCGCCTGCCACAAAGGTAAAGGAGGGCGGAAATGCCCTTCACCTATATAGTCGCTTTTTTTCCGAAAATGTTCCGGGTTTTCAAAAAAATTTTCGATTTTTTTATTTTTTTTCGGAAGAGCCCTTTTGAACCCGTGCAGTGCAGGGCGAGAAAAGCGCCTTCACCATATAGGTGCGTTTTTTTGCAAAATTTTGCAAAGCATTTTGAAAATTTCGCAAAAAAATTTCTTCGCCTGTCAAAAAGGCAAAAAAGCGGCACCCCGCGGCAGGGCGTTGGCGGGCGGGCGCCTTCAAAAATACGGAAATTTGCAAAAAAAGTCGTTTACACTCTTGATTTTCGGCGGCTTTTACTGTATAATAAGTAATTGGAAAGTTCCTGACGGAAATATTAAATAAGGAGATATAAGAACATGAGCAATTGTGAATACGCAATGAGCAGCGAAGTACAGGAAATGTGCGTCGTTGCGCAGGGCCCCAATCACGGTCCCGCTCCCCTGCCCGAAGAGGGCAAATGGGTGCAGGCAAAGCAGCTGGCTGACATTTCCGGTTACACCCACGGTGTGGGCTGGTGTGCTCCCCAGCAGGGCGCTTGCAAGCTGTCGCTGAACGTAAAGAACGGCGTGATCGAGGAAGCACTGGTTGAGACCATCGGCTGCTCCGGTATGACCCACTCCGCCGCTATGGCAGCAGAGATCCTGCCCGGCAAGACCATCCTGGAGGCACTGAACACCGACCTGGTGTGCGACGCCATCAACACCGCTATGAGAGAGCTGTTCTTACAGATCGTATACGGCAGAACCCAGTCGGCGTTCTCCGAAGGCGGTCTGGTAATCGGCGCAGGTATGGAAGACCTTGGTAAGGGCGCACGCTCCATGGTTGGTACCATGTACGGCACCAAGGCTAAGGGCGTAAGATACCTGGAAATGACCGAGGGCTACTGCACCAGAATGGCACTTGACGCAGACGATCAGGTGATCGGTTACGAATTCGTTTCTCTTGGAAAGATGACCGACTTCATCAAGAAGGGCATGGAGCCTAACGAAGCTTACGAGAAGTCCAAGGGTACCTACGGCAGATTTGCAGACGCGGTCAAGTACATTGACCCCCGTAAAGAATAATTAGGAGGTAATGACGATGGCATTGTTTGAAAGCTATGAAAGAAGAGAAGCCAAGATCCTTGGCGTTCTGAAAGAATACGGCATTTCCTCTGTTGAAGAGTGCAAGGAGATCTGCTCCGCAAAGGGTATCGATCCTTATAAGATCGTTGAAGAGACCCAGCCCATCGCATTCGAGAATGCAAAGTGGGCGTACACCGTGGGCGCGGCGATCGCAATCAAGAAGGGCTGCACCAAGGCTGCTGACGCCGCTGCCGCGATCGGTATCGGTCTGCAGGCATTCTGCATCCCCGGCTCCGTTGCCGAAAACCGTAAGGTAGGTCTGGGTCACGGTAACCTGGGCGCTATGCTGCTGTCCGACGAGACCGAGTGCTTCTGCTTCCTTGCAGGTCACGAGTCCTTCGCAGCTGCAGAAGGTGCGATCAAGATCGCTCTGAATGCTAACAAGGTCAGAACCAAGCCCCTGCGCGTAATCCTCAATGGTCTTGGCAAGGATGCCGCTATGATCATCTCCAGAATCAACGGCTTCACCTACGTGCAGACCAAGTTCGATCCCTACACCGAGACCGTTGAAGTGGTTAAGGAAACTCCTTACTCCAACGGCCCCAGAGCAGACGTTCGTTGCTACGGCTCGGATAACGTTCCCGAAGGCGTTGCAATCATGAAGCTTGAAAACGTGGGCGTTTCCATCACCGGTAACTCCACCAACCCCACCAGATTCCAGCACCCCGTAGCAGGCACCTACAAGAAGTGGTGTAACGAAAACGGCGTGAAGTACTTCTCCGTTGCATCGGGCGGCGGTACCGGACGTACCCTGCACCCCGACAACATGGCAGCAGGTCCCTCTTCCTATGGTATGACCGACACCATGGGCAGAATGCACTCCGACGCACAGTTCGCAGGCTCCTCCTCCGTGCCCGCTCACGTAGAAATGATGGGTCTGATCGGCGCAGGTAACAACCCCATGGTTGGTATGACGGTCGCAGTAGCGGTTGCTATCGAAGAGGCAAGCAAGTAATTCAAATTTTAAGTAAAAAGAGCGCACTTTGCGACCTTTGTCTTAAACCCATAAAATGAAAAGTTGGACACATCATAAACGTGTTTTCGCGCGTGATGTGTCCAATGTTTTTATATTAAACTTATATATTGCGGTATTCTTTATTTACGGTTATGTAACTTCCGCGTCCTGTGCTTTTATGAATAGTTACTACGCCTGCCCATTCCAAAATGCATGAAAAGTAAGTTGAACGACTCAATACAGAATCTCCGTAGCTTGCCCCTTCATACTGTAATGGAATAAATCCGTCGATCATTTCCTCGGTAAGGTCTTCGCCAAGCTTTCCTCCGCTTCTGGCAATAGAATCTCCTCGGTACATTGTTCCACCTAATGAATTCGCTTTTTTGACAATTCCTTCGAACATCTCCCATTTCAGTGTTTGACTTTCCGGAAGCTTATTGGTTTTAATTCCGCTTCTGTCTGGAGAAAGCCAAAAATAAGTCGGGCTCTTCAGCGGGCGCAGTGAGTTGTGCAGTTCAATTCGACTAAGACCGCATCTTTCAATTTTGTCCTTTATAACATCTACAACAGCCATATTACTCTTAACCCCCATAATTATTATATCTTAATATATTATTTTTTCAAAAGTAACGCTCATATCAGAAACGTTAACCTTTGTTTTATAGCCAACTAACATCCAACTTGTTGCGTATGTGTGAGTCAGTGTATTTGCCCAATATGTTCTTGGAAGATTGTATGCGGTAGATGGTAGCTTAAATGCTAAAATATTTTCGATCTCCGCATATGTCAAAACTATCTTCTTTTCCCAGCTTTCGTACAAATACTCTGCCAAAGCACGGTATTTATCGCTTATTTTTTCGACAGGGAACGCAGGTTTTTCGGATTTATTAAGATCCTCCTTCTGTTCCTCAATAAGTTTTTTTTCCAATACCTCAACCTTATTTTCGAGAACCTTAATTCTGCTCAATAATTCTAAAATAATTGAATTTGTATCCATTTTTACTCTCCTTTCTTTTTTGCAATACTATTATATACCATAAAAAAGCATTTGTCAAGTACCAAATAGTAGAAAATACATTTTTGTACATTTAAAATAAATTACATATCTTTATCAAACAACAGTTATCTTTTTATTCTTATAAGCATTTCATAAAATCTAAAATATTGCGCAGGGAAATATTTGATTTGTAGCGTTTTCGCAAACTCTTTGAGCACATCATTTACGGCAACATCAAAACGCGATATAATGTTTTCAGGAAAACTGAATATGATGTGTTCAGCTGAAAGATTTTGCAAGGTAAAAGATAGGTTTTATAAGGCTTATCACTCCACCATGTGTCAATAATGGGACTAACGCGTAGAGATGATGGGACTCATCGGCGCCGGCAACAACCCCATGGTAGGAATGACGGTCGCAGTTGCTGTAGCTATCGAGGAAGCATCCAAGTAATTCAAATTTTAAGCAAAAAGAGCGCACTTTGCAATTTTTAGCTTAAACCCATAAAATAAAAAGTTGGACACATCATAAACGTGTTTTTGCGCGTGATGTGTCCAATATTTTTTTATTTTAAGGGAGGATTTTAAGGTGAAAAAGATCAAAATGGCGCGGGGTGTAACGCTCACTTTTGAGGAAGGCTGCAACAAATATTTAGAGAACTGTCGGCAACGAAATTTGAGGGAAGGGACTATCAATCATTATAGGCAAAGCTATCTATATTTCTATAAATTTTTCAATCAAAAGCACTCTAAAGACTTCGGCGGAACTCTTGATGATCCTGATGTAATCAAGCTATGTGGATGCTCGAGGAATAGTTATTATAAGTATAAGAAAGCGGTTAAAGAATCATCTCCCATGACCAAATAAAATCACAGGAGATGATAATTGCTTTATTTTGCTTGTTTTTTCTCTTGTTGCTTTAAAGCTGATGTGTCACGCCGCCGCATTTGCATTTATTCTGTCAATCACATTCCTGATACCGAGCCAAATTGACATATCGGTGAAAATTTCAACAATGCTACCTCTGTCAGTGAAAGGTGCCTCCTGAAGCACCGACATATCCTTCATCACGCCATTGCGCACGATATACTCAATAATCTGATTGACAAAATAAATTTGGTCTGCATCAAGATTAACATCGTTCAAATATTCCGCAAAGGCAGCTTTAGCTGCCGTCATATCAAGTCCAACGATTTCGCGGACAAACTCGCCGAGCGGCTTTTCTCCGTACTCTGCTTCGTAGTCCTTTTTGCTGCCGACCTCACTCCACAAAATACGCTCAAGCGACTTCACGTCTTCTGAACTCAAAGGAACGTTGCTCTTTAACTTTGCGATTGCCGCTTCATCCTGATGCTGACGGATATAGAACTCTGCTTTCGCCTTGTAATTCTTGAGATCGTCGCTTTCAAGATCCGATTCGTTCCATTCAACCGAAAGGATCTCATCATCAAAATTGGTGATATACTTCACGCCGATTCTTGGAATATATTTCATCAGATCACGAAGATTCTCTCGAATATGCTCAAACTCGTTGATTCCTGCATTATCCAAGTAATCGGTATGCAGAATCTTATTGATAAGCTCGGACTGAACCATAATTTCGGGAATATTCGCCACACTTGCAATTCCGCTGACCTTTTTATAAAGATCGGTACGAGCTCGGGAATACTTCTTGCCTGCAAGATATGCAAGCTCAATGCCATACATCAAAGCGTCGAAACGAACTGCCGATGCCTCGTCCTCGTCGGGCGTGATCAACGGAGCAAGCTCTTCTGCCATGAGTAGCGTGTCCTCATAAGTGAGCGAATTGTAATTGTCGGGATTTGCATACTGCTCCACATAGCGCAAATGCTGACGAACAGCAAAGTTCTCTTTGTTGAGTTCACGCACCTTGCGCACCATATCGTCAACCAAAGACTTACGGAATGCAATCAGCTCGGTTGTCTGATACGCAAGATCCTGCAGTTTGAACGCAATCTGCGCCTTGAGCTTAAAGATAGCTCCCTGCAAAGCAATTTGATTCGCAGTAGGACGTCCCTGATTCATACGGAAGAACTCGAAATTTCCGCAGAAATCGAAGATATAGAACTTGTCCTTATCCTTCCCGTCCATAAGCCCGTCGCAACGACGTGTGCCGCGACCAATCATCTGCCAGAACTTCGCCTTACTCATCACTTTTTTGAAGAAGACAAGATTCAAAACTTCGGGCACGTCAATACCGGTATCGAGCATATCCACAGAAATCGCAATCTGAGGCAGTTTCTTGGGATCGGAAAACTCATCGATTGCACTCTGCGCATAGGTCATATAGTTGTCAATAACCTTGGTGTATCCGGGTAGACTAGGATATTCCTTGCCGAATATCTCGTGAATCTTTTCGGCATGCTCATGATTTTTGGCAAAGATGATCGTTTTTCCGAGTTTTTCGCCGTAATCGATACGCAAACCGTCCTGCATCAAGATATGAAGCACTTGGCGAATGGTGTCCTCATTGAATACCCACTCATTGAGCGCAGACGATGCTATGCTTTCCGGAAGGTCGCCGTTTTCGTCTTCAAAGGTGTTTTCATATGCTTCCTTATCGGCTTCGGAAAGGTCATCATATACGATACCTTGCTCGATGAATTTCAGTTTGCTTTCAACCGACATAAAATCAACAAGAAAGCCATCGGTAACCGCTTGTCCAAGCTCATAACCGTAAGTAGGAACCCCGTTCTCAAGCTCGAAAACCTCGTAGGTGTTCTTGTCGATCTCATCCTTCGGTGTTGCGGTAAGACCCACCAGCGGTGCGTCGAAATAATTGAAAATATCCCTGTATTTGTTGTAGATGGAGCGGTGTGCCTCGTCTACTATTACAAGGTCAAAGTGTCCGACGGTAAAGAGCTTCTTCTCGTTCTCGTCCTTGACCGTATCAATGCAGTTCATCATTGTCTGATAGGTGGAGAAAACACAACGGGCATCAAAGTTTTCCTTGTCCTCGCAGAGATTGGTCACCGAAAGGTCGGGAAGCATATTCACAAAGGCACGCTTTGCCTGTGTCACAAGCGAATTTCGGTCGGCAAGAAAGAGAATATTCTTCACCCAGCCGTGATCAAGCAGCACCTTGCAAAGAGCAATAACGGTTCTCGTCTTGCCCGATCCCGTTGCCATAACGAGAAGCGCTTTGCGACGATTTTTCTTGTCAAATGCTTCGCATACTGCCTTGATTGCGCCTTCCTGATAATAGCGTCCGGCAATTGCCTTGTCCACCATCACGTTTTTAAGGCTTGTGCGCATCGCGTGCAGATTGAAAAGCTTTTCAAGGTCGCGTTTGGAGTAGATCGATGCCACTTTTCTCTCGGGATAATATTTGTCGTTCCAGATGCGCGTGTCAAAACCGTTGGACAGGAAAATGATAGGGCGGCGACCGTATTTTTGCTCCAAAAGGTCGGCATAAAGCTTTGCCTGCTGTCTGCCCTTGGCTACGTCCACGCAGGTGCGTTTGGCTTCCAAAACCGCAAGAGGCTTACCGTCATCGCCAAAAAGAACGTAATCGGCATAACCTACCTCGCTCTTGTTGGGCATACCGTAAAGCTCCACCTCGTTCATCCAATCCTTGCCCTCTACCCAGCCGGCATCCTGTAGCATAAAGTCAATGTAGATCTTTCTCGTCTTGTACTCGGAGAGATCAAGAGGCTTGGGAACGTAGGTCTGCTGCCCCGCGGCACGGCGGGCGGTGAGCTCATCCTTGAGCGCCTTGTTTTCCTCAATCAGATTGGCAATGTCGATCTCATTTTCGGGAACGAAGGAGAGAGCCTCGTCTACAGTGAGTGCAAGCAAGGATTTATCAAACTGCTGCTCGGTGTATTCGGGCGCGTAGAAATATGCGATACAGTCAAGAAAAACAAAGAGGTTTTCAAGGCAGAGCTCTGCCTGCTCTTGCGTTACCTTTTTGCCGCCGTGAGCCGCACTATTGCCCAGCTTTCGTATGAATTCCATACGCCGCCAGATGTCGCCCCCGATAATATCGCGGAATTTCTCGTCATTCATAAGGCTGACGAGGTTGTCCTGATAGGGCATGACGAGATCACGGTCAACTGAATACATCCATTTGACCGCAAACTCCATCGCCCTGCGGCAGTTCAGCACGCAGGCGTCCACGTCGATATGTAATATTTTCTCCGCCGAGATCGCCACGTCCGCAAACGCGTCAAAATCGGGAGTGGATTTTAGGAAATCAAAGTTGGTTTTCATGATTACCTCTCTTGGTAAAAATTAGATTAACACACAGGGGGTTCATCTTCTTTCAATTCATATTTTGCGTATTCGGTTTGATGCTCATTAATGAACTCCCTGTATTCATCCGATTTTCTATACTCAATAAAAATTGGCCATGTTTGAATCATGTCGAAATCAAATGATTCGGGATAATCGATTTTAAGTAGTTCATTAACTTTCGCGTGTTGTTCTAAAAGTAATTCTTTTGCAATAACATATCTGTTTTCCATGCCCGAAACATCAAATTGTTCAATTTCTTCTTTGCTTGAATCCAATCCATTTATGTGTTTTTTCGCATTTAATCTATTGATTTGGTAAATTGTTTTATCTATGTTTTTTAATGTCGGAATAGCCAGCAACAAATCATATGCAAAGAGTGAAATATCCCATTTTTCAGAACTTAAAAATTCAAACGCTGTTGACTCTAGGAACAACAATTCATCCTCCCCATCGGAAATCAAGTAGTACAATAGGTATGCAAATTTAATTAACGATTCAATAGATTTTATGACATATATATCGTCACATATCAAAAGGCTACCATCTTGCGGCTTAGGGTAGTTTTTAGGGAGAGAAGACAAATATCTTTGATTCACTCTGCCCTCATTATGTACTATTATGTTTCTCCTTAGATCAAGTTCAATATAGGCGTCCCATATATCTTGATGTTTTTCCAATTTTAATTTATGAGTTTGATTCGCTTTTTCTATTGTTTCTGACACCGCATACATTAATGCATCGGCTTCTTGATTTATCAATTCATTCGTCAATTCTTCAATGTTTTTATCAATTAACAAACTGTACTTAATAGTTTTATCATAGAAATACGCTTCTGGTTTTTTAGAAATCAATATTTTTAGAATGCTACGAAAATATTCTTCAAATATCTGCAAACAATTTACAATTGTTTTTTCACCAATTGTGCGATGAGCTTCATTTACTTGAAATATCTTCTCACACGCTACTCTTGGTATATATCTTTTTTGATCTTTACAAATTCGCAGCCCATAGGCAATGGTCTCTGGTGTCGTTTCCTCTTCGTTTAAAACAAATACATCAGCAAATGTTAAGTTCGTTTCGGGAATTTCTTCTTTTGAAAACTTTTGATATTCCAATTTTATCTCGTCTATATTTTTTTCTGATTCTTTGAGCATTTCCAAAAAATTGTTAATCTTTAAGCCGACATAATACTTTTTAGCAATTTCTATTTTTCGTTTGTTTAAAAAATTCGTATTTTCTTCAAAAAAGAGCAACTCGTTTTCCAGTTTTAATATTAGGCTTTTTAGAATATTAACTGTAATTTTCATATTATCACCTCATCCAAAATATTTTTGCATCAATGCTTTTTTTAGTGTTTCGAGCTTTTCAAGGCTCTTTTGAATTTCCAATTTTGATTTGTCGGTCTGTTCGACGAAGGCAGCAAACTGGTTTTGAAGTTCAATTGGAGGCTGATAAATGTCAAAATCAAGAACATCTTTTTGATTTATACTTGCTTGATTGACCGCTTTTTTTGCGTGACCAATTATCTGGTCATAGAGGAAACGGCTACACAGCAAACGAGTTATATATACAGGATTAAAGCGTTCAGAATCAAAGTGCATTCTCATCATATTCGATTCATAAACTGTTTCTTCTAACAAGCCTGTGATGTGGGCGCATTTTCCAAGATATTCAATGCTGTTTACTCTGTTAATTACGATATCATCTTCTTTGAGAAGATATTTTTGTTTCTCTTTATCTCCGCAAAGCAATCTTTTTAATGAAGAAAAATCTGTTACTACACCATCATAGAAACCATCAATTCTTAAAATGGGAGTACCCGAACCATCCGTAACATAATCAGACTGCGGTTTATACATTCCGTTTTGTGGTTCTACTGTAACGGCCTCTTCTATCTTAATCTTTTTCCATTTCATTTGATTGGTGAATGGGTCACCAAACAGTTCGATAAATCGGGATTTGACAAGCTCGTCCAATTTTGAAAGTTGCTGCTTGCGGAGAGATATTATTTTAGAAATTTTGTCTAATGTTTCGACGATGCTTTTTTGAATACTTAATTCGGGATATTCAACGATCACTTTTTCGAGTGACTGTCTCACAATTTGTGGTTGTGCGGAACCTGTAATAACATCGTTCAAACCACGATTCAGCAAATAATAATATAAATACCTAATATCAATGTCGGCTGAAAGTGAATCCAAAGCCATCGCATTACCATTCACATAAGAAAATGGTTGACATATATTAAGACTACCACAAGTTGCTCCTCTGCAGGTTATTAGGAGAGTTTCACAATCGTGATTGTATGTTGAATAATAGCCTATAATACCGTTTGCGCCATAGACAGGGTAGCCGGTTTCTGTTAGCATATCTGTGGAAATCGTTTTCCACTGCTTTGGGTTCGATATTTCACATAAACTTTTTTTCATCATCCCATCTCCTTAAAAAGCGCCACCAACGCCACAATCAACGATGCAAGGCTTGCCAGTCCAAAAAACAGGTTCATAATATAGTTTCTATCATTCTCTTGATTTATTTCATTGGCCATACCTCTAAAAATCAGAGACAGCGATGCAGCGGTTACTACCATAATAATTAGCGCTACCGCTTGTAATATTATTGTAGATGCTGATCCGGTCCAGTCTAATCCAAAAATTGCGGCACAAATAAAACCTATACACAGCAAAACTCCTATCAATGCGATGCCATTAAAAAGTTTTCCCATCACACTTGCAAGAAGAGCTGCCGTTCGTGTTCCTGTTTTTTCTTCTTTGTTGATGATGATAAGCCAAACTGCTTTCCAAAAGCCAATTTTATTGTTTGATACAGGCTTTTCCTCACTCTTTTTTTGCGCTTTTACAATCGCTTCCGCAAGCTTATCATAATCAATTTCAAGATTTAACTCGTTTATGTTGTTCACAATCGTTGTTCTATCCTTTTTACCCATTAAAGCAATTCCTCCAATTCCGCCAGTCCCTTTGTAATCTCCATTTCAAGCTCATGTAGTTCTGCCATGATCTCTGCGGTAGGCGCGTACTCCACGGGCTTGTATTCGGTCTTTTTGTACTTGTTGATGGACAGATCGTACTCATTTCCTACGATCTCGTCTTTCGGCACAAAGAAGGACTTTTCGGTGCGTGCGCGGTCGGTTTCCGCTTCGAGGTTATGGAACCGCGCAACAATGTCGGGGATATCATTTTCCTTGATTTCGCTGCGCTTATCGTCAAGGCTGAAGCCGTCGGCTTGCATATCGTAGAACCAAACCTTGTCTGTGCCGCCGTGTCCGGTCTTTGTGAAGATCAGAATACCAGTTGACACTCCTGCATAGGGCTTGAACACGCCCGAGGGCATGGAAATAACGGCTTCCAGGCGGTTGTCATCAACGATCGCCTTGCGGATTGCCTTATGCGCTGTAGAAGATCCGAACAGCACGCCGTCGGGAACGATAACCGCACATCTGCCACCAACACGGAGCATACGGAGCATCAATGCAAGAAACAGAAGCTCGGTCTTTTTGGTCTTGCAAACCTTGAGAAGATCTGCGGAAACGGTATCATAGTCAAGGCTGCCCTTGAACGGGGGATTTGCCAGAATCAGAGAATATTTCTCCTTATCGGGGTTCTGATCGGACAAGCTGTCACGGTACTCGATATAGGGATTGTCCACGCCGTGCGTCATCATATTCATCGCGCCGATACGGAGCATGGTTCTGTCCATATCGTATCCGTGGAACATGCCGTTCATATAGTGCGCCTTCTTCTGTCTGCTATAGAAGATCTCCTCTTTGCGCTTTTCCTTGAGATAGTCGCCTGCGGCAACAAGGAATCCCGACGTACCACAAGCAGGGTCGCAGATGATCTCATCAGCCCCCGGATCCATCAGCTCTACCATCATACGAATGATGTGGCGCGGGGTGCGGAACTGACCGTTCAGACCCGACTGCGAGATCTTGGAAAGCAGATATTCGTAAACGTCACCGCGGATGTCGCTGTCCTTGATCTGCGCCATTTGCGCGTAGATATCGTCAAGAATGGTGACGATTTTATCGAGAAGCAAGGGCGTAGGGATTTTGAAGATCGCATCATCCATATATTTGGAATATGCGCTATCCTTATCGTCATGAAGCCCCTTGATAAACGGGAAAACCCACTCCTGAACGGTTGAATACATCTTGCCTGCCGGGAAGTCGTGGAACACCGACCATTTTAGCTGATTGCCGTCGATTTCGCGATCGCCGACCTTTACTTTTTCGGCAAAAATACTCTTATGAGGAAGTCCAAGCATGACCGCTTCTTTGGCGCGAAGATTATCGGTATCGTCAAGGTCGCGAATAAACATAAGGTAGGTAACCTGCTCAATAACGTCAAGAGGATTGACAAGTCCGCCTGCTGCAAACACATCCCAAAGTCCGTCAATTCTATTTTTCAGTTCGCCTGTAATCATATTTTACTCCTTTTCGTGATTCCACATATATGCGGTGTAGCGACCGCCGCCGATTTTGAGGATTTCTCCGCTTGATACCAAGTCATTCAGTGCTCTTTGCACCGTGACTTGGCTGATATCAGGACATTTTTGCATGATTTCGGTTTTTGTTATTTTACCGAGAGTGTCTTTGATAATCTCCCTGATGCGTTCGGGTTTGGACATATTGCTTGCAGCAATGAGCTTTACTCTCGACGAGAACTCACGATATGCGGCAACTACCACGCCAAGCGTATACTGTACGAAGGGAATGTAGTCGTTTTTGTCATCGTGCCAATATGCGGAGCTATTTTGCAGAGCCTCATAATAGGTTTCTTTTGTCTGCTCAATCATTTTTTCGATACTGACATACTTACCGACGATATAACCCGCGCGATACAGAAGCAAGAGCGTGAGCAATCGACTCATTCTGCCGTTTCCGTCATTGAAGGGGTGAATGCACAGAAAGTCCAGTATGAACATTGGTATGATAAGAAGCGGATCTGCATCGGTCCCAGCTAAAATTTCGTCAAACGCTTCGCAGATTGCATTGATTGCCGCCGGAGTTTCCCACGCGGGTACCGGATTGAAACGAACTTGTTTGTTGCCTTCATTGTCTTCTTCTGCAATCACATTGTCAGCCCCTTTGTATGAGCCGCCAATATTTTTGCCGCTGAATTTATACAGATCACGGTGAAGCTGCAATATAATTGACGGCTTTACGGGAATGAAGTCATGGCTTTCATGTATTGTTGAAAGCACGTCACGGTAGCCTGCAATCTCCTGCTCGTTTCTCGTTCTCGGTGTCGTTTTATTGGTTACAAGGCTTTTAAGGCGATCGTCGGATGTGTAAATACCTTCGATTTTATTTGATGCCTCAGTACTTTGTATTTTTGCTATCTCAACAAGTTGAGTTAGTGCATCAGCTTTTGCTTCTATAAATAAGGTCTGCTCGCCCTTGTATTCGTGAATTTGCGTCAATAGCGACACGATCTCGGGTGTCAGTAGCTTTTGCCATTTGTTTTGGTAATTGTAATTACGCATAACAACCTCATATTACATTGTTTTTATCTGTACTATAGTATATCACCAATTTTATCGCACGTCAAGTTTAATTTGGTCATTTCAGCAAATATGATCAAATTGGTTTTTGGCATTACAAAATAACAAATAAAATTTCGTGTCAATCGCAACCTTTTTGAAAAAAGGGTTTTCCCCGTACCCTTTTCCAAAAACTTTGGAAGGATTAAAAAAGGCGGACACGTCCTTTTGGTGAAAACCAAGATGACGTGTCCGTTTTTTGAGGGTATTTGCCCCCAAGCATCGTATCAAAACGCAGAAAACCGTACAGGACTCATTTCTGAATTCTGTACGGTTTTTGTTGTCCTATTCGGTTGTTTGTGATTTCTCCTTTAAGGACATCACGCTTTGGCATCGGAGGCTTTCTTTATGTTGACTTGTCTTATACGATAATAATATCGATGGATTTATCCTTAATGGTAACTGCCTCTACGGGAACGGTGACGTCAACAGTCTCTCCAACGTTGCCGTTATACGCGGCAATCAGCTTTTGACCGTATACGTCGATAACGGCATATTTTGCACGACCGTAGTCCAAGATCTCAAGAACCTTACCAACCAGAACGTTTTCTGCGCCCTCGGTATGAGGTGCCACTGTCAAATACTTTGCCTCAACGATATATTCAAGCGGCGTGTGGAAGATCTTATTGCCCTTGCAAGCAAATACCTTTTCACAAATGCTATCGGTAGGAACAAGCTTTGCCTCTCCCACGTTCATATAGAAGTGGTAGAACTTGCGAGACTTGTCCTTAACCTTTGTAAAGATACCGTCAAGCGTGTTGGTGAGCGACAGAGGCGTAACACCGAGAGACTCGATTGCCATTTGGGTAAAGTCAATATCAAATTGAACATCATCACCAACGGCAAATCTTGCCTCGCCCTGCTCCAAGGAGAACAGTGTTAAGCTGCCCACCTTAAGGAAGTAAAGCGTTTTGCCTTCGATGGTCTCGATCCACTGTACCTTTGCGTGTCCGTTGCCTTCACCAAGCGTAAGAGCACTAACGGGCATGGAGATTTCAGCATTCTTGCTATCTGCGCACTGAACGGCTGCAGGCAGGCGGAAGCTTTCTGCCTCAAAGCTGAGCGTACCACCGGCGATCGATGCTAAGATAACGTTCTCCTCAGGAATTCTTCTGCGAATGCTCTTTTCGGTGTCCTTATCGAAAACGTGGAACTTACGACGGGAGATCTCAATATCGATGATGTCGCCGCGGCGAACCTCGGTATCGGGGTTTGCCTTGATGATGATGGCACCGCTTTGTGCATCGGGGGTATCGAGATTGAGGTTTGCATAAATGAGCGTCTCGCCGCCCAAAACCTCTACTACACTGACAACTGCCTTTGCAGCTGCCCAAGAACCGTCATTATAATTGTTCTTGTTGTAAACACGTACGTCATCGGGACGAATACCGAATACGATCTTATGTGCACCGTCCATATACTTAACGGGGATCTTATCGGCTTGGATGTACTTCATATCTACGGTAGTGCCGCAATCGAGCGTAAACTGAACGTCCTGCCCCGTTTTGGTAACGGTACCGTCGAAAAAGTTCATTTGCGGTGTGCCGATAAAGCCGGCAACGAACATATTATCGGGATATTTGTAAAGATTGATGGGGGTATCGATTTGTTGAACGTAGCCGTCCTTCATAACAACGATACGGGAGCCCATGGTCATTGCCTCTACCTGGTCGTGGGTAACGTAGATAAAGGTTGTACCGAGCTTTTCGTGCAGGCGAGAGATCTCGGCTCTCATTGCGGCACGCAGCTTTGCATCCAGGTTGGAAAGGGGCTCGTCAAGCAGAAATACCTTGGGTTGACGAACGATGGCGCGTCCGAGTGCAACTCTTTGACGTTGACCGCCGGAGAGTGCCTTGGGCTTTCTTTCGAGATACTCGGTGATGCCGAGGATCTCTGCAGCTTCCATTACCTTTTCGTGAATTTGATCATTGGGCATATGAATGGTGCGCAGTGAGAATGCCATATTCTCATAAACGCTCATATGGGGATAGAGAGCATAGTTTTGGAATACCATTGCAATGTTTCTATCCTTAGGTTCAAAATCGTTTACGATTTCGTTATCGATACGAAGCTCGCCCGCGGTAATCTCTTCAAGTCCTGCAATCATACGTAGCGTGGTGGATTTGCCGCAACCCGAAGGACCAACGAACACGATAAATTCCTTATCGTCAATATCCATACAGAAGTCGTTTACTGCCTTTACGCCTCCGTCATATACCTTGAAAATATGTTTTAGTGACAAACTTGCCATAACATTTTCTCCTTACTGAAAAATTGCTATCGACTGCGGAGGCATAACGAGTGCTCCGCTCTCATCGAAAGAAAATTCACCGCCCGCAGCATACAACTCGCCAACGAGCTCGGTGTAACCAAGCATATCCTGATTCAGCGTTACGGTCTGCTCAAAGGTATCCATATTGAAAACGATCGTCATTTTTTCGCCTTGATATTCTTTGGTGATTACACAAATGTAACCGTTTTGTCCCTCGGGGTAATAGGTCACCGTGCCGCGCGCAATCGAGGGGAAACGGTTGCGCAGCTCCATAGCTGCCTTGTAGTAGTTGAGAATGCTGCCGGGATCTGCTGCTTGCTCGGCAACAGAGGGATAATAGTAAGAGGTCTCGTCAACGGGAGTTCCCTCGGGTGGGAGATAACAGCATCCTTCATAAATGTTCTTAGCTTCCCACTTCATAGCAATGCGCTTTGCAGGGTCGGAGTTGTTGCCGCCCTTGCTGATCATACCGATCTCCTCGCCATAGTAAACAAAGGTACCGCCATTCATCATAGAAAGCACGCCTGCTGCCATTTTAAGGTTATCAACACCGGGCATAAAGCTGCCGGGGCGCATGGTATCGTGGTTGCCGAGGAAGGGAGCGAGAATGGCATCGCTGCCATAGGTTTCTTGCAGCTCAACGAAAAGCTTGCCAACCGCCTCACCGTTGCTCTGCTTAACGGCTGTGGCAATGCTGCCGCCTGCCTGTGAACCGGTAAAGAGGAAGAAGCTATCGCATCCGCTCTCGTAGTAGCGATTGATGGTATAGTCATCACCTACCCAAGCTTCACCAACAATGTAAGCCGAGGGCTTGATTGCCTTTGCCGCGGTGCTCAGCCACGCGAGAAAATCGATGTTGCCTTGCAGGTTGCCTGTGTAGTAGCTGGTAACTGCATCCAAGCGGAAGCCGTCAACGTTGTAATCGAGGAGCCAATACTTCATAATATTTTTGATCTCGGCTCTTACGTTCTCACTGCTGAGGTTCAGATCGGGCATACCGCTCCAGAATTGTCCCTCATAGGAGTATTGCGTACCGCTGACCTTGTGATAAGCACCGTTGGAGGTAATGCGGAAATTGTAAAAATCGCCGTATTTGCCACCGGGCTCACCGTTTTGACGAATGTAGCTGCATGCCTCGGTAAACCAAGGATGTCCGTCACTGCTGTGGTTTACCACCAAATCGATAATAACGCGAATACCGCGCTTGTGCGCTTCGTCAACCAGGTTTTTAAAGTCCTCAAGCGTGCCGTAATCGGGATCGATCGCGTAATAGTCGGTCACGTCATATTTGTGATAGGTGGGAGAGGGATGAATGGGCATCAGCCAAATGCCGTTGTAGCCCATCTCCTGAATGTAATCGAGCTTTGCGGTTACACCGTTGAGATCACCGATACCATCGTTGTTGGTGTCGAAATAGCTATGAACAAAAATCTCGTACCAATTGCGATAGTGATCATCAATGATGTTCAGTGTTACCTTATCCTCTTCCCCATTCTCATCGTCGGGCTTACAAGCGCCCATGGTGAGAGTTGTGAAAAGAAGAGCGAGCAGAAGAAGCATAGAAAGAATCTTTTTCATAGGTTCCTCCTTATCCCTTAACTGCACCACCGGTTACGCCCTCAACGTAGTATTTTTGCAACCACATAAAGAGTCCGGTTATGGGAACCGCTACGATAACGGCAGCTGCACAGAAGGTAGTGAAGTATTGTTGGATCATTTCACGCTCAAGCCATTTATACATACCCAGAGATACGGTATACATGCCCGTATCGGGTACGCCTGCCATAATGTAGGATACAAAAATGTAATCACACCAGGGAGCAATGAAAGAGGTAAGAATGGTGTAGATAATGATGGACTTGCTCAAGGGAAGAATAATTTTGTAAAAGGTGCGGAAACGGGATGCACCGTCGATACGAGCTGCCTCATCCAAGGACTTGGGAACGGTATCGAAAAATCCCTTTGCAATGTAGTAGCTGAGTGCAGCGCCCGCCGAATAAACAATGATCAAGCTCAGGTGAGATTGGTAGTGATCGGGGAGGAGAATTTTGAGCAGGAAGTAAACTGCCGACATACTCATAAAGCCCGGGAACATACCCAAAATGAGCATAATGTTCATCATCGGCTTTTTTGCCTTAAACTTCATACGGCTGAAAACATATGCCACGGAAAGCACGAATACTGTCGTAATGATACAGCTGCATACGGCAATGAGCAAGGTGTTGCCGTACCATTGCAAAAACTTGGTTTCGGTAAAGAGTCTCTTGTAATTATCCAGCGTCCATTCCTGCGGGAAGAAGGTAGGTGACCACGCACCCGGCTCCTTACGGAAGGATTGCACAAGCAGATAGAAAAGAGGAATGATCCAGATAATAGAAAGAACAGTCAGCACGATCTGCCCTACGGTGTCGCCGAAAATTCTTTTGAACTTCATGCCGCCGCGGCGCTTTTTCTTCTGCTTGCTCTTTTCAATTTCAGCTTCCATTTGGTCGATCTTTTGCCAATTGGTAAGTTCTTGATTCTCTTTTGGAGCAACGTTTTCGTTTTTGATAGGTGTACTCATTGGAAATCATCCTCTCCTTTCACCGCCGAGGACTTATTATAAACAATAAGACTGAACACAGCGGAAATGACAAATACCAAAATACCGATAACCGATGCCAGCTTGTAGTTTCGGTCGGTACCAAGTGAGAGCTTATACAGCCAGGTGATGAGCAGGTCTGTGCCCTTTGCACCGTCGGTATAAAGCATAATGTCGCCGGGGCCGCCGCCACTGAGCAGGTAGATAACGTTAAAGTTGTTGATGTTACCGATAAACTGCGTAATGAGATAGGGGCCTGTAACAAAAAGCATATAAGGGAGCGTGATCTTGAAGAAGCGGCGCGCGGGAGATGCTCCGTCGATACGAGCCGACTCGTAAAGATCGCTCGGAATATTCATAAGAATTCCCGAACACATCAGCATACTGTAAGGAACACCGATCCACATATTCACAATAACGATGCAGATACGTGTGGTGTTGATGTCGATACCAAACTTGAGGTGGTAATCGAAAATTTGCTCGATAAGTTGGGTGATAATGCCACCGCCCGAGCCGAGAACACCGCCGCCGGTATCGAGCATTTTGGACATGATCAAAAGAGATACGAACTGCGGAACGGCAATAGTTGCAACAAACAACGTACGATAAAGCTTTTTGAGCTTGATGCCCTTGCGGTTGATGAGTATTGCCAGCAGCATGCCAAAGATGTAGCTGGTAAAGGTTGCAAGAACGGCCCATATCAGCGTCCAACCAAGTACGCGCCAGAAGGTTGCGCCAAGCTCGGAGTTGCCTGCAAACAGATCCTTAAAGTTATCAAAACCAACCCATTGGAACAGGTGCTGAGGTACCTCGTGTGCCGCATCGTAGTTGGTAAAGGCGATCAAGACCATTGTTACGAGCGGAACGATGGTGAAAACAAACAAGCCGACCATAGGCAGCAAGAGCAACGTCAGATGGAATTTGTTATCCAGCAGGTTGTTGACGTCGCGACGGAAGGCCTGCGGCTTTTTGCCAATGATGTGGCATTGCTCCAGCTCGTAGCTTTCCTTGGCACAGCTGATGTAGCAGATGATAAAGAAAATAATAACGAACAGAGTTAAAATACCGTAAAGCAGAATGAGGAAGGAGTTGTCTCCTACCATTTTTTCATAAATTCCTTCATCCGGATTCCAAAAATCATAGGTTTCAGTACGTCCAACGTTACCGCCGCTAAAGAAATTTTCAAAGCACATGGCAAGATAATTGCCACCAAACAGTACCATGTAGAGCACAAATGCCGTTTCGAGCAAAAGGTAGATGATACCGCGAACGATCTGCCCACGGAAAAGGTGGCTCAATCCCATAATAGCATGGGAGGATTTTGTCAGAGCGTCACCGTACCAGAAATTTTGACCGAACTCCTTAAATCCGCGCCCAATGCCAACAAAAAAGTGAGCGATCGCGCGAAAGATCCTGCCAAAAAAGCCGGCAAAGCCACGTCCGAAATTTTTGAAAAATTGCGAAATTTTATAGATGAACCTTCGCCACGGTGTCATCCGATAATAACCGAGATCCATTGATAACCTCCTTCTTTTATTTAAGATGGGGACTGCTGCCCTCAACAGTCCCCGAAAAAAGAGATATTATTTTGCGATTTGATTTACAAGTGCATCCAGGAGTGCCTGAAGCTCTTCATCTGTGTAAGCCGGCAGCGTGCCTGCTTCCTTGCGCTCGATAAAGGGGGTGATGAGAGCGCCCATGGGAGTCCAGTAGTTGCCGGGAACGCTCTTTTGAGCGCGGCTGTACTTGGCTTGTTCCATAACTGCTGCAATAACGGGGTTGTTAGCAACTGCCTCGGAAGCTGCTACCTTCTTGTTGGAGGGACCGAAGCCGCGAGTTTCAAATCTCTTAAGCTGGTTCTCTTCGTTGGTGAGCCACATTGCGAGCTTGTGAGCTTCGCCCTTGTTTTGGCTGTGACCGTTTACACCGATGAGCTTGCAGCCCATGTAGGTGGTAAGCTGTCTTTGCTCGCCGTCGATCTCAACGGTGGGAAGCTTTGCTACGCCCATGTTTTCGCCAAGAAGATCTTCAACTGCTTGTGCGTTCCATGTGCCGGAAACGCCTGCTGCTGCTTCAACAACACCCTCAGCGGTGGGAGTGAAGCCGGCGATCAGCTTACTGTCATCGGTTTGGATAACAAGTGCGGGGTGGTTAACATACTTAACAAGTGCCTTCATAACTGCAAGACCTTGTGCATTGTTGTAGTTGATAGAAACACCGGTTTCGGTCATAGCTTCGTCGTAGGAAACTTGGTAGCCGAGCTCGGGATATGCAAAGAAGAAGCTGGAAAGATACCAACCGTCATCGTTGAGTTTGAAGTGAACCTTTCTGCCTGCAGCATGTGCAGCATCGAGAAGCTCATCGAGAGTGTCTACCTGATCGTCACCGATAACAGACTTATCGTAGTAGAGGAAGAGGGTGTTATCCTCGGTGCAGGGGTAAGCGTACAGCTGTTCTTGACCATCAACGGTGATCGTTGCAGCATCAACAGAGGTTGCGGAGTTGTTGTCTTTTACAAACTTTTCAAAATCACCACCAACGCGGTTAAGAGCACCGCCTGCGATGAGCTTGTTGATCTGGTCACTTGCAAAAGAGAATACGTCGGGACCGGAGGTTGCGTCGTTGAGAACCTTATCGGCTGCATCGCCTTCGCCTTGAACACCAAACAGGAACTTGTATTCCTTATCGGGGTTCGCTGCTGCGAACGCATTGCACATTTCCTTGAGCATTGCTTGGTCTTCTTGAGAGCCCCAAACAGTGAGAGTCACCTTGGTCTTTTCGCCATTATTGTCAGTGTTGCCGGCATTGTTATTGTTGTTGTTGCAAGCAGCAAATGCCATAACAAGCATCAACATAGCGATTGCAAGGGAAAGAATTCTGATCTTTTTCATGATTTTCTCCTTATTATCGTTATTGTTTTCGTGACTATGAAAACTGCGGAGCGGGCAAAGCCCCGCCCCGCAGTGGTTGTTTTGGTTAGTGCTTGATTATTTCTTGGTTGCAGTAACAACGCCGTCAGCAAGAGTGATGGTGTAAGTGCCAACCTCGGGAATAATTACGTTGTCGCCGTTGGTTGCGTTGCCGTACCAGGTAATAGTGCCTGCAGCATCAACGTTAATGATCTTAACTGCAGAGATCTGATCAGCGCCGAGCCAATCTGCGCTGTCCTTTTGAGTCCAGGTGTACTCAGTGGAAACCACGTCGCCTTTAACCTCGATCTTATTTTGAGACTCTGCTCTCCAGGTGTCGCCATCACCGATGGTACCAACGAGGAAGTAACCCTCGAGCTTGGTAACGGTAACAGAACCGCCCTTACTATAATCGGAAGCATCGTTGAGAGTGAGAACGAGCTCGTACAGACCGTAAGAATCAACGGTTACGTTATCACCATCAGTTTCGTTACCAAACCAAAGGTCTGCATCCCAACCTGCATAGCCGTAAACTGCCTTGCATGCGCCAACAAAGCCGGTCATCCAAGAAGCGTCGGTGTCAGCTTCGGTAAAGGTGTAGTATGCCTTGTAGGTGGTGTCGTTAACCTTTTCGAACTCAATGCCGGAGCCGCAGTTCCAATATTGACCGCCGTTAACTACGCCTGCAAGCCAGAAGGACTTAGCAACTGCCTCGATGGTTGCGGTATCGGATTCTACGTTGTAAGCGATCTTGTAAACGCCTGCTTCAAGAGCAAGGTTACCGCCATCGTTCCAAGTGCCGCATTCGTTTACTACAGTGATCTTTTCTGCACCGTACCAAACGTCGCCGATCTTGTTGCGGAGCTTGATCTCAGCGGGCTCGGAGATGTTAAGCAGGAAGGAGTAGTTTGACTTGGTATCATCAGCAGCCATCTTGAAATCGTCGCTGAAGTCCCAGTTGGAAACGGTACCGCAGATGTACATTTCGTGAGTTTCGGCAAGAGGTTCTCTCTTTTCTACAAGCTCATAGGTAATTTTGTTATCAGCGGGATGATCGGGATAAGTGGTGTAGATGATCTTGTAAACACCGTCTTGGCCCTCTGCGAGGAATACGTTCCAAGTCCAGTATTCTTTGTTAAATTCATCGTGACCTTCGAAGATTACGTTGCCGTTTGCATCCTTAACGGTTGCATACTTCTTAGCATCTGCCTCGTAGGTGTTGTTATCGTATCTGTTCGTACCTGCAGCGTACTCAACGCCGGGAACGTAACCGATACCAACCTGACCGTCGTAGGTGCCGCCGTAGCAGATTTGGAATGCATCGCCTGCGTACATCAGAATTTCGATCTCATATACGTTTGCGGTTGCATTTTCGGTCTTGGTCATAACGAGATGAGCCATGGAGTTTTCATGATTCCAGCCACTTTTCTTCATATCGCCGGAGCCGGTACCGATGAGGTAGTATTCCTTGTCATCAGCTACAAATACGTTGCTGGTGTACTTTGCGAAGATGTCGGTATCTTCGTTGATGGTTGCATCGAAGTCAAATTCTTGGGTAAGGGATGCTTCTGCATACCAACCGACGAAGTCTTTGCCTTCAACTGCGGGAGGATCCCAATTAGCTACCTTAGAGCCCTTGTCGATCTCCTCTTCTTTGAGAAGCTTGCTGCCTTGGTACCAGCTTACAGTCACTTTGTTTGCGTCGTCGGGAGTGGTTTGCTCGTTCGGATTATCGGGCTTGCACGCTACGATGCAAACGAAGGAGAGTGCGAGCACCATCATGAGTGCGATTGCAGATAAGAATTTTTTCATTTTCTTTCTCCTTTGTTTATTTTTTTGGCTTTCGCCTTATTTTTTTGGGGGTCTGATATCGTTCCGGACCTTTCCCTACAATTACATTATACAACTAACCCTCGGAAAAGTCAAGCGAGTTTATGAATTTTTACATCAATTTTTGCTATAAAAATTCGAAAATTTTCGAATTACAAATTCCAGACGTTTTTCGCGTAGTCAAGAATGGAACGGTCGGAGGAGAATTTACCTCCGTTTGCGGTGTTGCGAACGCACTTGGCAAAGAACTCTTCACTACCGTAATCGCGGTTCAACTCGCTCTTAACGCGCACGTAATCGCGGAAGTCCTTGAGCACGAGATAGTGGTCGGCACTCCAACCGCCAAAGAGAGATTCCTTGACCGAACGGAACATTCCGCTGCCTTGATCGTCAAAGGTGCCGTCGTCAAGCGTATCAACGATTCTCTTAAGCTCGGGATCGGAGTTGTAGATCTCCCGGGGATTGTAATTCTTCTTGATCTCTTTTACTTCTTCAACAGTCGCGCCAAAGATGTATTCGTTCTCTCTGCCGGCTTCTTCGCAAATTTCAACGTTTGCACCGTCCATGGTTCCAAGAGTGACCGTGCCGTTGAGCATAAACTTCATATTACCCGTGCCGCTGGCTTCCATGCCTGCCATAGAGATCTGCTCGGAGATATCTGCTGCGGGCATGATCTTTTCGGCATAAGAAACGTTATAGTCGGTAACGAAAACAACGCGAAGCTTATCGTTGACCTCGGGATCGTTGTTGACCTTATCGGCAATGGCGTTGATAAACTTGATAACGCCCTTTGCGTTCCAATATGCGGGGGCTGCCTTTGCGCCGAAGATGAATGCGGTGGGCTTAAAGTTTGGCTCCTTGCCTTCTTTGATGCGGAAATAATAATAAAGGATGGAAAAAGCGTTCATCAGCTGACGCTTGTACTCGTGAAGTCGCTTTGCCTGCACGTCAAAAATGAACTCGGGCGGCAGCTCGACGCCTTCTCTCTTGAGAACGTATTCCGAAAGCTGTTGCTTTTTCAAATACTTGATCTCGGCAAAAGCGTGGCGTACCTCGGGATCGTCTGCATACTTTTCAAGCTCCTTAAGGCGTTCAAGGTCTGCTTGCCAGCCATCGCCGATCTTTTCGGTGATGAGAGCGGAAAGCTCGGGGTTGCAGAGTGCGAGCCAACGACGGGGCGTTACACCGTTGGTAACGTTGAGGAACTTTTCGGGATACACCTCATACCAATCGCGGAAGGTGCTCTCCTTGAGAATTTCGGTGTGCAACGCGGCAACACCGTTGACCTTATTGCCCGCATAAATGGCTACGTTTGCCATATGTACGGTCTCATCCTTGATCAGGAAGAGCTTCCCACTTGGAAATTCCTTTTCGATGCGTGCTTGCATCTTGGTCAAAATTCTTGCAATTTCAGGCAACAGCTTGCGTACGCGCTTCATATCCAAGCGTTCAAGCGCCTCACCCAAAATGGTGTGGTTTGTAAAGTTAAATACGGAACGTGCAAGCAGGAATGCCTTTTCGAACTTCAAGCCCTCTTTCATAACGAGGCGAATGAACTCGGGAATGGCAAACACGGGGTGTGTGTCGTTGAGCTGCAGCGAGATATGCTCATTGATCTTTTCAATAGGAAGTCCCTTTTGCTTGTGCTTGCGAATAAGGTCCTGCACCGATGCCGATGCAAAGAAATATTCTTGGCGCAAACGCAGGATGCGTCCCTTTTCGGTAGAATCGTTGGGATAGAGGGCGTAGCTGATGCTTTCGCAACGTACGTTATCCTTTGCGATCTTATCGATCTGCATACTGTCAAAAGCAGCAAAATCAAAGCTGCCGGGCTGCTCACTTTGCCACAGGCGCAGGGTGTTAATGGTCTTTCCGCCGTAACCGATGACCGGCATATCGTAGGGGACGGCACGCACCGCAAAATCCGAGAACTCAACAAGCACGCTCTCATCCTCGCGGCGGTAGCTCCAGGGGTCGCCGCATCTCTGCCAATCGTCTGCCGCCTCGCGCTGGAAGCCGTTTTCAAACTCCTGGCGGAAAAGGCCGTAGCGGTAGCGTATTCCGTATCCGTCAAGCGGAATGCTGACTGTGGCACCCGATTCAAGGTAGCAGGCGGCAAGCCTGCCGAGTCCGCCGTTGCCCAGCGCCGCATCCTCAATCTCCTCAAAGGATGAGATATCAAATCCTCTCTCCTTCATCCAATCTCTGACCTCTCCTAGAATGCCGAGATTGTATAGGTTGGAAAAGACCGCGCGTCCTACGAGAAACTCGGCGGAAAGGTAACCGACCCGCTTCTTGCTGCTTTTCTTGCAGCTTTCCCAGGTGTCGTATATATCCGCCATCGCCGCACGGCTGACTGCTCTGTATACCTCCGGGACGGTTGCCGTCTCAAGTGAGGCTCCGTCGTTCGCCTTGAGCAGCGTCTCGACGGTGTTCATCCATTCTTCCTTGTTCATTTCAAAAAACTACTCCTTGTTATCTGTTGCCCTTGCTGCAGGCCTTGCGTATCCGCTCGGCAAGAACGTCACTGAGTGCCTCCGTGGGGCATCTCCAGCTCCAGTTCTGTATCCCCAGGGTGCCGGGCATGTTCATTCTCGTTTCCTTTCCGGTTCCAAGCAGATCCTGAAGCGGAAGGATTACGTATTTTGCAGGGCTGAGGTAAGCGATCTTTATGAGCGCCCTTCTCGCTCTCTGCATTGTTCTTTCGCAGTCGGTGTGCTTTGGGAGATACTTGAAGCGAACGCCCCATTTTTTGCATTCCGTGGAAAGATCTGTATAAAATATTTTTCTTTGCTTGCTATCCATATCTGAAAGGAACTCGATCAGCGTCGCGTTATCGTGGGTTCCTGTGTAAACAACGCTGTTCTCGCCGTAGTTTGAGGGCTTGTATTCGTGCTCCGGGTCCCCGTCAAAGGCAAATTCAAGTATCTTCATCCTGGGATAGCCGGTATTCTTCATAAGGCGGTAAACGCCCTCGTCAAGAATTCCGAGGTCCTCTGCAACGATCCTCCAGTCCTTCTTGTCCTCAAAAAGTCCTTCTTTGGGGCCGTCATACCAGACTCCCCGCTTCGCATTGAGGCTACCTCGGGGTATCGCGTAAAAGCGGTCAAAGCCGCGGAAGTGGTCGATGCGCACTATGTCGTAAAGCGAAAGCGCCTTTCTCAGCCTCGCCGTCCACCAAGCGTACCCATCCTCCTTCATTCGGGGCCAGTTGTAAAGCGGGTTGCCCCAGAGCTGTCCGTCCTCGCTGAAGTAATCGGGCGGAACGCCCGCGACCTCGGAAGGTACTCCGTCCTCGTCGAGCATGAATAGCTCCGGGTGCGCCCAGACCTCCGTGCTATCCTCCGAAACGTAAAGCGGCATATCGCCCATTATTTCGATCCCGCGGCCGTTGGCGTAGTCCTTCAGCTCTCTCCATTGGCGGAAAAATTCAAACTGCGTGAATTGCCAGAACAGTATCTCGTCCGCGTTGCTTTCGGTAAATTCCTTAAGCGCCTCGCTGTCTCTGGTGCGGTATTTCTCCTCCCAGAGCGAAAAGGCCTTCCAGCCGTGAGCCTCCTTAAGAGCCATAAAGGTGGAAAAGTCGTTATACTCTCCCAGGTCGAGGAATGCCCTGAACTCGGCAGAGCCCCTGTCAAAGCGGGAGAATGCGAGCTTAAGCATAGGTATACGGCGATAGAAAAGAGCCTCATAATCAACTCTTCCGTCGCTTCTGCCGTCGCAGCGATATTTTTCGGCTTCCTCGGGGGTGATCAGTCCCTGTCCGATCAGGATATCAATATCAATAAGGTAAGGGCTTCCGGCAATTGCGCAGGAGGAGGAGTAGGGCGAATCGCCGTAGCTGGTAGGCAACAGCGGTAGCACCTGCCAGATTTTCTGACCTGCCTTTACGAGAAAATCAACGAAGTCTCTCGCGGCTTTACCGAATGAGCCGACACCGTAAGGCGATGGCAGGGCGGTTATAGGCAAGAGTATGCCCGCGTAACGCTCCTTCATAGTATGATCCCCCATTTGAAAAAAAGATGTTTCGAAAATTTTCGATTGGTATTTTTATTCTAGCACAAAAAAAGCTCCCTGTCAAGTATAAATGTAATTTTCTTATTAGCCAAAGCTTAGTGTTTTTGGCGTTTTTTTAAACTTTTTTCAAAAAAAACATTGTAAATTTGAAAAACTGTGATATAATGGAATAAAAGCCGCAAAGCTTGCTTGCGAAATTCCCGACTGAAAACGCAGGATTTTGTTTCGAAATTCCGTGCGTTTTTTCCTCGGTAAAAAGACTTTTGCGGCGGTATTCCTTATTAATAGAAAGGAAAGAAAAATGACGATAAAAGAGATAGCTTCTGCGTTGGGGCTTTCTGTCAGCACGGTATCAAAAGCGCTTAATAACGCCTCGGACGTCAGCGCCTCGACTCGCGACCGTGTCACTGAGTTTGCGAGAAAGGTCGGCTTCTCTCTTCATAGAAACGGCGAGTCAAAGCGTATCTGCGTTTTGTTTGAGAATATGGATTCCCACAGCAATTCTCAGGTTGGCTACCCCGTGCTTACCGGCTTTCAGCGCGCTGCAAATGCCTATCATTACGAGGTCGTTATAGAGCATTGCACCGACAAGAATCCCCCAAATCTGAAGAAGCTTTGCAACGAGAATAACTTTTCGGGCCTTATGATCCTTGGCACCAAGCTTAACAGCGCGATCATAAAGGAACTTGATACTACCAGCGTTCCCGTTATGATGATGGATTCCTATATCAAGAATCCCAAGGTCTCCTGCATCGGCAGCGATAACATCAATTCGGTTGCCGAGATAGTGGCGCATCTCGTTTCACATGGCCACCGCAGCATAGGCTTTCTGGGAGGAGACAGAGAGTCGATAGTTACCCGCGAGCGCTTCTCGGGATATCTCATAGGACTTATAGATGCGGATATAGAATTCAGGAGCGACCTGGTCCGCTACGGTAACTATACAGAGGATTGCGGACTGGATGCGGCGGACTATTTTGCCGACCTCGGGGTAACAGCTATTGTCTGCTCCTCCGACCTGATCGCTATCGGCCTTATCAACGGCTTTAAGAAAAGGGGCATCAGGGTCCCGGATGACGTTTCGGTCAGTGGCTTTGATAACCTTGACGTCGCAAGGTACTTCACTCCTTCCCTTACTACGGTAAGGCAGGATTTCATCTCCCTGGGTGAGAACGCCTTCACTCTTCTCCGCCAGGCGATCAAGGGAAACAAGACCAAACGGGTTACTATCTATACCGAGCCCATCTTCCGTGATTCAACGGCTCGCGTAAAGGAACCAAAAGCAGAACAATAAAAAAATAAATATAGAGGTGACGCTATGAAAAACATCCATTCCAGAATGCTGTCCTTCTTGCTCGTGCTGGTAATGCTTTCGTCGCTCCTTCTTACTTCCTGTAGCCTTTGGGGTGACGGCGGCAATGAGGGCGAGGGTGAAGGCGGAGGCGAGACCGGCGGAAATATCGGCGGCGGATGGCAACCCCCTGAAGACGAGTATTCTCTTCCCAGGGAGGAGGGCTGTAACCAGATAACCTTCTACTGGTCGCATCCCGGAGTTATTGAAAACTGCGACGTTTGGGCGTGGTGGGACGGCAAGGAGGGAAGCGGCTATATTATGCATCCCTGTGATTACGGTGCAAAGGTCGTTATCAATGTTCCCGAGGGCATAGAGCAGATAGGCTTTATCGTCCGTACAGGTTGCTCCGAGCCGGGTGGCTCCTCCTGGGGCGAGGCCACGAAGGATGCGACCAGCGAGGATCGCTTTGCGGTTATCGAGGGTAAGGATACCTACATATTCCTGAAGAGCGGTGATGCCGCACAGTATTCCAGCACCGACGGAGGTAAGACTCTTACTATGATCAAGAAAT
>JAFTVG010000020.1 GCA_017465885.1 Clostridia bacterium | reverse complement strand
AGTGATAGAATTTTTTCATTTTTTCATGTGTTGCAAAAACAATATCACAACCTCGATCATCATATACAGAAAAGATACATTCATTTTGAAATGATACCAATCCAACATTGTGACCGTTCCCGCTAATCTCTTGGTCGATTAGTCCGCTATAATCAAAAGCTTTACCATCACTATAGCATATGATTCTATTTCTTCGTTGTTTACCGATGTATTCATCATCAAAATCGCCATATGTTTCCAAATCCCTTACTGAAAAATGCCGATATTCCGCTTGCATTTCTAAAAGGAATCGTAAATTATCGGCTTCACTTTCAAGTGTGTTATGAATACTTTCTTCAACAGTTATTTCAAGTTCTTCAAGTGCTATTTTTTCTGCGCAACCACTATCAGAATAATCAAAAATCCAATAATTGAAAATAATGGCATCTATGCCATCAGCAAATAAAATATTAAATATTTCCATTGCGCGATTCTTGGCATTGATCATATATTGATCGCCCTCACCAACGCCTAATTCACAGCGCAGTGCATATCGATTATTATAAAAATACGGTTGGAGATATGAAAACTCTTTGTCACGTATTAATTGTTCTATCTTACTGTTTTCCATTTTGTTTCCTTTCGATGATTTATAGCAATGATTTATCATTTATCGCTAGTTTCGCCTTTGTATTACAAAGGCATCGGGCAAAGCCCATACCCCTAAGGAAGCGCTGTGATGTATATAGGCTCCCTCCGGGAGGGAGCTGGCGCCGTAGGCGACTGAGAGAGAGCGCGTTACAATGAAGTTAGCGCAAAACTAAAGTCACGCAGGCTCCTTCCGTCACGCTACGCGTGCCACCTTCCTCTCGGAGGAAGGCTTTTCGTTAACCCCATTATACCACAAATCGGCAGAGAAAACAAGTTCTCTGCCGAAGTTTTGTGCCCACCTATTTCTCCGCTAAGAATGCAGAGAGAAGACTCCTTCTTTTTTATTTATGAAATCCCATCACGATCCTTGGATAAATCCCCTCAAGGTCGGCGCGGGCATCCAGTGCGCACACCATGCCGTAGCGTTCTTTGCCCTCGGGGTCGGGCAGGTAAAAGGTGACGGGCAGGGCACAAACGGGGGCGATACGCCGTCCGAAGGGCATCAGATCGTCTAAAAAGACCCTGCCCTCCTCTTCAAATCCGCAATAGCTTCCGTAGCCCGAAAGGACGGTCTTTTGGTTTTTGGCGGCACTTTCCAGGCATAGCGCCTCGTAGCGGGGCAGATACTCCACCCGTTCGTCCTCGTAAAGCAGGCTTTCGCGGGGGGCAAGAACGATCCTTTTGGCGGAAATCGAGGCATAACCCTGCTTTTCGTAAAAGGAATAAAGCCCTTCGCTGCCCGGCATCACCAGCGAAAAAAGGTCGCCCTCCGCCCTTCGCTCTCGGTGCATAAAGGATAAAAGCGCGCCGCCGATCCCTCTGCCTCTTACCTTGGGGTGGGCACACAGCTTGAAGATCTGATGACCCTTTTGCCCCTTATAAAAGACGGGATTGGCGCTGACCATCCCAACGGGCGTGCCGTCGATTAAGGCAATATAGGTGTCAAGCTCGTTGATGACCCCGTATTCAAAGGGCAAACGGGGGGCTTTGTCGGGAAAAGAGCATTCGTATAATGCAAAAAAAGCGTCAAAATGCTCTTTTTTTGCCTTTTCATAGCAGATCTCGCCCTTTTGAAGATCACTTTCATATAGCTTTGCGGAATAAGAAAACGGGGACATCTTCTCTCTCCTTTCGATTTTGCCCCTTCAGTATAGCATCAAAAAGAGGGACTGTCAACAAAAACGAAAAAAATGGCAGGGGTGAAGAGCGAAAAAGCGGGAAATACTGTGCATAGCGGCGCATTCCGCCGCCAACAAGACAAGCTTTTCCGTTTTACGGAACAAAAGGAGTATATTTATGACGTTTATTCACATTAAAAGAGCGCTGTGCATTCTTCTTGCATCGCTGTCCATTTTCGCCCTGTGCGCCTGCGGCGATATGACCACCACCGACGAAAAGCAGGACAAGCCCACCGAGGACGCCCGTCCCGACGAGCGTCCCAAGGAGAGTCCCAAGGAGAGCCCCAAGGATTCCCCCGACCGTTCTCCCTCCCCCTCGCCCATTCTTCCTCTGCCAAGCCTCCCCAGTCTGCCCGAGACCCTGCCCAATCTGACTCCCGACAACAATTCCCCCTCTGACGACCTTTCTGCCGAAAACAAGGATTGAACGCAAAAAAATCGTTAGAAAACCGCAGAGAAGAGGCACGATCACAAAAAAGACACATTTTTTACTTTACAAATTCAAAAAACTGTGTTATACTCTACCCTGCAAAACGGTGACCCACGGTTGCCGTTCTACATCTGCGATCTTTTAAGAGAAAGGAAGGGCTAAAAATGCTTGACACCGTGGTTTTCGATCTGGACGGCACTCTGCTTGATACCCTTGGGGATTTAAGAGCCTCGGTCAATCACGCTCTTGCAAAAAGAGGACATCCTCTGCGTACCCCCGACGAGATCCGCGCCTTCCTTGGAAACGGAGCAAAAAGGCTGATCTCCCTATCCGCTCCCGAGGGGACGAACGAGGGGGAGATTGAAAAACTCCTTGCCCTTTTTAACGACCATTACGCCCTGCACGCTCTTGACAGCACCGCCCCCTACGATGGGATCTTGCCTCTTCTTTCCGACCTGAAAAGAGAGGGCTTTCGGGTCGCCGTGGTGTCAAACAAGCCCGACTACGGGGTAAGAAGCCTTTGCGACCGCTTTTTTAAAAACGAGATCTCCTTTTGCCTGGGGCAAAGGGAGGAGCTCAAAAGAAAGCCCGCCCCCGATATGCTTTTTGCCGCCCTCCGCGCCCTTGAAAGCGCGCCCGAGCGCGCCCTTTACGTGGGCGACTCGGAGGTGGATCTGCAAACCGCAAAAAACGCGGGGATGCGTTGCCTTGCGGTAAACTGGGGCTTCCGCTCCGAAAAACAGCTCCTTGAGGCGGGAGCAGCCACGACCTTTTCTACCCCAAAACAACTTTACGAGGAAATTCTGCGCTTGCGCAGTGAAAGGAAGCTATGACCGACGAACTCTTTACAAGAAATCTGATCCTGCGCCCCGTCTCCCCCGAGGACTTGAAGAAAATGATGGCTGAACAGCGGGACCCTCAGGAGATCGCCCATTTAGAGCGCATTTATCAGATCTGCGCCGCTCATCCTCAGGATGCCCCCTGGCACACCCTTTGGAAGATCTTCAAAAAGAAGAGCGGCGAAGAGGTGGGCATGGTGCAGTTTTGCGGACTGCCCCAAAACGGCAGAGTGGAAGTCAACTGCGCCCTCAGTCCCGTAAAGGACAGCGGCAAGCTGGCAGTACAAGCCCTGAAAAGAATGGCAAAGTGGGCATTTTCCAACCAAAGGGATCTGTATTTCGTGTCCACTTGGCTGGCAGACGACGACTCGCCCGCCGCACAAATCTTGGAAAACGCCGGATTTGGACAGACCTTCGAGGCAGACGGGATGGTTCATTACGAAATGGCGCGTCCCCGCGTCTCCCTTTTGATGTTGACCATGCTTTTTTTTACGGTGCTCAGCTTCATTCCCGGCTATTTCTTTGACAGCTATCCTCTTTTTGTCACCATCGGCATCGTGGCGGGCATCTTCCCCGGCCATATTCTTGAAACCAAGGTGGAGCAATTCCGCGCCAAAAGAAGCCGACGCCACGCAAGAGACCCTCTCGCGCGGTAGGGCGCTCCATAGGCGTATTTGAAATATGCATAAAAAGCAAGCAAGAGCAGAAGGACGTCTTCCGCTCTTGCTTTTCTTTATTCTTCCTTGATCTTCTTATATTCCTCGGCTATGCGGAGCATATCCTTCAGCATATCCTCTTTTTTTGAGGGATCGCGCAACAGCGCCGAGGGGTGGTAGACAGCGGTGATGAGGAAATTTCCCTTTTTTTGAAAAACGCCGTGCTCCTTGGTGATCTTATAGTCGGGAGAAATGAGGCGCATTGCCGCAATACGCCCAAGACATACGATCATCCGCGGCTTTACCTGCCGCACCTGTGCCCTTAAATGATCCATACAAGCCTCCTGCTCCTCGGGCAGGGGGTCTCTGTTTTGAGGCGGACGGCATTTTAAAATGTTGCAGATATAGACCTCCTCCCGGTCTATCCCTACCGCCTCCAGATATTTGTCCAGAAGCTGTCCTGCGGCGCCGACGAAGGGAATGCCCGTTTCGTCCTCTTTGCCGCCGGGTGCTTCGCCCACGAGCATCAGCTTTGCCTGCCTTGAGCCCCTTTCAAAGACGCTGTTTTTCCGACTGCTCCCCAGCGCGCACTTTCTGCACGCCTCACAGCCTTTTTTCAGCTCGTCAAGATTCATGCTCTCTTCCTTTCTGTTTCTTTCTACAGCGTCAGTGCCGTGCAGTGCTCCTCCAAATAAAGGGCGATCCGGGGATCTACCCGCCTGCCAAACTCCAAAAGAAGCAGATCCTCCCCCGCACCACAGCGGGAAAATATCAGATATCTGCCCGTTTGGGGCTGAAAATAGGCGTCGCCCCTCTTGCCCTGCCCTCTCAAAAGAGCAAGAAATCTGCCTGCCTCCCCTTGGCTTTCAAAAAAGCAAAGATAGGCAGGGCGATCGCCCACGGCGATCAGCGCCCGATGCTCCTTTTGCGCGGGGTCGATATGTATGAAAAACAATTCGCACCCGCCGTCTCTTGACGGATAGATCTGCACGTAGGTCTTCCCCTCTGAAAAGCTCAGCTCGGTCTTGGCGCTCACCACCGCCAGCAGTTCTTCAAGTGCCGCATAGCACTCCTGACCGTCATAGTCCATCTCATCGGGATCGATCCGATATTCCCTCAGCTCCTCTTCAGTCAGCGTCACCTTCAGCCGTCCCTTTGCGATCTGCAGGATCTCCATATACATCCCTCCCCTCTCTTCTCTTTCAGTATACACCGAAGGATGCTTTTTTGCATCATCTTTTAAAAGGAAAGAAGGGAAAGAAACGGATGCGCACGGACTTTTTCGCCCTTTTTTTGCAAATGCGGATAAAAAACCCGGGAGGCACCGAGAAACGGCACCTCCCGTCTTTTACGTTATACCTTCAGCTTGCCCTCTGCAACGCAACGGTCAACGAAGGAATGAATCTTCTGTACGGGATCGAGCAGTGCGCTGATGGTCTCGTCTCTGTGCAGCGAATCCACGAGCAGTGCCACGTACTTGCACAGATCCACCTCGCAGTACCACTCTCTCTGGAGCAGCTCCTCGGGACGGTAGATAAGGTTGGTGGTGAACACCTTATTGATCACGCCTCTCTCGTATGCCGAGTCAAATCTTTCAAGGCCGTTGCAGAACAGTCCAAAGGAGGTGAAGGCAAAGATACGCTTTGCGCCTCTGTCCTTTAACTTCTCGCCGATCTCGATGATGGAGTCACCGGAGGAGATCATATCGTCCACGATGATCACGTCCTTGCCCTCAACAGGCTTGCCCAGATACTCGTGTGCCTCGATGGGGTTTCTGCCGTTGACGATCACGGCATAGTTTCTTCTCTTATAAAACATACCCAGATCCAGCTTTAACACAGAGGAGAAATACATACAACGGTTCATACCGCCCTCATCGGGGGAAACGATGGTGGTATGCTCTGCATTGAGCACCAGATCGGGCACGTTGCGGATCAGCGCCTTGATCATCTGATAGGTGGGCTGCACGTTGTCAAAGCCGTGAAGGGGAATTGCATTTTGTACTCTTGCGTCGTGTGCGTCAAAGGTGATCAGGTTGGATACGCCCATATTCACCAGTTCCTGCAGCATCATTGCGCAGTCAAGAGACTCTCTGGAGCTTCTCTTGTGCTGACGTCCCTCGTAAAGCATAGGCATAATGACGGTAATTCTCTTTGCCTTGCCGCCGATAGCGCCGATGATTCTCTTCAGATCGGCAAAATGATCGTCGGGAGACATGGGCACCTCTTTGCCGTACATGGTATAGGTCACACCGTAGTTGAATACGTCGCAAAGAATGAACACGTCATGTCCTCTCAGCGATTCAAAAATGATGCCCTTACCCTCGCCGCTGCCAAAACGGGGGCAGCCTGCCTTTACGATAAAGCTCTTATCGGTTCCTCTCCATTCCTTCAGATATGCGTCCACTCTGCCGATAAAGGGCTCGCATCCCTTCATCGCGATCAGACTCAGATCTCCGAATATTGCGTCACTCATACAGACACCTCTCATTTCAAAGTATTTCGGTTTGCGCTCGTAACCATTATAGCATAGTTTTCGACATTTTTAAAGTCCTTTTGCGTTTTTTTTTAATTTTTTTCAAATTCATCGTCTCGCCGAAAAAACGGGCTTGTTTTTCTCCCTTTTTTGTGATAGACTATCAAAAAGGCGTTCTGTTTTTCAAGGCATTTTCAAGATCGGAGGACGATATGCAAAAGATCACCCCAAAATATCTTCTTTGGAAGATCATCATCTGCTTTTTGACCCAGCTTATGGCGGCGGGTCTCGGCGTGCCCTTCGTGATGATCGCCAAGATCAACGACCTTGACGGCGGCATCGTTGCTTTGGTGCTCTCGGCTTTCGTGTTCGCCGTCTATATCTGCCTGCAATACGGCGTGATGAAGCGTTCCAACCTGTCCGCCATCTCCAAAAAAGACTATCTCATCGGAGAGGTCACCGCCTTCTCCGCCCTTGCACTGATGGGAGGTGTGGTGCTGACCATCCTGTCGGGAGGGCTCGTTCCCGCAGACTTTTCCTATTTTACAGCCGTCTTTTTCTGCACCTACGCCTGCACTTATCTGACGGGCAATATTCTTTTGGGCATTCCCCTGCAGATCCTGCTGTTTACCCTCTGCCTCACCCTTCTTTACGCCATCAAAAAGAAAAAGGATCCCGGCTTAAGGGGCAACAAGCTTCCCCTTCCCGCGATCAAGGAAGAAGACCCCGCAGAAAAGGAACAAGCCATCAAGGACAGCGCCTCGAAGAAAGAAGAGCAGACCACGGAGGACGAGCAATGATCGTTTTAGAGATCGGCAAAAACGACGCGGGTCAGCGTCTTGACAAATTCCTTTTAAAAAGCTTTTCAAACCTCCCCCCATCGTTAATGTATAAGGGCATCCGCCAGAAAAAGATCAAGGTCAACCGAAAAAGAGCTGAGGAAAAGCAGATCTTAAAGGAGGGCGACAGCCTGCAGATCTTCCTGCCCGAGGAATTCTTCAAAAAGGAGGCGGCAAAGGAGGGCTTCACCCGCTTAAAGGCAAACATCCACATCCTTTACGAGGACGAGCACATCCTGCTTGCCGATAAAAAACAGGGGATGGTGGTCCACTCGGACGACAAGCAGGAAAGCGGCACCCTCATCGACCACGTGAAGGCGCATCTGATTGAAAAGGGCGAATACGACCCCCAAAGGGAGCAGTCCTTCGCCCCCGCCCTTTGCAACCGCATCGACCGCAACACCGGCGGCATCGTGCTGGCGGCAAAGGACGCCGAGAGCCTGCGGATCTTAAACGAGCAGATCAAGGCAGGCGGGCTTGATAAGCGCTACCTTTGCGCCGTAATGGGCACGCCCAAAAAGAAAAGCGATCTGCTAAAGGGGTATCTGATCAAAAACGCCGATGCCAACACCGTGAAGGTCTACGACAAAAAGCCCTCCTTTGGGGACAGCAAGGAGATCTTAACCGAATACAGGGTGCTTGCCAGCGCAGACGATCTGTCGCTTTTGGAGGTGCGCTTGCACACGGGCCGCACCCACCAGATCCGCGCCCATATGTCCCACGTTGGTCATCCCCTTTTGGGGGACGGCAAATACGGAGGAGAGGACAAAAAGGGCAGAGAGCGCTATCAGGCGCTGTACTCCTACAGCCTGACCTTCCGCTTTACGGGTGATGCGGGCATTCTTTCCTATCTTGAGGGAAAGACCTTCAAGATCCCCCCGAAGGATATTCCCTTTTTACGTTATTTTCCCGACTATCTCCAAAACATATAATCACCGCCCGCCTCATAAAATGGGAATGCCCGTTTTATCAGGCGGGTACTTTTTTTGGGGGGCAGACAATGAGAAAAGCAAAGATCTTCCTTTTAAACGGCATCACCATGGCGGCAGCGGCACTGCTTTTGCGCTTTATCGGCATGGCGTTCAACGTCTACCTCAGCGCAAAGCTGGGCGCGGAGGGGATGGGCGTGCTCTCCCTTTTAAACGCCGTCTACTCTCTTGCCCTCACCCTTGCCACCTCGGGCATCGGACTGACCTGCACCAGACTTTGCGCCGAGGCGCTGGCACGGTCAAAGGGCAGGCAGGCGCGAAGAGCCCTTGGCGGGTGCATCCTCTACAGCCTCCTTTTCGGCTTTCTTTCGGCTTTTCTGCTCTACGGTCTTTCTTCGCCCATTGCAAGCCGCATCTTAAACGCCCCCGCCTGCGCGCCCTACCTGCGCACTCTTGCCCTCAGCCTGCCCGCAACCGCCCTTTCCTCCTGCCTTTCGGGCTATTTTACAGCCATCCGCAAGGCGTCCCGCTCCGCCCTTTGCGCCCTTTTGGGGCAGGGGGTGAAGATCGGACTGACCGTTTTGATGCTCTCCCTCTTTTATGCGGGAGGAGGCGGCGTGGGCGCGGTGATGGCGGCAACCTGCTTATCCGAGCTTTTTTCGGGACTTTTCTCCCTTTTGCTCTTCTTCCCGGGATCCAAAAGAGATCTGCCGCAAACGGGCGCTCGTACCCCCCGCCTCTTCGTTGAGATCTGCTCCATCGCCCTGCCCGTGGCGTTTGCCGCCTGGGTGCGCTCGGCGCTGGTGTCGGCAGAGCACGTGCTCATCCCCAAGGGGCTGATGAAATACGGCGCGGGCTCCTCGGGGGCGCTTGCCTCCTACGGAATGATGCACGGGATGGCTCTGCCCGTCATCTTCTTCCCCGCCGCCCTGCTTTCCTCCTTTACCGCCCTCCTCATCCCCGAGATCTCCCGCTTCCACGCCGAAAAAAGCGAAAAGCAGATCGGTCAGACCTCCTCCAGAATGCTGCGCATCACCCTGCTTTTCTCCATCGGCTGTGCCGCCGCCCTCCTCTTTTTCGGAAAAGAGCTGGGGTGGGCGCTTTACAAAAACGAGCAGGTGGGCAGGATGATCGCCCTCTTTGCCCCTCTCATTCCGGTGATGTATCTTGATACCGCGGCAGACGCCGTCTTAAAGGGGCTTGACGAGCAGGTCTACTGCATGAAGGTGAACATCTTCGACGCCGCCCTCTCTCTTTTGCTCGTTTATCTGCTGGTTCCCCGTATCGGGATCGCGGGCTACGTGCTCACCGTCTTCCTATCGGAAAGCGTGAACACGCTGTTTAGCCTGATGCGCCTTTATAAAAGGACTACCCTGCACCTGCCCCTGCGTTCCTGCCTGGCTTTGCCCTTGTTTTGCGCCTTGCTTGCCGCCCTGCCTCCTCTGCTTGTAAAAGCCCCCTTAAACGCCCTTGGCGCCCTCCCTGCCCTGATCCTCTCCCTCTGCCTTTATACCCTTTGCTACCTCCTGCTTTGCACCCTAACGGGGGCGTTTACCAAGGAGGACCGCAGATACTTTAAAAGACTGCTTTCAAAAGAAGGAGGGCTGAAGGGTCACACCCTACGATAAAAGCAAAAGCGGAAGGCGTGTGCCTTCCGCTCTTGTTTTTTGGGAGTTGCCCTTTAAAAGACCGACGGGGTCGATCGGTTATCGGTCTGCCTTGAAGTCGATGTGACCTTGATAGATCCACTCGCCCTCGGGGATGCCTTCTATTGCGGGATAGCCGATGTAGCGATAGTCGGTGTCAAACAGAGTCATATGCTCCACGCTGCCATCCGATCTGATTTTGATGTACGCGTAACCGATCTGCTCTTCGCCCTCGTATACGGGGAACAGGAGCCTGTCTCCGTAGCCCCATCTGTTATCCGAAAGCAGACGGTAGGCATAGCCTGCAAATTCCTCTTTGCTTAAACCGTCCTTGAAGATGGCGCGCAGATCGTCTGTCGTCATTTTATTGCCTTCGGTCAAGGTATAGGATCTGTTGAATTCCGAGAATACCGAAAGAGTGATCAAGTCTGCAAACACGTATTCGGGAACAAAATAGTTGTTGTTTCCGGCAATAATCCGATAGACGCCTTTGGTACAAAGCGTTCCCCAAATGCGTGTGTACCCCGGCTCAAGGGTGATATATCCCACGGCTGCTGCATCGCTCCAATCAAAGGGCGTGCTTGCGGTAAAGGACTTTTGGCAGTCGTTTAACTCCGCCATAAAGAGGCGCAGATAGGTCAGATCCTTGCAAAACGATCCTATAGCAGAGTTAAACCAGCAATTGAAGCCGTTAATCTGATCAAGGTATTCGGGTGTCGTGATGAAATTTCTTGCTTTAAACAGGGAGAATTTTCCGTTCTCGTAGAATGCGGCGTAGTCAACGGTTGCGTCGCTTGCCTTCAAGCCTCTGTTCTTAAGGAAAAGATCGGTCAGCTCCTTGGTGGAGGAAAGTGCAACGACCCGTTCATATTCAAGCAGACCCTCCGAATCAGAGATGCCCGTGTGATCGTAGTTTGAGTCACCGTAAATGGTGAAGGTGCCCGTGCGGTAATCCTCAACGACCACGTTGTAGCCCACAAAGAGATGGGTAAAGCCCTCGCCCTTATAGACCTTATAGGTGTGGGTAACGGTGCAAAGCTCCTCAAAGCGGAGGATGAACTCCTCAATGCTGTTGCTTTCGGCAAAGGCATCCTTGGTCGCCTGCAGGGTGTTATCCTTGGGCTTGGCTTGCTTGGTGGAAAGAGAATAGCAGATGAGCAGCTCGTCACCCGCTTCGTTCAAGCTGATGAAATAGGTAAGATCCTTGGTCTTTTGAAGGTCGCTGACCGAGCGGGCAAAGTCCCCGCTGACCTCCACCCTGAACTTTTCTCCGCTTTCAAGAGAGTAGACGGTCAGATAGCTGTTTCCGGTGACGTAGGCATAGGCATAAAGCCCGTCATTTGAAAGCTTCCATGCATCGGGAAGAGTGATCGGCAGCTCCTCCGCTCCGCTTTGTGCATTGATGCGGATGACCTTGTTTTGACGGATCTCAAAGACGAAGGTGCTTTCGGGGATCTCGACCTCGCGCACCTCCGCACGGTCGTAAGCGTGGTATTCGGTGCGGCAGCGGGTGACCAGAAGACCGTTGGCGTACGAAAGGATCTTTCCTTCACAAACAGCATTTGCCCCCGTGTCCACGTTGACCATCAGATATCTGACCTTGTCGGTGCCGATATGGGTGGAGCCGTCCTCATCGGCAAGAAGGATCAAAAGATTCTTCCCATCGGGGGAGAACTGCGCCTCGTGGGTGGTGGCGAGGTTGCTCTCAACGTTTTTGACATTCAGCGTTTCCACGTCAATGAGATAGTAGTCAGAATAGCCGCTGCCGTCTCGCCGCTCGGTTGCGGTGAGCAGATATCTGCCGTCGGGACTGACGGTGTAGTAACCGAAATCCTGTTTTGAAAGCAGAGGGATCTGCCGCAAAAGCTCCTTTTGGGGCTCATAGATATAGCGGGCGGTGATCTCGTTTTCCTTGTCCCGATAAATGGCAAAGGAAAGCAGGTCGGGGGTGGTGGCGGGATCGATCACGATGCGCTCCCCTTCCTTTAAAGGCTCGGTGAGCAGATCCTTTGCCATACAGCCGTAGCAGATCAGTTCTCCCGATTGAATATCGTAAAGAAGACATCCGTGATCGTTATGCTCGGAGTCTGCCGAAAGGGCGGTCAGATTGACGTAACGTCCGCCGATGGGCGCAAGAGAGGCACTGCTTTCCTTCAAGGTCAGCGTTTGATTGACGGGGGCGCTTGCCCTGATGGCAGGGGCGGCGGCACCGATGCTCGCAGGATTGCTTTGCTCGGCACGGCGGGTCAAGGAACGCACCGTCAGGTTCCCCGGGGCGTACCACGCGGGAACGGTGATCTGTGGAGGATCCACGGGAGGGTCCACGGGAGGATCCACGGGCTGATCCGACGGCTCGTCGGTGAGCGGGTCGGAGGGCAGGACGGGAGACGGCTCGTCTTCAAAGGACGAAAGGAAGGAGTCACCCGAAAGGGAGGGCGCTTCTCCACTTTCTTTCTGCTCTTCGGAGGACGCTCCTGCAGAGGGGGATGAAAAGGGCGTGGGCGTTTTGCCCTTGTCCCTGAAAAAGGTGGGCAAAATGCTTGCAAAAAGCAGGATCAAGGCAAGAATTGCGGCGATCAAAGAGATATAAAGAGCCTTGCCCGCTCTTCTCGGGGGGGTGGACGCCTGCTCGATCAAGGCGCCGTCGATCTCTGAAAAGAGATCGTTTAACTTTTGATTATTTTTCATAATGACCTCCTTTTGGTGGATACGAACACCTGATTTTCGGCAAGATAGGCATTCAGATCCTCTTTGAGCCGTGTCAGGCGGTGGTAAACGGTGCGCTCGGGTAGGTGCAGGGCGGCGGCAATGTCGCAAACCCTTTCAAAATACCAATACCTGCGCATAAAAATGTACAGATCCCTTTTGCTTTGTTTTCTCATCCATCCTTCAAGCAATTCCTTCAGCTCCTTTTTTGAAAGAGCGTCGTCGATGCGCTCGTCAGATGGCAGAACGTCGGAAAGCTCCTCTAAAGCAACGGTGGGATTTTCTCTGTCGCGGTAGCGCTTTAAGGCGAGGTTGCGGGTCACGGCAAGGAAATAGGCGCAAAGATGGGCGGGGTTCTCGGGAGGAATGTTGTTCCACAAAGCCAAAAGGGCATCGTTGACACACTCCTTGGCGTCCTCTTCATTATGCAGGACGTTTCGGGCAATGCTCGCCGCCATGCGCCCGTATTTGCCCTTCAGCCGTGTAAGCCCCTCCTCCGAGCGGTCAAACAACAGCTTTACGATCGCTTTGTCCTCCAAATCGCCACCTCCTTTTTTTGCAAAACGCGTTTTGAAGTCCTTCATCCTATATGTACCCTTTTTTTCGTTTTTTTGCAAGCCTTTATAAAAAAATTTTTTATTTTTTTCGTTTTTCCGAAAAAAAGGGACGACCGCTTCGCCCATTTTTTCATTTATCGACACAATATTTGGAAAAAAGCCGTCTTTCTTCTTGACAAGCGCCGTGAAAAAAGGTATTATATTGATAAAGAGAGTTTACTCGCAAGAGTGTATCTCTCCATCCTAACAAGGAGGCGCTTATGAGACGACCCAACCGCATTTTCACGGCAGCGGCGATTTCTTTGCTGATCACCCTGCTCACCCTCAGCCTTTCGTTTTTCTCCTTTGCCGAGGAAAACGCCACCCTTTCCTTTGCCCCCGATCCGATGACCGAGGGCGTGCCCGGCTACACCGCGGGCACGGTGACCGTGACCAAGGGAACGAAAAGCTTAAAGAGCGGCTGGTACGCCCTCTGCTTTGCCGACGATAAGGGAACGCTTGACGGCTACGAGGCCATCGCCCGCGTGCCCATCGCATCGGGCGACACCACAGAGATCCCCCTGCCCTACGGCATGTATCTGCCTCCCAAGGCAACCAGACTCGTCCTTTTTGAGGGCGCCACCAAGGGCATTGCCATTGGCAAGATCGACAAGGCTGTCGCCTCCTTCGATCTGCCCCAAAGCTCCCTTGACCTTGGTAAGGCAGAATTTACCTTTGCCTCGGTTTCGGACGTACATCTGAACTACGACGATCACGGCTACGGCGCTTCGCCCAAGTGGACGGCGGCGCTGAACTTCTTTGCCGAAAAGAAAATGGACATCGTGGTGATGACCGGCGATATGACCGAGTCGGGCGGCAAGACCGACTACGAGCGCTACAAGAAGGCGGTGGAGGCATCCTCCTACCCCGCAAATCAGATCTACGAGGCAAAGGGCAACCACGACGCCCCCGAAAACACCCTTTTCTTAAAATACACGGTGGATGAAAACACCGATCAGGTGCATCCCTACCCCGGCTCTCCCTATTTCCATCTGTTAAAGAAGGGCGAAGAGGGTCAAAGAGACAATCTGTTCATCTTTATGGCGCAGGAGCTGTCTGCCACAGGCAACACCGCCAGCGAAGAAAACTTCTCCGAAACCCAGCTTGACTGGCTGGAGGATCTGCTGGTCCGCTATGCAGGCAAGAACACCAATATTTTCATCATCGAGCATTCTCTGATGCGCAACTTCGGCCCCGGCGACCGCATCAACGGCGCTTACGGCGGACCCATTCTGCTTGAAGAGCGCTTTGACGGTCATATGCGCTTCAAGGAGCTGCTCACCGAATATAAGGAAGCCATCCTGATGTCGGGACACACCCATCTGTCCCTTTACGAGCTGCTGAACTTCTCCGACGAGAGAGGCTCTGCGGCAAGAATGATCCACAACAGCTCGGTAAGCCAGCCCAGAAGCTACACCGCATCGGGCACCATCAGCTATAACAGCGAGGGCGCCACCACGGCAAGCAAGGGCAGCGAAGGCTACCTTGTGTACGTCTACAGCGATCACATCCTGTACGTGGGCTACAATCTGACCACGGGCAAGATCATCCCCGCCGCCTGCTACCTGATGGCGGCGTACGACGAGGACCGCTCCGAGGTGAGCGACATCTCCTTAAAGACCGCCCCCAAGAAGACCGAATACGCGGTAGGCGAGTGGTTTAACGGCGAGGGAATGGAGATCGAAGCTACCCTGAAGGACGGCAGCAAGAAGATCGTTTCGGGCTGGGGCGTTTCCAAGGTGGGCGCACTGACAGCGGACGATACCTTCGTTGAGATCTACTACGGAAGCCTTGAAAAAACGGTGAAGGTGGAGATCTCCGTGGGTAAGAAGAGCGAGAGCGGGCTGCCCTTCAAGGGCGAAGGAAGCCTTGAAAAGCCCTATCTCATCGAGGATGCCGAGGACTTTATGGCGCTGACCGATCTGTTCAACGCCTCCAAGAGCTCCTCCGCTATGTTCGGCAAGGGTCTGCACTTCCGTCAGACCGCCGACATCGATATGACCGACTATCAGGGCTACAAGGGTACCCCCGCCAACGGCGACGACAAGCGCTATTTTGCAGGCAACTACGACGGCGGCGGCTACACTCTGACGGTGAACATCAAGTCTACCGGTCAGACCTCGGTCTTCCCCTACGTATACGGCGCCATCTACAACGTGGTGATGCGCGGCTCCATCGAATCAAACACCTCGGCACAGCCCTTCCGCACCCTGCAGGTGGGCGGTGTGCTTGCCAACAGCGACATCTCCTTGAAGCTGGTGTCCTCTGCAGGAAACTGCATTTGCTACACCAACTACACCACCGTTTATAACGTCTACGTTCACGGACAGGGCGACGATATCTTCAAGAGCGTGAATGCCAGCGGCTCGGTTCTGAAGGTCTACTCCGACTGCAAGAAGGATAGCGGCTCGGCATTGACCGACAGCCACACCACCGCTGTGACCGACGTGGCACAGGTGGCAAAGGTGATGGCAAACAAGACCACTGCCGATGACGTGGCAGGTATCGATGCACTCACCGAAGCACTCGGCGGCTTCTCCAACGGCGTTCTTGCCACCATCGAGGCAAAGGACGGCGAGCTGGTCTTCTCCCACCCCGCAGGCTACAGCCCCGACGGCGGTGACGGCGATGACGGCAAGGAGGAAAGCCCTCTGATCCTGCGCCCCCTGACCTGGGGACTTGTGAAGCGTAGCTACGGCGACAAGGAAGGCTCGCTCCTGCTTTTGAAGGTGGCAAGCCACTCGGGCGACCACGTGGGCGCGCCCCTCTTTAGGGACGGTCTTCTTTACACCCTGACGGTAAACGGAAAGAGCGCCAAGGTAGAGCCTGCCGAGATCGTGGGCAGACTTGCCATCGGCTTCAATTTGGCAGACTACGACGCCTTTGACGCCCTCTCCTCGGGCAAGAATGCAGAGATCGGGCTGAAGGTGGAGCAGGCAGACGGCACTCTGCTCTTTGAAGGAAGCACCACCGTTTCCTCGGGCAAGACCGACTACATCGCCACGCCCGACCTGACCGCAAAGGAGCCCGAACCCGAACCCGAGCCCTCTCCTTCAACCGAAGAAAGCCTGCCCGCAAGCGATGAGCCAAGTGCCCCCGCAAGCGAAGAGCAGAACGCCTCCGCTCCCGCATCCGATGAAGACAAGGACGACGAGAAGCAAGAAAAGGACTCCTCCTTCTCTCCCCTCTTCCTCATTCCCATCGGCGTTGCCGTAGTGATCGCCGTCGGCGTTGCGGTATTTGCGGTGATGAAGAAAAAGAAGGCGTAAAAACGTTTTTTAACCCACAAGGCAAAAACCAAGGGGTGTGTCAAATGCATTTTGCATTTGACACACCCCTTTTCTCTTGCAAAAAGAACAAAAGTATGGTATACTGTTTTAAATTGCATCATCAAAACGAGAACGAGGAAGAACCTATGTCTGTTGAACTTGTAAGAGCCTATTTTAAGGGCACGAAATACGAAGAGCGCATCACCATCCAGCCCACCCTTTCCGACACCGTGGAGCACGCGGCGCAGGTCATCGGCTGCGAGCCCCAAGAAATTGCCAAAACCATGTCCTTTTTGGTGGACGATCAGCCCATTTTGATCGTTTGCGCGGGAGACGCCAAGATCAGCAACCCCAAATACCGCGCCTTTTTCCACAAGAAGGCGGCGATGATCAAGTGGGAGCAGGTGGAGGAACTGATCGGTCACGCCCCCGGCGGGGTCTGCCCCTTCGGCATCAAGGAGGGGGTCAAGGTCTATCTTGACGAATCGCTTTGGCGCTTTAAGACGGTGTACGCCGCGGCAGGCGAGCCCAACGCCACCATCGCCCTTTCCCCCGAGGAGCTTTTCGAGGCGTCAAACGCGCTGGAGCGCATTGACGTCTGCAAGCTGCAGGGCGAGGAGTGACCTGCAAAAAAGAAAAGGTGACCTGCGGTCGATCCGATCGCAGGTCACCTTTGTTATTCAATATCCCGCCGCACCCTGCAGGGCGGGGGTGGAAAAGACTGTTTCCACCCTTTTTTCGCACCCCTTTGGCGAATAGACCCAGCGATCCACGTGGGTCTGCCCCTCGGGGAGAAAATAGCGGGGGGCTTCGGGCTTGACGGGATCGCTGTAGCTGTCGATAAGCACCAGCTTGATCTTCATCCGCTCGGGAATGATGCTCTTGATGAAGACCGCCGCCCTCTTGCCCACCACAGCCCCTTCCTTGTATTCGGCAAGACCCGCAAGATTGGGGGCAAGCTCGATGAAAATGCCGTACTCCTCAATGCTTCTCACGATGCCCGTCACCGTCTGCCCCGTTTCAAAGCACGCGGCGTTCTGCTGCCAGCTTCCCAGCAGCTCCTTGTGGGTCACGTAGATGCGCCCCGTTAAGGGATCACGGTTTTTTACAACCACCTTTATGTAGTCACCCGCTAAAAAGCGATCCTTGGGGTGGGAGATGCGGGAAACCGATATGCAGTCGATGCTCAACAGCGACACGATGCCGCATCCGATATCCACGAACGCCCCGAAGGGCTCTGTGTGGGTCACTCTGGCGGGCAGGACGTCACCGGGGGTGAGGTGGAGCAGAAAATTTCTGCGGCACTCCTCCTGCGCGCTCTTTCTTGAAAGGATGGCAAGGGGAACGCCGTCCTCCCCCCGTTTCAGACTCACCACCTTGAAGCAGACCGGCTTGCCCACTCTTGAAATAATGGCAATGTCCTTTTCCTTTCTGTCAGGCAGAGGGAGGGTGGCTTCCTCCTTGGGGATCAGTCCTCTCACCCCGCCCCCTAAAGCCACGGTCAGCTCCATTCTGCCGTTACAGCAAAGGGCGATGCCCTCAAGGATCTTTCCCTGCGCCTGCGCTCTCTCAAGCCCCTGCAGGGTGGCGGTGTATTCCTCGTTTTCTTGCCTCTTTAAAAGCATCCCCTCGGGCAGATACTCTTGATTCATCGTTACTTATACCTCCGTTTTTTTGGTGATCCTCACTCGGAGCGGCAGAGATGCTCCCCGCCCTCTCCGAGGGGGATCGGTGATACTATCCTATGTGACGGAGGGTGAAAAAAGAACGGTAAAAAAAGAAAAGGATCGGTTACAAAAAAGACTTGAAAAAGAGGGAAAGTTCCTGTATACTAAAGAAAAGAAGATTATGAAGGGGCGCGCGCCCGCAAAAAGGCAGGAAGGATGAAAACGCTATGGCAAGAAGACGGAGAAAAAAATTCGATAAAAAACAGGTGCTCGCCGCAGTGGTGCTCTTTTTGGTGGCGCTGGCAGGGGCAGGATATCTGTGGCTGTACGGCTTTTTCAATATGGAGGATATCGCCGTTTACGACGACTCTATGCCCGGCGTCTTTTTCCTTGACGTGGGACAGGCGGACAGCATCCTTGTCAAAAGTCCCACGGGTGAGCATATGCTCATCGACGCAGGCAAAAACGACGGTGCAGACGATCTTGTAAAGACGCTCAAGGATTACGGCGTGGACGACATCGACTATCTGATCTTAACCCATCCCCACGAGGATCACGTGGGCGGAGCGGACACGGTGCTGGAGCATTTCGAGGTAAAAAACGTGATCTCCCCCGACATCGGTGCAGACTCCAAGACCTGGCGGGACGTGGTGGATGCCATTGAAGCCGAGGGCTGTATGGACATCACCGCCTCGGTGGGTGCCACCTATACTCTTTTTGAGGGCTGTAAATTTGAAATTTTAGGGCCCGTGGACGCCGACACCGATCTAAACAACGCCAGCATCGTGTTGCGCCTTGACTACTACGAATCCTCCTTCCTCTTCACGGGCGATGCCGAAAAGGAGGCAGAGGAAGCCATCCTTGCTCGCGTTGGAAAGGAAAAGCTGGACGTGGACGTGTTGAAATCGGGACACCACGGCTCCTCCACCTCTTCAAGTGAGGAATTCCTCTCAGCCGTCACCCCGAATTATGCGGTGATCTCCTGCGGAAAGGACAACAGCTACGGTCACCCCCACAAGGAGACCCTTGAAAAGTATTCCTCCCGCGGCATCATCACCTACCGCACCGACAAGGAGGGCACGGTGATCTTACAAAGCGATGGTGAAAGCCTTTATCGGGTGTCAAGCGATCCGTCTACTCCTTTTGAAAAGATCTTGAACAGTATTTTTGGATAAAAAATCATCGGATGCCATGGCATCCGATGCTTTTTTGTTATCATATCAGTTCTTGGGCGTTGTGTCCTTTGCCACGGCTTCCTTTTTCTTTTTCTTCGTCACTGCTTTTACAACGAGAACGATGATCAGCACCGCAATAGCGGGCGGTGCAAGAAGCACCAGCAGCGTGACGGCAATTGACAGCAAAGTGGGGATGCCGCCAACGAAGAAGACCAGCAGCTCTCTTAAATACGCCCCCGTGTCCTCAGCGTTTTCAGAGAAGCGCTCCTTGATCTCCTCCCACAGAGTCAGCTCCTCGGGGACGACCGTCTCCTTTTTAACCTCCTCCACGCTCAAATTTAAGGTGCTGTAGGAGATCTTGGAGTCAAGCACCCGAAGCTGACCCTCGATGCTCTCAATCTCCCCTCTGACCTCGGAAAGGCGCTTCTGGATTTGGATGGCGGTGTCAACCGTGTCCGCCTTTTCAAGCATGGCGTTTAAAGCCGTCTGCTCGGCGCGAAGGGAGGAAAGCTGTCCTTCAAGATCAGCGTAGGTCAAAGACACGTCCACCGACTTTTCGGTGTAGTAAAGGACGTTTGCCCCCTCTTCCACCGCCTCGGTGATCATTGAAAGCTTGTCGGCGGGGATGCGCAACGTGAAGGTCGCAGATCTTAGATCCCCCGATCTCGTGCGCACGCTTGAGCTTTCAACGTAGCCCCCCGCCGCCTTCACCTTTTCAAGGATGCCGTTTACCAGCGTATCGTATTCCTTGCTCTCCACCGTCATATCCACGGTGGTAATGAGCTTTTGTCCGCCGGGAATGGAGCCTTCGTTGACCGTCAGGTCCCCATCGGCAAGAGCGCCGTTTTCTTTGTCGCCTATCTCGGGGGCGAGCTCCTCGCCATAGTAGTTGTCATAGTTCTCGCCCTTCATCTCTGCTTTTGCGCAGGATGCCAAAAGCAGGGCGGCAAGGATCAGGGTGATGAGAATAAATACTTTCTTTTTCATTGTGGATACTCCTTTCTATATGCAATACCGATTTATTGAAGCAGGCTCTTTGCCATTCTTAAAAACTGAGCCTTGTATTCATCTGCAAATGCAAGCTCATTCAAAACGCCCAGCAGGTGGCTTCTCGTTGCCCGTCCCTTGTAGGCGCTGTCCTTCAAAAGCAGAGACAGCTCGGCAACGGCGGAGGCAAGCCTGAAATCGTCATCGGGCGAAAGGGTGTAAAGCTCTCCTCCGATCTCAAAGGATTCTTCGTCACTCTTGATGCCGTCGGGAGCTTTGTAGCGCACCGCCAGACTGCCGAAGGGGGCACTTTCACTTGCCAGGCTGACCTTCAGCTCGTAAAGCACCGTCACGCTGTGACCGGCGCCCAGCTCCCCTGCGTCCTTGGTGTCATCCATAAAGTCTTCGTTATTTAAAATGCGGTTTTCGTAGCCGATGAGACGGTATTCGTCAACGATCTCAGGATTGAAGGTCAATTGAAGCTTGACGTCCTTTGCCACGGTATAGAGGCTTGCAAAGAGGTCCTGCCCGAAGATCCTTTCGGCTTCCTCCCCGCCGTCGATATAGTAGTATACCCCGTTTCCGTTGTCGGCAAGGGCTTCCATAGCGCTATCCTTGTAGTTGCCCGTGCCAAAGCCCAAAACCGACAAGAACACGCCCGCGTCCTTCTTTTGGGAAATATAGTCCTTTAATTCCTCGGGGGAGGAGATGCCCACGTTCAGGTCACCGTCCGACGCCATAAAGATGCGGTTGTTGCCCCCTTCAATGAAGTATTCCTCGGCAAGCTCGTACGCCTTTTGAAGCCCCGCCTGACCGTTGGTGGAGCCCGATGCGGAAAGACCGTTTACCGCGTTTAAAATGATCTCCTTTTTAGAGCCCTCACAGCCCTCCAGGATCACCGCTTCCCTGCCCGAATAGGTGACGATGGACACCCGATCATCGCCGTCCAACCGGTCAACCAGATGGGCAAACGCCTTCTTTAAAAGGGGGAGCTTATCCTGTGAGCTCATCGAACCCGACACGTCAATGAGGAAGACCAGATTATTTTGCTGATGCACCTGCATCTCCTCGGTCTTCAAGGTGAGCATCAGCAGAGCGTTTTCACCGTTCCAAGGGGCGGGAGCGACCTGCGCCTTGTAGCCAAAGAGCATTCCTTCGGCGGGTGCGGGGCAGGCATAGTCGAAGTAGTTGACCATCTCCTCGGTGCGCAGGCTCTTTCCTGCGGTGGCGGCAAGCTCCTCAAAGGAGTAGCCTGCGGCGACCAGCTTTCTGAAATAGGTGTAGGAGGCGCTGTCCACGTCTGCCGAGAAGGTGGAGGTGGGCTCGGTGGCGGTGGAAACGAAGGGGTTTTCGGCAAGCACCTTGTTTCCGCTCTGATCGTATTCAACGTCGGGGATCGCTTCATCGCCCGCAGGCTGCTTCAGCGCCCCTTCTTCGTCTTTCAGTCCGTCAAAATAGCCGTTGAAATCTTCACCAAAATCGCCTGGAGCTTTAGAGCAGGAAACGATCATCAGCAGGCAAAGGGTGAGGGTAAGGGCACAGAATGCGCCTTTTAAAAGCTTGTTTTTCATGGGAAATGCTCCTTTCGGGTGTTTTTTGGGGAATGGGAAAAAGATCAGGAGGTCAGATTTTCAAGATAGTCCTCCAGCTCTTCGCTAAGGATCATCTCGGGATCGTAGTCAAAAAGGGTGGCGTAATAGAGGTTTCCGGGAGTGTCTTCAAGATAGGGGGTCTTGACGAAGCCCTTGCCGTCGCAGATCCAGATCCTCTTTTCGCTGTCGGCTCTCTCCTCTCCGAGCTTTATAGAGGAAGCAGACAGGCGCTCGATACGATAAAACTCCTCGGTGGTCAGAGGCAGGGCGTGATATTCCTCTTTCCCCTCCTCCTGCCAGATGAGGGTGGGGGTATCTCTGAAGAAGAGCTCCATATCGGGGCTGGTGAACACCTCCGAAAGATCCTCCGCCGCTCCGCCCTGCTGAGGGGCATCGGGCTTTGGATCTTCTCCCTTTTGTACGCCAAGACCGACGATGAAGGCAGTAAGCCCGGCAAGCCCGCCAAGGGGCAGAAGGATCATTGCGGCAATCAGCGCCGCGCAGACAAGGGCGATCAGTCCTGAGCGTTTACCCCTCCTTTTGGCGGCGGGGTAAAGAAGGGCATCCTCCAAAAGGCGGTCGTCAATGTTGTTGAGCTCGTAAAGCAGGTAAGTGGCTTTTTCTTTCTTGTCCATCACAGCAGCCCCTCCTTTAAGAGAATTTCCTTTAAAGACGCCCGCATACGGAAGAGCTGTACCTTCACGCCGCTTTCACTGAGCTCCAGCTCCTTTGCAATGTCGGCAATGGACGCCATATAGAAGTAGCGCTTGATGAAAATGCACCTCTTTTCTCTGTCCAGCGAGCGAAGAAACCCGTTGATGACCTCTTTAAGCGCCCCCTCCTCCAGATGGGATTCCACCGTGTCGGGCGAGGGGATGCACTCGTAAAGCTCCTCCAAGGGGGCAGTTTCCCCCACTCTTTTTGCCGCGCTTTTTTTGGTGAAGCGGTTGAGCGCCAAAAAGCGGGTGATCTTTGAAAGATACGCCCCCAGAAGCGTGGGTCTGTCTGGCGGGATCTTGTTCCACGCCGTATAGTAGGTGTCGTTTTCACATTCCGCCGCATCCTCTCTGTCGGACAAGACGGCGTAGGCGATGGAGCGCAGAAGCGCCCCGTATTTGCTCTGCGAGCGGGAGATCGCCTCCTCCTGCCGCATCAGATAGAGATTGACGATGAGTCTGTCCTCCATATTTTTTCCTTTCCCATTTGCCTTTCAACTATAAAGTTTATAAAAAAACCGAAAGGTTACAGCTTTTTTGAAAAAATTTTGATTTTTTCTGAAATTCAAAGGGTCTCCCCCTCTCTATGGTAGCACATTTCATTTGCGTTGTCAACAAAAAGCGCAAAGCGCCTCCTTTGCCCTTCTTTTTTAAGAAAAACGCGACAAAACACGGGAATAGTCCTACAAAAAGCGCGAAAAATATTGACGAACGGGCTTTTTAATGATATAATGATCTAATAGCAAAAAGCAGAGAAAAGGAGGGAGTGTGCCATGAAAAACCGTCTTGACGACGATTCCTTTTGGGACGTTGCCAGTCTGATGCCGCGGGGAATACACAAAAGACCTGCAAATAAAGCAGAAAGTGCACCAAAGCCCCCTGCGCCAAGCGCTCGGCAGCCTGCCCCGCCGCAGGAGCCTCCCGTTCCCCCTCATCCTCCCGTTCCCCCTCAGCCTCCCGTTCCGCCAAAGCCGCTCGCTTCACCCGCCCCCTCCCGCGCACAGGGTGGATGCGTCCCCTCGGACGGTGGTCCCAAGGCGCAAGCGCTGATACACAAAGAGGGCACGCCTATTCCCGGGATGGCTAACAGCCCCTTGCGCATTTACGAATACGAAAACAAGACCATCTTCCGAGTGGAGATCTACCCCTGGCCCAATCACTATTCCTTTTTCTCCAATTTTCAAAAAAACGCCCTGACCGTTTTATCCATGAAGGCGGTGGAGGCACCCTTCGTGCACTTCTTCTCCTTTATGCCCCAATATCATCAGCTTACGGCGGCACAGCTCCGCTTTTACGTCTATTGGCGCAAATGCTTTTTTGAAAAGAACTATATTCAGACCGATCTCAGTTACCTTCTGCTCTTTATCTACGAGGTCATCAATCTGCCCGCCAAGATCCCCCCGAAGGCAGGGGTGATCCTGCTGTCAAGACTGTGGAGCGCCTATCGGCGAAACCACCCCAAGCTTGACAAATATCTTGCCGAATGGCTGTGCGATTACTGCCTGATGCACGGTCTTTCAAGCAGTCTGATCCCCGTGGAGCTGTTGGCGGTGGGGCAGAAGAACTGCTCGCTTCCCGAGTTTTATAAAGGCGAGGAGCAGGGGGCGGCGGGCATTCTTGCATCGTCGTCCTACGATTACAAAAAAAGCCGCTTTTATACCGAGGAAAACAAAAAAGCCTTTGACACCCACATCCCCGCGGCGCTGTCCTATCTTGAACGGGTGATGGCAGAACGGGGCGACCCCCGCTTTCTTTCACCGAAGAAAAGCCCGCAAAAAACAAGCCGCACCTCCTTTGACGGAGCGGTCTGCGTTTACAGCGAGAAAAAAAGGCTGGAGATCGGCTATCTGCAAACCACCGAGCATACCGCCCACGGCTTTGCCACCGACGGGGTGAAGTTTTGCGAAAACAAGGTCAGAGCCGCCCTCGGCATCCGCTCCCGCTTCTCAACCCCCGCTCTGCAGGGCGACGTGAGAACGGTGCTGGAGCGCTATTTCGAGGAGCATCTGCCCGCGCCTCAAAAAAAGAAGGAAGAAGCCATCCCCGAATACGAAGAAAAATACGAGCCCTCCTCCCGCGGCTTTTCAAAGGAGGAGGTCAAACGGATTGAGGAAGCATCCCTTCAGGTGGCAAAAAGGCTTGGAGAGGTCTTTGAACAGCAGGAGGAAGAGCAACCCTTCCCCTTTACCCAAAGCGAGGCGCAATACGCTCCTATTTCCACCGTTCTTACAGAAAAAAACGCCGCTGCGGATCAAAACAACAACAAAACCACCCCGCACGCAGGGGACGACCGCCTCCAAAAGGAGGGCGTGCGTATCCTGCTTGAAGAGGGAAACGACGGGTTTTTACTCTATGCACGAGCGCAAGGTCTGCTTGCCCCCACCCTTTTTGAGAAGATCAACGAGTGGGCGCTTGACGCCATCGGCGACGTCGCCGTGGAGGAAACCGAAAAAGGATATTCGGTTATTGAAGACTATAAGGAGGAGATCACCGCATGGATCAACAGTTAAAAGTACCTAAAAGAGTGCTGTCGGGACTGCTCTCGTCCCTTTCGGCAGGCGTGGTGCCAAGAGTGGGCGCGCCCTACATCGCCATGGGACGAAGCGAGGAGATCAATGCCCTTGCCGACGATCTTGAAGAGATCGCCGAGGGGGGAAGCAAGACCCGACTGATCATCGGCAAATACGGAAGCGGTAAATCCTTCCTTTTACAGCTTCTGCGAGGCTACGCCCTTGAAAAGGGATTCGTCTGCGCCGACTGCGACCTTTCGCCCGAAAGACGGATCTGCGGAAGAGCGGGCACCGGGCTTGCCACCTACAGAGAGCTGATGAAAAACCTTGCCACCAGAACCTCCCCCGACGGCGGAGGGCTGGCAGGGCTGATCTCCAAGTGGCTTGACGGACTGTCCTCTGCCCTTGCCGCAGAAGGATACCAGCCCGACACCTCCGCCTTTGACGCCGAGCTTTCCAAAAGAGTGTACGCCGTGGCAGGCAGTATGGAGGGTCAGGTGGGCGGCTTTGACTTTGCCCGCGTTCTTCTTGCCTACTACCGCGCCTCTGTTGCCTTGGACGAAGAAAAGAAGAGCAGATGCTTAAGATGGCTGCGCGGTGAATACACCACCAAGACCGAAGCACGAAGGGATCTTGGCGTGGGGGGCATCATCGACGACGACAGCTGGTTTGACTATATCAAGCTGTTTGCACTGTTCGTCCGTCAGCTGGGCTACAAAGGGTTGCTCGTCTTCATTGACGAGTGCGTCAACCTGTATAAGATCGCCAACCGCATTTCAAGAGAAGCCAACTACGAAAAGCTTCTTTCCATGTATAACGATACCCTGCAGGGCAGAGCCGCGGGGTTGGGGCTCTTTTTTGGAGGCACGCCCACCTTTTTGGAGGATCAGCGCAGAGGGCTTTACAGCTACGAGGCGCTAAAGAGCCGACTTTCCGACGGCAGGATCGCCGCCGCGGGAGGCTACCGCAACCTGATGGGTCCCATCATCCGCCTAAAGAGGATGTCTGACAGTGAGCTTCTTGCCCTCTGCCACCGACTCACCGACCTGCACGGACAGTATCACGGCAAAAAAAGCAGCATCAGCGAGGAGCAGATCCGCCACTTTCTCACCCTCTGTCTTGACAGAGCGGGGGCAAACGAGATGATCACCCCCCGCGAGATCATCCGCGAGTATATCGGGGTGTTGGACGTGATGCTCCAGAATCCCGACGCCGACTACTATCAGATCGTGGGCGCCGCCCTGCCCTCCCTCCAAAAGAAGGCAGAAGCGGAGGATGGCGAGGGAGATGACTGCGGCAGCTTTGACGGCTTTGCCGAATTCACCCTGTAGATCCAAGGAAAAAGGACGAAAATCAAAGCTTTTTGACAAAAGTTCTTGACTTTTGAAAGAAAAAAACTATAATAAGGTGTAGACTTTTACACCGTTTGAAAGGAAGAGATATATTATGAAATGGATGGGCGTAAATGAGATTCGAGAAAGCTATCTGTCTTTCTTTGAATCCAAGGGGCATCTTCGCCACAAGAGCTACCCCCTCGTTCCCGTAAACGACAAATCCCTGCTGCTCATTAACGCAGGTATGGCACCCCTTAAAAAGTATTTCACCGGCGAGGAGGAGCCTCCCCGCCACAGAATGACCACCTGCCAGAAGTGCATCCGTACCCCCGACATCGACCGCGTGGGTCTGACTGCCCGCCACGGCACCTTCTTTGAGATGCTGGGCAACTTCTCCTTCGGCGACTACTTCAAGGAGGAGGCACTGCCCTGGGCGTGGGAATACATCACCAAGGTTTTAGAAATGCCCGAGGATCGTCTGTGGGCTACCATTTATTTGGACGATGACGAGGCGTACGATATCTGGGTCAACAAGATCGGTCTGCCTGCCGAAAGAGTAGTGCGCCTTGGCAAGGAGGACAACTTCTGGGAGCACGGCTCGGGCCCCTGCGGACCCTGCTCGGAGATCCACTTTGACCGCGGTCCCGAATTTGGATGCGGCTCGCCCGACTGTAAGCCCGGATGCGACTGCGACCGCTATATGGAGTTCTGGAACAACGTCTTCACCCAGTTTGAAAGCGACGGTGCAGGCACCTACACCCGCCTTGCAAAGCCCAACATCGACACCGGTATGGGTCTGGAGCGTCTTGCCTGCATCATGCAGGGGGTAAACAACCTGTTTGAAGTGGATACCGTGCGCAACATCATGACGGCGATCTGCGACAAGGCGGGGGTGAAGTACGGCGAGGACGAGAAGACCGACATTTCTCTCAGAGTCATCACCGACCACATCCGCTCCACCACCTTTATGATCTGCGACGGCGTGGTGCCCTCAAACGAGGGCAGAGGCTACGTGCTTCGCCGTCTGATGAGAAGAGCGGCAAGACACGGCAGAATGCTGGGTATTGAAGGAACCTTCCTTGCAGACCTGATTCCCGTGGTGGCAAAGGAGAATATCTCCGAGTACCCCGAGCTGACCGAGAAGACCGACTATATCAAGAAGATCGTGAAGATCGAGGAGGATCGCTTTGCGGCAACCATCGACGCAGGTCTTTCCATCCTGAACACCATGACCGAAAAGACCAAGGCGGAGGGCGGCGACACCCTGTCGGGTGAGGACGCCTTCAAGCTGTACGATACCTTCGGCTTCCCCATCGACCTCACCCGCGAGATCGCAAAGGAAGCAGGACTTTCTCTTGACGAGGAGTCCTTCAAGGCGCTGATGAACGAGCAAAGACAGCGTGCAAGAGCGGCAAGAGCCGACATCTCGGGCTGGGCTGAGGGCTCCTCCGACCTGCTTGCAGGCATCCCCAAGACCGAGTTCGTGGGCTATACCGAGGCTTCCTGCGATGCGACCGTCCTTGCCATCATCAAGGACGGCGAGCGCGTGGACAGCGCAAACGAGGGTGATATCACCGTCATCACCGACAAGACCCCCTTCTACGGAGAGGGCGGCGGTCAGGTGGGCGACACCGGCTCCATCCACCTTGCAAACGGCATCGTTCACGTGACCGATACCAAGAAATCCGGCGGCATCTTCCTTCACTTCTGCACCCTTGAAGAGAACGCCGTCCTGACGGTGGGCGACACGGTGAATATGGGTATCACCTACCCCGGCCGTCAAAGAATTATGAAGAACCACTCTGCCTGCCATCTGCTGCAGGCGGCATTAAGAGAGCTGCTGGGAAGCCACGTAGAGCAGGCAGGCTCTTACGTTTCCATCGACAGAGTGCGCTTTGACTTCTCTCACTACGCCCCCCTGACCAAGGAGGAGCTGACTGCCGTTGAGCATCTGGTCAACCGGATGATCAACGCAGGCGCAGAGGTACAAACCGTCGAGACCGACATTGAAAGTGCCAAGAAGGCAGGCGCAATGGCGCTCTTCGGCGAGAAGTACGGCAAGACCGTTCGTATGGTAAAGATGGGTGATCTCTCCACCGAGCTGTGCGGCGGTACCCACGTGAAAAACACTGCCGAGATCGGACTCTTCAAGATCATTTCCGAAAGCTCGGTTGCGGCAGGCGTGAGAAGAATCGAAGCCACCACCGGACTTGGCGTTTTACAGCTTCTTGCCGAAAAGGAAGCGCTGATCGCCGAGACCGCAAAGGAGCTGAAGGTTCAGAACGTCAACGACATCGCCAAAAAGGCGGCACAGCTTCAGGGCGAGCTCAAGAGCGCCAACAGCGAAAACGAGGCGCTGAAAGCCAAGATCGCCGCTGAAAAGCTCTCCTCCATCACCGCAAACAAGGAAGAGATCAAGGGCGTTCATCTGGTTCTGGCAACCGTTTCCGACACCGCACCCGATGCGGTGAGAAACGTGTGCGACAATCTGAGAGCCGAGGATCCCGCAAGCGTTGCGCTGATTGCCGTTGTCAACGGCGGCAAGCTCAACCTGATCGCCTCCTGCGGCAAGGATGCCATTGCCAAGGGCATGCACGCGGGTAACATCGCAAAGACCGCGGCGACCATCTGCGGCGGCGGTGGCGGCGGCAGACCCGACTCTGCTATGGCAGGCGGTAAGAACCCCGAAAAGGTGGCAGACGCGCTGGCGGCTGTACGCGCATTCGTGGAAGCAAACGTGAAATAAAATAAAACACGGCAACGATTGGTAAAAACCGCTCGTTGCCGTGTTTCATTCTGTAAAAAAAGTTATTTGGGGCTTTGCCCCAACCCCCATTCAGGAAACTTTTTGTAAAAAGTTTCCTGAAAACCTTCAAAAACTTTGGAAGAATGGGTGGTTTAAAACCCGGTTTTCTTTTGAAAAGAAGTTTATCGATACGCGCGAATGAGTCAACTGTCCAAAAACAGTTGGCTCGTTTCAATTTGTAAAAAAGCTGTTTGGGGGCTTTGCCCCCCATCCCATTCAGGGGGCTTTCCCAAAAAATCCCTTAAAAACCTTCAAAAAATTCGGAAGAATGGAGGAAAACCGTTTTTCTTTTGAAAAACGTTCCTATTCAATCGGCTCTGTGCATAATAGAAAAGCCATTCTCGGCACCCGCGCTCACGCCCAGTATCGAGTTGATGCTGATATTATACCAAACCCCGTCATAGCATCCCACATCCACGAAAAGGTAGTATTCCTCGCCGTCAAAATCAAGCTCGATGGCATAGGAGGTGATCTCTTCGCAGGTTAAATGTCCGTATTGGCTATGGTTCCGTTCATACACAGCCATATCCACCCCCTCAAGCATTTCAGGAGTTAAAAGATCGTGGATCGAGGCTTTAGACATCTTTTCCTCAAAGCTCGGATCGCTGATCACATCCACAAACTGTGCAATCTCTGCTTCTTCCCAATTCACAACAGTTTCCATACTCCCGCTCGGCGACTCATCCAGCACCAAATAAAAATACTGCTGCTTAAAATCATTAACCAGATCGCCAACGCGGGAATAGTAATTGACCGCGGTTTGAAATTCCCCGCTGTTTTCAAAGGCACATTCGGCATAAATGTAATTATAGTATTTTCTAAATTGGATATATTCGTCCAAATCATAACCTTCCACAAAGGTCTCGACTGCAAAGGTGGCAATCATTGCATCCACATCTGCCGCAAGGAATGCCTCTGCGTACGCCTTCGCCGCCTTTTCTGCCGACTCGTATCCCGCTCCCTCAAAGCCTTCCCGTTTGTCTGAGAGCTGTGCTTTGCACCCTGCAAAAGAGAGCATTAACGCTGCCAACAGTATGAATGCCGCAATACACTTACTTTGTTTTTTCATAGTATTTCTCCTTATTAATTATTAGAAAATATAGTGTAACAAAGCGCTTTTACACCGCTTTTCACCATTGTATCACCTTTTAAAAGAAAGTTCAATATGTATCTAAAGTTTTCTTATCACTCGCCATTCACCATATAAAGATCGTAAGCCGCGCGGCGCATCAGGTCTTCAAAGGGGTAAACGTCGGTTTGATGTCCCGTGAAGCAGAGCACGAAGGGCTTGTCAGCATAGACGATGCCCAGATCGTTACTCAGCCCGCTGTCCTCCCCCGTTTTGTGGGCGATGGCAACGTCCTCAAGCTTTCCTCCCAGCTTATGCCCGATCTGCTGGTCAAGCAGAACGTCAAGGGCGTAGTCGCTGACCTCACGGCTGACAAACTCCCCACTGTAAAGGCGCTGAAAAAGCAGTCCCAGCTCCTTGGGGCTGATGGTGTTGCGAATGCCCTTGGCGGTAGTTTCGGCGTCAAAAAGGTAGCGTCGGATCTTCGTTTTTTCAAGGCCCATTGCCACAAAGCCCCTTTCGATCTCTTCAAATCCGCAGTGGCGGATGAGGCGGTTGGTGGCGGTGTTGTCGCTGATGCAGATCATCAGACGGCAGAGAGTGCGCAGATCGGTCTTGACCCTGCCCGTAAAAAGGCTGATCGCCCCGCATCCCGGAACCTTGTCCTCTTCCTCGGTGACGATCTCGTCGTCAAGGGACATCCTTCCCTGCTCACATTCGGCTAAAATATGCAAAAACAGCGGAAATTTGATCACGCTGGCGGCAGAGTAGATCTCCTCCTCTCTGACGCCGTATTCCTTTCCCGTCACCAAGCTTTTATAGTAAAAGCCCACGTGCCCGGGAAGTGCCTCCATCTCTCTTTCAATACCTTCAAGGATCTTCTGCTCTCTCACCTTCGCCCTCCTACTTTTTTGATACTATATTGTATCACGAAAGTCCCTTCCTGTCAAGCAAGCGCAACACCCAAGCGCATCCAAAAAGTAGATCCTTCTTTTACAAACTACACGAAAGCAATTGACTTTTGTAAAAAAAGCGAGTATAATGTCAGATGGTGGCAAGCGCATTGCCCAATAGAATAACTTTGGAGGATCCTATTATGTCAACCAAGCTCGTTTACGACATCCACGACAAACCCAAATTTCCTCAGCTTTTGATCTTCGCTTTCCAACAGCTCCTTGCGATCATGGCTGCCACCATCACCGTTCCGATGATCGTCGGCAACGGGATGTCCGCCTCCTCTGCCCTCTTCGGCGCAGGCGTGGGCACGCTGGTCTACCAGCTCTTCACCAAATTCCGCAGCCCCGTTTTCCTGGGCTCCTCCTTTGCCTTCATCGGCCCCATGCTGGCGGCGTTTGCCGGCGCGGCAGGTAACGGCACGCTGGGCTATCTCGGTCTGGTGCTGGGTACCGTTTTTGCGGCGCTTGTCTACGTGATCTTGGCGCTGATCGTCAAGCTGGCAGGCACCAAGTGGATCAATAAGGTGATGCCCACCGCAGTCATCGGTCCCACCGTTGCCCTCATCGGTCTTTCTCTTGCAGGTGCGGCTGTCAACGACGTTTTCTCCTACGGAAACAAGGTGGACTTCGGTCTGTCCAGCTATTTTGAAATGAAAGCCGCCACCTGGGTGTCGGTCATCTGCGCGCTGGTCACCTTCACCGTCATCATCCTTTGCTCGGTTTACGGCAAAAAGCTCGTCAAGCTCATCCCCTTCATCATCGGTATTCTGGCAGGCTATCTCACCGGTCTTGTGTTCACCCTCATCGGTATGGCAACCGGCAACGAATCGCTGATGATCATTGACTTTGCCCCCTTCAAGGCACTGGTTGCCGACGGGGTAAGCCTGTCCACCTTCCTCACCCTGCCCGATTTCACCTTCCTTGATGCGGCAAAGGGACTTTCTTCCTTCAATTGGAGCTATCTTGCCACCGTTGCCATCGCTTACGCACCCGTTGCCTTCGTGGTATTTGCCGAGCATCTTGCAGACCACAAGAACCTGTCCTCCATCATCGGCAAGGATCTTATCGAGGATCCCGGTCTTCACAGAACCCTGCTGGGCGACGGTATCGGCTCTCTTGCAGGCGCCCTCTTTGGCGGATGCCCCAACACCACCTACGGTGAGTCGGTAGGCTGCGTTGCCATCACCAAAAACGCCTCGGTCATCACCATCACCACCACCGCCATTCTTGCAATGCTGGTTGCCTTCGTTTCTCCCTTCGTCGCCTTCCTTGACTCCATCCCCGGATGCGTGATGGGTGGCGTGTGCATCACTCTCTACGGCTTCATCGCCGTTTCGGGTCTGAAGATGATCCAGAAGGTGGATCTTGAGGACAACGCCAATCTGTTCACCGTTTCTGCCATCCTGATCCCCGGTATCGGCGGTATGGCTATGGCGATCGCAGGCAAGGTGTTCATCACCCCCACCGCCTGCGCGCTGATCTTGGGCATCCTCACCAACATCATCCTCACCAAGTTCAAAAAATCCAAATAAGGCTGCCGAAAGGAATTGAAGAATATGAAAAACTACGATAACGTGGTCGTTTTCGATCATCCTCTCATCAGACACAAGATCGCCATCCTGCGCGATGAAAAGACCAGCACCAAGGAATTCCGCGAGCTGGTGGAGGAGATCACCACCCTGATGACCTACGAATGCTTCAAGGACGTGCCCACCGTGGAAAAAGAGGTCACGACCCCTCTTGAGACCTGCACCCAGCAGGTGGTAAAGGACAACTCGGTTGCCATCGTGCCCATCCTGCGGGCGGGTCTTGGCATGGTCAACGGCATCCACGCCCTCTTCCCCTCGGCAAGAGTGGGACACATCGGTATGTACCGCGACGAGCAGACCCTCCAGCCCCAGTCCTACTACTGCAAGCTGCCCTACGATATCGACGAGGAGGACAAGATGGTCCTGCTGGTGGACCCTATGCTTGCCACCGGCGGCAGTGCCTGCGACGCCATCGACCTTTTAAAGAAGAGAGGCTGCAAGCACATCAAGTTTATGGCGATCATCGGCGCGCCCGAGGGCGTTTCAAGAGTTGCCGAAGCCCATCCCGACGTAAAGATCTACGTTTCCACCCTTGACAGATGTCTCAACGAGCACGGCTACATCCTGCCCGGTCTTGGCGATGCGGGTGACAGACTCTTCGGAACAAAATAACGAAACAAAAAAAGATGCTGTGGTTTAGCGTGTTCTCCTTAACGGAGAACACGCTAAACCTAAGTTTGCCCTTCGGGCAAGTGAAGTTATCTTCGATAGTGAAGTTCACTTCGTGAGTGAAGTTTCGCCTTGCGGCGAAGTAAAGGCAAACTTAACTTCACTGTGAGCCCGTGGCGAACAACTTCACTGTGCTTGATGCAAAGCATCTGCACAACTTCACTTTTGCGTCAGCAAAAACTTCACAAAGCAGAAAAAGAGAGCTAATGGCTTAAAAACCGTTAACTCTCT
>JAFTVG010000019.1 GCA_017465885.1 Clostridia bacterium | reverse complement strand
GGCTTGCAGTTCGCAATGGCAGGTGAATCCTTCTCGGCAAATGCACCTGATGAATTCGCTCTCGACGTTGGCAGCGGTGCTGCAAGTTTCGGCAATGAGTCGGGTGTAGAGAACACTTCTGCGAACACAGGCGAAACGGGCACTCCTGCTTTATCGGTAGCCGTGCCCCCAAAGGAACTGACTCCCGAGGAGAAGTTCCAACTCGCCTGCAAGGTACCTTGTACACTGAAAAAGTATCAGGGAAGAACTCTCGGAGACGTTCTCCAACTTGATCCGAGCTTTATCAATTACTTGGCGACCAAATATGATGGCGATGAGAAAATGAAGGAAGCGGCAAAGGTGATCTGTGAATATGCCGCGACGCAGGCCGCGTAAGACACCAAACAAAAATCGGGGGTAGCTTCGGCTATTCCAATGCGACTACAGTAATGAGCGTGACTTCAAGCGGACTTACAATCCAAGGCTCCATCACCGCTACAAGTGGTACGATTGGAGGGTTCACAATTGGAACATCCGCTATCTACAAAACAAAGACCTCTTACTCAAGCACGACCGCCGGAGTCTATATTGGCACTACAGGCATTGGCTTGGGCGCAGCAACCTTCTATGTTTCATCTGCGGGTCGTATGGTTTCAAAAAGCGGAACTATCGGTGCCTGGACTATATCATCGTCAAGTCTTTACAGTTCAGAAACAGGCGGTTCTTTTTATATTGCATCCGCTTCAAATGCAAATGACTATTGGATACGCGCACACGATGCTGCTTCTGGCGGTGGCAATATGACCTTCTCTGTTTCCAAGACTGGTGTGTTGACGGCAACCGGGGCGAACATCTCTGGAACGATTACTGCAACATCCGGCACATTGCAAGATATGACTCTCACGGGCAAGCTGACCTTCGGTGGCAATAGCACCTACTATATTGATGCCAACAACGATAACGCCACCTTTTATGTCTACCTTCCCAAATTCCGAGTGGACGATAGCGGTGCGGTGTTCAGCGGTAGCCTTTCTGCACCGAGCGGAACAATCGGAGGTTTCACCATCGGTACTACGAAGATCTACAAGACAAAAACTTCGTATAGCAGTTCAACTGCGGGAGTATATATCGGCACGGACGGCATCGGTCTTGGCGCGGGTACTTTCTATGTTACCTCCGCCGGAAAGCTGTATGCGACCAACGCCACAATTACGGGTACTATCACGTCATCCAACGTAAACATTACGGGCGGTTCGCTGAAAATACCCACAAGCGGTAACGGTTACGCTTCAATTGACTACTCGGGCATTGGTGTGTCAGATATTTCCGCAGACTGGACTTCCGGATCGGCTATCAAGTTGGAAACCAACGCTATCAAATATGAGGGAACAAAATCCTCTGGCGGTGGTTATTCGCATCATTGCATCATGATTACCCACGAAGAAACGACTGTGTATAAACGCCTGATGGGAACGTGGTATCTTGGCAATTCATCGAATTACCTCGGAACCACAACTATGAGCAGTACTACTTGTGGATATCTTTACGGCACTTATGTTGTCAGCAGCGCTTTGTGGATAGGCACTTCTACCACCGGATACCAAATCAAAATTGATAGCGACCAACTCACCTTTTATTACAACAGCACAATGAGGGGTGAATTGGAATGCTATAGTTCATATGTGGATATTCAAGGCACCTTCAAAACCAACGGAAGTGCGTGGATTTCGTCTTCCGACATCAAGGTAAAGAACACCATTTCTGACTTCTCCGATGCCTACTCCGTCCTTTTTGACAACCTTAAGCCCCGCACTTACAAATACAACGAAGGAACGTCGAGCCGTATCCACTCCGGCTTCATTGTTCAAGAGGTTGTATCCGCCATAAAGACGGCGGGACTCACAACGCAAGACTTCGCTGCCGTATGCGCTTTCGGTGACCCCGAAGACGAGAAGACGGAGTGGGGATTGCGCTACGAAGAAATCATCTCCCTTAACACCTGGGAGATCCAAAAACTCAAAGCCGAAGTCAAAGCACTCAAAAATCTGATAGGAGGTATTGTATGAAAAACTATGACTTCACAAGCATCTTGAAACTGCCACCGGAAGAACTCCGCAGACGGCAGAAAACCCAAGGATGGGCGTTGTCTTTCGTAGGCTTGATTGTCTATGGAATACTTCGCCTTTTTCGTTGCAAGCCCAAGGACTACCACGGAATTTGCCCGTACTTTGAAATCGGCAAGGGGTGGGGCGGTCTTGAGCTTGGGTGGTTCTTCATTTGCTGCAAGGGGGCAAGCGAACACACCAAAATGCACGAAGTTGGACACGGCATTCAGAACGCCGCCGTTGGTGGTTTGAGAATGCTTTGTTTGAGCATCGGCTCTGCTCTCCGTTATTGGAAACGTGAGCTGCTCGGTGCAAAGACCCCTTATGATTCGTGGTGGTTTGAAGGTCAAGCCACCGACCTCGGTACTCATTATGTAAATCTTATAAAGGAGAACAAAACCTATGAAACTGAAAACCATCATTGAAACCAAGCCCGCCCTGGAACGCCTCACAGAGAAACGCTTTAGCGACTATAAGAAGCTGCGTGAAATCGTAAAGCTCCGTAAGGCTGTCGAAGCAGAATTTGACTTCTATGTCGAACAGGAGAAAAAGGCTGTTGAAGCTCACGCTGAAAAGAAGCCGGACGGATCTCCCGTCTTTCTTGAGGATGGGCGTATCAAGCTCAAAGACCCCAAGGCAAAGACTGCTTTTGAAGAAGAGCTGACACGCCTTCAGGAAACCGAAGTGGACGATGTACAGCCCGTCAAACTTTCGGAGAGTGATTTCCTTTCCGCAAACGATCTGCCTACACCCGGAGATATGATCGCTCTTGAGGGCATCATTATCTTTGAAGATTAAGGAGGTGCCCTATGGAAATCATCACAACGGTTGCCGGGGTAATCACCGCACTCGGTGTGATCTTCGGTGTTATCTTCGCCATTTACAAATGGTATCTGAAACAAGAAAAACAAGACAAAGACATCAAGGCGATTAAGGAGGAGCAATTCGTCCTTATATATGCCCTGTGTGCGGAGAGAAGTTTTATGATTACAGCAGCAAACACAGGAAGTATTGTTCGCAAAACTGTTATCAGAATAGGGAGGAAGGGAAATGAGCGAACGGGATTATTATGACAATCTGTTACACTATAAAAGCGCGATTTATCAAGCAAAAATATTATTATCTCGCTGCGTTATACTTCCTCAAGAGTATGCCATAATTGATACAAAACTGCGCCGTAAATATGGGATAAATTCGTGTAGTATATTATCCGAAAATGACTTGATAATAAACGATTATAGAGTTAATATACCACTAACAGAGGAGGTAGAATAATGCAAAAAATCGTAAAATCAGTGGAGCATTTGCCGCAGCTAAAAAGAAGAAAAAGAGTTGCTGCTTATGTTCGAGTGTCGTCGGGTAAGGATGCTATGATACATTCCTTATCGGCACAAGCAGATTATTACAGCAACTTTATTAACAAGCAGAGCGAATGGATTTTTGTTGGAATATTTACTGATGAGGCCATAACGGGAACCAAGGAAGACCGCAAGGGCTTTCAGGAGATGCTGGAAGCGTGCAGAGCAGGAAATATTGATGTTATTATTACAAAATCCATTTCACGCTTTGCGCGTAATACCGTAACGCTTTTAGAGACGGTGCGATCACTCAAAATGATGGGCATTGATGTTTATTTTGAGGAACAGAACATCCATACGATGAGTGCGGACGGAGAATTGATGCTCACGATTCTTGCATCCTATGCCCAGGAGGAGAGTCGATCCGTTAGTGAAAATATGAAGTGGCGCATCAAGAAGAATTTTGAAGAAGGGCTGCCGTGGAATGGCGGTATGTTAGGGTACCGCCTGTGCGATGGTGTTTATACTGTCATTCCCGAGGAGGCAGAAATCGTAAAGCAGATTTTTTTAGATTACCTTTCCGGCAAGGGGACAAACGCAATTGCAAACGGCTTAAACCGTAGGGGCGTACCGACACGCTTTGGTGAGCGATGGCATCCTTCGGTGATTGGCAGAATTCTTCGAAATTATACCTACACTGGGAACTTGCTGTTGCAACGGACCTATAGGGAAAACCACATAACAAAGAAGACCAAAATCAACCACGGGGAGCTTCCGCAATATCACGTTGAGGATGCTCACGAGCCGATAATTGATATTGATACCTTTAACCGCGTACAGGAGGAGTTGGAAAGCAGGGCGAAGAAATACGGACACGCCCCCAAGGCAAGAAACAGATATCCTTTTTCAGGGCTCCTCGTTTGCGGAAACTGCGGAAAGAGTTACAGACGCAAGGTAACCGTAAAGCAGCCTGTTTGGATCTGCGCCACGTTTGCCACGCAAGGAAAAGCATTCTGCGCATCTAAGCAAATCCCAGACTCAACCTTGGCGGAAGTTACATCAACAGTTGCCGATGTGAAGGACATCGAAAAAATAGTCGTTTACAATGGGAATCGGTTGGAGTACCACTTGGTGGGCGGGCAGATAGTTACTAAGGTATGGCAAGACCGCTCCCGTTCCGAGTCCTGGACAGAGGAGATGCGAGATGCGGTAAGACAAAGAAATCTAGAAAGGAGGGCACAGAATGGCTAGAGCAATAACAGTCATCCCTGCGACAAAAAACATCATCACATCCATAGAGCACAACGCCGTGAGGAAACGTCGAGTTGCCGCTTACGCTCGTGTTTCTACCGATAACGATGAGCAGTTCACAAGCTATGAGGCGCAGATCGATTATTACACCAAGTACATTCTGGCGCGTGAGGATTGGGAGTTTGTGTGCGTTTACACAGACGAAGGTATTTCAGGAACTAACACCAAGCACCGTAAGGGGTTTAACGAGATGGTGCAAGATGCACTTGACGGCAAGATCGACCTCATTATTACAAAGTCAGTCAGCCGTTTTGCTAGAAACACGGTTGACAGCCTTGTCACGGTTAGAAAGTTAAAAGAAAGCGGCGTTGAGGTCTTTTTTGAGAAAGAGAACATCTACACCTTCGACAGCAAGGGAGAACTTCTTATTACGATTATGTCGTCATTGGCGCAGGAAGAGAGCCGTTCCATTTCCGAGAACGTTACATGGGGACAGAGAAAGCGTTTTGCAGACGGCAAGGTAACGATGCCGTTTAAGCATTTTCTTGGATATGACAAAGGTCCCGAAGGACACCCGGTTATCAATGAAGAAGAGGCTAAAATTGTAAGGATGATTTATAGGCTGTTTTTGCAAGGCAGGACGCCCATATGGATCGCAAAGCATCTGACGGAGCAAGGAATTAAGACCCCTGCAGGATGCGATAAATGGCGCTCAAACACGATTTTAAGCATTCTCACAAATGAGAAATACAAAGGTGACGCCTTATTACAGAAGAGTTACACCGTGGACTTCCTAACGAAAAAGAAGAAGGTGAACACGGGCGAAGTGCCTCAGTACTATGTGCAAAACAGCCATCCCGCAATTGTGGAGCCCATTGAATTTGATATGGTGCAGGTCGAAATAGCAAGA
>JAFTVG010000018.1 GCA_017465885.1 Clostridia bacterium | reverse complement strand
TGAGGCGTTGGATATGTGCTTGCGCACTCGATATGTTTGCTTCGCAAACGAGGGATTTATCTCATATCGAATTGGCGCGTAGCGACAATATATCGAGCTTGAGCGGCTGGGGTTCCCCGAAGCGAAGAATGAGCTTTGGGGTTCGCAGCGTAGCGAAAGCATATCGAGTCAACGAAGTTGACATATCGACAGAAGAAAAAAACAAGAGCAAGAATAGAAGGATTTGTTTCCTTTTACTCTTGCTCTTTCTGCTTGTAATAAGGGTTTGGGCTTAGCCCAAGTGTATTTGACCGATCAAATGCGATGCTCGCACTTAGCGGTATTTTTCAAATGCTCCGCTAAGAGCATCACTCTTTGGAAGATCGGGATTTTTTGTACGTTCCGTGCGTGCGTTTTCTGCGGTTATTTTTTTCCTTTAACCAGATCCCAGTATGCCTTTGCCGCCTGTTCGGTCTTGTTTTCACCGAAGGAATAGTATTTCTTGCTTTTCAGGTCGTCGGGCAGGTACTGCTGGGTGACGTAATGCCCGGGGTAGTCGTGGGGGTATTTGTAGCCCGCGAAATCGTTGCCGGGGCGAAGATGGGCAGGGATGGTCTGCCCCTTGCCCGCCAAAACGTCAGCCTTTGCCGCCTCGTAGGCAAGGTGGGCGCCGTTTGACTTGGGACAGGTGGCAAGAAAGACGGTCAGATTGGAAAGGGGGAGGGTCGCCTCGGGCATTCCCACCCGCATTGCCGAATCCACGCAGGAATTTGCGATCACCGCGGCGATGGGGTGGGCAAGACCCACGTCCTCGTTTGCAATGACCTGAAGCCGCCTGCAAGCTCCCTGCAGATCGCCGCCCTCAAGGATCTTTGCAAGATAGAAGATGGCAGCGTCGGGGTCTGAGCCGCGAATGGACTTTTGCAAGCAAGACAGCAGATCGTAGTGCACCGTGCCGCTCTTGTCAAAATTGCCGATGACGCGGGGGGTCAGGGCGTCCACCGTTTCTTTGGTGATCTGCTCCTCTGCGGTATAGAAGGCGCTTTCCAGGATGTTCAGACTCCTTCTCACGTCCCCTGCCCCGCAGGAGGCAACGTGAAGCAGTACCTCCCTATTTGCAGTACGCTTCATCTGCGCCTCGCCGTTTAAAAGAGCAAGCCCTCTTTCAAGGACGGGCAGGATCTCGGCGGGTGTGACCGCCTTGAACTCAAAGACCATCGAGCGGGAGATGATGACGTTATACACGTACATATAGGGATTTTCGGTGGTGGAGGCGATCAGAGTGATCTGACCGTTCTCAATGTATTCAAGAAGGACCTGCTGCTGCTTTTTGTTGAAATACTGGATCTCGTCGATATATAAAAGGATACCCTCTCCGCCAAAGACCGACTCCGCGCGGGAGATGACCTCCTTGACGTCTGCCGTGCTTGCGGTGGTGGCGTTTAAATGGCAAAGCTCCATTCCCGAGATCTTCGCAATGATGGTGGCAAGAGTGGTCTTGCCCGTGCCGGGGGGACCGTAGAAGATCATATTGGTCAGATGGTCCTGCTCCAGAACTCTGGTGATGACCCCTTTTTTGCCGAAGAGGTGGCTTTGCCCCACCATATCGGAAAGCTTATTGGGTCTTAAACGGTCTGCGATGGGCTGATGCGCCACTGTTCCTTCCTCCCTTCGGTTTACTTTGGCTACAGTATACTCCTTTTTTTCCGTTCTGTCAACTTTTCTCTTGAAATCATATAAAAAAGATGGTATACTGACCTTGTCACTTGCATCAATTTTTAAAAAAGGAGCAATGTCGGATGATCACCCTGACTCTTGACCCCAAAAGCAAGACCCCTTTGTATATCCAGCTTTACGATGGCATCAAGCAGATGATCTTGGAGGGGTCCCTTCGGGAAAACCAACGCCTTCCCTCCAAAAGGTCGCTCTCCTCTCATCTGAAGATCAGCGTACTCACGGTAGAAAACGCCTACGGTCAGCTTGTTGACGAGGGCTATCTGCGCTCTAAAGCGGGAAGCGGCTATTTTGTGGAGCACCTTCTGCCCTCCCTGAAGGATCAAAAAAGAAGGGCTTCCCCTGCGGATCGCTCTTCTCATATAAACGAACAGAAGGATCAGACGCCTGTCCTCCGCCCTGCGGTCTGTGACTTTTCCACCAAGGGTACAGACACCGCCTCCTTCCCCTTTTCCATCTGGCGCAGCCTTTCAAGGCAGGTTCTCTCCCGCCCTGCCGCTCAGCTTCTTGCCCCCTGCCCTTCGGAGGGAACGGCAGAGCTGCGGACAGCCATCGCAGGCTATCTTGCCGCCTTCCGCGGGCTGACGGTAGATCCTGCGCAGATCGTAGTGGGTGCCGGATCGGAATATCTGGTGAGTCTGATCATTCAGCTTCTTGGCAGAGATCTGACCTACGGCATCGAAAATCCGGGCTACTACAAGATCGCCTCCATTTTCAGAGAGCACGGGGTGCGCTGTGTGGGCGTCCCTCTTGACAGCTGCGGTGCCTGTCCCGAGGAAAAGGCACTCCCCCACGTTTTGCACATCACCCCCGCCCATCACTTCCCCACCGGCATTTGCATGCCTGCAGGACGGCGGGCTTCCATTTTGTCTTTGATGGAACAGCGCGGCGGCTACGTGATCGAAGACGATTACGACAGCGAATTCCGCTACAAGGGGCAGATCATTCCCACCCTTGCCGCTATGGATCAAAGCGGGCGAGTGATCTATTTGAGCACCTTCACCAAGCTCCTTGCCCCCTCCATCCGCATTTCCTATATGGTCTTACCCCCCGCACTTCTGGAGGAATACCAAAAAAGGCTGTCCTTTTACACCTGCACCGTGCCGGTCTTTGACCAGCTCACCCTCGCCTCCTTCATTTCGGAGGGCTATCTTGAGCGGCACGTCAACCGTATGAAAAAGCTCTACAAGAAAAAAAGAGACGCCCTTGTGGACGCACTTGACCGCTCCTCCCTTGCCCCCGTCCTCCGTATTGAGGGCGCCGAGGCGGGACTGCACCTGCTTTTGAAGGTGGAAAACGGGATGAGCGAAGAAGAGCTTGTAAAAAAAGCGGCGTCCTGCGGCGTGGGTCTGCACGGGCTTTCCGAATACACCTTGAAAAACACCCCCTGCCCCATTTCAAAGGGCGCGACTCCCTGCTTGGTGCTTGGCTATAACGGCATCACCGAGGAGCAAATCGAGCAGAGTGTTTCTCTGCTTGAAAAAGCGTGGATCGTCTGATCCACGCTTTTGGTTTTTAATATTCGGTGATCGCTCAATACTTCAAAAAGTCGGCAGGGATCTGCTTTTCCACGTGGGTTTTCAAATCCGCAAGAGTAAACGTCCCGCCGTTTTCGCCCGTTCTCAACTGGGAGCCGTGATCCTTTACAAGCGCCTCGGTCACGTCCTTGAAGCGGTAGATCTGCAGAGCGTCACGCTTTGTGGAATACCAGGTCATATGGGGGATGGCGGCGGCGTTTTCCACCGATCTGTTGCCGTTTTCATCAATTACCAGATCAAAGGAGGCAAAGATGCCGATCAGGTTCTTGATGGGATGCTGGGTGGAGAGAAGATTGCCCAGCGAATAGTAGCAAAGGGTCTTACCCGCCTGACTTTCGATCCACTCCACCTTTTGGATGGTGTGGCTGTGATGACCCAAGATCACGTCTACCCCGCAGGAATTCATCAGCTTGGCAAGGCGCACCTGATCGTCGTTGACGTACAAAGAATTTTCGGTTCCCCAATGGATCGATACCACCACGAAATCCGCCGCCGCTCTTGCAAGGGCGGTCTGTCTTTTGATGGCAGACTCGGTGGCAACGGGCAGAATCATTTCGGGGGTGGAGGAGTTGATGGTCTGATTGTTGGTGGGCACGTCCATATAGGAAAGGAATGCCACCTTGATGCCGTTTTGTTCAAGAATACGCAGATTGTCGTAATCTGCCGCGGTATAGCCGCCGATAACCAGCATACCCGTATCCTGCAGGTTCTTTACGGTGTTTTTGTAGCCCGCGCACTTGTTATCCATATCAAGGATATGGTTGTTTGCCACATTGACGATATCAAAGCCCACCTTTTTTAACGCACTGCCCGCCGATACGGGAGAGTTGAAGGCAGGCCAGCCGAGAATACCGTATTCATCGCCTGCAATAGGACATTCGTGGTTGACGAAGGACAGATCTGCACCCGAGATCAGCGAGGACACCCCGTTATACATCGACTCAAAGGCATATCTTTCACCGCCGCCCAGCCGCAATGCATCAAGAAAAACTGCCTCGTGGATCAGGTTGTCCCCTGCCGCAAGAAAGGAAAGACGCTTTTCTTGGGGTCCCTGATCCTTGGAGGGAGTAGGCGGGACGGAGGTTGAGGGCACAGGGGGGCGGGATGAAGGATGGGAAACCGAAGCATCCGGGCTTACAGCGGGCAAGGAGCTCTGCCCGCTCTGCTCTGCTGAAGGATCCCGTGAAAGGAGATCCGATCCACCGCCCTCAGAAGGGATTTCCCCCGAGGGGCTGTCGGTGCTCTTCTTTGGGGCAAAGCACCCCGTCAGCAAAAGCAAAAGGGCAAGAAGCAGGCTGTATATTCTGATTTGTCTGATTTTTTTCATAACGATCCTTTTGTTTTTTTAAAAATACTTGTTTTTAAAAATACTTGCGGCAAAGAGATGGTCAGATCTGCGGGAATTCCAGGTCGGACAGATCCACCGATTTTCTTTTCAAGGGACGGCGCTTTAAGAGATCATAGGCAAAGGAAAGACAATTGCCCTCTGGCGCCACGTCCTTCTTTTTCTTTTTGCAGAAGACCTGCTCCCCGTCGCCGAGCTGTGCGTGCTCACAGCAGCGGCAGCAAAGATCCTCTTCTTCAAGGCTGCTCTTCTTTTTTAAAAAAGCGGACACTCTTTCGCCTCCCTTCCCGTTCATAGTTACAGTTTACACCGAAAGCGCCGCTTTTTCAAGTGTTTTTTGCAAATTCCTTTAAAATAAATCAAAGAGGGCGCAAAGCGCCGCCGACAACAGGGCAATGACCGGGCAAAGACGCAGGTGGGCAAGCAGATGCTCCTTCACAGAGAGTCCTGCCGGGACAAGAAACCCAGCCACCTGCATATGCACCGAAAGCCCCGAAAAGCAAAGAACGAGTCCGCCCGCCAGCATCCCCTGCGCTCCGCGGGCATTTATATGAGCCACGCCCGAGGAGATCTCAAAAAAGCCCGCCACGGGCCCTTCAAGCAGGGGGAAAAGAGAGAATATGGGCGAAAAAATATCCAAGATCAATCCCGAGATCAAAAAAAAGAAAAGAATGTACCCGCCGATGCGCACCATCTGAAGGGCACTTCTGCCAATGCAGACTCCCACCATCGGAAAGAGGGCGGGGACGGTGCATTTTCTTTCAAAGAGATCTGCTTTCCCTTCCTCCTTTTTCAAAAAAGGGGGTGCGCCCTCCCTTTTTCTGCTCTTCTCCCTTTTTCTTGCCGATCGTCCCAAAAGAATACCGTATAAAAAGACTGCCGCCGTTTGCACGGCGTAAAGCAACAGCCCTGCAAGAGCTGAGCCCATCACGCCCTGCCCGAATGCACCCAGCAAAAAGGGAGGCGCAGGAAAGCCCGAGAGAGCCGACAGACGCTCTGCCTCCTCCTTGGTGCAACGCCCCTCTGCATACAGTCCCGCGGCATAGCTTGCCCCCAAGGGAAAGCCCGCAAAGAGTCCGATCACAATGCCCGAAACACAGCAGTCTGGTAAATGGAACAGCCTGCCGAAAAGGCGGGCGACGCGCCCCTTGAAAAGCTGAGGAAAACCGCTTTCAAACAGCAGAGAGGATAGCACGAGATAGGGAAAAACGGCGGGAAGGGCTCTTTTTACCACCGTTTGCAACCCGCCCTTCACCAGCTCTGCGCACCCGGCGGGATCAATCATCAACAGAAATGCGGTCAAGGAAAGCGCCGCCCAAAAAAGAAAAAGCCTGCCCCTGCCCTTTCTGTCAATAAGCATAGCTCCCCCTCCTTTTGCATAGTGTTACAGTGCTACAATACGAAAAAGTGAGGCGAAATATTCTTGTTTGAAAAGACAAAGGGGCGCGGCGGGCAAAGACGCCCCTCCTTCAACAGCACGCAAGGGACGGGTCTGCTTGCCCGTTTCAAAAAATGGTATACCGACCCCCAAAGCCTGACACCCCCTGCAGGAGGTCAAAACGGCAGGACCGAGATCGTCCTTGAGGGCAGAGCGCTCGTCGAGCTTGACGGCTGCAGAGGGCTGACCGTTTACAAAGAGGACGAGATCGCCATGCGGGTCAAGGAGGGTGTGCTGTCCGTACGGGGGGAGTCGTTGGAATTAAAGCTCTACAGAGGCACGAGGATCGCCGTAATGGGAAAGATCGACAGCTTGTCCTTCTTGGAGGACGAGGGGAGCAAGAAGGAGCGGGAGGGGCTATGATCGGCAGGATCTCCAATTTCATCGGAGGGGAACGGCGGTATCTGATCCGCCACCCCGCCGCACTTGCGGCGACGCTCCTTCTTCGCTCTTCCATCCCCTGCTTTAACGGCAGGGTGTGTCCGCAGGGATATGAGATCAGCGTGGAGCGGCGGGAGGGCAAAGCCCTTGAAGGGCTCTTGAACGCACGCGGGATCCCCTTTGAGCTTCAAATGGAGCGGGGGCTCGTTCCCTTTCTTTTGGGGGCTTGCCGTCGTCCCGGATTGCTTTTGGGAGTGGTGCTGGCGCTTTTTTTCATTTATGAGTGCAGTCAATACGTGTGGGACATCCGTGTTTCGGGCAATGAGCTGCTCAGCAGCGAGCAGGTGATCGAAATCCTGAAGGAGGAGGGCTTTGCCGTGGGAAGCAGGTATGCAAACATCGACCTGCACCGCTTTTGCAACATCGTGCCCTTAAACAGACAGGAGATCGCCTGGCTGTCTGTGAATATGATGGGAACGGTGGCAGAGGTGCAGATCATCGAAACGGTAAACAAGCCCCCAAAGGAAGAGCCCAAGGAGGGACTTTTCAATCTGGTGGCGGATCGGGAAGGACAGATCGTACGCTATGAGCTGAGCACGGGAAGGGCGCTTGTAAACGTGGGAAGCACCGTGAAAAAGGGACAGATGCTGGTGGCAGGCTTTTCCGAAAAGGAGGGGGGACTTCACCCAAGGGTGAGCGCCGGCAGAGTTTTTGCCAAGGTGTGGCTCTTTGAAGAGACGTTCATACCCTTTAAACAGAGCAAAACGGTGGAAGAGAAGGCAGTGATGCTGAAAAAATCGGTAAATTTTTTGGGAAAAGAGATTATTTTTTTAAAAAACAGTAGATTTTTAGAGGAAAAATATGTTACAATAGATGATGAGTATTTCCAAACGGTTCTGGGCGTGGATCTTCCCTTGCCCATAACCGTCACCTACGCCCTGCCCTTACGGGAGGTCACTTACACCGTTGACGCAAGAACGGCAGAGGCGTTGGCAAAAGAGCAGCTTTCAAAAAAAATACAGAGTGTATCGGAAGAGCTGCTTTTTCGGGAATATGAGGTGATCGAAAAGGAAGACGGCGTTTTGGTGATCTGCAAGGCGCTGTGTATTACCGACATCGCCAAAGCGGTGGAGGTGACGATGGACGAAAAATAGATCCACAAGGAGGATGACCGTGGCAGAAAAGATCGTGTTTACAGAAAGTGCCGAGGAGACGGCGGCGGTGTTCGGCAGTCTTGACTACAATCTGCGCTTTCTTGAAAGGGCCTTCGGCGTGCGCATCTCCGACAGAGGAAGATGGGACGAGGGCTGTGCCATTGCGGTAAAGGGTGAAGACGAGCAGGTGGAAAAGGCGGTAAGGGCGTTGGAGCACCTGAGAGACCGGGTAAGAGGAGGAGAGGAGATCTCCGAGCAAAAGCTCATTTACGTAACCACCAGCCTGCAAAAGGGGATGGAAGAGGAGCTTGCTATGATGAGCGCAGGCAAGGACTGCTTATGCCTGACGGTCAAGGGCAAGCCCATCAAGGCAAAGACGGCGGGACAGAAGGAATACGCCGAGCGTATCCGCAAAAACACCGTGGTGCTGGGTATTGGCCCTGCGGGCACGGGAAAGACCTTTCTGGCAGTCGCCATGGCGGTCACCGCTTTGCGAAACGGTCAGGTCTCCCGTCTGATCCTCACACGCCCTGCCGTGGAGGCGGGCGAAAAGCTGGGCTACCTGCCGGGCGACCTGCAAAACAAGATCGATCCCTATTTAAGACCTCTGTACGACGCGCTTTTTGAGATGCTGGGGCCCGAGAACTATCAAAAGCAGATGGAAAAGGGGACCATTGAGATCGCGCCCCTTGCCTATATGAGGGGGCGGACGCTTGACGACTCCTTCATCATTTTAGACGAAGCGCAGAACACCACCCCCGAGCAGATGAAGATGTTCTTGACCCGTCTTGGCAACAATAGCAAGGCGGTCATCACGGGCGACATCACCCAGACCGACCTGCCAAGGGGACAAAAAAGCGGGCTTGTGGAGGCGGTGAAGGTGCTTGAGGGCATTGAGGACATCGCCATCCACCGCTTCACCGACAGAGACGTGGTGCGCCACCGTCTTGTACAGCAGATCATTCTTGCCTACGAGCAATACGCAAAAAAGCAGATCAAGGAAGAGCAGAAGCGCTACTCCATGAAGAGAAAACCCAAGGATTAAAGAAAACGAAAAGGAAACAGTATGAACAACACCGTATACATTCAAAACGATCAGCAAAAGCTGCCCGTGACCCAAAAGCTGAGGGGGCTTGTGAGAAGAAGCGTGAACGCCGCCTTGAAATACGAGGACTTTCAGCGTCCGTGCGAGGTGTCGGTCACCTTTACCGATAACGAAAAGATCAGAGAGCTGAATGCACAGTACAGAAGCATCGACCGCGCCACCGACGTCCTCTCCTTCCCTCTTTTTGACGAGGATTTCGAAGACGAAGAGGAGCTGGCGCTGGGCGACGTGGTTTTAAGCCTTGAAAAAGCGCAGGAGCAGGCAAAGGAATACGGTCATTCCTTTGAAAGAGAGGTCGCCTTCCTGGTAGTCCACTCGGTCCTCCACCTGCTGGGCTACGATCACGAGACCTCAAAAGAAGACGAAAAGGAAATGTTCTTCCGTCAGGAGGAAGTGATGAAGATGCTGAAACTTGAAAGAAAGACCGACAAGGAAGAGGAGTGTGAAGAAGAATGAGAAAGACGGGATTCGTTGCCATCGTCGGCAGAGCAAACGTGGGTAAATCCACCCTGATCAATGCCTTGACCGGCGAAAAGATCGCCATCGTTTCAAAAAAGCCCCAGACCACCAGAAACCGCATCACCGGCATCATCACCAAGGACGAGACCCAGTTCGTCTTTATGGACACCCCCGGTATGCTCAAAAGCCAGAATAAGCTTGGCGACTATATGAATAAGACCATTTCCTCCACCCTTGGCGGCGTGGACGCCGCGATCTTAGTGGTGGATGCCGACTACGGTCCCGGGGAGATCGAAAAGAAGATCCTCCGCCGCTTCGAAAACGACAAGATGCCCGCCATGCTTGCCATCAACAAGATCGACAAGAGCACCCCTCAAAAGGTAGCCGACTGCATCACCGCCTACGCCGCGCTCTTTGATTTTTCGGCAGTGGTACCCATTTCTGCCCTGAAAAACGACGGTGTGGACATCGTTTTGACCGAGGCGGAGAAGTTTATGCACGAGGGCGAGTGGTTCTTTGACGAGGATGCCATGACCGAGCAGCCCGAAAAGCAGATCGCCGCAGAGTTTATCAGAGAAAAGATTCTCAGACTGATGGACGACGAGATCCCCCACGGTACTGCCGTGGTAATCGAGGAGTTCAAAGAAAAGAAGGACCTGCTCTCTATCCGCGCCGAGATCTTTTGCGAGCGAGAGGCGCACAAGCGCATCCTTATCGGCAAAAACGGCGAAATGCTCAAAAAGATCGGCTCTTATGCAAGAGAAGATCTTGAAAAGTTCTTTGGCGTACAGATCTATCTGAATCTGTGGGTCAAGGTGAAGGAAAACTGGAGAGACAGCGATTTTCTCATCGCCAACTTCGGTTACGACAAAAAGGATTTTGACTGAAAAAGCACTGAAAAAAGGGAGGGATGGTCTTGGATCTGAAACTGACTGGGCTGGTTTTGCGAAACGTGCCGGTAGCCGACAACAAATCCATTATCACCCTTTTGACCAAGGAGCGGGGCAAGACGGTGATGACCTGCCACGGTGCAAGGAAGCTCACCAGCCGAAATATGGCGCCCACCAGACTCTTTGCCCTTTCCGAATACATCGTCAGCGAAAAAAACGGTCGGCTGACCCTGAAGGAATCCGCCCTGCTTGAAAGCTTTTTTGACCTCAGCCTCTCCCTTGAAGCAAGTGCTCTCGGCGGCTATATTTTAGAGGCAGGAGGATTTTGCGCCAGAGAAAACGAGGACGAAAGCGCTCTGCTTTCGCTGATGCTCAACTGTCTTTACGCCCTTTGCAAGACCGATCTGCCCAAGGAGCAGATCAAGGCGGTCTTTGAGTTAAGACTCCTTTCGGAGATGGGCTGTGCGCCCTCGGTGCGCTTTTGTACCTGCTGCGGAGAAGAGCTTTCCTACCCTGCCTTTTACTCTGCCGCAGAGGGAGGAGGCGTTTGTAGCGACTGTAAAAGCAAGGGCGAGGCGCAGGGACCCTTTTATCGGTTGGATCAAGGAACGGGACAAGCAATAGACTATATCCTTTCCTGCTCCGACAAGCAGATCTTTTCCTTTAAGCTCTCCAAAAAAGGGCTGTTGACCCTGGGACGGCTCAGCGAGGAAAGTCTGCTTTACTCCCTTGAACGCGGCTTTGACAGCCTGAAATTCTATAACGAAACGAAAAACGAGAACGATGAATAATTTTGACAAAGCATCTAAAATACTTGAATTTGATAAGATCCTCTCGATGCTTTCTGCCTGCGCGCTGACAGACGGTGCCAAGAAAAAGGCGCTAACGCTCATTCCCGACACCGACATCGGGCGCATCCGCAAGAGGCTTTTGGAGGTGGACGAGGCAAAGCGCCTTGCAGGCATCAAGGGTGCGCCCTCCTTCTGGGGAGTCACCGACGTGGGCGACAGCCTGGAACGCGCCGAAAAGGGCGCTCAGCTGACCACGGGAGAGCTTTTATCGGTTGCCCGTCTTCTGACCTGCGTACGCACCTTAAAGGCGTATCCCGAGAAGGACTATCCCTTTGGGCATCCCTTTTACGTCTATTTTTCCAGACTGATCACCGATAACGCCCTTGAAAAGGCGATCACCTCCGCCATCGTGTCGGAGGATATGATCTCAGACGATGCCAGCCCCGAGCTTTCAAGAATCCGCCGCAAAATGCGGGGAATGAACAGCAAGGTCAAGGAACAGCTTCAAAAGTACATCACGGGCAGTGAGTATCAGAAATATCTGCAGGAAAACCTGATCACCACAAGGCAGGGACGCTACGTCATCCCCGTAAAAGCAGAATGCCGCGGAGAGATCAAGGGTCTGGTGCACGATATTTCCTCCTCGGGTGCAACCCTCTTTATCGAGCCCGCACCCGTGGTGGAGATCAACAACAACCTGCGCATCCTTCTTCGAGAAGAGGAGCAAGAGATCGAAAGGATCCTTGCCGCACTTTCCGCAAGGGTGGCGGAGTCCTCGGGACTGATCTCCCTTGACTACTATAACGTGACCGAGCTTGCCCTGATCTTTGCCAAAGCAGAGCTTTCCTTCAGAGTGAACGGCTGTTCACCTGAGATCTCAGAGGGCAGAGAGCTGCGCATCCTGCGCGCACGTCATCCGCTGCTTGACAAGCACACGGTGGTGCCCACCGACATCCGCATCGGCGGTGATTTTGACACCCTGGTCATCACCGGTCCCAACACCGGCGGTAAAACGGTGTCTCTAAAGACCCTGGGCCTTCTTTCCATGATGGCGCAGGCAGGACTGCACGTCCCCTGCAACTCCTCCTCGGTCTTCTGCATCTTTGAGGATTTCTATCCCGATATCGGCGACGAGCAGTCTATCGAGCAGTCGCTGTCCACCTTCTCTGCCCATATGAAGAACATCGTTGCCATCACCGAGCAGGTGAACGACCGTTCTCTCGTGCTTTTCGACGAGCTGGGCGCGGGAACAGACCCCGTAGAGGGTGCGGCGCTTGCCATTTCGGTGCTTGAATACGTGCGGGCAAGAGGGGCGTTCTGCGCCGCCACCACCCACTACGCCGAGCTGAAGGCATACGCTCTTGAAACCGACGGGGTGTGCAACGCCTCCTGCGAATTTGACGTGGAGACCCTTGCCCCCACCTATCATCTGATCATCGGAACGCCCGGCAAATCCAACGCCTTTGCCATTTCAAAGCGCTTAGGGCTTGACGGGGGCATCATTGAAAGCGCGCAGGCGCTCATCTCTGCCGACAATCGCCGCTTTGAGCTGGTGATCGAAAAGCTTGAGGAGCAGAGAGTGCTTGCAGAAAAGCATCTTGAAAAGGTTCTTGCCGAAAAAGCCGCCTTTGAAAAGGAGCGGGCCGAGATCATGGCAAAGATCAAGAAACAGGAGGCTGAGGCGCAAACTGCCCTTGACAAAGCAAAAAACGAGGCTACAAGCATCATCAAGAGCGCAAAGGTGGCAAGCGATTTCGTTTTGGAGCGGGCTGAGGCGGCAAAGAAATCGGCTGAGATCGCCGATGCAAGGCGAGAGATCCGTCAGCACCTGAAGGAGACCGACGACAAGATCAATCCTCTCGTTGAGCGCAAGCCCGAGGAGGGCTACGTTCTTCCCCGCCCTTTAGTCAAGGGCGACAGAGTGCTGGTCTTTTCTCTTGGTAAAGAGGGCACAGTGGAAGCGCCTGCCGACAAGTCGGGCAACGTTTCGCTGCTCTTAGGCAGTATGCACTTCAAGACCAAGCAAAACAACTTAAAGCTTCTTGACAATAAGCCCGAAAAGGAAAAACAAAAGGGCTCTGTCGGGGCAAGCGGCGGCACGGCTGTGAACTTCTCTCCCGAGATCGACCTGCGGGGTGAATTGGGGGACGACGCCTGGTTCTTGCTTGACAAGTATATGGACAGCGCGCTGATGGTGAAGATGGAGACCGTCCGCGTCATTCACGGCAAGGGCACAGGGGCGCTTCGTAAGCGCATCTGGCAGGAGCTGAAGAACGACAAGCGGGTGAAATCCTTCCGCGCGGGCGCCTACGGCGAGGGCGACATGGGCGTGACGGTCATCGAGCTGAAGGTAAAATAAGATCTTATTTTAAGGCACAAAAAGGATCCCGAACCTATGGTTCGGGATCCTTTGATATGTTTCGGGTATTTATTCCTCTGTCTGCGCAGGTGTTGGCACCGCCTCCGCATCCAAATCGGGTTCGGGTGCGGGTTCGGGTGCGGGTTCGGGTGCGGGCTCGGGTGCGGTCTCGGGCTCGGGTACTGCGACGGGCTCGGATACTTCCGTGGACTGAGAGGCAGATGCCTTTCTGCTCCTCTTTTTTAAAACACCGCAAAGCACCCCATCGGAAATCCACTCTGCCAGCGGAACAAACTGCAAAACGGCATAGGTCAGTGCCTCTGCGATCCGCAATTGCTTTTGCTTCGCCGCCGTGACCAGCGCATAGATCATCGGAATGAAGGAAACGATCAGCAACAGACCGTCAAAAAAGGCAATTATAAAGGAAAAAGGGATGGTGAAAATGGTGATGAACATCACCAGCGCCGCAAGAAGGTTGAGAATGTAGCCCGGAAGCATTGCAATCTTCACCCAAAGCATCGTTTTGGTCACCGAGTGCGCCGACACCCTCCGCTTTGCACAAATGAGGGTGAACAGTGTCAGACAAAACGCCACCAAAAGAAGGAGGACGAGCAGAATGGGCAGCATCAGCAACCCGTTATTCTTTAGGACCTTCTCATAAAAGTACTCGATAAAGGAGACCTTGGTGGAAAGAAAGATCGAGGCATGGGCAACGATCAGCAAATAGGGGAAAAAGATCAGGGGAAGGGTCAAAAACACCGACAGAACCGATACTTTTTTCATATGGTCACTTCCTTTTCATTTTTTATTCTTGACGGGGTCATGCCTCTGCCTGCTCGGCGATCGGCTCTCCCTGCCCCTTGGTGACGTCTGCCGCAATATAAGGGCTCTTTACGGGATATTTCTTGGAGAATGCCAGAACGAGCAGAAGCACAAGCTGAGAAACAGGCACGAGAATGGACAGGATCAGCATCCAGGTCGCGGAGCTTCCCGCCATGACGTGGTAGAGCTTATAGAGAATCACGTAGCAGATGATCGTTACCGCCGTTGCCATTGCGATGATCACACCGTCTGCAATCAGCTGTACCACAAGCTGTACCATACTTATACCAAGCGCCGCCGTCTCACTGCCGCCCTCTGCCATACCAATGGCAGCAATGATCGAAAACGTCCCGTAAACGCCGCTGATCAGCAGCATCACCACAAGATACACGATTCCCGTGGTCAGATAGATCTTGCCCCATTTGGTCTGCTTCTTTTCGGGGTGATATCTTTTGCCGTCCTCTTCTGCAAGTCTGCCCAAAAGCCAATAGTTTGCTATAGGGATAAAGGAAAGCCAGCCCTTCTCTACCCCCAGCTTTTTACTGATCTTCAAAAACGAAACGCCCGAGATCACATAGGACGCCAAGGCAAACAGCAACAGTACGCCGTAAAGCAGGGCGAACACCACCATTACAATTACACTCAAGCCCATTGCAACTCCCATATTAAACTCCTTTCGACCGCTTTTGCGGCTCTTTTCTTTTTTTCAGTATATCATATTCCAACCGTTTTTTCAATAGTGCTTTTGGTAAAAAAGTTGAACGTTCGTTGAGTCAAAAAGCCGTCTTGCAAAAAGCAAGACGGCTTTTGAGATTATTCGGTCAGGCTTTCCGCAGAGATCTGCTGTTGATCCTGCTCAAACAAGGGCTCGGGTGTGTATAAGGGGAACTTTTTTACAAGCCCAAGAACCAGCAAAATGACCGAGTAGGCGTTAGAAACGAGGATGGAAAGGATGAGCATCCAGACGGCGTGCTCGCCTGCCATCACGTGGAAGATCTTATAAAGGACGATATACTGTACCACCGACAGTGCAATTGCGCCCGCAAACAGGAAAACGTATCCGACGAGCATCAGCACGATCCCTACCATCATAAAGAGAACAACGCCCTCTTCCTGCTCAGCGAAGCCCGATAATGCGGCGGTAGCGATCGCGATCATCATAAAAGCCATTGCGATCACGAAATAGACGACGTAGGTGATCACCATCCATTTGCGCCAATTGGACGCTTTCTTTTCGGGGTGGCAACGCACCTGATCCTCGTCTGCGATCTTGCCCATCTGATACATATCAAAAATAGGCAGAAAGCCTCTCCAGCCGCCGCTTAACCCCAGCTTTTTGCTGATGGTCATAATGCCCACCGCGTTCATCAGATAAAAAACCAGGGCAATACCCAAAATCACAGCCATATAGATCACCCAAAAGATCAGATAGGCGCCGATACCAACGATTTGTGCCATAACAATTCTCCTTTTTATTTTTATAGTATGTTATTCGCTTTGCGCTCCGCTCTCGCTTTCGGCAAAGCAGACCGCATCTCCCTCTTGCTCCCGTGCTTCGATCTGATATTTCTCTCCGTAGGCAAGCACCAGACCGATCACCATCGATGCAAAGGGCACAAAAACAGAAAGCAACAGCAGTACCACGGCATTGTCTTTAGCAAACGCCTTGTAGATCTTATACAAAACGAAGTAGTTTAATGCCAGCGTTCCATAAAGGATCACATTAGAGATCATCGAAAACACCGAGCTTACTGCCATGTAGATCAGATCCACGGCAAGCAAGCCAAGCGAGAGGACCGCCATCACGTCGGCATATTCACCCGTCTGTCCCGAGATCTCCATAAAGCTCATCAGGATCACAAAGATACCGAGGAACACCGCCATCACAAAAGCACCCAGCATGGTCACAGCGCTCATTCCATAGGAAGCGGCGTTTCCCGCTGCCAGAAAGGCACCGAAGCGGAAGGGCTTCTTATCGGGCTTTTCAAGCAGGCTCGCCTTTTCTGCCAGCTTTCCACAGCGATATTCGGCAAAAATGGGGACGAACGCCTGCCAGGAGCAAGGAACACCCATTTTTTTGCTCAGCTTTAAAACGACAAGACCCTGCACAATATACGCAAGGGCACAGATCCCGAAAATCGCCGCAAAATAGGTTATAAAAAACACGATCAAAAATACGATTACCATTTCTTTTCTCCTTTCAAGGGCTTTCTTTCCGATCAGAGGACAAGTCCGATTTACAAGGTCTGCTCAGCAACAGTCGCTTCTGCGGGCAAATCGGCATTTTCGAGTGCTTCCTCAAGGCTCTGCTCTGCCTCAGCCGTATCTTCCTGTGCCTGCTCTTTTTCCTTCAGGGGCAGGGGTGATGCGTCCTCGGGACCCTTCCCGGGTTCTTGCCCCTTGTGCTCTTCCAAGGGAAATTTCCCGTTATAGGCAAGCACCAGCAGGATCACGGGGGTTGCAAGACCAAAGAAGACGCTTAAGACCATCATCCATACGGCGTGGCGGTCTGCCATCACGTGGTAGATCTTATAAAGGATCACCCACATCACGATACAGATCACCAGCACAAGGGTAAAAAAGGCAAGATACGCCAGAACCCCGACCAGCACCAAGCCAAAGGAGCCGGCAACGATGGCGGGGGTGTCACCCTCGGTGCCCGAATAGCCTGTAAAGAAGGCAAGCAGTGCCAGCAGCACACCCGAAAGAAGGCTGAAAAAGAGGAGCAGTACGTTGAGCCACAAGGCGATGCGCCCCCATTTTTTGCCCTTTTTTTCGGGGCGGTTTCTTTTGTCGTCCTGCTCTGCCATCTTCCCCATCAGATGGCAGTTGAGCACCGGCAAAAAGGCGCGCCAGCTGCCCTTCAGCCCCAGCTTTTTGCCAATGCGCATGAGCGCAAGGCTTTCAAGCAGATACATCACCGTGGGAAGCAGCAGTACGATGGGAAGTGCGGCAAAGGACGTGAGTGAAAAAAATCCGAGCAGTTCCATATTCTCTCCTCCATAGATCTTCTCTTACGCTTATACTATAGCACATTTCGACGGTTTTTGCAAGATTTTCTTTGCCGATGTTGAAGAAGAGTCAACTTTTTTTTCGGCGAGCTGATTTTTTTTGCAAAATTCTATTGCATTTTCAGCCCGATTGATGTAAAATATTTGGTAAAATAACAGAAGAAAGAGCAGGCATTCAATAAGAATGCAGAGAGTTTCACATGAACGCTTACGTTGCACGCGTCATTGAAGACGCAAAAGTAAAGTACAAGAATGAGCCTGAATTCATTCAGACCGTGGAAGAGGTGCTGTCCTCCCTGTCCCCCGTGGTGGACGCTCATCCCGAATACGAAAAGGCAGATCTGCTGGGCAGAATGATCGAGCCCGAGAGAATGTTCACCTTCCGCGTGGTTTGGGTGGACGATAACGGCGTTGCACACACCAACACCGGCTACCGCTGCCAGTTCAACGGCGCCATCGGCCCCTACAAGGGCGGTCTGCGCTTCAAGCCCAACGTGTATGCAGGCATTATCAAGTTCCTTGGCTTCGAGCAGACCTTCAAGAACGCACTGACTGGTCAGCCCATCGGCGGCGGTAAGGGCGGCTCCGACTTTAACCCCAAGGGCAAATCCGAAGGGGAAATTATGCGCTTCTGCCAGAGCTATATGACCGCTCTTTACAGATACATCGGTCCCGATATCGACGTGCCCGCAGGTGACGAAGGCGTGGGCGGCAGAGAGATCGGCTATATGTTCGGTCAGTACAGACGTCTGAAGGGCGTTTGGGAAAACGGCGTGCTTACCGGTAAGGGTATGACCTACGGCGGCTCCCGCTTCCGTCCCGAGGCAACCGGCTACGGTGCCATCTACTATCTCAACAGCGTTCTCGCCCACGAGGGAGACACCATCAAGGGCAAGACCATTGCCGTTTCGGGCTACGGCAACGTATCCTGGGGTATCTGCAAGAAGGCAAGAGAGCTGGGCGCAAAGGTGGTTACCATCTCGGGCAGAGACGGCTATGTCTACGACGAAGAGGGCGTGACCTCCTCCGATGAGAAGGTGGCATACCTGCTTGAAATGCGCGCCTCCAAGAACGGCAGCATCAAGGACTATGCAGACAAATTCGGCGTACCCTTCTTCCCCGGCGAGAAGCCCTGGGGCAGAAAGGTGGACATCGCAATGCCCGCCGCTACCCAGAATGAGGTGGTGATGGAGGATGCCAAGAAGATCGCCGCAAACGGCGTGAAGTACTATATGGAAGTATCCAATATGTCCACCACCAACGACGCCCTCAACTTCCTGCGTGCGCAGGAGGGCATGATCGTCGGTCCCGCAAAGGCAGTCAATGCCGGCGGCGTGGGCGTTTCGGCACTGGAAATGTCCCAGAACTCCGAGCGTCTTGTCTGGACTGCCGAGGAAGTGGACGAAAAGCTGAAGGCAATGATGAAGGACATCCACGACTCCTCCGCAAAAGCGGCAGAGACCTACGGTCTTGGCTACGATCTGGTGGCAGGCGCGAACATCGCGGGCTTTACCAAGGTGGCTGAAGCGATGATGGCTCAGGGTATCTTCTAAGATCAAATACGATCCAAAAGCAACTAAAAAAAGGTTCTTGACCGCAAAGGGTGATGCTCTTAGCGGAGAAATCAAATAGGGGTATGGGCATAGCCCGATGCGTTTGTTAAACAAATGCGAAACTTGCGATAAAAACCAGAAGAGAGAGTGCTGCGGAAGCAAAATTCCGTAAGACTCTCTCTTTTTCTGCTTTTCAGTTTAGAGTTATGAGTTATGAGTTTGCTATCGCAAACGTTATGATATGATTGCCCTTGCAATCTTCCACTTGGCGAAGCCAACCATAACGATGCGGAGCATCC
>JAFTVG010000017.1 GCA_017465885.1 Clostridia bacterium | reverse complement strand
TGTGAGCCCGTGGCGAACAACTTCACTGTGCTTGATGCAAAGCATCTGCACAACTTCACTTTTGCGTCAGCAAAAACTTCACAAAGCAGAAAAAGAGAGCTAATGGCTTAAAAACCGTTAACTCTCTTTATTATTTATCGCAAGTTTCGCATTTGTTTAACAAACGCATCGGGCTACGCCCATACCCCTATCTTATTTCTCCGATAAGGACATCACACATTTGCCACAGCATCTTTTTTATAAGGATCATTTTCCGCCCGACAGATAGTTGAGCAGATAGGTCACGTCCGAAATGGTGGTGTTGCCGTCACCGTCCAGATCGGCATCCTTTTGCTCGCTTGCCGCAAGCAGGTTTAAAAGGAAGGTCACGTCTGAAATGGTCACCGCACCGTCCTCATCCAGATCCTCGGGAAGATCGGCTTCAAACAGCTTGTCAAGAAGGCTCTTTAAGGACTCGTTTTTGGGGCACAGGGTCATTGCACGGTAGTCATAGACACTGCCTTGATAGCTGAGCTCCCCGATGGTACAGCCGTCAAAGGCGCTTGCCCCCACCTTGCTCACCGTTTCGGCAAGATGCAGGGTCAGCTCTCCGCATTTATAAAAGGCGTAATCGCCCACACGGCAAAGCCCCGCGGGCAAGGTCACCGAGCCAAGAGCCGTGCATCCCTCAAAGGTACCGTTGGGCAGGTCTTCAAGATCGGCGGGCAGAGTGACGCTTTCAAGGGCGGTGCAGTCGATAAAGCAATAGTCCCCCATTCGGATGCCTGCGGGGAGCGTCAGGCTCTTTAAGCTCTCGCAAGAGCCAAACACCCACTCACCCAAGGTAAGCGCGGCATTTGAAAAGCGCACCGAGGAAAGGGAGGTGCACAAAGCAAAGGCAGAGTCGCCCACCTGCGTCAACGACGAGGGGAAGCTGATCTCGGCAAGGGCACTGCAGCCGTAAAATGCGCCGGCAGAGATGGTGATCAGATCCTGATCGAAGGAAAGAAACAGCAGTCCCGTGCATCCGCGAAACGCCTGCTGACCGACCTGCTCAAAGCCCTCCGGAAGGCTCAGGCTCTGCAGTGCGGTGCATCCTGCAAAGCACTCCTGCCCGATAGATTTCGTCCCCTCAAACAAATAGACCTCCGTCAAGCCGATACAGCCGCGGAAAGCTCCCTCGGGCAGATCCTGCAAAGTGGTGGGGATCATCAAAAAGGAGAGTCCCGAGCAGTTTTCAAAGGCAGAGGCGCCAAGCTCGGTCAAGCCCTCGTTTAACGACACGTCAAAAAGCGCTGTGCAATTCTTGAATGCCTCCTCCCCCACCGACCGCATCGTGGAGGGCAGGTAAACTGCCTGCAGAGTGGTATTGTTGATAAAAGCGCGGGAGGCAATGGCAACCACCGGCAGTCCGCCGTAGCTCTCGGGAATGGTAAGCACCTCTCCGTTAAAGGAGCCGATGCCGTAGACCACCACGCCCGTGGCATCGGCAGTCTGACCGTAGGCAAGAGCAGGAACATCGCCGTCCTCCGCCATCGTGCCCGTCAGTGCGAGAAGCGCACCGGAAAGAAAGAGCACTATGCACACAAGACAAAGCAGCAGGCTCTTTTTTATTCTGTTGTTCATTGATCCTGCTCCTTTCTCTTTCTTTCAAGCTCTTCGGCTTTTCAGTTCAGCTCCACTTCGTGTCCCGCAATGAAATTCAACAGCAGGGTGACGTCCGAAATGGTGGTCGTTCCGTTGCCGTCAGGGTCAACGGCAGCAAGGTTGACCTCTGCCGTGTCGGGACGGGCAATGTAGTTCAAAATGGCAGTCACGTCGGAAATAGTCACCTCACCGTCACCGTTCACGTCACCGGGAAGATACTCCTTGATGACGGCATAGACTGCCGTGTAGGTGGCATCGCCATAGGCAGGTCCAACCAACGGATCCCAGCCGATAAACTGATAGCTGATGCCGTTTTCCCCTTCCTTGAAGGTGGATCCGGGGAAGACGGGCATGGTGCCCGCCGCCACGAGAACGGGGAGGGGCTCTCCGTCCATCACCCAGGTGATGGTATACATCGTTTGCTCGTTTTTCAAGGATACTGCCTCAAAGGGACCGTTTGGCGAGGCGCCCAGATAGGCAACCAATGCCCCCGCCTCCAAACGCAGCGAATAGATCTTCTTTTCATCGGGGTTCACATTGTCCACGTTCACCGCTACGATGCTTCCGTTTAGCGAATCGTATTTATAAACTGCCGATTCGGTGCTGTAATAGACGTACCGTCCGTCGGTGCAAAGCCCGCTGAAATTTCCCCGATACGCCGAGGACTCACCGGGCACGTACCAAAAGACAGGAAGGGTGGCATACCGCGTGACCAAGCCGCTCTTCTTGAAATTGACCTCGACAAAGAGAGCGTTTGACGCTATGCCGTTTTCATTCACGGTGACCTCAACGCCGTAAAAATGGCCGTTTGCCTCCACAAAGGGTGCTGTGGTATGCTTCCAGATATGGCTGTAACGATGGGGCGTGGTAGACGCTGTCAGCTCTGCGCCAAGGACCAGGTCGTATTGCGCTCCCTTTTTGGTGAAATGGGCGTCAAGATCCTCCGAAGCACTGAGCAGAAAGTAGCTATGGTGAACGCTTCCGGGACGATCCACCATATCGGCGGTGCGTCCGCTGACGATGGGGTCAGCCCAAGTCACGTCAAGATAGTACCAGCCGCCGTCCACAAAGACAACGTTCCAGATATGCTTCAAATTCTCGCTCTGGGCAAAGGTGCAGGGGATGCCGTAATAGGACATCAATCCGTCAAAAACCAAAGAGTATGCCTGGCAGACACCCTCGCCGTTTTTCAAAAATCCGTAGGCATCGTAGATCTCATAGTCGGTGTCGTAGGAATAATGTGCGGCAAGATAGTCGTGGTAAAAGAGCACCGTTTCGAGGTCGCTCCACTCCTCTGACCCCAAAGCCACCAGCGCACCGAAGAGCGCCTCGTATTCGGCGATCGCCTCGGTAAGAGCCTCGCCCTCGTATTCATAGTACAGTATGATCCGTGTGACCATATTCTGACTATCCGTAGCGTAGCCGTAATGATTGCTCAAATAAAAGAATTCGGGATGCTCGCTTAAAACCTTTTGCATCAGGATCTGCAGGTCCTTCACCGATCGCTTGCAATCGGATAAATTCGCCTCACCTTCAAAGGATCGAATCGCCTGACAGATTTTCAGATACGCTTCGTCATCGCTCTCAACAAGCGCAGCCGCCTCATCCTTGGCGGCATCCTCCGCTACCGTTTCGGTGTCGCTCTGCTCTGCCACCACAGCCATCCCGAAATGAGCCGACAAGAGAAGGAGCGCACAAAGCAAAAATGCCGTTATACGGCACACAAATTTCAACATTTTATCTACCAATTCCAAAGCCTTTCCGTGTATCATCCGTTCAAGATCCATTATACATTATTTTTCTTGAAATATCAAGTTTTTTTATAGGAAAATCCCTCTTTTTTGTTTGCTTTTTTGTGGAAAGTATGTTAAAATAGAATGAAGAGCAAAGGACGGACGACGTCCTTTAAAATACACCCGGAGAAAACAAAATGAACGGAAAAGAACGGTTTATTGAGATTTACAGCAAAAAAATCAAGAGAGAGGGCAGCGATAAGCTGCTGGAATATCTGAAGAATCAGTCGGATTTCTTCACCTGCCCCGCCTCCGCACGCTACCACGGCGCCTACGAGGGAGGGCTGTGCGACCACTCCTTAAACGTCTACGATTGCCTCGTTACCTTCCTTGAAAGCCCCCAGGCAAAGGCGCTGGGCTTCTCCTATTCGGAGGAAACGGTCGCCATCGTATCTCTCCTCCACGATCTTTGCAAGGCAGGCTGCTACAAGGTGTCCTCCCGCAACGTGAAGGACGAGCGGGGCGTGTGGAAGAGCGTGCCCTACTATGAATTTTCCGACCCCCTACCCTACGGACACGGCGAAAAATCGGTGTATATCCTGTCGGGCTTTATGAGATTGACCAGAGAAGAGGCATTTGCCATCCGCTATCATATGGGCTTCTCGGGCATTGAGGATAAGAGAGACATCGGAACAGTCTTTGAAACGTATCCCCTTGCCTTTGCACTCTCTCACGCAGATATGGTGGCAACCTACTATCTTGAAAAGGAATAAAGACAAAAGGAGAAAAAAATGAAGAAGATCACAAGAATTCTGGCGGTGCTCACCCTCCTTGCAGTGCTCCTCGCCCCTCTTTGCGCCTGCAGCGAAGAAGGAAAAGGCTCAGGATCGGACGAAAGCGACAAGATGTCCGATACCGTTCTTTTGACCGTGAAGGACTACGGCAAGATCAAGATCCGCCTCTATCCCGAAAAAGCACCCATCACCGTCTCCAATTTCAAGGGTCTGGTAGCGCAGGGCTACTATAACGGCTTGACCTTCCATCGCATCATCGAAGGCTTTATGATCCAGGGCGGCGGCGGTAAGCAGGTGCCCACCATCAAGGGCGAGTTTGCCGAAAACGGCGTGCAAAACGACATCAAGCATGTCAGAGGCACCGTTTCTATGGCACGCGCGCAGGATATGAACAGCGCCTCCTCCCAGTTTTTCATCTGTCAGGGCTCCTACGACTACGGGAACGGCAGATATGCCGCCTTCGGCGAGGTGATCGAGGGAATGACCGTAGTGGATGCCATCGCAACCGTGGATACAGACTACTATGACGCCCCCCTTTCTCCCGTGATCATCGAATCCATCGTGTTCGTCGAGGAATAAAGAACGGCGTGTAAATATAAGGAAGGAAAAACACTTGAAGGCTCCTGTCGTATTTATCAATTTTCACGGCTTTATGGGTGAGGCAGACAACAAAAACAGCAGAGCACTGCGGGCTCTTTTCAAGGATGCAACCATCATCTCACCGCAAATTGACTACTTAAAGCAGTCTCCCAAACAGATTTTAAAAGCGGGAAGGCAGCATATCGACGCCGTCATGGCAAGCGGTGCATGTCCGATCACGGTGGGACAGAGCCTTGGCGGATGGGTGGCAGAGCAGTTGTCCCGCGAATATAGCATCCCCTGCCTGCTGACCAATCCCTGCCTTGACCCACATCTTTGCACAGTCATCGTAGACTCCCCCATAAAAAGGGACTTCCTTGAAGAGTATAAGGCACTCAGCGCACCCGCGCAAAACAGCAAGTCCTTTACCCTCTGCACGAAAAGCGACGAGGTGCTGGGAGAGGGAAACTTTGACAGATGCGCACTCCTTGGAGGATGGCTGAAGGAGGTCGGCGGCAAGCACAGCAGCATAGAAAACCTGGAAGAGGAGCTGAAACGGGGAGCGGATGCCGCGCTAAAGGCAAATTGCACGTAAATGAGGGGAGAAAGCCCAAGAAAAAGTAAAAAATCCCTTGCATTTTCAAGAAAAAAGTGGTATACTAACACACGTGCGCGAGTATATCGCGCGCGTCGCGCGGGTGTGGCGGAATTGGCAGACGCGCCAGACTTAGGATCTGGTGTTTTCCACGTGCAGGTTCAAGTCCTGTCACCCGTACCAAAAACTCCCGAATGAGATTCATTCGGGAGTTTTCCATACGGTTCATTATTCAATAATTGCTGTAGTCAATTCATCGATAATTCAACTATCGCTTGCTGTTTTTATTTTTAGAAAAAGTATATACTGATTATGCAAGACAAAAATAAGTCTGCGGAAAGGAAAGAAGTTTATGTTTGATACGACACAAATCGGAAAAAGGATTTCTGAATTTAGAAAAGCAAAGAATATGACGCAGTACGAACTTGCGGACAAGTTATCTATCAGTTTTCAAGCTGTATCAAATTGGGAACGCGGAAACTCTATGCCGGATATATCCAAACTTCCTGAACTTGCAGAAATATTCGGTGTAACCATTGATGATATTATTGGTCATACTAATACGGTTTTGCAGGATGTTATTTCTTCACAGTCACCTAAGGGCAAAGAATATTCAGAAACAGAGATTTCTGAAGCGGCACACCTCTTAAAACCTTCACAGATCGAAGACATTCTAAAAAACACAGACTATCATCCGCGTGTTTTATCCACATTTCTCCCCTTTTTGAGTGATAATACTATTGAAGAAATTGCCGATGAACAAATTAAAAACAGAAAAAACATTGCCGTTCTGCTTCCTTTTCTTTCTTATGAAAAAATTGAAGAATTGGTGAGAATCGCAGCAGAAAACGGCGAATCTATCACTATGTTTATACCGTTCTTGGAAGAATCCACCGTAAAGACATATGCTTTTGAGGCTTTTGAACACGGCGGCATGAGTGAAGTATCCGAATTTTTGCCGTTTATGAAAGAGGCTGATGTATTAGAACTTTTGCGACTTGCATCACAGAAGAACAGTTAAACATGCTATTGCGAAGGTTCGAATCCCACACCCTGCGTCAGAAAACGACAAGTTTCGACAGAAACTTGTCGTTTTCAGTTATATTCGCCTTACGACGAGTTATATGCACCTTCGGTGCGTGATATTTGCTTCGCAAGTGATATGCCTGCGGGCGTTAGGGGCGAATATAATATCACTGAAACCGTAGGTTTCAATATCACATTTTGCGTAGCAAAATATATCACTCCGTCGTAGACGGAATATCACTAAAAACT
>JAFTVG010000016.1 GCA_017465885.1 Clostridia bacterium | reverse complement strand
TGGAACTTTTTAAGATTTGACCCCGGCTTGGTGGGCGGACACTGCATTGGCGTTGACCCCTACTATCTGACCTACAAGGCAGAAATGCTGGGTTACCACAGCCAGATCATTCTCGCAGGACGGCGCATCAACGACGATATGGGTAAATACGTGGCAGAAAACTGCGTAAAGAACTTGATTAAATCAAACAAAACCGTAAAAAACGCCAAGGTTGCCATTTTGGGTTTTACCTTTAAAGAAAACTGCCCCGACACCCGCAACACCAAGATATTCGATATCGTGAAGGAACTTCGGGAATACGGCATTGAGCCTGTCATTACCGACCCCACCGCCGATGCATCAGAGGCAAAAATGCTCTATGGCGTGGAATTTTCCGATCTTTCCTCAATCAAGGAAATGGATGCCGTCATTTTGGCTGTTGCCCACAGTGCCTTTGCTAACCTGACCGTGGAGGACACCGATTGTTTCTTCGGTAAGGGACAAAAGGTACTTCTTGACATTAAGGGACTGCTTGACCGCAAGGCATACGAAACGGCAGGCTATTGCTACTGGAGGCTGTAACATGGGATATAAGCATCTGACATTCCCCGAAGGATCCAAATTTCTGGTGACCGGTGGGGCGGGCTTCATCGGATCAAACCTATGCGAAGCCATTTTAAATCTCGGATATCGGGTACGGTGTTTGGACGATCTTTCCACCGGCAAGCAGGAAAACATCAACCTCTTTTCCCAAAACCCCAACTATGAGTTCATAACGGGCGATATCAAGGATTTTGACACCTGTATAAAAGCCTGCGAGGGCGTAGATTACGTACTCAATCAAGCAGCCTGGGGAAGCGTGCCGCGCTCCATCGAAATGCCCCTCTTCTACTGTGCCAACAACATCCAGGGAACGCTCAATATGCTGGAAGCAGCCAGATTGAACGGTGTAAAAAAATTCGTGTATGCCTCCTCCTCCTCGGTCTATGGAGACGAACCAAACCTGCCTAAAAAAGAAGGCAGAGAGGGGAATCTTCTTTCTCCGTACGCTCTGACCAAACGGTGCGACGAAGAGTGGGCAAAGCAGTATACTATGCACTATGGTCTTGACACTTATGGTCTTCGATACTTTAACGTTTTTGGAAGACGACAGGATCCCCACGGCTTTTATGCCGCAGTGATCCCCAAGTTTATCAAGCAGCTTTTAAACGGAGAGTCCCCCACCATCAACGGCGACGGCAAACAAAGCCGCGACTTCACCTATATCGAAAATGTAATCGAAGCCAATCTGAAAGCCTGCCTTGCCCCCCACGAAGCGGCAGGAGAGGCATTTAATATTGCATACGGTGGAAGAGAGTATCTGATCGACATCTATTACAGCCTTACCTCTGCGTTGGGCGTGGAGATCGAACCAATCTTCGGGCCCGACCGAAAGGGCGATATCAAGCACAGCAATGCAGACATTTCAAAGGCCAAAGCGCTTTTGGGGTACGACCCCGATTACGACTTTGCCTCGGGTCTGAAGGAAGCTATTGACTGGTACAAAGCAAATTTGTGATGTTGTTATCATATCCATAAAGGTAAAAAAGGTGACAATATGAAAGCAAAAAAAATACTGCTCTATCCGATGAATGCAGCATTGATATATCTACTGTTTACGATTGTGATCTTTTTGTACGGTCCTATCGAATGGAACATTCCTTCCGTTCCCAAATTGGTTTCCGTGCTTTTGATCTATACGGGCACCTTCGCTCTGGGATATTACCTTAAAGCCTCCCAACTGATCGCTCAACTAAAGACAAATGAGAAAAACAAAAACAGATTCTCTGATTTTGAACGCACATCGGCCAACTTTTTAAACGGCATCCCAACCTCCGCCATCGGTTTGATCTTTTCAGTAAGTTGCATATTTTCGATCCTTAAACACTGCATTGTTATGCTCCATTATTATGGATCAATTGATTTCAGCGCACTGTTGTCTTTTGATTTTTCCGAAGCATATTTTAGTCGTTTGAATTCAAACATAGCAGGAACATGGTACATTTTTGCACTTAACTGCATGAATGTGTTGGATGTTTTTTGGTATCCTCTCGGAATGATCTATTTCAAACGATTCCACTTCGGCTACAAAGCCTTGTTCATCTTGACACTGCTGATAAACTTTACATACAACGCCCAGAGCGGTACCATGATCAGCTGGGGAAATTTTATTTTCAGATTGATTCCCTTCCTTTTTCTTGAGATCTTTAACGCAATTCACTCTAAGAATAGAACTGTCAGTAAATCCGGAAAAAGAACGATTTGCATCATCCTCGTCCTTATTATGTTGTTTGTGAGCTTGTTCATTTTTTCTCAGGAAAGCCGATATGATTATATGGGATATGAGGACGAGCTCTCCTATGACAACGGAATTCTTGATCGCTTTATTGAAAACGAAAGATCTTATCCCATCGTAGGAAAACGTCTTTCTTCCGTTGCGTTCTATATAGGTAACGGGTACTGCGGACTTGCTTATGCACTGGAACTACCTCCTTCCTTCACTTACGGAATCGGATTTTCCAGAGACCTCTCCAGAACAATCAATCAATATTTCGGGATAGATGTCTCAGGCATTACCTATCCGCAACGAACAGAAGATGCATTCGGATGGAAAAATGGTATTTACTGGCCTTCAGCATATTCATGGTTCGCGTCTGATCTAACCTTTTTCGGAATTCCCTTCCTGATGTTTTTCTTCGGACAGTTTTTTTGCTCTGTTTGGTTCAATGCTTTGACCGAAAACTCTATTACTGCTGTTGTACTGACAGGATGGCTGTGGATCGGAATTCTATTTATCCCCGCAAACAATCAGTTGTTTCAATCGTTCAATATGTTTGCCGCAACGGTCGGTCTGATCCTTTTGTACATTTTCAGAAAGAAACTGCCAACCCCTGTTTTAAAGCAGACAATATCAAAGTAACCATGAAAAAAATCTTATACATTGCCCGCGCAGGGTTGCCCATAGATGCCACGGGGATCCGCACCTACCACATCGGTTCTCTGCTTGAAAAGCAGGGATACTGTTTGCACTATCTTTCGTTGCAACGAGTATGCACCCGTGTGGAGCAAAGCGGCTATGAGCGAATCTATCAGAGTAAATCTGCTTTTCTTCCCAAAGAAGACTATCATTACCAAAAGGACGAAAAGATCTACTCTTACCCTGCACCCTTTCCGGGTGGACGGATCCATGCCCTCAATGATCTTGCCGATCTGCTTTTTGCCCACGTTGCCTTCGGCCGTGTGAAGCGGTACTGCGAGACGGAAAAGCCCATTGCCATCATTCTCTATAACGATGCCTATGCGTTGACCAAACGGCTGATCCCCTACTGCCAAAAGAAGGGGATCAAGCTCTTTGCGGATGTGACCGAATGGTATGAAATGGACGCAAACAAAAAGCCTGCGGACAAAATGATCGCGTACCTTACCGACAAGCGCATCAGAACATTGGATCAAAAGCTGGATGGTATTATTGCTATCAGCCGGTATTTTGAGGATTATTATAAGCAAAAGAAAGTAAGATGCATAAACATTCCTCCATTAATGCAGGTCGAAAAAGATTTAGAGATCCAACGGCATGAGTATTATCCCGGAAAGCACGTTGTTAATTTCATTTATGCCGGGGCGCCCGGCGGGAAAGATATTTTGCTTCCGTTTCTAAACGCGGTTCAAAGATTCAACGAAAACGGAATTCGCGTGCGGTTAGATCTGGTAGGATTAAATGCCGATTATGTTAAAAAGCTTTTAAACACCAATGTTGCGCCCGAAGAGTTTGGAGTTGTGTCTCACGGAAGACTTTCTCATGAAGACACATTGAAAATAGTAAAAAAAGCCGATTTTGGAATTCTGTTTCGCTACGATAAACGCTATGCCAAAGCGGGATTTTCCACAAAGTTTGCCGAATGCATGAGCGTGGGCGTTCCCATGATCTGCAATAAAATCGGCGGGTGCGATTCGTTTATTACGCATATGGAAAACGGGTTATTGACGAATACCGTTTCAGAAGCAGAACTTTACGACTTGCTCGCAGATGTATTCTCTTTACCTTCGGATGATATTGTAAAAATCAAAAAGAACGCGCACGCGTTTGCTATGAAGCATTTTGATCGTAGCACCTATGCCACATCGTTACAGACTCTTGTGAACCAACAAGAGTCTGTTCGATGAACAAGTTTATCAGAAAGATAGTAAATAGTTAAAGAGAACAAGTAATGTCGAGATCGCCAGAGATCTTGGCGTAAGCATGGGGCAAAACAGTCTTATTTTGTGCGACCCTTACGAGTGTTTTGGATCTGAGCCGTATCTGGTTGAGCTTGGCGATCACGTAGAGGTCACCGGCGGATGTCGTTTTGTGACGCATGACGGTGCGGTTTGGGTCCTAAGACAAGAGGCAGGACTTGAAAAAATTGATAAATTCGGCAAGATAACCGTAGGAAATAACGTTTTTATCGGTATCAACAGTACGATCTTGCCCGGAGTGACCATTGGAGATAATTGCATTGTAGGAGCCTGCTCCCTGGTAACAACGAGTATTCCGTCAGGGGAAGTGTGGGGGGGCGTTCCTGCTAAAAAGATTTGCTCTTTGGATGAGTACAAAATGCGAGCTATGCCTTTTTTTGATTATACGAAGGGCTTGTCCCCACAAAAAAAAGAAGAAGCAGTGCGTGCGGCGCATCCGGAATGGTTTAAATGAAAGAGTCGTAGCGCGAAAAATGGATTTTTCGCACTTTTTGTGGCATTCGCCGCTTTTCAAGCGTCGATTTTTCCCGCAAAACCGTCTCAATTTCCAAGAAAGGAAGCTTTCGCCGGCGAAAGCCATAATTGATTTTTATGAACATTGTGGTAGTTGTAGATGACTTTCACGGAGGTGCAGGCAATATCGCCCAGCTGTTAGCCACAGAGCTCAGCGCATCTCACGATGTGTGGCTCGTTTTGACAAATCTCCATTCCCCAAAGCGCTATCCGTTAGAAAACATACACATCGCAGACTGCAATCTTTCAATAACGGGAAAGAACAAGATCACGGGTCTGATCTCGTCGATCAGACGGATCGACAAGCTACTCCGCCACGAGATCGGTGCGGACATAGTAATCTCCTTTTTGGATAACAACAATTCGCTTGTGTGCCTCTCCCAGTGGTTTAACAAGACACCCATCATCGTTTCCGAAAGAAGCAATCCCCTTGCCATCTATCCAAAGGCGCCCTGGGACAAGATCAGACGCATTGCCTACCGTCGGGCAAACGTGGTAACCGTTCAGTTTTCCCACTTTGCGCAATTTGACAACGCAAGATTCCAAAAGAAGTGCCGCGTGACCTCCAACATCGTACAAGCTCCCCCCTGCTTAAAAAAAGAATGGACGAGCGAGCGCACCCGTTTTGTCACTTTCGGCAGACTTCAAGATATCAAGCGGATGGATCTGATGATCGATCTTTTTGATCTTGCACAGCAAAAAGATCCCTCCATAGAGCTTCATATTTACGGCGACGGTCCTCAAAAGGAGGCACTTCAAAGAAAAATCGACTCCTTGGGCTTAAGTGATAAGGTCTTTTTAAAAGGATACTGTAATCAAGTACACCAAACACTGATCGAATACGACGTATATTTGATGACATCCCTTCAAGAAGGATTTCCTAACAGCCTATGCGAAGCTATGGCAGTGGGTCTGCCCTCCGTAGCCTTTGCATGCCACGAGGGAATTGTTGAGCTTTGTGAGCACGAAAAGAGCGGTTTTGCCATTCCCGAAGGAGAAACCGATGCTTTTGTTGAAAAAATGCTGTTTCTTGCACATGACCCCATGATTCGTGAAAAGATGGGTATATCTGCCCAAAAGATTAGTTGTCAATATAGCAAGGAACGGATTATGAATCAATGGCAAGAATGCATCAACGAGGTAGTAAAATAATGAAAAAAATCGTACTGTTCATTGATAATCTTGGACCGGGCGGTGCTCAAAGACAGTTGGTTAACATGGGCTTGCTGTTAAAGGAGCGCGGCTACGATGTGAGTATGATGGTCTACTATGATATTCCCTTTTACAAAAAAATGCTGGATGATGCAAATATTCCCGTAAAGCTGATTCAGAATGACAGCATATTTTCCCGTATCGTCCACACAAGAAAAGCACTCATTGAGGCACGGGCCGCTGTGGTCATCGCATTTATGGAAACTCCGGGATTCCTCGCTTGCCTCACAAAATGCTTGGGTGGGCGTTTTAAGTTAATCACCAATGAATTAAGCGCCAAAGCATCTACCTTTAACTCCCCCAAAAACAAGATCTACAACATTTTCGAAAGATATTCGGACGCAAAGATCTGTAATTCAGAGAATGCTATGGATATGTGGCGAAAGCATTATCCCCAATACAACGAAAAATACGGTGTGATCTACAATCCCGTAATAATCCCCGATAAACTCCTGCAAGCATCACCTCAAAGACGCCCCGACGAAAAATTTCGCATAACGGTGGCAGCAAGTTACCAACTATTAAAGAATCCGCTTCGTGTAATCGACGCTGTATCTCTTTTAGATGCCGAGCATCAAAACAAGCTGGATCTGCAATGGTATGGCAAGGCTGAGGTGACCTTAGGCAACAAAGAAGTCTATGAGCAGGCTCAGGCTATGGTCTTGGAGCGGGGGCTTACACACTGCGTTCACCTGAATCAAGAAACAGATCAAATCTATACCCTTATGAAAAACAGCGATGCCGTAGGTCTGTTCAGCACCGTTGAAGGTCTGCCCAATGCTATCTGCGAAGGCATGGCACTTGGCAAACCCATTATTATGAGCCGTGTTTCCGACTACAGAACATTGACTGAAGGAAACGGTTTTTCGTGCGATCCTCATAGCACGGAAAGCATTCGGGACGCACTGATGCAATTGCTTGATGCGCCTGCTGAGCAACTTGAAGAAATGGGACGCAACTCTGCGCAAAAAGCCGAAAAGCTCTTTTCTAAAAAGGCAATTATCGGTCAGTGGATTGATCTGATCGAAAAACTGACCGAACAAAACTGATACTGTGAGTATACAATGAAAAACATCACCCAGTATGTCAAACTGATATTTCACGGGCACTATGACACCTCGACGCCTGAGGGAAGAAGCCTTGAAAGAACCCGCAACATCGCATTGACGGCAATGAGTGCTATGCTGGCAAAAATCATTGCAATGATCGTACCGCTTGTTACAGTTCGTTTGACACTATCCTACCTCGGCGATGAGATCTACGGTCTTTGGTCGACTGTGACCTCTTTTTTCACTCTGTTTGCCTTTACCGATTTGGGATTGGGCAGCGGATTACAAACAGAGCTGAGTAAAGCCTCAGCTCATAATAGCAAAGATATCTGCAAAAAGCTGGTTTCTTCAACCTATGTGATGCTTTTTTCGGTATCAACGTTTTTGATAGTGGTCTTTCTGATCCTCTTCCCTTTTGTGGATTGGGCAACCGTAATCAATGCCGAAACCGAAAAAGCAATTGCCTTGGTGGGCGGGGTGGTTTTAGCCATTGTAATTCCCAAACTGCTAAATATCCCCCTAGCACTGATCCAAAGAACGCAAACTGCTATGCAAGAGGGCTACAAGAACAACCTTTGGCAGTGTAGCGGTAACTTTTTGAGTTTGGTTTTTGTAGTGATTATATACTATATGGATTTGGGTGCGTTGACAATGATCTGGGCATCCTCGCTGATCACAGTTATTGTCGCTCTGATCAATATGATCGTATATTTTGCCTTCCAAAAACCCGAGCTCGCGCCCTCCTTCAAGTTTTTTGACAAAGATATCAGCAAACAGATGCTTTCTACCGGACTGAAGTTCTTTGTGCTCTCTATATTCACTTCGCTGAGCCTGTCCATTGACAATTTCATCGTTGCACACACCTGCAGTCTCGCTGATGTAACACCTTATTCGGTTATGTATAAGATCGTTCACCTAATCTCGGTGGTCACCACTATGCTCAGTACGCCTCTCTGGGCAGCAAATGGCGAAGCAATGCAACGAGGCGAGTATGCTTGGGTGAAAAAAGCCACGAAAAAGATCATGCTGATCTCCTTGGGACTATCCACGGCAGCATCGGTGGGAGTAATCCTACTGATTAAACCGGCGTTGTTTATCTTATCTGACGGCGTAGTGGCACCCGATTACCCTCTTTTGAGTGTAATGTGTTTGATGCAGATTGTCACCTCGATCACATCGCCTTATTTTATGACATTAAACGCCGCCGGAATCATTAAATATCAGATTGTAACCTATGCTATCTATGCACTTATAAGCCTGCCGCTGAAATTTGTTTTAGGAGAACATTTCGGTATGTTGGCAATCACCTGGGTCGGTGTAATAACATACGCCCTTCTTTTGACCATTCCCACCATTTACCAAGCAAAAAAACACATCAAAGACAAAATGCGGCTCAAGCCACTTTTGGAGGAATAATTATGTCACTATTTCAAAACAAAACCCTGATGATCACCGGTGGCACGGGTTCGTTTGGAAACGCCGTGCTCAACAGATTTCTGAAGACAGATATCGGGGAGATCCGCATTTTTTCCCGCGATGAGAAAAAGCAGGATGATATGCGCCACGAATTTCAGGTTCGTATGCCCGAGGTGGCGGAAAAAATCAAATTTTACATTGGCGACGTGAGGGATATTGCCTCCTTGCGCAACGCTATGCACGGTGTGGACTACATCTTCCACGCCGCTGCCTTAAAGCAGGTTCCCTCCTGCGAGTTCTTCCCCATTGAAGCTGTGAAAACCAACGTTTTGGGCACGGAGAACGTTCTTACTGCCGCTATCGAGGCAGGTGTAAAAAACATCGTTTGTCTTTCCACCGACAAGGCTGCCTACCCCATCAACGCTATGGGCACCTCCAAGGCTATGATGGAAAAGGTGATCGTTGCCAAATCCCGCACCGTCGATCCCGAAAAGACCAAGATCTGCTGCACCCGATACGGCAACGTGATGTGCTCCCGCGGCTCGGTCATTCCTCTTTGGATCGATCAGATCAAGGCGGGTGCGCCCATCACCATCACCGATCCCTCCATGACCCGCTTCATCATGTCTCTTGACGAGGCTGTGGATCTGGTGCTCTTCGCCTTTGAGCACGGTCAAAACGGCGATATCCTCGTTCAAAAGGCTCCTGCCTGCACCATCAAGACCCAGGCTGAGGCTGTCTGCGAGCTCTTTGGCGGTGACAAGGAGCAGATCAAGATCATCGGCATCCGCCACGGCGAGAAGATGTACGAGACCCTGCTTACCAACGAGGAATGCGCCCACGCCTTTGATATGGGAAATTTCTATCGGGTTCCCTGCGACAAGCGCGGACTCAACTATGACAAATATTTCAACCAGGGTGACACCGAGCGAAACACTCTGACCGAATTCAACTCAAACAACACCCGTCTTCTGACGGTGGAAGAGACCAAAAACAAGATCGCCTCTCTTGCCTATATTCAGGACGAGCTTGCCAAAATGGGGAGAGCGTAAATGAAGATCCTCGTTACGGGTGCTGCAGGCTTCGCGGGCAAAAATCTGGTTGAAGCACTGAAAAACATCAGAGACGGAAAGGACAAGACCCATCCTTCCCTGCAGATTGAGGAGATCTACTGCTACGATCTGGACTCCACGGCAGAGGATCTTACCTTTTACTGTGAAAACGCCGACTTCGTCTTTCATTTTGCGGGGGTGAACCGCCCCAAGGATCCCGAGGAGTTTATGAAGGGCAATTTCGGCTTCTCTTCCCTTCTGCTTGACACCTTAAAGGCGGCAGGCAACCCCTGCCCCGTGGTGCTGTCCTCCTCTATTCAGGCGACCCTGATCGGCAGGTACGACGGCGACTACGGCAGAAGCAAAAAGGCGGGCGAAGAGCTGTTCTTCTCCTACGGCAAGGAAACGGGAGCGCAGGTTCTCGTCTACCGCTTCCCCAACCTCTTTGGCAAGTGGTGCCGCCCCAACTATAACTCGGCTGTGGCGACCTTCTGCCACAACTATGCAAATGATCTGCCCATTCAGGTAAACGATCCTTCGGTGGTCTTGGAGCTTTTGTATATCGACGATCTGATCGACGAGATGCTCCTCGCCCTTGAAGGAAAGGCGCACCGTTGCGAATTTGAGGGCGTTGACACCCTTTTGTGCCCCGAAGGAAGATACTGCGCCGCCCCCCTGACCCACAAGGTCAGCCTTGGCAGGATCGTGGAGCTGCTTGACGCCTTCCGCGCGCAGCCGCAAACCCTTCTGATGCCCGAGATCCCCGAAGGAAGCTTTGCAAAGAAGCTCTATAGCACCTATCTTTCCTATCTGCCCAAGGAAAAGGTATCCTTTCCGCTGAAGATGAACGTGGATGCCCGCGGCTCCTTCACCGAGCTTTTAAGAAGCGCCAACTGCGGACAGATCTCGGTGAACATCTCAAAGCCCGGCATCACCAAGGGCCAGCACTGGCACCACACAAAATGGGAGCTTTTCATCGTGGTTTCGGGAAAGGGGCTCATCCAACAGCGCAAGATCGGCTCGGAGGAGGTGCTGAATTTTGAGGTATCGGGCGAGCGGATCGAAGCGGTGCAGATGCTGCCCGGCTACACCCACAACATCGTCAATCTTTCCGATACCGAGGACCTGGTCACCGTGATGTGGGCAAACGAATGCTTTGACCCTCAACACCCCGACACGTTTTTTGAAAAGGTGGAATAGGATATGAAGACCGATTATACCGACGTTTCCTTTAAAAACAACGGCAAATTGAAGCTGCTGATCATCGTGGGCACCCGCCCCGAGATCATTCGTCTTGCGGCGGTGATCACCAAATGCCGCAGCTATTTCGACACCCTTCTTGCCCACACCGGGCAAAACTACGATTACAACTTAAACGGCGTCTTCTTCAAGGATCTGAAGCTTGCCGACCCAGAGGTCTATATGGACGCTGTGGGTGAGGATCTGGGCGCCACGGTGGGCAACATCATCAACTGCTCCTATAAGCTGATGGCGGCAGTCAAGCCCGACGCCCTTCTGATCCTTGGCGACACCAACTCCTGCCTTTCCGCCATTGCGGCAAAGCGGTTGCACATCCCCATCTTCCATATGGAGGCGGGAAACCGCTGCAAGGACGAGTGCCTGCCCGAGGAGACCAACCGCAGGATCGTGGACATCATTTCCGACGTGAATCTGGCTTACTCCGAGCATGCAAGAAGGTATCTGCACGAATGCGGGCTTCCAAAGGAGCGCACCTACGTGACGGGCTCGCCCATGGCAGAGGTGCTTCACGCCAATCTGGAGGAGATCGAGAAGAGCGACGTGCACGCCCGTCTTGGACTGGAAAAGGGAAAATACATCCTTCTTTCCGCCCACAGAGAGGAAAACATCGACACCGAAAAGAACTTCAACAGCCTCTTTTCGGCGATCAACCGTCTGGCGGAAAAATACGATATGCCCATCCTGTATTCCTGCCACCCCCGCTCAAGAAAGCGGCTGGAGGCAAGCGGTTTCGTGCTTGATGGGAGGGTGATCCGCCAGGAGCCTTTGGGTTTTCACGATTACAACTGCCTGCAGATGAACGCCTTTGCGGTGGTGTCCGACAGCGGCACGCTGCCCGAGGAAAGCTCCTTCTTCACCTCCATCGGCAAGCCCTTCCCCGCCGTTTGCATCCGCACCTCCACCGAGCGTCCCGAGGCGCTGGACAAGGCATGCTTCGTTTTGGCAGGCATTGACGAAAAGGGACTGCTTCAGGCGGTGGACACGGCAGTGTCTTTAAACGAAGCGGGCGATCACGGCATTCCCGTGCCCGACTATATTGAAGAAAAGGTCTCCACAAAGGTGGTCAAGATCATCCAGTCCTACACGGGAGTGGTCGACAAGATGGTGTGGAGAAAATACTGAGCAAAATTTCATAGAAATCCATAGAAAGGAGTGATCTCATGTCTGACCGTGAACAATTGTTTTTTGCGTTGCTTCGCTCTGCCGTAACGGAAGGCGAGCAGCCATCCTGTGCACTGCCCTCAAAAGAGTCCCTCCTTTCTCTTTTTGCACTGGCAAAAAGCCAGGATCTTGCCCATCTCATCGGCGGTTCCTTGGAAAAATGCGGGATCCTTCCCGACGGACAGATCCGAGAACGCTTTTCAAAAGAGCAGATGCTTGCCCTTTACCGATACCGTCGGATGGAGTACGAATACGGCAGGATCTGCACCCTTTTTGAAGAGGAGGGCATCGACTATATTCCCTTGAAGGGAGCGGTGCTCCGCGCCCTTTACCCCGAGCCCTGGATGCGCACCAGCTGTGATATCGACCTTCTGATCAAAGAGGAGCAGATCGACTCTGCCATTGCCCTTTTAAAAGGCAAATTAAACTGCAAGACCGACGGAAAAAGGACCTTCCACGACGTACACGTCCACACCGAAAGCGGCGTGCATCTGGAGCTGCATTACAACCTTAAAGAGGATCTTGAGCCGATGGACGGGGTGCTTCTTAAGGTGTGGGACTACGCTCTGCCCGATCAAGAGCGGCCTCACCGCTATTTGCAAAGCCCCGAGTATCTGGTCTTTCATCAGATCGCCCACGCCGCCTACCATTTCATCAAAGGCGGATGCGGGGTAAGACCTCTGCTTGATCTGTGGCTTTTGCAGAAAAAGACCTGCTATGACCAAGAAAAGCTGTGGGCGCTTCTGAAGCAGGCAGAGCTGACCCTCTTTGCCGAAAAGCTGTTTTTGCTTATGGAGGTGTGGTTTGAGGGCAAAAAGCACTCTTCGCTGACCGAGGAAATGGAAGAATACATCCTTGGAGCGGGGGTATACGGCACGGTTGAAAACGCCGTGGCGATGGGACAAAGCACCGAAGGCGGGCGGGTACGCTACCTTCTTTCAAGGATCTTTATGCCCTATAAGGATCTAAAGGAGCGCTATCCCGTCTTAAAAAAGCATCCCCTGCTCTTCCCCTTCATCTCGGTTTTCAGATGGTTCAAGATCCTCTTTTTCAAAAAGGAGCTTGCACTCAGAACGGTACAATCAAGCGGCAAGCTAAGCAAGGAGCGCATCCAACGGATCAATACGCTCAAAGAAGAGCTTGGGCTTTTATGACCTTCTTCCTGCCTCGGATATCGGGGCAGGAATTTTATTATTTTTAAATAACCTATTGACAAGGTAGGCGATTTGTGCTATACTATATAAACCTACTAAAGAGATAGGAAAAAAACAAGATCCTGTAAAAAGCACGCTCCTTATTCTTGTTTTTTAACGAAGCGCTCTTTGAATCAGGCAGAAAACAACGCGAGCAATGCGAAAGGAAAAAACCGTTATGGCAGGCATTTATACGTCTATCGATCAACTCATCGGAAAAACGCCTCTTTTAGAGTTGACACATCTTGAAAAGGAGCTGGGACTTGAAGCAAAGATCTTAGCGAAATTAGAGTATTTTAACCCGGCAGGCTCGGTGAAGGACCGGGTGGCGCTGGCAATGATCGACGATGCAGAGCAAAAAGGACTTCTGAAAAAGGACTCGGTCATCATCGAGCCCACCAGCGGAAACACCGGCATTGGGCTATCGTCGGTTGCCGCCGCAAGAGGCTACCGCATCATCATCGTGATGCCCGACACCATGTCGGTGGAGAGAAGAGTACTGATGAAGGCCTACGGTGCCGAGCTGGTGCTGACCGACGGGGCGCTGGGGATGACCGGTGCCATCAAGAAGGCAGAGGAGCTTGCCGCCGCCATTCCGAATTCCTTCATCCCCTCTCAGTTTGAAAATCCCGCCAATCCGCAGGCGCATTATATGACCACCGGTCCCGAGATCCTTGAAGACACCGACGGACAGGTTGACCTGTTCGTGGCAGGCGTGGGCACGGGCGGCACGGTCAGCGGCGTGGGCAGATACTTAAAGGAACAGAAGCCCGGCGTCAAGGTGATCGCCGTAGAGCCTGCCTCCTCCCCTGTTTTGTCGGGCGGCAAGGCAGGTCCTCATAAGATCCAGGGCATCGGCGCGGGCTTCGTGCCCAAGGTTCTGGATGTGGCGGTATACGACGAGATCGTTACCGTGAAAAACGAGGACGCCTTTGAAACGGGCAGGATGCTTGGAAAGAGCGAAGGCTTCCTTGCGGGCATCTCCTCGGGTGCGGCGCTCTTTGCCGCCATCGAGCTGGCAAAGCGTCCCGAAAACAAGGGCAAGACCATCGTGGTTCTTTTACCCGACACGGGGGACAGATACCTTTCCACCCCTCTTTTTGCAGACTGAACCAAAAATACGCCCCCAACGGGGCGTCCATGATCGGAGGTACCTATGATCTATCTTGACAACGCGGCAACCACCAAAATCAGTAAGACCGCACTTGAAGCAATGCTTCCATACTATGAAGAGATCTACGGCAACCCCTCAAGCCTTCATACAGCAGGACAAAGGGCAGCCGAAGCACTTCTTGAAGCACGCACCCGCATGGCAAGACTGCTGTCCTGCGCACCGAATGAGTTATATTTTACCTCGGGCGGCAGTGAAGCCGACAACCAAGCCCTGCTCACCGCCGCCGCGATCGGCGCAAAAAAGGGCAAAAAGCACATTGTTTCCACCGCCTTTGAGCATCACGCCGTCCTGCACACCCTTAAAAAGCTTGAAAAGGAGGGCTTTGAGGTCACCTTGCTGGACGTGCATGAGGAGGGCATCGTTTCTCCCCTGCAGGTCAAAAACGCTATCCGCGAGGACACCTGCCTCGTGAGCGTGATGTACGCCAACAACGAGATCGGCACCATCCAGCCCATCAAAGAGATCGGCGCCGTCTGCCGTGAAAAGGGCGTTTTATTCCACACCGACGCGGTACAGGCGGCAGGGCATCTTCACATCGACGTAAAGGAGCAAAGCATCGATATGCTCTCCCTTTCCGCCCACAAGTTCCACGGACCCAAAGGCGTGGGCGCCCTTTACGTCAGAAGAGGCATCCCCCTATCTATCCTCATTGAAGGGGGTGCGCAGGAGCGAGGCAAGAGAGCGGGCACCGAAAATCTGCCTGCCATCGTGGGTATGGCAACGGCGTTTGAAGAGTCCTGCGCCGCTATGGACGAGAGTGCAAAAAGGCTCAGTGCCCTGCGCGACCGACTCATCGACGGGCTGTCGGACATTCCCCACAGCGCTTTAAACGGCGATCGGTTCAGACGCCTTCCCTCAAACGTCAGCTTCTGCTTTGAGGGGATCGAGGGCGAGTCGCTCCTGCTCCTGCTGGACGACAAGGGCATCTGCGCCTCCTCGGGCTCTGCCTGCACCTCGGGATCTCTTGACCCCAGCCACGTGCTGTTGAGCATCGGCAGGGTGCACGACGTTGCCCACGGGTCGCTTCGTCTGACGCTGTCCGAGGAAAACACCAAAGAAGAGGTGGAGTACACCATCAAGGCGGTAAAGGACACCGTGGCGTATTTAAGAAGCATCTCGCCCATCTGGCGGGATCTGGTAACGGGCAAAAAAGAGTTTATTTTGAAGTAAGGAGACTTTTATGGCATTATATAGCGAGACTGTAATGGATCATTTCCGCAACCCCAGAAATGTGGGCGTGATCGAAGATGCCGACGGCGTGGGCGAGGTGGGCAACGCCAAGTGCGGAGATATTATGAAAATCTACCTGAAGATCGAAAACGACATCGTCAAAGACGTAAAGTTCGAGACCTTCGGATGCGGCTCAGCCATTGCCTCCAGCTCTATGGCGACCGAAATGATCAAGGGCAAGCCCTTAAAGGAGGTGCTGAGCCTGACCAACAAAGCGGTGGTGGAGGCACTGGGCGGACTGCCCGCACACAAGCTTCATTGCTCGGTGCTTGCCGAGGAGGCAGTGAAGGCGGCATTAAAGGACTATTATGATAAAAAGGGCATTTCCTACGACAAGTCGCTCTTCCCCGACTGCGCCTCCTGCTGTCACTGCGACAGCGGATGCGCCCTTTAAACGGGGGGAAAGTGCTATGATGATCTCAACCAGAGGCAGATACGCGCTGAGAGTGATGGTGGATCTTGCCGAAATGGCAACCACGGGCTACGTTCCTATGAGGGCTGTGGCAGAAAGACAAGGGCTTTCGCTGAAATACTTAGAGCAGATCCTGCCCGTGCTTGTGAAAAACGGCTACGTGACCGGTATGCACGGCAAGAAGGGCGGATACCGCCTTGCCAAAGACCCTGCCGAATATCGGGTGGGTGATATCCTTCGACTGACCGAGGGAGAGCTGACGCCGGTAGGCTGTACCGAATGCGGCAAGGGGAGCTGCGAGCGGGCTGAAAGCTGCAGGACCCTTCCCATGTGGAACGAGTTTCACCGTATGGTCAACGACTATTTTGACGGCATCACCCTTGCAGATCTGATGCAATGAAAACAACCCGCCCCGAAGCGAAGGCTTCGGGGCGGGTTGCGTTATATAGCCGTGTTTTTAAGTCCTGCCGAGAATTTGCCGATCAGTCCTCGCCGCTTTCCCCCGAGGGATGAGCAAAAAGGAAGGAGTATCTCTCTCTGATCCGCTCGCGCTGACCTTCAAAGGCAGCGGTCACGGCGGTAAGCGCTTCCACGTAGGCGGCGTTTTCTTCGGCGTTTTGGGGCTTTGACAGAGCCGCGATCGATTCGGTAAAGGAGGAGGAAAGGCGTTGCTCCAGCTCAAGCAGAAGATGCAGGGCTTTGCGGTCAGTTCCCGCCGCGCGGGGCGCTTTTCGCTCTTCTTTTTCCCCACTTGCGCAAGTCCCCTGCTCCTTCATCTCGGAGATCTGTCTTTCAAGCTCGCTGATCTGACCTTCCAGATCGCCGATCTGCCCCTCTAAATCGTCCACCAGACACTCAAGGTCGTCTACCTGATCGGTCAGCTCCTCGATCTGCTCTGCAAGCTCTTCGGCATCGGCGTCCTGCCCGCCGTATTGCGGCGGCTTGATGGCGGGCGCCTTGCCCCCGCCGCTTTTTTGAGAGGATGCTTTTTGCCCGCCCTGCGGTGCAACCGCACTGCCCTTTGACATGGGCTGAACGTTTAAAAAGATCTCCCGCTCGTTTGACGAAACGTACCTCTTGCCGTCTGTACCGATGGCTTCAAAGGACACCCAATAGGAAGCGCCCTTTTCGGGCACGAAGCGGTTCTCGCCCCTTAAAAGACAGGGGGTAAAGCGCACGAAGGACAGTCCCCTGACCACCCCTTCGCCGTACACCGTGGAGGGCTTTGCCCTGATGATCCGCTCCTTGTCGTAGCAGTCCACGATCTTTAACAGATAGGTCACCTTGGTGGAGTAAAGAGGCACCACGTTTCTGCCGTTTTCATATTGGGGCGCCAAAAGGATCTGCGTTTCGCCGTACCAGTTTTCCATACCGTTGGCATAGCGAAGGACCTTGACCTGCACCGTTTCGGGCTCCTTTGTCTCGATCTTTGCCATCGCCTCGCCTGCTTCCGCAAGACCGGCTTCCATTGCTTCGTTTGCCTCGGCTAAAGCCGCATCCACAGCATCAAGCGCTTCGCTTGCTTCGGCAAGAGCCGCATCCACAGCCACCTGCACGTCCACGTCTATCTCGGCAAAGTCGATGTTTAAAACCTCGCCCGTTTCCTTATCGATCACTATATTCTTATTCATTGCTTGTTCCTCCGACGTATTCTGAGGACACGCTATAAGGCACAAGGTGTGCGCATCGATATAGCGCGCCCTGCCTTTTTTGATAAGACCCTTTGCTCTTTTTTCATAGGTCTTTCCGATGATCTTTCCCTGCTCGTCAACAACGGTTACGTTTTTCCTGATGGGTGTCTTCCCCTCCGTCCCTTTGACCTCGTTTTTTATCATGGGTTTCTCCCCCCTTTTTTATTGCATCTGCGTTTTTTATGATGGGTGTCTTCCCCGATACGGTATCATTTTAACATAAGATCTTCCCCTTGTCAAGCCAACTCAACTACTGTTCAACCTTTCCTTTTCAAAGGGCAAAAGGGTGGCGAAAAGCACCCAATATTTTGCAAATTCCTTCATTAGATATTGACATCCTTTCAAAAATGTTATATAATATTCTGTGAATGTAAATCTTATTCTTTGAAAAATGAGGACGAAGAAATGAAAGATAAATTAGAACAACTGCTTCAAGACGGCAGTGCGCAGATCGCCGCGGCACAAAGCGAGAGCGCTCTGCAGGAGGTAAAGGTGGCACTGCTTGGCAAGCAGGGCGCCGTTACCGCTCTTTTAAAGGAAGTACCCAAGCTGGACGTTTCTCTGCGCCCCGAAATGGGAAAGGCGGTCAACACCGTGAAAAACGCACTGTCCGAGCAGATCGAGGCAAGACGCGAGGAGCTGAAGCTGAAGGCTTCGGAGATCTCCCCCGATTTTGACTGCACCCTGCCCGGCATCTCCCCCAAGATCGGCGGTCTTCACCCCATCACCCAGATGTGCTACGACCTGAACGACGCCTTCCGCTCCATGGGATTCGAGGTGTTCAGCGGTCCTGAGGTGTGCAGCGAATATTTCGCCTTTGACAACCTGAACTTCCCCCCCAACCACCCCGCAAGAGAGAGCATGGATACCTATTGGTTAGAGGGTCACGATAAGGGAAGTGCTTACGAAAAGCTCTGCCTGCGCCCCCACCTGACCGGTGACAGCGTGCGCTATATGCAGACCCACAAGCCTCCCTTCCGCTTCGTTTACCCCGGCAGAGTATACAGAAACGAGACCACCGACGCCCGCCACGAGCGTGCCTTCTTCCAGTATGAGGCACTGATCGTAGACAAGGACTTCACCTTCACCGCAGGTAAGGTGATGATCAAGAGCATCCTGTCCAAGGTCTTTGGCAAGGATGTGCCCGTCAGAATGAGAGCGGGCTTCTTCCCCTTCGTGGAGCCCGGATTTGAGATCGATATGGGATGCCTGGTGTGCGGCGGCAAGGGCTGCAGCGTGTGCAAAAACGTGGGCTGGATCGAGATCATGCCCGGCGGTACTCCTCACCCCAACGTCCTGCGCTCGGCAGGCCTTGACCCTGACGAATACACCGGATTTTACGTAAACATCAGTCTTGACCGTCTTGTAATGATGCGCTACGGCGTGGATGATGTGCGTCTCTTCCACAGCACCGACCTGCGCTTCCTCGACCAGTTCAAATAAGGAGGGCTTGCAAAATGAAATTATCTTTAAATTGGATCAAGGATTTCGTAAAACTGCCCGACGATATGGATCTTTCCCGTCTTGCATACGATCTGACCATGTCTACCGTAGAAGTGGAGGGCGTGCACGATCTGGGCAAGCAATTTGACGGCATCATCGTGGGCAAGATCGTAGAGGTTCTGCCCCACCCCAATGCAGACAAGCTGCGCATCTGCCGCACCGATATCGGAGGCGGTGAGATCAAGGAGATCGTCTGCGGCGGCAGCAATCTGGAAGAAAACATGAAGGTGGTCGTTGCCTGCCCCGGCGCAATGGTGCGCTGGCACGGCGAAGGGGATCTGGTGGAGATCAAAAACGCAAAGCTGCGCGGCGTAGCCAGTTTTGGTATGATCTGTGCCGCTGTGGAGATTGGTCTATCTGACCTCTTCCCCTGCGATGACGATCACGGCATTATGGATATCACCCATATCGACGCCCCTGCGGGAACCCCCCTTGCAAAGGCGCTTGATCTGGACGATATGATCTTAGAGATCGACAACAAGTCGATGACCAACCGCCCCGACCTGTGGGGTCACTACGGTATTGCAAGAGAGATCGCGGCACTGTACGATCTGCCTCTGCTTCCCATTGAAAAGTTCGTTGCTCAAGAGGTGGAGGAATTTGACGTGCGCATTGCCGACACCGAGCGGTGCCCCCGCTATATCGGCGCCAAGATCGAGGGACTGTACGTCAAGCCCTCGCCCTTCCAGATGCAGAGCCGCATTTGGAGAGTGGGTATGCGCCCCATCAACGCGCTGGTTGACGTGACCAACTACGTGATGCTCGCCGTGGGTCAGCCCACCCACGCCTTCGATTCCGACCACATTCAGGACTATATCGAGGTACGCCGTGCTTCCGAAGGCGAAGTGCTCCGTCTGCTTAACGACAAGGAGCTGGCGCTCTCCACCGACGATCTGGTGATCGCCGACGCCAAGGAGGCAGTCGCCCTGGCAGGCGTGATGGGCGGTGCAAAGGACTCCATCCTTCCCGAGACCGAGCGGGTGATCTTGGAGGTGGCAAACTTCGAGTCCAAGGGCGTGAGAAGAACGGCACTCCGTTACGACAACCGTACCGAGGCATCCTCCCGCTATGAAAAGGCGATCGACCCTGAGCGTTGCGATCAGGCACTGTCGCTGGCAATGGCACTCTTTAAAGAGCTTTACCCCGAAATGAAGGTCACCGCCTTCAAGGACGTTTACGCAAGCAAGCTTGAAAGAAAAGAGATCGACGTAGAGCTTTCCTGGCTTGAAAGACGCCTTGGAAAGCGCATCCCCAACGAGGTGATCGCCGGAAAGCTTGGCATTATGGGATACGAGGTCTCCTTTGACGGCGACAAGATGCACGTGGTGGTGCCTACCTGGCGCTCCACAGGCGACGTGTCCATCAAGGCGGACATCATGGAAGAGGTCGCCCGTATGTACGGCTACGAAAACTTCGAGGCAACTGCCATCACCACCTCCTTCCTTGGCGCCATCAATCAGCTTGACTGGGATCTGATCCGCAGAGTGAAGGAATATATGGCGTTCCGTTGCAATATGCAGGAGATCTTCACCTATCCTTGGATGAGTGACGAGTTCGTAAACGCCATCCTGCCCGACACCGAAGGCACTCTTGCTCTGGCAACCCCTCCCGCCCCCGATGAAAAGTACGTGCGCTCTACCCTTCTGCCCAACATCTGCAAGGCTGTGCAGAAGAACGAGAGAAACTTCGACGAGTTCGCCCTCTTCGAGGAGGCTCAGATCTTCAACGGCTCAAAGACGGTATGCCCCTACGATGAAAACGAAAAGCTTCCTCTGCAGGAAAGACACCTTGGCTGTGCCTTTGCAGGCAAAGCAGACGATATTGCCGCCCTCTTCCGCGCGGCAAAGGGCATCATCGGCGATATGCCCCGCTACACCCATATGGAGTCCTTCACCTTCAAGAAGGATGAAAAGCCTTACTGGGCAGACGAGGTGGTCTGGCTGAACATCTACCTGGGCGACAAGAAGATCGGCGATCTGGGTCTGCTTTCCAAGAAAGCGGCGCTTGCTTGCGGCATCAAGGTGCTGTCCACCGTGCTCGTTGAGCTGAATATGGATGCATTCGTGCCCTTCAAGTCCAGAACCAACCGCTTCGAGCATCTGCCCGAGTTCCCCATGAACGATTACGACCTGTCCTTCCTTGTTGACCGCTCGGTGAAGTGGGAGGACATCTACAAGACCGTCCTTGGCAAGAAGTCCGAGGGAGCGCTCTTAAAGGACGTGAAGTTCGTTGATGAGTATATGGGCAAGCAGGTTCCCGAAGGCAAGAAGTCGGTGACCATCCGTCTGGTAATCGGATCGGGTGAAAAGACGCTGACCGGTGCTGAGATCGAGACGGTTGCAAACTCCGCCATCAAGAAGCTTTCCAAGGTTCTCGGCGCAGACATCCGCTCCAAGTAAGAAAAACAAACCGATAACGCAAGAGAACCGATTGACGCGCGCGTCAATCGGTTCTCTTTTTGTTGTTCTTAAAGGGTTTTTGCCACTACTTCGCAGATCTCCTGCGCCCGCTCATAGCCGATAGGGCGGTCAAGAAAGCGCTCTGCGGCGGCGATCGCCTGACAGACCAGCATATAAAGTCCGTCAAAGGCAGGGATGCCCCGTTGCTCTGCCAAGGACAGCAGCTTTGTGGGACGGGGATTGTAGATCACGTCAAAAACCCCTTCAAGTTCGTCAAAATGCTCCAAGGTCAGCGGTGTTTGATCCACCTGCGGGTACATCCCCACGGGGGTGGTGTTGACGAGGATGGCGGCATCCTTATGAAGATGGAGATTGCCGTAGTTGTTCTGCCCCGATCGGGAAATGACCTCCACCTGCCGCGCACCAAGGTCGGTAAGCACGGTGACTGCCGTTTTGGAAGCCCCGCCCGAGCCAAGCACCAGACATTTTTTGCCCGCAATTTCAAAACCCGAGCGTTTGACTGTTGCCAAAAAGCCGTCGTAGTCGGTATTGTGCCCCAAAAGACTGCCGTCTGCTCTCTTGACGATGGTATTTACCGCACCGATCCGCTTTGCCGCATCGGTCAGCTCGTCGCAGTAGGGGATCACCCGTTCCTTATAAGGCACGGTGACGTTGATGCCCTCAAATTCTCTTTTTTCAAGAAAAGCTCCCACCTGCTCCTCCTCCACCTCAAAAAGGTGGTAGGGGTAGTCTCCTAACTGCGCGTGGATCTGAGGGGAGCGGCTGTGCCCCAGGGTCTTTCCAAGAAGCCCGTACATCAGAAGACCTCCTGATAGCTGCCCAGATACCGTACCTCGTCGCCCTGGTATTCAAGCTCGGATAACAGCTCGTCGAACTTCTCCGAATAGATGGACACCTGCAGGTCGAAATAGAACATAAACTCAAAATCTCTGTCAGGGATGGGACGGCTCTCCAGCTTCACCAGATTGATGCCCAGAGCATAGAAGCGGGAGAGGACTCTGTAAAGAGCACCCGGACGGTGGGAGACCACCATCATCACGGAGGTGCGGTCGGACCCCGGGTAGATCTCCTCCTTTGCCGAGATGCAGATGAAGCGGGTGTGGTTGTTGCCTCTGTCCTGCACCGAGGAGGCAAGGGTGCAAAGCCCGTAAAGAGAAGCGCAAGAGGAGGAGGACAGGGCGGCAATGTCGTCTCTGCCGCTTTCCGCCACCATTTTCGCCGCCACGGCGGTGTTGGGGCAGACGGTGATCTTCACGTCTCCAAGCGTCCTCAAAAAGCCCGCGCACTGGTTGAGCGCCTGCTCGTGGGAGCAGACCTCCCTGATGTTTTCCACCTTCGTGCCCCTTCTTGCAAGCAGGCAGTGATCCACCTTCAGACGAAGCGAGCGCACGATGCGGAAATTATATTTGATCATCAGATCGTATACCGCATTCACAGATCCTGCGGTGCTGTTTTCGATGGGCAGAACGCCGTAGCGGCATTTGCCCTCCTCGATGGCCTTGAATACCCCTTCGAAATCCTTATAATAGGAGATCTCGGGCAGGGCAAACAGCTTTTCGCAAGCCTGCCCCGAGTAGGCACCCTCCACGCCCTGGCAGGCAACCTTCGCCTTTTCGGGGAAGAGCAAAGGGGTATTTTCCATTGCACCCTTCACCGAGTCCTTCAGTCCCGAGGTGGGATGAAGCACCTTTTGCTGAAGATTTTTGCTCAGCTCCATCATCAGAGCATACAAAACACGGGTGTAAGACTCATATTCGGGTCCTGCCTGCTCGGAAACGTCGGCAAGCCTTGCCCGCTCTCTTGCGGGATCAAAGATGGGCAGTCCCCTTGACTGCTTATAAAGGGCAACGCCCTTGGAGACCTCCATCCGCTTCATAAAAAGCTCTACCATCTGACGGTCGATTTCGTTGATCTCTTCTCTTAATTCCTTTATATCCTTGATCTGAGCTTCTTCCATAGCACTCAGTCCTCCTTTAAAATCTCTGCACCAAGCAAAGACAGATCTTCAAAAAATCCGGGGTAGGACTTGCCCACCGCCTGTGCGCCCGTGATGGTCACGGGGCAAACTGCCGCAGCGATCGCCGAGGACATCACGATGCGATGATCGCCTGCACCAAACACCTCGCCGCCCGAAAGGCCGCCCCACACGGCAAGCCCCTCCGTATGCTCCTCTGCCCTACCGCCAAGAGCGGTGATCATAGCGCAAACCGTCTTGATACGGTCGCTTTCCTTGGCACGCAGACGTCCTGCATTGACAAAGGTGGTCTTGCCCTCTGCCAGCGCACCGACGATGGAAAGCACGGGGACGAGATCGGGAATATGGGAGGCGTCCACTGTCACGCCCTTAAGATCCCCCTTTTTCACGGTGATCCCCTCCGGGCTTCGCTCCACCTGCGCGCCCATTTCTTCAAGCACCGCAAGCACCGCCTTGTCTGCCTGCGTGGAGCCCTCGTCCAGACCCTTCACCGTCACCCCCTCCTTTAAAAGTGCGCCCAGGCAAAGGAAGAAGGCGCCGTTGCTCCAGTCACCCTGCACGGTGATGGTGCCGGGGGTCTTGTAGGGCGATCCGCCGGGTACCATGAAGGTATTCTCTTCCCTCTTTACATCCACGCCGAAGCGGGAAAGGGCGTCTAAGGTCATCAAAACGTAGCCCTTTGATTCAAGCCTGCCCTTGACCACAATGCGGCTATTTCCCGAAAGACGGGGAAGACCCATCAAAAGCCCCGAAAGATACTGGGAGGAAACGCTTCCTCCGATCTCATATTCGCCCGCCAAAAGACTGCCCGATAAGTGGAAGGGGAGCTTACAGCCGCTTGTGATCTGCACGCCCCCTGCAGTAAGGGCATCGTACAGCTCGTCCATCGGTCTTTGGGGGAGTCTGCCGTGACCGACGAAGGTGGCGTTTGCCGAAAGACTTGCCGCCACGGGCAGAAGGAAGCGAAGGGTCGAGCCGCTCTCCCCGCAGTCAAGAAGGCATTCCCGGGGAACGCGTTTAATGGGCGTTACGGTATAGCCCTCAGCGGTGCGCTCAATACCCGCGCCAAGACCCCGAAGCACCCCTGCCGTTGCCTCGATATCCTCCGAGGTGGCAGGACAGATCAGAGTGGTGGGGCCGTCTGCCAGGGCGGCGCAAATGAGCAATCTGTGGGCGTCGGACTTGGAGGGAATGGCAGTGATTTCGCCACCCCGCAGTCCCTGCTTTACAGTCACTTTCATTCTTCCATCCCCTTTTTGATATAGTCGGCAAGGTCCTCCGCCTTCACCTTTACAAGCTCACATCTGCCGATGGCAAAGGGCATCACCAGCGTCACCGTTGCCCCTGCTCTCTTCTTGTCGGAGAGCATCACCGACAGCATCTGCTCCACCGTGAAGGGGCAGGCAAGATCAAATCCGAAGGTTTCAAGAAGGGAAAGAATGCGTAAACAGTCCTCCTTTTTCAGAAGTCCCTGCGCCACAGCGACCCTTGAAATCACCGCCGTACCAATGGCGACCGCCGCACCGTGGGAGATCCCATAGCCGCTGAGCTTTTCAACGGCGTGTCCCACCGTGTGTCCAAGATTCAAAAACTGACGAGCGCCCTTGTCAAATTCGTCCTCTTCCACGTAAGAGCGCTTGATCTTTACACATCTTGCAATGCATTCCTCGCTCATGGCATACTCTTTGCCCGCAAAAAGGGCTTCAAAAAGATCCTTGTCGGTGAGGATACCGTATTTGATCACCTCGGCACAGCCGTCCCTTAAAATATCGGGATCAAGTGTCTTTAAGCAGTCGGTGTCGGCAAGAACCAATGCCGGCTGATGAAAGGCGCCGGCAAGATTTTTGCCCGCAGACAGATTCACCGCCGTTTTTCCGCCCACCGAGGAGTCCACCGCCGCAAGAAGGGTGGTGGGAAGCTGGACGAAATCGATGCCTCTTAAATAGCAAGCCGAGGCAAAGCCGCCAAGATCTCCGACCACTCCGCCTCCCAGCGCCACCAGCAGGTCGGTGCGGGTCAGATTTGCCTCTGCCATCGTTTCAAGCAGGGCAACGAGATTGGTCATCGACTTGGAATCCTCCCCCTGAGGCAGAGTGAAAGTGCAAAGGGAGAAGCAGGCGGAAAGCTCCTGCCCCACCCGCTCTCCGTAAAGGGAAAACACCCTTTCGTCAGATAACAGCAGTATTTTTTCGGCTTTGGGGAAGGAGTCCTTCAGCCTTTTGCCAAGGCCCTCCAAAAGCCCCCCGCCGATATAAATGTCATAGCATCCCGATGCCTTTACGTTAACCTGTTTCACCGTCCGTCGATCCTTCCTTTAATATCGCTTCCCTCTTTTAAAAGGGCGCAAAGCTTCTCTCCGTCTTCCTCTTCAAGGGCTTCAATATAGGCGTTGACGTTGTCCCGAAACAGGGTCAGCTCCTTTAAAAGACAGTCCTTGTTTTCCATAAAAAGCTCGCTCCACATAGGGGCGCTGAGCCACGCAACGCGGGTAAGATCCTTGTAGCTTCCCGCAGAAAAGCCCTTGTGGTTTTCCGCTGTGGGGCTTTTCACGTAGGCGTTTGACACCACGTGCGCCATTTGAGAGGTGAAGGCGATCACCTCGTCGTGATGCTCTGCACTCGTCACGCTGATCTTGCCAAAGCCCACGGGCAAAAGCAGACGCTTGATCCGCTCAAGCAGATCGATATCGTCAAAGTGGGGAGGAACGATCACCATAGGCGCACCCTTATAAAGGTCGCCGCGGGAATATTTGAAGCCGGCGTTGTGAGAGCCCGCCATAGGATGTCCGCCAACGAAGAGGAAGCCCTCCCTCCTTGCCGCTTCAAAGCAGGCGTCGCACACCTTCTTTTTCACGCCGCAACAGTCCATCACCACTCCCTCTTTATTGAAAAGCGGAGCTTTTTTTAAAATCCAGTCGATCGCCGCCTGAGGATAGATGGCGACCAAAACAAGATCGCACTCCCCTAACCGCTCGTCGGTCAGCTCCCCGTCGATCACTCCCGCAATTTGAGCAATGCCCGTGATCTTCGGATCAAGATCCCATCCAAGAACTCTCGTCTGCGGGGCGTTTTCCTTATACGCCTTGCAAAGCGATCCGCCGATGAGTCCCAATCCCACGATTCCTACCGTCATTTTTTCGCCTTCCTTCTGCTCTTTTGCTCAGTCTTCAAGAGCCTTTCTGATCTTTTCTACCCTCTTTGCCAGCTTTTCAAACTGAGCGGGGGTCAGCGACTGTGCACCGTCGCACAGCGCCTTCTTGGGGTCGTTATGCACCTCGATCATCAGTCCGTCAGCCCCTGCCGCCACAGCCGCCACAGCCATGGAGGGCACCAAGGACGCCTTGCCCGTGGCGTGGCTGGGATCGATGATCACGGGCAGGTGGGTCAGCTCCTTCAACACGGGCACGGCGGAAAGATCCAGCGTGTTTCTCGTGTAGGTCTCAAAGGTGCGGATGCCTCTTTCACAAAGCATAATGTTCTCGTTGCCCCCTGCCATAATATATTCGGCAGACATCAACAGCTCCTTTAAGCTGTTGGCAAGACCTCTTTTCAAAAGAACGGGCTTGTTGGTTCTGCCCAGCTCCTTTAACAGCTCGAAATTTTGCATATTGCGGGCACCCACCTGGATCACGTCCACCTTTTCAAAAAGGGGCAGATGGTTGGCGTTCATGATCTCGGTGATGATGGGCATACCCGTTTGCTTCTTGGCTTCAAGAAGCAGCTCGATGCCCTCCGCCTTCAGACCCTGAAAGTCATAGGGTGAGGTTCTGGGCTTGAAGGCGCCTCCGCGAAGGATGGCAGCCCCTGCCTTTTTCACTTCGTTTGCAACGAGGGTGATCTGCTCCTCGCTCTCCACCGAGCAGGGTCCTGCCATAATGGCAAAATGCCCTCCGCCGATCTTTACGCCGCCGCAGTCGATCACGCTGTCCTCGGGGTGGAATTTGCGGTTCGCCTTTTTAAAGGGGTCGCTGACTCTTTGCACCATTTCCACCATTTCAAGACCCTCAAGCAGGTCGGTATCCACCTTTGCCGTGTCACCGATGATGCCCAAAACGGTATGCACCTCGCCCTTTGAAACGTGCACGTCCAGCCCCTGTTCACGGAACCAATGGATCAGGCTGTCGATCTGCTCTTCCTTCGTTCCCGGTCTGATGACGGTAATCATTGTTCATTCCTTCTTTCTTTTTCTGAAGTTCAAAATAAATAGGGCTTCACAGCGTTTATACTGCGAAGCCCGAAAAATCGTTTTTATGAAGAGAAAACGGTTCTTTTTTTGCAGCACAAATCGCTTTTACCTTTGATCGTTGCAAAAGTAAAAGTAATAAAAGTATGCGCCTGCAAAAAGCTTATTCTGCATACCGTTTCTCCCTTCAACAAGATAGGAACAGTTTAGCACACTAAAGTGCGTTTGTCAATATCTTTTCTCAAAAATATTTCATCATTCGTTGCATTTTTATTCAAATTCGTTCAAAGATAAATGTACCGGTAGCCCAATGCCTCAAAAGAGCAACCTGTGTCAAGATCCGCAAAGAGCTTATCTGTCTGCCACATCGAAAAAAGAAGGGTCTCGCGAGGTTGCATTTTATGGTAGATGCCTCCCGCTACCGTCACGTGCTTGTCAGAAAAACAGTAGGCAGAGGAAACGATCCGTCCTCTTTGTGTCCGCTCGGCGCAATCAAAAGCGTTCTTCTTTTTTACCGAGATCTCCAAATACTGCCCGTCCTCCGCAAAAAAGAGGGTGCTTCTGCCGCCTGCATAGTCCACGGTGATCTCCACCTCGTTTTCCGCGAGCCCTACGCAGACAAAAACGGTGGCTGTGGTATTGGGACCGGTACTATAGGATATATCTCCAAAAAAGCTCTTTTGGTAAGAGGGCATTTGATAGCCTGTTTTGTTCTTTCCCTCACCCGAAAAGGGCTGTCCTTGCTCTTCAAGCAAGTCGCGCAGACTGTCGTACGCCAAAGCCGCTTCGTCAATCTCCTCTTCAGGCAACGAAGAGCTTTGGATCAGAGGAGAAGAGGGCTGATCCGAATCGGAGCTCTGATCTTCTCCGCAGGAAACACAACAGAGCAAAAGGCATAGCAGGGCAAGAAGGAATGCCATCACTTTTTTCATTTTCCCCTCCTTGGTCAGTACATATACTCTATCGCAAAGATCTCGGCGTTCATATGCTCGTATCCCAGATCCTTTAAGAAGATCTCCGATCCCTGCTCCTTCAGGATGGCGTCGCATCGGTCAAGCAGGGTGAGCATATTGTATCGGGGCTCGTAGTCGGAAAAGGGACCGCCGTTAAAAAACTCGGTCGTGCCGTTAAAATAGGTGGGGTCCATTGCCTTGCCGCAGGTCAGCGTTTCGGTACAGCGATAGGTGGAGGCGTGGCAGATTACATCGGCAGAGGCACCGCCATTTTGAAAGAGCACGCGGCACTGAAATCCCTTGGCATCGTAAAAAAGGCAAAGCTCGCCCTGCATCACCCCGATATAGACGTTGCGCACCGCACCGCCCTGATAGTCGTAGCTCTTTGAAAGCCCTCTTAAAAAGGAGGGCGTAAGACCGTTTGCCATCAAGGGAGAGCCGCCGCAGGAGGCGCCCTTTTCTTCGATAAAGGAAAGAAGAGCGCGGTAAGAGCGATGCTCGGGGGTCAGCTCCTCGTCGGACGTGGTAGGATCTTCGGGCGTGGCGGGATCGCCTTCAAAGGGCAGAGAGGGCGTTATACCGTCAGAAGGAGAAGAGGACGTAGCGGGGGCAAAAGAGGAAGATGCGGGACGCTCCCCTTCGCTTTCATCAGAGGAGAGCGATTCCTTGGAGGTGGGCAGATCGCCGGGCAGACGCTCCCCGCAGGAGGAAAGAAAAAGCATAGATGCAAGCAAGCACACCGCAAGGGCGGAAAATAAAGGTCTTTTGTTCATTTTGAAATGACTCCTTTCGGTTTTGCGCCCATTTTACCAAAGGGGATAGTCAAAGTCAATTATCAAGTTGTAAAACTTTCAAAAGCACCCTTTTTTTCAAAAAAGAGGGCTCTTTAACAAGAGCCCTCTTGAAAATTATTTGCAGTAGATCATCAGCGGCGCTCCCTCGCCCTCCTCCTCAAAGGAAAGGCTATCCGGGCGCACGCCGTACTTTTTGGCAATGCCGAAAAGTGACTCGTCCCTTTCGGGATAGTATAGGATCACGCTTCCCCGTCTGCCCGTTTTTTGCCGCTTTTCGGGCAAGATGCGCAGGGTGTCCACTGCGGCGTAGCAGGAAGAGCCCATCAGAAGCCCGCAGAAGGACAGCTCCATATCGCAGGAAAGCCTGTTTTTATCCAACCGACAGCGCACCCCCGAAGCCTTTACCGAGATCTGCCCCTCCACACCGCCTTCGGGAAAAGGCACGTCGGTCACAAATCTCAGGGGCAGACTCGTTCTGCGTACGTCGGGTGCACCCGCGCTGTCCTTTAAAAGCAACGATAGGGCGCACTCTCCCTCAAGGACCACCTTGCCGTTTTTGTCCTCCTGCGCCACGTGCAAAAAAGGCTCGGCAAAGGTGCAGACCACCGAGTATCCCCCCTCCTCGGGCAGATCGGGCGTCACGCTCTCGTTCACCGAAAATCCACCCTTCAGCTGGGCAACAGGGGCAAAAAAGCGCTTTTCCACTGTGTTTTTCTCGGTCTCCCGTTCAAGGGAATAGGCATCAAGACAAAGCGCGGTGGGCTTGTCGTAAAAGACCTCCAGATCGCAAAGATAGGTCACGTCCATCTCCACCACCCGCTTTTGTCCGAATTCGTCCTCTCTTAAGCGAAACTCCATCCCCTCGGGAAGAAGACGGGCAAAGCATTTGCCCCCCTCGTGCAGTCCCTCGTTTTTCAAGGTCTGGGAGAAGGACAGCGGTCTGTTCAAAAGCAGCCATTCCTCCCTGCCCCCCTCGGTCTTGCCCGCAGACAGCAGACAAAAAATGTCCGCAACGCCGCGGATCTGCGCCTCGCCCTCAAGCACGCGGCATTCCTGCACCGACAGCACCGGTCGGGCAAAGATCAACTCCTCGGCGGTAGGCATTGCGGCTTCAAAGCTCACGTCCTCGGAAAGGGTGAGTCCGCTTTCCCGCAGACTGAGCACGTTGACCCCCTTTGCCTGCGTCAGAAGGGTCTGGAGCGCTTGCTCGTCGTCAAGAGTGCGCGCGCCGTAAAGGGCAGGCAAAAAGCATTTGCGCCGATAGACGCTGATCTCGGCGCCGTTTGAGGAGCGGATGTTCATTTTGCGGGGATTGAGCATCCGCACCACGGTGTTTTTGCAAAGAGGACGGATCAGCTCCACACACTCCTCAGAAAACTCCTCTCCCCCCATTTTTTCTTCAAAGCCCGTGGTAAAGAGCACGCTCTTCACGCTCTGATCCTCGGCAACGTATAAAACGCGGTAGCTGACCTCTCCCTCGTATTCCAGCGTACCGCTCCCCATAAACCGCCCTTTGATGGCGCACTGAGGAAAGACGGCGATCACCTTTTTTACGTCGGGCAGATAGTCGGGCAGGATAAAATCCTCGCTCTGGTCCTTTAAGGACACCGTCCCGCAGATCTGCTCGGCAGAGCAAAAGTCCTCGTCCTCACCTATGCGGAAATTTATCTTTTTGGTATACTCCATCATCATTCTCCTTGTGCTTGCATTTGTTTCAATAGTATGAGAAAAAAAGACCGTTTAGCACAAAAGGGCAAGCTCCCCCTTGTTTTTTTAAGAGATCAGCGTCTCAGCAGCCCAAAAGACGCAAATGACTGCCGATCTTTTCAAGGGCGCCCTTTTCAAGCCTGGAAACGTAACTTCTTGAAATACCCAGCTTTTTGGAGATCTCCCTTTGGGTCAGCGGAATGCCGCCGTCCAGCCCGTAACGCAGGATCAGGATCTGCCGCTCCCTGCTTTCAAGCTCTTTCATAATGTAGTCCACCGCGCGTCTTGAGCTGATCTTCGTAAACAGTTCCTCGGCAATGTGGTCCTCGGTGGCAAGAATATCGGCGTAGGTCAGAGGATTGCCGTCCTTATCCACGTCAATGGTCTCGTTCATAGAGACCTCCCCCACCAGCTTCTTCTGGGAGCGGAAGTACATTAAGATCTCGTTTTGCACGCACCTGCCCGCATAGGTGGCAAAGCGGGCGCCCTTGTCAACGTCAAAGGTGTCAATAGCCTTGATGAGCCCGATTGTGCCGATGGAGATGAGATCCTCCTGACAGTCGGTCTGGGTGTAATACTTCTTCACGATATGCACCACCAGACGCATATTGTGCTCGATGAGCAGTGCCCTTGCGCCACTGTCTCCCGCACGGGCAAGGCGGAAGCACCGCCGCTCCTCCTCAGAGGAAAGGGGGGGCGGAAAGGACTGTCCGTCAGACACCTTTAAAATCAAATATAGCGCCCCGAAAAGCAGGGGCACCAGCGCAGAACCGATCATAACGCCTCCTTTTGTCGTTTTTCGCCGCCGCTGTCAAAGAGCGCCGCCGTAAAGCTGCTCCATCCTATGAAAAAGGAGGCTCGTACTATGCCAAACCCTTTGACAAACGGGAGAAAATCTGCTATACTGTAGGGGTATAGAAGCTTTAAGGAAGGAGGGATCGCCGTGCGTTATCTGATCATCGATATTGGCTCAAACACCGTAAAGTACGACGTATTCGACTCTTGCGGCGGCAAAAAGCCCGTCAGTATCAGCCACCGCTCACGGGCGCTGGGCATCATCAACTATATTGAAAAGGGTGCGCTGACCCCAGAGGGTATGGAGGTCCTCTGCTCCACGCTGGAAGACTATAAGCGTGACGGCGAGCAAGCAGGCGCCGCCATCCTTCCCTTTGCCACGGCGAGCCTGCGCCGACTTGACGACCCTCTGCCCGTTTTAACCGCCATCAAAGAAAGGACCGGACTGTCCGTCCGTCTGCTTTCGGGAAGCGAGGAGGCATCCTGCAGCTTTTTCGGGATGCTTTCCACTATGAACCATCTTCCTGCCGGAGGCTTTATGGCGGATATGGGGGGCGGCAGCACCGAGCTCAACCGCTTTGAAAAGGGGCGCTCGCTCTATCTGCACTCCTGCCCCTTCGGTGCTCTTTCGGTCAAAAACGCCGTAGGCGCGGGGGATGCCATCACCGCAAGAGAGGCAGCCCTTGCAAGAGAGCACGTTCTCTCCCTTCTGCCTCGGGAGCTTTCCTCCTTCGGGCGGTGCGGCAAAAGAGCGGTGCTGGTGGGAGGAACTGCCAAGGCGTGTAGAAGCCTTGCAAGAGAATTCTTGAAGAAAAAAGGGGGCAACCGTCTTTCAAGAGACGACTTTTCCGCCCTCCTTTCCCGCATCACCGATCCCGATGAGCAGACTCTTGAACGAATGAAGGAGCTCATCCCCCAGCGCTACCATCTGATGGGCGCAGGTATGACTGCCTTTGACACCATTTTTGAGGTGGCGGGCACGAAGGAGATCCTCATCTGCCGCGGGGGCATCAGAGAGGGATTTTTGGAAAAGACGGTCAAGGGATTGCCCTTTGACGCCATAATGCCCTAAAATGACAATAAAACAAGGAACACAACATGAAAAATGAAAAAAACGCCCCTTCGGGCGATTTGGTTTTTGAGGGAATGGTCTCTGTACGCGCTCTGCTTGACGCGATGAAAAGCGGTGTCAGCGACCGCAGGATCACCGCCCTGCTTTATAACGAGGACCGGCAAAAAAAGAAGATGAAGGAATACGCCTTCCTCTGCCACCGCGGACAGGAGTTCGGCTTTCCCGTCATCCTCACCCCCGGGGATGAAATTGAAAAGAGGGCTTCGGGCAACAGCCACGGCGGGGTGCTTGCTCTGTGCACGGGGCGCTCCTTCCCTTCGCTTTTGAACGAGCATCTTGCAGAAGGCGGCTTTTACGTGATGATGGAGGGTATTGAGGATCCCTTCAATTTCGGCTACGCTTTACGTTCCCTTTACGCCTCGGGCGTGGACGGGGTGATCTTAACGGGCGGGGTAAGAGAGGGTGCCGACGGCACCGTTTGCCGCTCCTCTGCGGGGGCAAGCGAGCGCATGCCCCTCTACCTTGCAAGCCCCGAGGAGTGCGTGAAGCTCTTCAAAATGAAGGGCTATCGGATCGTTTGCGCCGATCTTCCAAACTCGGTATCTGTATACGACGCCGACTTGAAAAAGCCCCTTTTGCTGGTGGTCGGAGGAGAAAAGAGGGGGATCTCTGCCCCCGTTCTTGAAAAATGCGACGCCATCGTCCGCCTTGACTACGGCAGACCCTTCGACGCCGCCCTGTCCGCCGCCTCCGCCGCCTCTATTTTGGCGTTTGAGGTGTTCAGGCAGAACAGAGGTTAACGATGCAGCACGGGGCGCCGCACCGCATCCCCACGGCTTATAAAAGCAAAAAACGCTCCGCAGAAAACTTCCGTGGAGCGTTTTTTAACGTCAATTGATCTGCTAAAACAGTTGATTTACAACATTGAATAGCACTATAAGAAGGATCTGGCTCAAAAAGGGCGCTGCCGAAATGCAGACAAAGGCGATCACGTTTTTTCGGGACTCTGAGCGGTGAAGGGCTGCGATCAGCGTGCAGACAAGTCCGCACAGCGTCATCAGTACGTTCCAACACGTAAGAAAGAGCTGACTTACAAAGAACGTCTGTCCCGTCCCGCTGTGGAAGCCTTCATTTCCGACGTTTACGTAATCCTCTATCAGATTGCTGACGATCGCCGACGAACAGATCATAAGGGGGATCAAAATAAGTGCGGACAGCAGGATCATCAAGCACAGCATTACCACATCAAATTTTTTCATCGCTTTCATTCTCCTTTTTACCAATAAATTCATAAAGCCGAAGCGTCCTTTCCCTTTGCGGCGCTTTTATTTCTCCGCCGCATCTGAGGGAAGCGCACCCATCAGTCTCTTGTAGGTCCTTGCAAAATAGGACTTGTTTTCAAAGCCGCAGGCAGAAGCGATCTCGCCCACCTTGAATTTTCCCGATTTCAGCAGCTTTTCGGCGTGGCGGCAACGGATCAGGTTGATATAGGTCACCACCGTATAGCCGGTGACCGCCTTGAAGATCCTTGAAAAATAGGCGGTGGAAAGCCCTGCACTCCGTGCGATCTCGTCCACGGTGATCCGCTCCTCGAAATGCTCCTTGATATACTTGATGGCGTCCTTTACGTTTTGCAAATGCTCTCTGTCCTTATCATCGCTCTCCTCCTCGCCCGCCAGATGACGGTCGCAAAGGGCAACCAGCAACGACAGTGCGGCAACGCGGATGGATGCCTCCTTGAATTCGCTCTTCTGAGAGTAGGCGGCGATCAGCTCCTTGAAGCGGGCACAAAGCGCCTCGTCACCCGAGATCTTGCTTTTGAAGGTCAGGCTTGAAACGGGCAGACCGTTTGCAAGACAAAAATCCATATCCACGATCAGGCAATAGTAGTGAACGGGCTGCTTTTCGTCTGCAGACTCCACCATATGAAGCCTTTCGGAATTGACCACGAAAAGGTCACCGGGTGCCGTTTCGCTGACGGTATAGTCAGAGGTGACTCTGCCCCGCCCCTCTTCAAAATATAAGATCTCTATGTTTTCGTGCCAATGGGTAAAATCCTTCTCGCCGGCGTGCATAATGTCGTGACGAAAGATAAATGGCAGTTTTGTGTTATCCAGATGATGAACCTCGTATTTCACCCGATCCTCCCGATTTCAATGCTTATATGTCGATTTTTTGCAAAAATTCTTTAAAAAAAGCAGAATAGTGTTAAAAAATATCTATTTTGTGCCTTGCAATTTCACCAAAAATATTATATAATACAATTGTGAATTTTGCAAGAAGAGGATTTCAAAAATTTTAGAAAAATCCATGCCTCTTCAAAGAAAGGACGGTTCATATGTACAATTTTCCCATTGGCGTAATCGTTGAATCCTTCCCCGGTCGTACCGAAGAAAGCATCAAGAAGGCTGCCGCTATCGGCGCGCAGGGTATTCAGATGTACATGACCGCATACGGTCTGTCTGAAAACCACGTTGACAACATGACCACCGAACGTCAGAAGATGCTGCTTGATATGGTCAAGAGCGAAGGCATGGTATTCTCCGCAATCTGCGGCGACCTCGGCGGTGACGCAGGCATGCGCGGCGGCTTCCAGTACAAGGAAAACAACGCCAAGAAGATCGAAAAGTCCAAGCGCATCATGGAATTCGCTAAGGAATTCGGCACCGACGTCGTTACCACCCACATCGGTCAGGTTCCCGTAGACACCACCTGCGATCAGTACAAGGTTATGCAGGAAGCTTGCTTTGAGCTGGCTGAATTTGCAGATGCAATGGGTTCTCACTTTGCAATCGAGACCGGTCCCGAGCCCGCAGCTCGTTTGGGTGACTTCCTTGACACCCTGAACTCCACCGGTGTTGCAGTAAACTTCGACCCCGCAAACCTGGTTATGTGCTCCGCTGACAACGATCTGGCTGTTGCAGTTCATCGTCTGTCCAAGTACATCGTTCATACCCACGCAAAGGACGGTATGATGTTAAAGAACGTTGACCCCGCTAAGCTTTATGCAGGCGACATCGTTGACTTCATTAAGGAAGGCGGCGACGCTAAGGCAGAAGAGTCCACCGGCAACCCCGTGCTTGACTCCATCATCGCTGCTACCAAGAAGGGCGCTCCCTTCATCGAGCTACCTCTTGGCTACGGTAACGTAAACTGGAACGGCTATATGAGAGCTCTCCAGGACATCGGCTACAAGGGCTTCCTCACCATCGAGCGTGAGTGCGGTGCAGATCCCGCTGCCGACATCATTATGGCTGCTGACTTCCTGCGCGGCAAGATCAAGATGCTGTAATTCCACAAAAAGAACTTTATAAAACTTTTATATAACCAACAAGGAGATTTAAAACGATGATGAAAGTTGCTGTTATCGGCGTCGGCTCCATTTCCGATTGCCATCTTGATTCCTACGTAAAGAACCCCGAGACCGAGCTGTATGCGATCTGCGATATCAATGAGAAGACCCTGAAGGCTCAGGGCGACCGTTATAACATCCCCGAAGAGCGCAGATTCCTGGACTATAAGGAGCTGCTCAAGCTGGAAGAGATCGAGGCAGTTTCGGTTTGTACCTGGAACAGCGAGCACGCTCCCGTGACCATCGCTGCTCTGAAGGCAGGCAAGCACGTTATGTGCGAGAAGCCCATGGCTACCAACGTTGCAGACGCACAGGCAATGCTGGCTGCTGCTAAGGAAAGCGGCAAGCACCTGCAGATCGGCTTCGTTCGCCGTTTCGGTAACGATACCGAGGTTTTAAAGGATCTGTACAACAGCGATTTCTTCGGCGAGCTGTACTATGCTAAGGTTTCCTACCTGCGCAGAAACGGTAACCCCGAGGGCTGGTTCGGCGACAAGTCCCGTTCCGGCGGCGGTCCTCTGATCGACCTGGGCGTGCACGTGATCGACATGGTTCGCTATCTGGCAGGCAACAAGAAGCCCGTATCCGTTTACGGCGCTACCTTCCAGAAGCTGCTCAACCGTCCCAACCTGAAGACCCCCAAGGGCTACTACTCCGCTTCCAGAAGCGAGAACGACATCTGCAACGTAGAAGACCTTGCTACCGCTATGATCCGTTTCGAGGACGGCTTCGTAATGAGCGTTGAGGCTTCCTTCTCCCTGAACATCAAGAACGGTTCCGGCGCAATCGAGCTGTTCGGTACCAAGGGCGGCGCAAAGCTGGACGGTGCAACTCTCGACCTGACCACCGAGGCTCTCAACTACATGACCAACGTTACTCTGGCAGAGTGCAAGACCGCTATGGGCGGCGACGCTTACCAGAAGGAAGTTGACCACTTCGTAGAGTGCATCAAGAACCGCGACCTGGTTTGCGAAGCTCCTGCAGAAGACGGCGTAACCCTGATGAAGATCCTCTGCGCTATCTACGAGTCCGCAGAGACCGGCCACGAGGTTACCATCGACTAAGATCATTATACGATCAAAAAAACTCCCGACCGAAGTCGGGAGTTTTTTATATAAAAAGCTATTATCTGTCAAACTTCAGTGCAAACCTTTTCGTTCGCTCCCGCAGCTCGGTGATGGTGCGGGGAGTGTAGTCCATATAGTCCTGCATACAGCCCACGTTATACGCTTCAAAATGATACTCTCTGTTGGGCAAACGGCGCATCCGCTCGTAGACGTCGTTTGCAAGCTTGGCTTCGTAGGTATTATGCACGTGTCCGTAAATATGGATGGTGCCTCCCTTTTGCATATCCTTGAAGGAGGCAAGAGGATAGTGGCAGAGGATCACGCTTCCCTCCTCCACCTTGGTCTCAAAATAATCGTGGATCTCGGCAAAGGCGTATTTCAAATTCACATCGCTGTCGTGGTTTCCACGAATGAGGATCTTTTTGCCGTTTAAGCGCTGAGCGGTGGAAACGATGTCGGCGCCATACCCATAAGAAAAATCTCCCACCACGTAAACGGTATCGGCAGAGGTGACCACGCTGTTCCACCGGTCTATGAGCAGACGATTCATATCCTCCACGTTTGAAAAGGGCCTGCCGTCGTATAAGATGCACTTTTTATCATAAAAGTGGGTGTCCGCAATAAAGTATTCCATATGTCCTTCTTTCTATATTTTTCGCCCCGAGGAAAGCCCTCGGGGCGATGCGATCCGCTTTTAAACCTGTCTGAAGCCCTTACCGATGATGTCACTGCTGTTGGTGACGATCACGAAGGCTGTGGGGTCGATGGATTTGATGTACTGTCGAAGCTGATAGCCCTGATAGCGGTTCATCACCGTCACGATGGCATATTCACTCTTCTGAGAATAGGCGCCCCTACACTCCCAATTCGTGGCGCTTCGGTTGAGCTTGGTGATGATGTACTGCTCCACCTCGTCCTTTTTGGTGGTGATCACAAGGAAGTATTTGGACTGATTGATGCTTTCGATCATATTGTCCACCACCAGCGATTTCATAATGGTTCCCGAAACGGAAAGCAGACCGGTGGTCCAGTTGAGGGAAACCTCTCCGTCCTTAAACTGCAGGAAGGTGAGCAGCACCAGCACGCAGTCTGCCACAAGCAGTCCCTTGCCGCTGTCAAGGCTGGTATATTTGTGGAGGATCATGGCGATGATGTCGGTCCCGCCGCTGGAAGCCTTGTTGTAAAAGAGAATTGCCGAGCCCACCGCAGGAAACGCCACTGCAAAAAGCAGCTCCAGCATGGGCTCTCCGTTGGGATTTGACGCGGTAACGGTAATGGGAAGGGTGCCCTCGGGCATGGGGATCAGATCAAAGACCTCCAGAAAGATGGAAAGGAGCGTTGAGCCGTAGAAGGTCTTAAAGCCAAACTCCTTGCCAAGCACCACAAAGCCAATGACCAAAAACACGGCGTTGAAGATGGTCACCACGTTTGATGCCGACAGGGGAAGGAACTGTGCCAACACTACCGCAAGACCGGTGACGCCGCCGGTTGAGATATTATTGGGAAATTTAAAGAAGTATGCACCAATGGCTACAAGAAGCACGCCGAAGGTGATCACCAGATACTCTTTTAAGAAATCCCGGACCTTGTGCTTCGTCAATGCATTCTTGGGCAAAAGAGCCTTGCTTTGCTCCTTGCTTTTCATGAAAAAGACCTCTTTTCTATTCAAAGATGATTGTGTACATTAGTCGAAGTATAGCACAATTCCCCTTTGTTTTCAAGAGCTTTGCTTTCTTTTTTTAAACTTTTCCAATAAAATTTCAAAAAACTATAGTAAATTGAAAAGATTTGTGTTATAATGCATCTGTATATATGTGCGCTTGTGAAAATGACGAAAAAGCGCCGTCCTGTAAAAAAGAAAGGGACCCGATTATGGAAAAGAAGATCTTAAACGTGGCAGTCATCGGTTGCGGCGGTATTGCAAACAGCAAGCATATGCCGGGCTTAAAAACGGTCAAGGAGGCAAAGATGGTTGCCTTCTGCGACATCATTGAGGAAAGAGCCGAAAAGGCAAAGAAGGAATTCGGCACGCCCGACGCCAAGGTCTATACCGACTATAAGGAGCTGCTGAAGGATCAGAGCATCGACGTGGTACATATCTGCACCCCCAACCGCTCCCACAGCTTCATCACCATCGATTCTCTGCGGGCAGGCAAGCACGTTATGGTGGAAAAGCCCATGGCAAAGACGGCAGAGGAAGCAAGAGAGATGGTGAAGGTGGCAAAGGAAACAGGGATGAAGTTGACCGTGGGCTACCAGAACCGTTGCCGTCCTGAAAGCGTTTACTTGAAGAAGGAAGTCATGGAAAAGGGTGTTCTTGGCGAAGTCTATTATGCCAAAGCCCTTGCCATCCGCAGAAGAGCCACCCCCACCTGGGGCGTATTCTTGAACGAATACGAGCAGGGCGGCGGTCCGCTGATCGACATCGGTACCCACGCTCTTGACCTGACCCTTTATATGATGGACAACTATGAGCCCAAGATGGTGCTTGGTACCTCCTACAAAAAGCTCAACAACCCCAAGTGCGGAAACGTGTGGGGTGAGTGGGATCCCAAGCAGCACAAGGTGGAAGACTCCGCCTTCGGCTTCATCGTGATGAAGAACGGCGCTACCATCAATCTGGAGTCCTCCTGGGCGCTGAACATCGTTGACCCCATTGAGGCATCCACCGTTTTGTGCGGCACCAAGGCGGGCGCGCAGATCAAGAACAAGGAACTGATCTTGAACTACGACAAGGACGACAAGCTGGTGGAGGAAAAGCCCATCTCCGATTATGAGGGCACCATCAAGCAGGCTTCGGCAGGCGCTGAAGCGCAGCAGTGGATCGACGCCATCTTAAACGACACCGACCCCTGCGTTTTACCCGAGCAAGCGTGCGTGGTCTCCGAGATCCTGGAGGCGATCTATAAGTCGGCTGAGACCGGAGCCCCCGTTTATTTCGATTAAGCACCCCGTTTTTATATCCCCCTGCCACCTGCGGCAGGGGGATTTCTCATTCACCAAAAGTGCCACAAAAATGGAAAGTTTTTCCCGAATATCACAAAAAATTTACGATTTTTGCCGTCAAAAGTACTGTTTTTTTCTCGTATTCTGTTGACAGAAATCTTTACAAATGATATAATAAAGGGGTGGGCTTCGGAAAAAATATACAAAACAGATAGAGAGGAACCTTTCATGCAAAAGACGTTTAAGCTTTTTATAACCCTGCTTTTACTCGTTTCAACACTTTTGATGACCGTGCTCCCCTCTTTTGCTTTATCTCCTTCGGTTTCTGTCAGCTCCTTATATGCCGCAGGCCCATACTACACCAAGCTTTTAAGCGTCGAGCTGACCGGAGATATGCGTAAGGACATCGTTGCCGTGGCAAAAAGCCAGGTGGGCTACACCGAGGGCAATTCCTCCTCTCAGGTGGCAGGCACCTCCTACGGAAGCGGAAACTACACCGAATACAACAACTATATGTTCAGCGGCAACGCGGGCGGCTGGTGCGGAATGTTCGTCTCCTGGTGCGCCGCAATGGCAAGGATCCCCTCCACCATCATCAAGCCCGCTACCTCTGCCAAGCCCCAATACTATAGCGGCTACGGCTTCAACTTCGTTGGCGACAACGCTTTGGAGGGCTCCTCCTTCAAGGGCTTTTACGACCTGCCCGTGAAGGGCGGAAGCTACATCCCTGCCCCCGGCGACATCATTTTCTTCGGCTATTCCAACGCAAAAAACGTCTTTTCACTGGGCACGAGCACCTACAAGCACGTGGGTATCGTTGATTACAGCGAGCTGGTATACGGTAATGACGGCAGCATCAGCAAGATCATCATACATACCCTCGAGGGGAACGTCTCCAATATGGTCAAGGCAAAAAGCTACACCATGACCGCATCCTCCTCGGGCTATATCTACACCGACACCTACATCACCGGCTTCGCCATCCCCGCATACGAGACCTCAGACTCCCTTTCGGGTAACTGCTATGACATCGGCGCATACGGCGGATCGCTTTTGAAGGTCAATCAGAGCAGCGGCGACGCTGTCATCAAAATGCAGCTTGCCTTGAAGGTGTTGGCGATGACCAATTCCTCCATCACCGCTCCCTCTGTAAACGGCACCTTTGATACTGCCACCTATAACGCGTTAAAGCAATATCAAACCTTAAAGGGTCTGGAGGTGGACGGCTGCTGCGGTCCTTCAAGCTGGGCATCCCTTCGCTCGGCAATGGTTGCCGCCACCGCCGCAGACACCGATCCCTTCATTATGAGCGGCTCCACGCTGGTGCTCTATAAAGGAAAGAGTGCCAACGTCACCCTTCCCGCAAGCTGTAAGAGCATTGCACCCTACGCCTTTTACGGGGCGACTTCTCTGCAGAATCTGACTGTGGAAAGAACGTTGACTGCCATTTCTTCAAACGTTTTTTCCTCCTGCACCTCTCTTTCCACCGTAACCTATCTGGGGACCGCTCAGGTCTTCAGCTCCCTTTCGGTCAGCTCCACGGGCAATGCCCCCTTCATCAACGCCAAAAAGGTATATAAGCCCACGGTCTACAACATCACCTTTGACGTCAAGGGCACCAAGACCACCGTTTCCTGCGTTGAAGGCACCCTGCCCGTCTTCACGGGCAGCACCAACGTTGCCGCAGACGAGCTGATGTATTTCTTCGTCGGCTGGGACAAGCCCCTCGCCGCCGCTACCAAGGACACCACCTACGTGGCACAGTTCTACACTCTGCCCAACTCCACCGTCATCTTGACGGGCAACGCACAGAAGACCTTCTCTGGATCTGACCTGTCCTTTGACTTGTATTTGAAGAACACCCCCGGCGTTTCGTCCTTCAGCTTCAATCTCGACTACAGCCTGTGTCTTGCAGAGCTGGACTACAAGACGTTTTCTCCCGCCATCGACGGCGTTTCCTGCGACAGCTCGCTTGAGGGAATGCTGAAATTCAGCTATGACGGAAGCACTCTGCCCGAAGGCGACCTGCGCATCGGATCGGTAAGCTTCAAGGTGGGCAAGGATCTGGCGTTTAACAATCAGCAGATCTGCGAGCTGATGATGGTCTTTATGGCGACCGACGGCTATATGCGTCACGAGGCGGAAAGCGGTGCGGTATATGATCTGCCCCTCTCCTGCGATCTTGTGAGCCTGCCCATCTACGACCGTCTCTTGAATGACTTCACGAGCGATGGACAACTGAGTATTTCCGACGTTTCAGAGCTGCTCAACATCCTCAGCGGCAACGCAGAAGGCGGCTATTCCGCCGCCGGCTACTCGATCAGCGACGTGAGCACCCTGCTCAATCTGCTGGCGGAGGCTTAAAAATACAAAAACAGCATTCCTTCGGGAATGCTGTTTTTTATTGTTCATATGTGGATCAGATCCGTTTTTCGTACTTCTTCTGAGGCGTTAAGAACTCCTCAAGCTCGGGTGTCATAATGCCGAGAACCTTTAAAAGCATCTTGGTATCTGCATTACCCGAAAAGATCAGGATCAAAGACAAAAAGGTATTCCAAGTCATGGGGCGCTTCTTGTTTTCCATAGAAATGACGGTATGTCTGCTCACGCCGATCATCTCTGCGATCTCCTCCTGCGTGAAGCCCAATTTGGTGCGCAACATAGGGAGATTGTCCGCCATCTTTTCGATGAGCTCGTTCTTGTTCAGCTGTCCGATCAACATACTCGTTTCCTTCCTGATAACAAAATGTGAAAAAGTTGTGTACTTAGTATACACTTCTTTTCACATTTTGTCAAGTACATTTTTACCGAGTGTAAGATTTTCTTTCTTTTCGTTGTGAAAACGTCCGCTCAGACCTTCGCCGTCCAACCGTATGTATCGGGACATCTGCCATACTGAATGCCGGTCAGCTCATCGTAAAGCATCTGGGTGACCTGTCCGATCTTACCGCCGCCGATCTCAAAGATCTCGTCGTTGACGCAAAGCTCGCCGATGGGCGATACCACCGCCGCAGTACCCGTACCCCAAGCCTCTTCAAGAGTACCGTTCTTTGCCGCAGCCTCCAGCTCGTCGATGGAAAGAAGACGTTCCTCCACCTCGTAGCCCTTGTCCTTCAGCATCTGCACGCAGGAGCGTCTGGTGATACCGGGCAGAACGCTTCCGGTCAGCGCAGGGGTGACGATCTTGCCTGCGATCTTGAACATCACGTTCATACTGCCCACTTCCTCGATGTACTTTCTTTCCACGCCGTCAAGCCACAGAACCTGAGTGTAGCCCTTCTCTGCCGCTTTTTCGCCGGCTCTCAGACTCGCGGCGTAGTTACCGCCGCACTTGGCATAGCCCGTACCGCCTCTGACGGTACGCACGTCCTGGGTCTCGATCATGATACGAACGGGGTTGATGCCCTCCTTGTAGTAAGAGCCGGAGGGAGAAAGGATGACGCAAAACAGCGCGGTCTTGCATCCGTGAACGCCTAAGTTTCTATCCATACCCAGGGTAAAGGGGCGGATATAGAGCGAGGTGCCCGCGGTGTGGGGAACGAAGCGCTCGTCGATCCTTATCAGCTCGTTGATCGCCTGCACGGTGTCCTCCACGTCAAGCTGAGGAAGGCAAAGGCGCTCTGCCGAATCGTTCATTCTGCGGATGTTGTCCTTCATACGGAAGGTCTGCACGCTGCCGTCGGGGAGTCTATACGCCTTCAGTCCTTCGAAGATCTCGCATCCGTAGTGGAGCACCGAGCAGGAGGGCATCATCGCAATAGGTCCATAGGGGACGATGCGGGCGTCGTGCCAGCCCTTTTCCTCGGTATAATCCATCAAAAACATATGGTCGGTGAAGTTCACACCAAAGCCGAGCGTGCTTTCGTCGGCGATGGGCGTGGAGGGATTTTCATTTCTAATGATCTTGATCTCCATAGCGCGCCCTCCTTATACCTCTGCGATCACTTCCACTTCCACAAGAACGTTCTTGGGAAGGGTCTTTGCCGCCACACAGCTTCTTGCAGGCTTGGTGATGAAATACTTGGCATAGATCTCGTTGAATGCGGCGAAGTCGCCCATATCTGCAAGGAAGCAGGTGGTCTTCACAGCCTTTTCAAAGCTGCTTCCCGCGGCGGCGAGCACCTCGCCCAGGTTCTTCATGACCTGCTCGGTCTGAGAAACGATGTCGGTTGCCTCCACCGCACCGCTTGCGGGATTGATGGCGATCTGTCCCGAGGTATATACCATTCCCCCCGAAACCACTGCCTGAGAATAAGGACCGATGGCTGCGGGTGCTTTTTCGGTTGAAATTTTAGTACTCATTTGAATATCCTTCTTTGCTTTAAACTTTTATAGACAACCCTTAAATTCCGGTATGGGTGATGCGGAAGCCCTTCGACTTCAGTGCCTGCTCGATCTCCACGATATGCTCGGCATTTCTCGTTTCAAGAGTCAGCGACAGATAGCATCCCGTTACGGCAGAGCCTTCATTGGTGTGCTCGTGGTGTACGGCGATCACGTTACCGCCAAGATCGGCGATGAGCGCCGAAACGGTCTTTAACTGACCGGGCTTGTCGGTAAGCTCGATGGTCATCTGACACATTCTGCCCGACATGATCAAGCCTCTCGTGATCACACGGGAAAGAATGGTCACGTCGATGTTGCCGCCCGAAAGCAGGCAGACCGTCTTCTTTCCTGCGGTGGGCAGCTTGCCGAACATCACGGCGGCAACTGCAACCGCCCCCGCACCCTCGGTGACCAGCTTGTATCTTTCCATCAGCGCAAGGATGGCAGCCGCGATCTCATCGTCGCTGACGGTGACGATCTCGTCCACGTATTTGGAGCAGATCTCGTAGGTCAGCGTACCGGGGGTCTTGACGGCAATGCCGTCTGCAATGGTGGAAACCGAGGAAAGGCTTTCAATGTGTCCATCCTTCACCGAATTTCTCATGGAGGGCGCACCCGATGCCTGCACGCCGTAGACCTTCACGTTGGGGTTCAAGGATTTGATGGCGTAGGCAACGCCCGAGATCAGACCGCCGCCGCCGATGGGCACCACCACAGCCTCCACACCGGGCAGCTGCTCGATGATCTCAAGTCCGATGGTTCCCTGCCCTGCGATCACCGCTTCGTCGTCAAAGGGATGGATGAAGGTGTATTCCTTCTCCGCCGCCAGATCCAGCGCTCTCTTGTATGCGTCGTCGTAAACGCCCTCCACCAGCTCCACCTTTGCCCCGTAGCTCTTGGTCATCTCGATCTTGGAGATGGGGGCGTTGTCGGGCAGACAAATGGTGGCGTCGATCCCGTTTTTCTGAGCCGCCAAAGCCACGCCCTGAGCGTGGTTTCCTGCAGAGCAGGCGATGACGCCCTTTGCCCGCTCCTCTGCTGTGAGCTGGGACATCTTGTAGTACGCACCTCGAAGCTTAAAAGAACCTGTGATCTGCAGATTCTCGCACTTCAGATAAAGCTCGCAGTCGGGACAGAGGATGGGGGCAGAAAGCATATCGGTATCTCTGATCGCTTCCTTTAAAACGTATTTCGCGTGATATACCTTGTCAAGTGTCAGCATACTCCCACCTCTCAGTCCTCAAGTGCCTTGATGATCAGATCGGTCATCTCTACCGTGCCGACAGCTTCTGCGCCTGCCGCAATGTCTGCGGTGCGGTAGCCCTCGCACAGCACCTTGTCGATCGCCTGCTCGATGGCGTCTGCCTCCTTCTGCAGGCTGAAGGAATAGCGGAGCATCATCGCGGCGGAAAGCACGGTTGCGATGGGGTTGGCAAGATTCTTGCCTGCGATGTCGGGGGCAGAGCCATGGATGGGCTCGTAAAGACCTCTGCCCGTTGCGCCAAGGGAGGCGGAGGGCAGCATACCGATAGAGCCGGTGATCTGGGATGCCTCGTCGGATAAGATATCGCCGAACATATTGCTGGTCACCACCACGTCAAACTGCGCGGGGTTGCGCACCAGCTGCATAGCGGCGTTGTCCACCAGCATATCGGAAAGGGTCACCTCGGGATAGCGCTCTGCCACCTGATGGACCACCTTTCTCCAAAGGCGGGAGCTTTCCAGCACGTTTGCCTTGTCAATGCTGATCACCTTCTTGTTTCTCTTCATTGCGGCGTCAAAGGCGGCAACGGCAATGCGCTCGATCTCGTAAACGCTGTACGCCTCGGTATCGTATGCTTCTTCGCCGTATTTTCCCTGACGGTAGCCTCTTTCACCAAAATAGATACCGCCCGTCAGCTCTCTGACGATCAGCAGATCAAAGCCCTTCTCCACCAGATCGGCGCGCAGAGGGCAGGCATCCTTCAAAACCGAATAGAGCTTTGCAGGACGCAGATTGGTGTAAAGCTCCATTGCCGCGCGGATGCCCAAAAGCGCCTTTTCGGGGCGCAGGTTGCCGGGCAGAGTGTCCCATTTGGGGCCGCCCACCGCACCAAGCAAAACGCTGTCGGATGCAAGACACCCCGCAACGGTCTCCTCGGGCAGAGGGGCGCCGGTAGCGTCGATGGCGCATCCGCCGATGAGATAAGAGGTAAAGTTGAAGGTGTGACCGTATTTTTTACCCACTGCCTCAAGCACTCTGACGGCGCTTTCCACGATCTCGGGTCCGATACCGTCGCCCTTGAGCAGTGCAATATTGTAATTCATAACAAATTCAGTCCTTTCGCACTCGTTTTTATGAGGCTTTCCCGCAAAAAAAGGGAGAAACCTCGTTTTTTTCAAAAGGGGTATAAAGCCGTGAAGAGGGGTATGATCCCCTCTTTGGCTATTGAGTAGTTTTACCGAAATTAAGCGATAACGCCCTTTTTCACCGACTCCACAAGACCGCCGTTTTCAATGATCTTGGAAATGAAGGGAGGAAAGGGTTCAATGCCGTATTCCTTGCCGGTGTCAAGGTCAAACAGCTTTCCGCCGTCCAGATCTGCCTTTACGGTGTGACCCTCGGCGATGGCTTCAGCCGCCTCCTCCGACTCCACGATGGCAAGACCGATGTTGATGGCGTTTCTGTAAAAGATGCGGGCAAAGCTCTTGGCAATGACCAGGCTGATGCCGCTTTCCTTGATGGCGATGGGTGCGTGCTCTCTGGAGGAGCCGCAACCGAAGTTCCAGCCTGCCACCATGATGTCACCCTCGTTCACTCTGGAAACGAAGGTCTTGTCCAAATCCTCCATGCAGTGGGAGGCAAGCTCCTTTTTGTCGATGGTGTTCAGATATCTTGCGGGGATGATCACGTCGGTGTCCACGTTGTCACCGTACTTGATCACTTTTCCTGTGAATTCCATTTAAAGCACCTCCTTGGGTCCTGCGATCTTGCCCATAATGGCACTTGCCGCCGCTACGGCAGGGCTTGCCAGATACACCTCGGACGTGGGGTGACCCATACGTCCCACAAAGTTGCGGTTGGTGGTGGCAACTGCTCTCTCGCCTGCTGCAAGAATGCCCATATGTCCGCCAAGGCAGGGGCCGCAGGTGGGGGTGGAAAGCACGCATCCCGCCTCGATAAAGATCTTGGCAATGCCCGATTCGATCGCCTTTAAATAAATATCCTGGGTTGCAGGGATCACGATGGCACGTACCCCCTTGGCAACCTTCTTGCCCTTGAAGATCATTGCCGCCTCGTAAAGATCCTTATACTGACCGTTGGTGCAAGAGCCGATCACCACCTGGTCGATCTTCACCTCACCCACCTCGTCGATGGTGCGGGTGTTTTCGGGCAGATGGGGGAAGGAAACGGTGGACTTGACGGTGGAAAGATCGATCTCGATGGTCTTTTCGTATACCGCGTCCTCGTCTGCCTCGTAAATTGCAGGCGTTCTGTCACTTCTTTCCTTCACGTAGGCAAGGGTCTGCTCGTCTACGGGGAAGATGCCGTTTTTGGCACCGGCTTCGATCGCCATATTGGAAATGGTGAGTCTGTCGTAAATGGAAAGGGACGCCACACCGGGTCCTGCAAATTCCATAGACTTGTAAAGCGCGCCGTCCACACCGATCATACCGATGATGTGTAAGATCACGTCCTTGCCCGAAACGTAGGGGGCAAGCTCACCCGTCAGATAGAAGCGAATGGCGGAGGGCACCTTGAACCAGGCCTTGCCCGTTGCCATGCCGCAAGCCATATCGGTGGAACCAACACCGGTGGAGAATGCGCCCAGCGCTCCGTAGGTGCAGGTGTGCGAGTCTGCGCCGATCACCGCGTCGCCGGGGATGACCAGACCCTTTTCAGGCAGAAGGGCGTGCTCAATGCCCATCTGTCCCACGTCATAAAAATGGGTTACTTTCTTTTCATTGCAGAAATTTCTGCACATCTTGCACTGCTCTGCCGCCTTGATGTCCTTGTTGGGGGCGAAATGGTCCATGACCATCGTCACCTTGTCCTTGTCGTATACCCCCTCCTTGCCCATATTGTTGAATTCTCTGATGGCAACGGGAGAGGTGATATCGTTTCCTAATACTCTGTCAAGATCCACCAAGATCAGCTGCCCCGCCTCGACCTTTTCAAGTCCTGCGTGGGCTGCAAGGATCTTTTGTGTCATTGTCATTCCCATAGAATGTTCCTCTTTTCCAAAAATTACGTCTCAAGCGAGCGCAAGAACTCAATGCAACGCTTCACTTCTTCAATACCGCTTACAAGCGGTTGATGATCGCGCCCTTATCGGCGGAGCTGACCATAGCGGCATAGCGCTTGAGGTATCCCGAAATATGCTCCTTCTTCTTGATGGGCATTTCTTCGCGGCGCTTTGCCAGCTCCTCATCGGACACCTTCAGCTCGATCTTGTACGACGGGATGTCGATGGAGATCAGATCTCCGTCCTTCACGTAAGCGATGGGACCACCGTTTGCCGCCTCGGGCGAGCAATGACCGATGGAAGCACCGCGGGTCGCTCCCGAAAAGCGTCCGTCGGTGATGAGTGCCACGGACGAGCCCAGTCCCATACCCTGAATGGCGGAGGTGGGGTTCAGCATCTCCCGCATACCGGGACCGCCTGCAGGGCCCTCGTAGCGGATGACCACCACGTCGCCTGCCTTGATCTTTCCGCCGTAGATGGCGTCGATCGCCTCTTCTTCGCTTTCAAACACCTTTGCTGGGCCTTCGTGCTTCAGCATTTCAGGAGCCACTGCCGAGCGCTTGACAACGCATCCGTCGGGGGCAAGATTGCCGCGCAGTACCGCAATACCGCCCGTCTTGCTGTAGGGATTGGAAAGGGGTCTGATCACCGTTTCGTCCAGATTTACCGCGTTCGCGATGTTTTCGTGCATCGTTTTTCCGGTGCAGGTCATAACGGAAGAGTCGATGAGTCCTGCCTCCTCAAGCTGCCTCAGCACGGCGTAAACGCCGCCCGCTTCGTTTAAATCCTCCATATAGGTGGGTCCTGCGGGGGCAAGGTGGCAAAGGTTGGGGGTCTTTTCGCTGATCTCGTTGACCATATCCAAATCAAAGTCGATGCCGCATTCGTTTGCAATAGCGGGCAGATGGAGCATACTGTTGGTGGAGCATCCAAGAGCCATATCGGCTGTGACCGCATTGCGAATCGCCGCCTCGGTCATAATGTCACGGGGCTTGATATTCTTCTTTACCAGATCCATGATCTGCATACCCGCGTGCTTGGCAAGCTCGATACGTGCCGAGTAGGGCGCGGGAACGGTGCCGTTGCCCCGCAGTCCCATACCCAAAACCTCGGTTAAGCAGTTCATGGAGTTTGCGGTGTACATACCCGAGCAGGAGCCGCAGGAGGGACAAGCCTTTTCCTCAAATTCGGTCAGCTTCTCCTCGTCGATCTTGCCCGCCGCGTAAGCACCCACCGCCTCAAACATACTGGAAAGGCTGGTCTTTTTGCCGCCCACTCTGCCTGCCAGCATCGGACCGCCCGACACGAAAACGGTGGGGATGTTCAGTCTTGCCGATGCCATCAGCAGACCCGGCACGTTCTTGTCGCAGTTGGGGATCATCACCAGACCGTCAAAGCCGTGCGCCATCACCATTGCCTCGGTGGAGTCGGCGATCAGGTCACGGGTGACCAGCGAATATTTCATACCGGTATGACCCATAGCGATGCCGTCGCACACGGCGATGGCGGGGAATACGATGGGCGTTCCTCCTGCCATTGCCACGCCGGTCTTTACCGCCTGGGTGATCTTGTCTAAGTTCATATGCCCGGGCACGATCTCGTTATAGGAGCTGACAATGCCGATGAGGGGTCTGTCCAGCTCCTCCTTGGTCAAGCCAAGGGCGTGATATAACGATCTGTGGGGGGCGTTATTGAATCCCGAAACGATGGTTTCCTTCACCATGGGTACATACCTCTTTTCTTGCGTTAAAAACTCTTATTAAAATCAGTTGTTGATCAGCTTTTCTTCGTCGTTCCAGCTGTACAGCGCCCTGATCTCCTTACCGACCACCTCGGAAGGATGTGCAACAGCCTTCTTTCTCAATGCGCTGAAGTGTGCCTGAGAGCCTGCATCGGACATTTCCACAAGGAAGTCCTTTGCGAAGGTGCCGTCCTGAATATCGGAAAGAACCTTCTTCATTGCTTTCTTGGTCTCCTCGGTTACGATCTTGGGACCGGTGATGTAGTCGCCGTACTCAGCAGTGTTGGACACCGAGTAGCGCATACCCTCAAAGCCGCTCTGATAGATCAGGTCAACGATCAGCTTCATCTCGTGGATGCACTCGAAATATGCGTTTCTGGGGTCGTAGCCTGCCTCAACCAGAGTCTCAAAGCCTGCCTGCATCAGGGCGCTCACGCCGCCGCACAGAACTGCCTGCTCACCGAACAGGTCGGTCTCGGTCTCGGTCTTGAAATCGGTTTCAAGAACGCCCGCTCTTGCGCCGCCGATGCCCTGCGCGTACGCCAGACCGATTTCCAAAGCGTCGCCGGTGGCGTTCTGCTCTACAGCAACCAGACAAGGAACGCCCTTGCCTGCCTGATACTCGCTTCTTACGGTGTGACCGGGACCCTTGGGAGCAACCATGATCACGTTTACGTCTGCGGGGGGCTTGATGCATCCGAAGTGGATGTTGAAGCCGTGAGCAAACATCAGGGTCTTGCCTGCGCTCAGGTTGGGCGCGATGCTCTCCTTGTAGAGCTTTGCCTGCTTTTCGTCGTTGATGAGGATCATAATAATGTCTGCGACCTTTGCAGCCTCAGCGGCAACCAGAACCTTCAGTCCTGCAGCCTCTGCCTTTGCCCAGCTCTTGCTTCCCTCGTAAAGACCTACGACCACGTTTACGCCCGATTCCTTCAGGTTCAGCGCGTGTGCGTGTCCCTGAGAGCCGTAGCCGATGATGGCAACGGTCTTGCCGTCCAGTCTTCTGATATCGCAATCCTTTTCATAGAAAATTCTGTTCATTGTTTGGGTTCTCCTTTGCATTTGATTTAGAAATTAAATTTTAAATTTATAAAAATGATCAAAAGATATCTCTTTGGTCGTTTTCGCTGATCTCGGGCAGCTCTTCCTCTGCCTCGCTTGAAATATCGGTCTTGTCCTTGATGCATTTGCTGCCTCTGGACATCGCCACAACGCCTGTACGGCACATTTCAAGAATACCGTAGGGCTTCATCACCGACACGAAGGCGTCGATCTTGGAGGGCTCGCCGGTCACCTCGATGCTCAGCGCTTCCACGCCGTAGTCGATGACCTTGGCTCGAAACACCTCCACCGCCGACATCACGTCGGCGCGGGTCTTGGGATCGTGCTTCATCTTGATGAGGCACAGCTCGCGTCTGACCGACTCCTCTGCCTCCAGCAGCTCTAATTTCTTTACGGGATAGAGCTTGCGGAGCTGATTGAGCATCTGCTCCTTGGCGTAGCCGTCGCCGCTTAAGGTAATGGTGATTCTGGAATATTTGGGAGATTCGGTCTCGCCAACGGTGAGCGAGTCGATGTTGAATCCCCGTCTTGTAAACATACCCGTGACACGGGACAGAACGCCGAAATGGTTGTCCACGTACACCGCAAGGCTGAATTTCTTACTCAAGGTTCAATTCCTCCTTCGTCACGATAATGTCGTCCACCGATCCGCCGGGAGGGAGCATGGGCAAAACGAATTCGTCCTTGTCGATCACACAGTCGATGATGGTGGGGCCGCTTCTCTTTGCCGCTTCCTTTAAGGCTACGTCAAGCTCTTCCTTGGTGGTCGCTCTTGCACCTGCCGCGCCAAACGCCTCGGCAAGCTTCACAAAGTCGGTCTTTCTTTCAAGGGTGGTGTTGCTGTAGTGCTTGTTAAAGAAGAGGGTCTGCCACTGTCTGACCATACCGAGCACCCCGTTGTTCATCACAACGATGGTGATGGGCAGGTCATATTTCACGGCGGTAGCCACCTCGTTTAAGTTCATTCCGAAGCTTCCGTCGCCCGTGACCAGAACGGTTCTCTTCCCCGTGCCTACCTGCGCACCGATCGCCGCACCCAGACCAAAGCCCATAGTGCCAAGACCGCCGCTGGACAAGAAGGTTCTCTTCTTTTCAAATTCGCAGAACTGCGCCGCCCACATCTGGTGCTGACCCACGTCGGTGACCACGGGGGTGTCTGCATTTTTGTTTTCGTTGATCGCGCCGATAGCGGCTCTGGGGCAAAGGAGTGCACCCGCACGCTTTTCGTCGCTCTCCATCTTTTCTATTTCGATCCGCTTCAGCTCTTCCACGCGGGCGATCCACCGGGGCTTCTTTTCGCCCTCGATCTTGGCAATGATCCTGAGGAACGCATCGTGCAGGTCGCAAACGATCCCTTCGTCTGCGGGAATATTCTTGTTGATCTCCGCAAAGTCGGGGTCGATGTGTAAGATCTTGGAGTTCTTGGCGTAGCGCGCCTTATTGCCCGTGGCTCTGTCGCTGAAGCGCACGCCCAGGGCGATGATCAGGTCTGCCTCGTCCTGCGCGATGGTGGAGGCGTAATGTCCGTGCATTCCCTGCATTCCAAGGAAGCGGGGATTGGAGGAGGGCACGGCGGTAATGCCCATCAAGGTGCATCCCATTACCGCGTCGATCCGCTCTGCAAATTCCTGCACCTCAGCTGAGATATCGGCACCCACGGCGCCGCCGCCCAGATAGATATAGGGGCGCTTGCTCTCCTTGATGAGGGCAACTGCGCTGTCGATCTCCTCCTCGGTCGCCTTTCTCATAGCAATCAGGGGCTTGGGTTCTTTGTTTTCAAACTCGTATTTTGCCGTCTGCACGTCCTTGGGAATATCGATCAGCACGGGTCCGGGTCTGCCCGAGCGGGCGATACGGAATGCCTCGCGGATGGTATCCGCCAGATCCTCAATGTGATTCACGAAGAAATTGTGCTTGGTGATGGGCATGGTCACGCCCACGATGTCGATCTCCTGGAAGCTATCCTTGCCAATGAGCGAGCAAGGAACGTTTCCGGTGATGGCAATAAGGGGAACCGAGTCAAGCATTGCCGTTGCAATGCCGGTGACTAAGTTGGTGGCACCGGGGCCCGAGGTGGAGATAACCACGCCGGGCTTTCCGGTGGCTCTGAAATAGCCGTCAGCCGCGTGGGACGCGCCCTGCTCGTGGGCGGTGAGCACGTGGTTGATCTTGTCCTGATATTCGTAAAGAGCGTCGTAAATGTGAAGCACCTGTCCGCCGGGGTAGCCGAACACGTCGCTTACCCCCTGCTCAATGAGCGTCTCTACGACGATCTGTGCGCCTGTTTTGATCATATATCGGTATAGTCCTTTCGGTTTGCTTTCTTTTTATGCCTGTCCTTTAAGCATATTGTTTACAGCGCTGATGAGAGCCAGCACCGATGCGGCAAGGATGTCGCTGTCCACGCCCGCACCCCAATAGATGCGCTCGTCTTTGCCCTTGACCGAAACGTATGCCGCCGCTCTTGCGGTGGATCTGCCCTCCATAGAATGCTCGGAGTAGTCTTCAAAGGAGAAGGCATCCTTTCCAAGCACCTGCTTTAAACCGTTACTTACGGCGTTGAGGCGTCCATTACCCGTGGCGTGGACCTTCTCAAATCTGCCCTCTCTTTCCACGGTGAAGCTCACCTCTGCCAGCCCCTGCTCCTTTTCGTATGCAATGTCCAAAACCTTCATGGGAGCGTTGACGTTGAGGTAATTTTCGGAGAAGATCTTGTAAACCTCCTCGGGCTGCAGCTCCTTGTGGGCTTTGTCCGAAACGCCCTTGACCTTGTAGCCGAAGACCTCTCTCATCTTGGGAGGCAGGATGTGGGAATATCTGGTCTCCATCAGATATTCGATACCGCCCTTGCCCGACTGAGAGTTGATGCGGATCACGTCCGCTTCGTATACTCTGCCAACGTCTGTGGGGTCGATGGGCAGATAAGGCACCGTCCAGTGCTCGTCGTTCTTCTCCACTCTCCACTTCATACCCTTTGCAATGGCATCCTGATGAGAGCCCGAGAAGGCGGCAAATACCAGCGCGCCGCTGTAGGGCTGACGCTGATAGACCTGCATACCCGTCACCTTTTCATAAACATTGGTGATGGCGGGGATGTCCGAAAAATCAAGCTCGGGATCAACGCCCTGAGAATACATATTCATTGCCAGCGTGACGATGTCCACGTTACCCGTTCTCTCGCCGTTGCCAAAGAGCGTACCCTCGATACGGTCGCCGCCCGCAAGAAGTCCCAGCTCACTGTCTGCCACCGCACAGCCGCGGTCGTTGTGAGGATGCAGAGAAATGATCAGGTTTTCTCTGTTCTTCAGGTTCTTGCACATATACTCCACCTGATTTGCGTACACGTGGGGCATGGAGTGGGAAACGGTCACAGGCAGGTTGATGATCACAGGATCGTCCTTGGTGGGCTGCCAGATATCGATCACTCTATTGCAGATCTCTGCGGCAAATTCGGGCTCGGTTCCGGTGAAGCTTTCGGGAGAATACTCGAAGCGGAACTTGCCGGGGGTCATTTCTCTATACTTTTTACAAAGCTCTGCACCCGTAACGGCAATGTCGATGATCTCCTCCTTGGAGCGTCTGAATACCTGCTCCCGCTGTGCCACGGAAGTAGAATTATAAAGATGCACGATGGCGGAGGGGGCGCCCTTCAACGCCTCGAAGGTCTTTTTGATGATGTGCTCTCTTGACTGAGTCAGCACCTGCACCGTCACGTCCTCGGGGATCATATTCCGCTCGATCAACGTACGGCAAAATTCGTATTCGGTGTCCGATGCGGCAGGGAAGCCGATCTCGATCTCCTTGAAGCCCAGATTCACAAGCACCGTGAAGAATTCCAACTTTTCCTCCAGGCTCATAGGAACGATGAGCGCCTGGTTGCCGTCACGCAGGTCGACGCTGCACCAGATGGGCGCCTTTTCGATCACCGATTTTTTCATCCAATCACCGGTCACGCCGGGGGCTTCAAAAAACTGTTTTTGATACTTCTCGTAGCCTTTCACTTTCCAAAAATCCTTTCTTTTTTGAAATTTGGGGGAGTCGGTCGGGAAAATCTGCCTTTTTTCGGCTCAAAAAGCCAATCGGAAATAAAAAAGCCTCTTTCCCAAAACACGAAGACCCGTATTTTGTAAAAGAGACGAAGGGTATATGTTCTCCGCGGTACCACTCTTTTTGGCGCATCCTGCGCCCTCTCTGCAGGCGTCAACCAACGCCCTTCCTCTGTATCGGGAGGACCCGTCCGCACCTACTCGGTTTCCCTTTCAGCGGGCAGCTCCGGGAGGAGTGTTCTTCATCTGCCTTCTGTCTTGCACCCACCGACAGTTCTCTGCAAAGGTCAAAAATGAAGTTTTGTTCCCATCAACGCCTTGAAAAACGATAGAAACAGTATACCTTTTTTCATCCGTTTTGTCAAGTGTTTTTTTAAAAAAAGTTCCCGTTTTTTCACAAAAAAACGCATCCGAAAAGCTTCTTTGGCAGGACAAAACGGGGTAGCCGCTCAAGGACAAAAAAACACCCCGCAAAGCACCGCTTTGCGGGGTGGATCTTCCCTTCGGGATCTCCGGAGCTCACTCCTCCTTGGAGGTCTGATGAGCCTCGATTTCCTTGATCCTTTCGTAGTAGTAGCGCATCACGTCTCTTCTGGTCACGATGCCGATAAAGGAGTCGGAATCGTCCACGATGGAAACGTAATTCTGGGTCAGCACCTTCAAAAGAAGCTCGTCCATGCTTGCCGTGATCCGCACCGGATCTCTGTGCTCTCCCTGCAGGATCTCGTAAACACGGGTCTTCTCTTCGTAGCGGGGATCTTCCCTTCTGTAGATCGCCCACAGAAAGTCCCCCTCGCTCACCGTTCCCACGTATCTGCCGTCTCTTGCCAAAACGGGAATGGACGAATAGCCGTGATGCTTCATTTTTTCAAGCCCCTGCCGCAGGGTGTTGTCTTCGTAGATAAAGGCAATCGCGCTTTTGGGTTTGATAAAAAAAGCAACGTTCATCAGTATTCCTTCCCTTCTTTTCAGCGTCATTCGGTGCAGTTACTTCAAGAAAGCCTCAGATCAGCTCGTATCCCTTCTTGCTTTCCTTGAAGCATCCTTCAAACAGTGCCTTGCACAGATCGATCATATATGCGGTGTCCTTCAGACCTGCACTCTCATAAGCCGAGTGCATTGCCAGCTGAGGCAGACCCACGTCTGCCGAGCAGACCGACACTCTGGTGGTGGCGATGTTGCCAAGAGTGGATCCGCCTGCCATATCCGAGCGGTTGGCGTAGCTCTGGAAAGGCACGCCCTCCTTGGCGCACAGATACTTCACGTACGCCTCGGAAATACCGTCGGTGGTATATTTCTGTCCTGCATTGAATTTGATCACGATGCCTTCGTTCAAGCGCACCTTGTTTTCGGCATCGGCATATTCGGGGTGGTTGGGATGTAATGCGTGGGCATTGTCGCAGGAAAGAAGGAAGGAGGAGGCAAGTGCCTTGTAGTAGCCATCCTCGCTCTGCCCTGCGCAGATGCGGTGTAAAATGTCGTAAAGGAAGGTGGAAGCAGCACCCTGTCTTGTGGAGGAGCCCACCTCTTCGTTATCAAAAACAGCGCAAACAGGCAAGCTCTTTCCCTGCCCCGCCTCAAGGAAGCCCTTCATCGAGGCAAATGCACACTGCAGGTCGTCAAGAGCTCTGGAGGAAACGTACTGTCCTTCGCTTCCCCAGACGCAGCCCTTCTGTCTTGCATAAACGAACAGGTCGGTGCCAAGGATCTCTTCCTCCTTGATCCCCAGCTCCTTTGCGATGAGGGCATAGAAGGTGCCCTTGCTTTCCTTTCCGCCAAAGAGGGGAACGGTATCCACGGCGGGATTATATTTCATACCGTCGTTGGAGGCTCTGTTCATATGGATGGCAACCGAGGGGATGAGCAGCAGGTCTCTGTCAATATCGAGAAGCATCGATTCAATGCCCTGCTCGGTCTTCACGATCACTCTGCCTGCCACAGACAAGGGTCTGTCAAGCCAGGTGGAGCAGATCATACCGCCGTACTTTTCTGTGTTGAGTCTGACGAATTCTCCGCAAAGCTCGCCCTTATCCTTGATCTTGAAGCAGGGATAGTCGCTGTGGGAGGCGGCAATGGAAAAGCCCTCAAAATCCTTTTTATAGCGGAAGGCGATGACCGAGCTTCCGTTTCTGGTCACGTAATAGCCCTTGCCCTCCTCTAAATTCCAGCTATCCGACTCAAAAAGACGGGTATAGCCCCTATCCTCCAGCATTGCGCCCAGCTCCTTCACAGCGTGGAAGCTGCTGGGAGAGCGGTCGATAAATTCGATGAGTTCCTTTGAAATATTCAGATGATCGTACTGCTTCATAACGATAGCTCCTTTTCTTTCTGTCATATTTGCGGGTCTCAGCCCACCTGCTCCTTGCGGATGTCCGCGCCGCATTTCGTCAGCTTGCCCACCAGATCGTCGTATCCTCTTTCAATAAGCTGGATGTTGTCGATCTCTGTGGTACCCTCGGTAGCAAGTCCTGCAATGACCATTGCCGCACCCGCTCTCAAGTCCACTGCTCTCACCCTTGCAGGGCGCAGTGACTTCACGCCCTCGATGCGCGCCATTTTGCCACTGACCTTGATGAGCGCTCCCATCCGTGCCAGCTCCTCCGTGTAGCGGAAGCGGTTGTCGAAAACGCTTTCGTGCATATTGGAGATGCCCTCAGCCAGGCACATCAGCACTGCCATCTGGGGCTGCATATCGGTGGGGAAGCCGGGATAGGGCAACGTCTTGACGTTGGTTCTGGTCAGCTTCTTGCCCTCCATCGCCACCTCCACGAAGTCGTCACCCTCGGTGACCGTCACGCCCATCTCGCAAAGCTTGGAGGTGATGGATTCAAGGTGCTTGGGGATGACGTTGGTGACCTTCAGATGTCCGCCCGTTGCCGCGGCGGCGATCATATAGGTGCCTGCCTCGATCATATCGGGAATGATGGCGTAGGTGCATCCGTGAAGCTCGGTCACGCCCTTGATTTTGATGGTATCCGTTCCCGCGCCCGAAATATGTCCGCCGCAGGTGTTCAAAAAGTTTGCCAGATCCACGATATGGGGCTCTCTTGCCGCATTTTCAATCACCGTCACGCCGGGCGCGCACACGGCGGCAAGCATCACGTTCAAGGTCGCACCAACCGACACCAGATCAAAAAAGATGTTGGTGCCCTGAAGGCCCTTGTGCGCCACTGCCTCCACGTAGTTGCCGTCCATCCGCACCGTGCATCCCAGCGCCTCGAAGCCCTTGATGTGCTGGTCGATGGGTCTGCACCCGAAATCGCATCCGCCGGGCGAGCCCACGTATGCCTTGCCGTATCTGCCGATCTCTGCGCCCAGCAGATAGTAGGAGGCTCTTAATTTTCTCACCAGCTGGACCGAAGAGCTTCCCCCTCTGACCTTGGTGCAGTCGATGGCGTAGGTGGTGCGGTCGATGCGCTCGATGGTGGCGCCCATATCCTCAAGGATCTGGAAGGAGACCTCCACGTCGTCGATCTCGGGCAGGTTTTCGATCACACACCGACCCTTGACCAGCACGCACCCGAAAATGATGGGCAATGCGGCGTTCTTCATTCCGCTGGTCTCAATCTCACCTACCAGCGGTTTCCCGCCGTCAATCAGAATTTTTTCCATTATGTATGTCCCGTGCCTGCGGCACGTCCTTTCGTTTTTTGTTTGCGGTCCCCCGCAAGCGTGCCGCTCGGCACCTTGTTCTTTGATGCTCCGACCCGCCCGTGTCAGGAAGAAGAAAGGAGCTTTCTTCAGCGGGCACGGCAAGGCATTCTTCTACCACTCTATTGTATCACATATTTTTCATTCTGAAAAGGGTTTTTTTGATTTTTTTCATTATAAATTGTAAACAAAAATACATCCATTCCAAAATGCTTCTGCCTGCCTTCAAAAACAACCCCTTGCAGTTTATGCGCAAGGGAGGCGTTTCGTTCCTGCCCTTCCCCGTTAGGTCAACGGATCGCTCTTCAGGTCAACGCCCTGTCTCACAGACGAAAACAGGGTAAAGGGATAGTCCGTTGGCATTTGGGTGCAGTCAAAGCAGTCCTCAAGGGACAGCCTGCAGGAAAAGAGTGCGGGACGCTGCTTTCCATCGCCCGCACCGTATCTGCCATCGCCGTAAAGAGGCAGCTTTCTTGAGGCAAATTGCACTCTGATCTGATGGGTGCGCCCGGTGTGCAGACGAATGCGCACCAGGCTGAGAGCGCCCACGCCCTCCTCGTTCACCGTTTCAAGCAGACGGTAGGAAAGAGAGGCGTCTCTGACCCCCTTGCGCATACGGTCGGTGACGTAGGTCTTGCCTTTTGAGGCATCGCGGAAGAGCAGATCCTCTAAGCGCCCCTCCTTCTCCTCCGGTACGCCCTTGATGACCGCCAGATATTCCTTTTCGATTCTTCTTTCTGCCACCGCCTTTGACAGCATCGAGGCGGTGCGGCTGTTCTTTGCCGCCACCATCACCCCCGAAACGTCTCTGTCAAGACGGTGCACCGTGAAGATCTGCGTAGCGCCCTCTCCCTTTTCCAAAAGGTATTCTTTAAGTGCCTTAGGCACGCTTTGCTTGTTGCCCTCCTCCTCAGACAGCATCCCTACGGGCTTGACGAAGAGGATATAGTTCTTCGTTTCTTTTAAAATCTTCAAAACGCATCCTTTCCGCGGCAAAAAGAATAGAAGAAATGCTTTGACTTTTCGCCGCCGATGTGGTATAGTAGTAGTAGTAGTATAAGAAAATAACGCTTGCCGCAAAAAACGTGCGGCAGAAAAAGGTTAGACTATGAGCCGAGTTCTTTTTAAAGGCGGCGCATTAATGGCGCCCCTGCCCCCCGCACTCATTACCTGCGGAACCATGGAAAATCCCAACGTGATGACTGCCGCCTGGACGGGCATCATCAACACCCGCCCCCCAAAAACCTACGTTTCCATCCGTCCCGAGCGCTATTCCTACGGTCTGATCAAGGAAACGGGCGAGCTGGTCATCAATCTGACCACCGAAAGCCTTGTGCGCACCGCCGACTTTTGCGGAGTCAGATCGGGCAGGGATCTGAACAAATTTGAAAAATGCGGGATCACCCCCATCCCCTCCACCGCCGTGTCCGCACCCACCCTTGCCGAAAGCCCGCTTTCTATCGAATGCAAGGTCTTTGAGGTGATGGAGCTGGGCAGCCACCATATGTTTCTCCTGGACGTGGTGGCGGTAACGGCAGACGAAAGGCTGATGGACAAAAGCGGCAGGCTCTGTCTTGAAAAAAGCGGTCTTGCCGCCTACGCCCACGGCGAATACTTTGCCCTTGGCAAAAAGCTTGGTGACTTTGGCTTTTCGGTGCGCAAAAAGAAGAAGCACCCTCAAAAGCCCCGCCCTCAAAAAAAGAATGACGGCTAAGGCTGATCCTCAGACGGATGCAAATGCATCCGTCTTTTCTGATCGTACACCGTTTCCTTTTAGCATTTTTCGCATATACTGCTTATAAAAAAGCAAAAGGAGGGTTTATGACCACCTATACTCCCTTTTCCTCTCAAGGCGGACTGTTCGTCTGCGCCAATTCGGGCTTCGGCTTCGTTTCGTATTTTAACGAGCTCCTTCAAGGCTCCTCTACCCTTTATCTTGTAAAAGGGGGACCCGGCACGGGCAAGTCGGGATTGATGAAAAAGGTTTGGCGGGAAGCCGAAAAACGCGCCCTGCCCGTCCTGCCCATTCTCTGCTCCTCCGATCCTTCCTCTTTAGACGGACTGATCCTGCCTGAGCAGGGCGTTGCCTTTGCCGATGCCACCGCCCCTCATCTGTTAGAGCCCCTTTTGCCCGGGGCAAGAGAGCAGATCGCCGACACGGGCCGCTTTTGGAACGCCTCTGCACTCGCCGCCCGCAAAAAGGAGCTGGAGCTTCTTTCTCTTGGCAAAAAGGAGCTTTACTCCCGCGCCTATCTCCTGCTGGAGGCTGCCAAAAACGCCGCTCTTTGCAGAGAGTCCCTTTCAAACGAGCTGTTGGATTTAAAAAAAGGGGAGCAGACGGTAAGTCGGTGGGCAAAAAAGGTCTTTTCAAAAAAAGGGAAAGCCACCGTTCTTTTTCAAAAGGCGCTGAGTATGCGGGGAGCACTGATCTCCGACGCGCTTTTAAAACGGGCAGACTGCATCGTGACCATCCTCCCCCGTTATGCCGCAAGCACCCATCTTTTGGAGCTTCTCCTTCAAAAAGCCCGAGAGAAGGAGCAAAGAATGCTGCTGTTGCTCGATCCGTTGACCCTCAAGCCCGACGCCCTTTATTTCGAAGAAAGCCGCTGTCTGTTCAGATGCGGAGACGCCCTTCTTCTTGAGCGGGAACGGATCGTCGATCCCCGCAGACTGCTCTCTTCCCCCGAAAAAAGCAGGAAGGATCAGCTCAAACGGTTGGAAAAGAGCGAGGAGATGCTGGTTGACTCGGCGCTGGAGCTGCTTTCCGAAGTCAAGGACCTGCATTTCAAGGCAGAGGAGATCTACGGCTCTGCCATGGACTTTTCCTCTCTTGAGGAATACGAAAAGGATCTTCTTGCCTCCCTCTTTTAGCCGCGTGCCCTTTTTCAAAGGATCTCCCTGATACGAAAACCGCCAAGCTTACAATACTCCCCAAGGGGGTATCGGCTTGGCGTGTTTTATGCATTTTGTGCTTTGAAGGGCGGTCAGCGCCCCTCCTTGACCTTCTTCAAATACTGCTTGAGTGCCTCAAAGGTCACGTCGCTGATGTGATGCTCGATCCGGCAGGCGTCATCCGCCGCCACCTGTGCAGGCACCCCCATCAGCTCAAATGCTTCGGAAAGCACGGTATGACGCTCGTAGGTCTTTTCAGCCATCCGTACGCCCTCCTCGGTCAAGGAAAGATAGCCATCCTTATCTACAGTCAGATATCCTCCCTTTTTGAGAAGCCCCACCGCTCTGCTCACGCTGGGCTTGGAGTATCCCATATATTCACAAACGTCCACCGATCTCACCGCACCCTTTTGCTTGCAGAGCACGTAGATGGATTCCAAATACATTTCGCCCGATTCATGCAAATGAAGCATCGCTTTTTACCTCCCGAACAGTTCTTTTTTTATTATAACACACTTTTTTCTATTTTTCAAGGCGACCGTTAAAAAACCCCGAAAGGTGCTTCGGGGTTTTCAGTCAGTTGCCGTTTTGATTTTTTTCAGCCTCTTCCTTTTCAAGCTGATTGATCAGATCCTCGATGTCGGTGCTTGCGCCGATCCCGTCCTCATCTGCATCCCAGCTTGAGGGCACGACGATCTCGGGCTCGGAAACGTAGTTGGTCTTTGCGAAAAGATGGGTCAGCACGCCGTAGAAAATGCCGTATGCAATGGCACAAAGCAGAGCGATTCCGCCCACCACCGAAGCGATCACGATCAGCGTCTTTTTGGTCTTGCTCATAAGTTATTCACCTTTCATCAGATTTGCGTCCTCAGGCGCGCGGGTCTTCAGATCTCTGCAACGATCTTTTCCATCTGAGGAAGCTTTCTTTCGATATCCTTTGCAAGGGTCAGCTGTGCTCTGGTACGCACCAGATTGTGTCCCTCGTAAAGGGTCTTGAAATACTTGTCTCCGGTGATGTAGTCGTCAAGGAAGCGGGAGGCGAGCTCCACGGTGATGCAGAAAACGCTGAGTGCCAGAGTCTTGATCTCCTGCTCGGTGAGGCTATCCTTCAGGCAGGGGATGAAGCCCTCTGCAAACGCCTTGAATTTTTCAAGATCGAAGGACACCTTGGATAAATCCTTTTCGTCCTCCACCGAGGTGTTTGCCGCAAAGCGCACAGCATCGCCAAAGTCGTTGGCGACCAGTCCCGGCATAACGGTGTCAAGGTCGATCACCGTCAAAGGCTGATAGGTCTCGGGGTGGAAGAGAACGTTGTTGATCTTGGTATCATTATGGGTCACCCGCAAAGGCAGGCTTCCCTCCTTTTGCATTCTGCTCAGCGTTCCCGCCTTTTGTCTGACGCTGGCGATGTAGTCGATCTCTTCCTTCACCTCTGCCACTCTTCCGTAAGCGTCTGCCTCAACGCTGGCAAAAAGGGTGTCCAGCCGCTTTTCGGTATCGTGGAAGGAGGAGATGGTCTCGTGAAGAAGCGAAGCGTCGAAATCGCTGAGGTCCTTTTGGAACATACCGAACGCCACACCTGCAAGATAAAGCACCCGAATGTCCTGACAAACGTCAAAGGTCACCGAATCAAGATAGTTGCACACTCTCCAGAAATCGTGCGTGCTCTTTTCCTCGTGATAGTTCTTTCCCTCTGCCGTGTGATGGAAATGCAAGACGTTTATCCCGCCCCTCTTGCGATAGATGTGGGTGGTGACTCTGTCGATGTTCTCCATTACCTCCTCGGGCTTCTTGAACACGTAGGTATTGATCTTTTGGAAGAGGTAGGACTTTTCCACGCCCCCTTCTCTGATATATACCACTCTATAGGTCTTGTTGATGTTTCCGCCGCTGATGGGCTCTACTCTTGAAAGAGTGCCCTGAAGCCTGAACACCTCGCCTATATGCTTAAAATCGTATTCCATTCCGGTACCGATCATGTATTCCTCCAAATATAACCGCCAACCAACGCGTCATCCTCAGGGCAAGCCCCGATCCTTCTTCAGTATATGCCGAAAGTTCTTTTTTGCCACACGCCTTTTGCGCTCGCGGTTTATTGCCGTCCTTCATTCAAAACAGTCTTTATCTTTGCGCCGCCATCCTTGCAACGCCATTACTTTTCATATTATTTTATCATAGTTTTACATTTTTGTCAACACCGCAAATGCCATTTTCCCATCATATAACGAGAAAATTCCGCATTTTAACAAATCGTTTACACCCTTTTCGTTCTCCCTCGGGGCAACGAAAAAGGGCAGACCGCAAAGCGATCCGCCCTCTTTCAAGGCTTTTTATCTCTCCTCTCTGAAATAGGAGAGTCCGAGGGATGCGGGAGGCTGGTTTTCCTTCTTTTTACGCATACTCACGACGATGAGCACGATGATGGTGACCACGTAAGGCAGCATCTTCAAGAGAGGGATGACCTGCATACTTGCACCGTCGATGTAGTTGAAAAGGATATACAGTCCGCCGAAAAGGTAGGAGCCGAGGATTGCAAGATTGGGCTTCCAGACGGCGAAGATGACCAGCGCGATGGCAAGCCAGCCGCGGTCGCCGAAGCCGTTGTTGGACCACACGCCGTTGGCGTAGTCGATCACGTAGTAGAGTCCGCCCAGACCCGCGATCATACCGCCGATGCAGGTGGCAAAATACTTATACGCCGTCACGTTGATGCCCGCCGCGTCTGCCGTTGCGGGGTTCTCACCCACCGCACGCAGATGAAGACCCACTCTGGTCTTTTTCAACACCATTGCCGCAACCAGCGCGATGATCACCGCGAGATAGACCATAAAGCCGTAGGAAAGGAAGGTCTGGCAGAACCAATATAAGATCTTCCCGAAGATGTTTTCCGAATCCGCCAGCTTTTCTGCAAAGGGGAGGGTGGTCTTGTAGACCTTTGCGATCTTGGTCAGCGCGATGGAGGGCACGTCACTGTCCACCAGCTTGATCAGCGACCCGCCGAAGAAGTTACCGAAGCCCACACCGAAGGTGGTCAGGGCAAGACCCGTCACGTTCTGGTTTGCCTTTAAAGTAATGGTCAGGAAGCTGTAGATCAGCGAAGCCGCAAGCGAACCGAGAAGCGATGCAAGCAGGGGGATAAGGATTGCCAAAACGGGGTTGATGCTCCGTCCTGCGGCATTCTGATAAAAGAAGCCGCCGATAACGCCGCAGATACCGCCCATATACATGATACCGGGGATACCCAAGTTCAGATTGCCCGACTTTTCGGTAATGATCTCACCGGTGGAGCCGAAAAGGAGCGCCGTGCCCTGCAGAATGGAGCGCTGTATAAACTGAGACAGAAATTCAAACATTTCAGAGCACCTCCTTTGCGGCTTCCTGCTCCTTCTTCTTGAAGAAGGGATGGTTTCTGTTGATCATGACCTTATAGTTGATAAAGAACTCACATCCGATGATGAAGAAGATGATCACGCCGGTCAAGATCTCCGAGTAGGCGGAGTTCAGACCGAAATTGGTAGTCACCTCCGAAGCGCCTCTGTCAAGGAAGACGAGAAGCAGGGTGGTCAGCACCATCATCAGCGGATCAAACTTTGCAAGCCAGGACACCATAATGGCAGTAAAGCCTCTTCCGCCCACCAGATTTGAGTCGATGGAGTGGGAGGTTCCCGCCACCAGCAGAAGACCCGCCACACCGCAAAGAGCGCCCGACACCACCATGGTGCGGATGATGACCTTTTTCACGTTGACACCGATATAGCGTGCGGTGTTTTCACTTTCGCCCACCACCGAGATCTCGTAGCCCTGCTTGCTGTACTTCAGATAGATATACACCAGCACCGTCAGGACGGCAACGATCAGGATGTTGAGCAGATACTTCTGCCCGAACAGCTCGGGAAACCATCCGTGCTTCAGAAGGTTGGGACCCACGGTGTTGGAGCCGCTCTTGTCGGCAACCTTCAAAAAGACCTCCACAAGCTGGATGGCAACGTAGTTCATCATCAAAGTAAAGAGCGTTTCGTTGGTGCCCCAGAAGGCCTTGAATACGGCGGGGACCACCGCCCAGATCACACCCGCAAGAATGCTGCAGAGGATCATAATGAGCATCAGGACGGGAGTTGGAACCGCCCCGCCAAGATAAAACATACACATTGCGGTGGCAAGAGCACTGATGAGCACCTGACCCTCCGCACCCGTGTTCCAGAAGCGCATCTTGAAGGCGGGGGTCACCGCCAGCGACACGCACAGCAGGATGGCGATATCCTGCAGAGTCTTCCACAGGTTATGCGCATCACCGAACGCCCCCTTAAACATGGTGGCGTAAATGGAAATGGGGTTGTCACCCGTTACGAAAATGGTTGCGATTCCGCAAAGGAGCAGTGCGATCAGAATAGCACCGCCGTGGATCAGAATGGATCTGCCCGGAGTCTTTGCTGCATCGCCCCGCTTGACGACGTAAAAGGGCATCTCCCGATCCTTTTTGAGAGAAGGTGCGGGCTTTGCCGCAGTCTTTGCGTTCTTTTCCTTTTTCATCAGCCCTTTCCTCCTTCCTCATTCTCAGCCTTTTCGGTCTTTGTCATCAGATAGCCGATCTCTTCCTTGGTACAGCTTCTGCCGTCCACCGTACCCGTGATCCTGCCTGAGCCGATGACCATGATGCGGTCGCACAACTCCATGAGCACGTCCAGATCCTCGCCCACAAAGATGACGGCAACGCCGTTTCTCTTCTGGGTATTGAGCAGATTGTAGATGGTGTAGGACGAATTGATGTCCAGTCCTCTTACGGGATAAGCCACCATCAGCACGCTGGGTGCCGAGGAAATCTCTCTGCCCACCAGCACCTTTTGCACGTTACCGCCCGAAAGACGTCTGACGGGGGTGCTGGTACCGGGGGTGACCACCTGCAGGCTCTTGATGATCTCGTCTGCCAGGTTTTTGGGACGCTTTCTGTCAAGGAACATGGACTTTCCACGTCTGTAGCTGCGCAGCATCATATTGTCGGTGATGTCCATATTGCCCACCAGACCCATGCCCAGACGATCCTCGGGCACGAAGGACAGGCGCACGCCCAGCTCCTTGATCTGCTTGGGGTTCTTGTCTCTTAAATTGACCACCTCGCCGTTTTTGGGGTTGACATAGGTGATCTCACCGCCGTCAAGGTGCTGAAGTCCCGCAATTGCCTCCAGCAGTTCTCTTTGTCCGCTGCCCGCAATGCCCGCAATACCCAAGATCTCGCCCGACTTGGCGGTGAAGCTCACGTCGTCAAGAAGCTTTACCCCTTCCCTGCTGACGCAGTTGACATGGGAAACAGTCAATCGGTCAACAGAGCCCTGCGGCTCGTCGCGCTCGATGTTCAGCGCCACCTTCTGACCCACCATCAGCTCGGTGAGCTCGGTCTCGTCGGTCTCTGCCGTGTTGACCGTGGCGATATGCTCGCCCTTTCTTAAAATGGCAACTCTGTCCGAGATGGACAGCACCTCGTGCAGCTTGTGGGTTATAATGATCACGGCCTTTCCATCCTCTCTCATCTGACGCAAGACCGCAAAAAGCTTTCGGGTCTCCTGAGGGGTAAGAACTGCCGTGGGTTCGTCAAGAATCAAAATATCGGCGCCTCTGTAAAGCACCTTCACGATCTCCACCGTCTGCTTTTCGGAGACCGCCATTTCATAAATCTTCTTGGTCGGGTCGATCTCAAAGCCGTATCTGGCGCTGATCTCCTCCACCTTTTTGCTGATCCCCTTGGGATCGAATTTGCCGTCGTCAATACCCAAAACGATGTTTTCGGCGGCGGTAAAGACGTCCACCAGCTTGAAATGCTGATGGATCATTCCGATCTTATAGGCAAAGGCGTCCTTGGGTGAAGAGATCACCGCCTCCTTGCCATCGATATAGATCTGACCTTCGTCGGGATGGTAAATACCCGAAAGCATATTCATCAGGGTGGTCTTGCCGCTTCCGTTTTCTCCCAGAATGGCAAGGATCTCTCCCTTTCTCACGTCCATATTGACGTTTTTGTTGGCAACCACCGACCCGAAGGTCTTGGTCACGTTTACAAGTTCTACTGCGGCAACGTTGTTCACGATGCACCTCCGTTTGTAGCTGAAAAATTGCGCAAAAAGCGCAGTTTCGCCCGCAAATGGGCTTTTTTGGGGGTTGACCGTTTTCTTTTAAAAAGCCTTTGGGGTTGCGCCGCAAAAAGCGGGGCAACCCCTTGATTGTTTCGGAATAACGCGATTAATACTTTGCGTTGAGGAACTCGATACCGTCGATGTTGATATCGAAGTAAGGAGCGGAACGGAACTCGGATTCTGCAAAGTAGCCGTCCTTGATAACCTGAGTATCCTTGGTGAAGGCTTCGTCATAGTCAACGTCAGCCGTGTACTCGGTCAGCTTCTGGCCTTCAACGGTGATGAAATCGTCCTTTGCCACGTCAAATACGTGCAGAGTGCCTGCCTTGAAGCCTGCGATCGCGTCCTTGATCGCCTTCTCGGTGCCCTCAGCGGCAACGTCCAGGTTGATGCCGGACAGAACCACGGAGCCCTCTGCGATACCGCCGCACCAGTCAGCCTCGATGGCAGTATCGGTGTTGGCGCACTTGATGATGTGCAGGAAGTAGGGAGCCCAGTTGATCGCGGAAGAAACGATAAAGGTCTCGGGGCAAGCGGCATAGGTGCTGCCGTTGTAGGAAACGTTGGGAACGCCCTTTACTTCGCAAGCGGTGGGAGCGCCCATAGAGTCAGCGTGCTGGCTGATGAGAACGCAGCCCTTGGAAAGAAGAGCCTCTGCTGCTTCCTTCTCCAGACCCTCGTCGTACCAGGAGCCGGTGAACTGAACCTTCATGGTCACGGAGGGGCAAACAGACTTTGCACCCAGATAGAAGGAGGTCAGACCGGAGATAACCTCAGCGTAGGTGAATGCGCCAACGTAGCCCATTACAGCCTCTTCAGGGGTGATCTTCTTTGCCTCGATCATCTCGTTGAGCTTCAGACCTGCAGCGATACCTGCAAGATATCTGCCTTCGTAGATGGAAGCGAATGCGTTGTGGAAGTTCGCCTGCTCAGCGGTGTGAGCCATGGTACCGGTAGCGTGGCAGAACTGCACGCTAGGGAATTCCTTTGCAGCCTGCAGAATGAAGGACTCGTGACCGAAGCTGTCTGCAAAGATCACGTCGCAGCCCTTGTTTGCAAGGTCAACTGCTGCCTCGTAGCAGTCGTTGCTCTCGGGAATGTTGACCTTCATCAGAACCTGCTCGTCGCTCAGCCCCAGCAGGGTCTTCACGCTCTGCGCAGCATCGATGAAGTTCTTGTCGTAGGTAGAGTTTTCGTCGTGCAGGAAGATGAAGCCGATCTTGAAATCGTCCTTCACTTCAAAATCCACCGTCAGCTCGGGAGCGGGCAGAGGGGATTCGCTCATACCCTTCAGATCTTCTTCGCCCTGGCAGGATGCAAAAATCATGCAAGCGGAGAGGACCATAGCAAGGGTAAGAACAAGAGATAATGCCTTCTTGAACATAGTTGTGTTCCTCCAAAAATAAAAATGTTTATATACAAACGGTGTTTCCGTATGTATCAGATCAAAGAGCCTCGTCGCGGACGAACTTCACACCCTCTTCCACGCTCATGGATGCCACGCGGGCAAGGGACTCCACTCTGTAGCCCTTTTCGCGCACGATCCTGCCGCCGTCCTGGTACGCCTTCTCAATTGCGATACCTGCGCCCACCACGGTCGCCCCCGCCTGCTCCACGATGTCAATAAGGGCAAGAAGCGCCGAGCCGTGGGCAAGGAAGTCGTCGATGATCAGAACTCTGTCGCCGGGGTTTAAAAAGATCTTGCTCACGATCACGTCGTTTGCCGTGCCGTGGGTGTAGGAATAGGACTTTGCGGTATACAGATCGTTGCTGATATTGCTGGATCTGCTCTTCTTGGCAAAGACCACGTTGCAGCCGAAATACTGTGCCGTCAGGCAGGCAATGCCGATGCCCGAGGCCTCGATGGTCAGGATCTTGTTGACGCCCTCTTTTTCAAACAGGCGGTGAAACTCCTTACCCATCTCGCAAAGAAACGCCACGTCGAGCTGATGATTGAGAAAGCTGTTGACCTTCAACACGTTGCCGGGTGCCACCGTGCCGCACTCCAGAATTTTCCGTTCCAAGGCTTCCATAAGATCCTCCGCATCATTTCCGCCCTCCAAGGAAAAGCGAAAATGTAAAATAAAAAAGAATAAAAAAAATCGTCCTTATTTTACACCTTTTTCGACAAAAAAGCAATACCTTTTTCGACAAAAACCATTTTTTTTATTCTCTTTCAGTGGGCAAACTGCACAAATTCGTTCTAAAACAAAAAAGGTGGGGCAGAGCCGAAGCATTTCGGCTCTGCCCCACCGGGCATTTATTCTCGTTTCTTCAAAGGCATCTTCCGCCAAGACGTCAGTCGGGCACGATCAAACCGTAATCACCGTCTGCTCTGCGGTAAACCACGTTCAGCGCTCCCGTGTCGGGATTGCAGAAGAGGAAAAAGTCGTGCTCTAAGAGAAGCATCTGCAAAATGGCGTCCTCGGTGGACATGGGCTTCACGGGGAAGGACTTGGTGCGCACCTTGAACTCGGGGTGCTCCTCCACCTCCTCGGCCGCATCCTCCTCGGGTACGGGCACAAACGCCCCCTCCTTCAGCTTCTTTTCAAGACGGGTCTTGTTCTTTCGGATCTGGCGAAGGATCGCCTCGATGGTCTCATCCAGCGCGTTGTTCATGGTCTCTGCGCGCTTTTCGGAACGGTAGAGCGTTCCGCCGCAAGAAATGGTCAGCTCCACGCTTTCCCCGTTTTTCTTCTTGTCGGTTTTGATCAGCGCCGTTGCGTCTTCCTTGAAGAATCTGTCAAACTTCTTCAGCTTACGCTCTGCCGCTGCCACGAAATCGGAAGTCACGTCCTGTCGTTTCGATGCGTATGTGATTTTCATTGAGATCCCACCTTACAAGTGAATTCGGATCGGACGGAGGGTCTGCCGGTGCTTTTCGCTCCACCCTTTCCGTACATATATTATATCATATATTTATATAAAAATAAAGGGATTTGACGAAATTTTTTCTTGTTTTTTAAAAAAATATTGAGCGGCTTTCGCCGCTCTCTTCGGCTTCATTTCGTCAAAACGACGAAAAGCGTTTCGTCGCAGAAAAACCTTCCCTTTTTTGCCGTATGTTCACAAAGTATTCACATAGATATGTTATACTGTCTACGTAAGCGGCCCTTTGCCGCAATCACCGAAAGGAAATACTGATTATGAAGCGTTCTATCTCTTTCTTTTCCCTGCTATGCTTGGTCTTTGCCCTGATCCTCACGGTCTGCGCATGCACGAGCAAGGGCACCACCGACGATAAAGCAGCTCCCGGCGAAAGCACGCCCGAAAGCATTCCCGGCGAGTCCGTCACCGACCCCAACCCCGATCTGCCCGCAGGTGCCATCACCTTCAACGGCGGCAGCGTGGACGTGGGCTCCACCGGTGCCACCTTTGAAAACGGCATTCTGACCATCACCAAGGCGGGAAGCTACGAATTAACGGGCAAGAGCGAGACCTGCGGCATCGTTGTCAACGTTGACAAGAGCGAGCAGGTGGAGCTGATCCTTGCGGGTGTGGAGCTGACCAATCCCGTGGGTCCCGTGATCTTCTGCGACAGCGCAGACAAGCTCTTCCTCACCGCAAAGGAAGGCACCACCAACCACTTGAAGGACGGCGTGGACTACCCTGCCTCCGCAGCAGTTGACGGTCCCAACGCCGCCATTTATTCCGACGACGACCTGACCATCCGCGGAAGCGGCAGCCTGAAGGTCACCGCCCTTTACAACAACGGCATCTCCAGCAAGAACGACATCAAGATCAAGGAAGTGACCCTGACCCTGGAAGCCTATAACACCGGCATCCGCGGCAAGGAGAGCGTGACCGTTTCAAGCGGCAAGATCACCGTAAAGGCAGGAAATGACGCCATCAAGGCAAGCGAAGAGGTGGAAGAGGGCAAGGGCTACGTCACCGTTGAGGGCGGCGAGCTGACCCTGACCGCGGGCGATGACTGCCTGCAGGCGGCGACCGTACTGACCGTTTCGGGCGGTAAGATCACCGCGTCGGCAGGCGGAAAGCTGACCAACGCCCCCACCGAAAAGGTGACCGAGGGCATTATCAACGGCTGATAAAACGGCTTGCTTTTTTAAAGATATTCCCTTCCCCCGTGCTTGGGTACGGGGGAAGATTTTTTGTAAAGTCGCCTTAAAAAAGGGCGAAAAAGAGTGTCTTTCCCCCAAAAAACAAGGATCATTTGAAAATTGCAAAAAGAGAAAAAACGAGAAAAAACGAGATTTTGCAAGATTTCAAGAGATAGTAAAGGTGTAAACCGATTTTTTGAGATTTTTTTGAAAAATACTGTTGACAAACGGGGGTCGGCGTGCTATAATATGCAGGCTGTCAAAAACAAGACAAAAAATACGAAGAAGAAAAATAACGGAGGAATCCCGAAATGTCTACCTATATGGCTAAGGCAGAAACCATCGAGCGCAAGTGGTACGTTCTGGACGCGGCAGGCAAGCCCGTCGGCAAGACCGCTGTTCTCGCTGCCAACATTTTAAGAGGCAAGCACAGACCCGAATTCACCCCCCACGCTGACTGCGGCGAATTCGTGATCATCATCAATGCAGAAAAGGCGATCTTCACCGGCAAGAAGCTGACTCAGAAGGTCTACTACCACCACTCCGGCTACATCGGCGGTCTGAAGAGCGTTACCGCAAAGCAGCTGATGGAAGACAAGCCCGAGAAGGTGCTTGAAATGGCTGTGAAGGGCATGCTGCCCAAGAACACCATCGGCGCAAAGAGCCTGACCCGTCTGAAGGTCTACGCAGGTCCCGAGCACAACCAGCAGGCTCAGAAGCCCGTTGCATACGAAGGCTAAGAAAGGAGTAAACGACAATGACTTATACCAGTGCTAAGCCCTATTTCTACGGAACGGGCAGAAGAAAGAGTTCGGTTGCAAGAGTACGTCTTGTTCCCGGTACCGGCAAGATCACCATCAACGGCAGAGACATTGACAATTACTTCGGTCTTGAGACCCTGAAGCTGATCGTAAACCAGCCCTTCGGTGTGACCCACACCACCGGCAAGTTCGATATCATCTGCCTTGTAAACGGCGGCGGTATCTCCGGTCAGGCAGGCGCAATCCGTCACGGCGTTGCAAGAGCCCTCATCAAGAGCGACGAGACCCTTCGTCCCGCTCTGAAGAAGGCAGGATTCCTGACTCGTGACCCCAGAATGAAGGAAAGAAAGAAGTACGGTCTGAAGGCTGCTCGTCGTGCACCTCAGTTCTCGAAGAGATAATTACAAACAAACAAAAAGCCTTGTATTTGCTCGGTTTTCGGGCATTTACAGGCTTTTTCTTTTGCTTTGATAGGGCGAAAAATCAACAAAAAATCAACAGGCATAGCGGAATACGGCTCTCAAGCTGTGTTTGTGTAAAAATATATATGTCCTATGCTCTCAAAAGCAGTACCAACAGTACCGTACTATAATTTGAATAAAATACGCTCTAATATGAGCAAATACACAACGATGCAACAGGCAAAAAATGGTACATAACCTCAGTACCTCTGTAGTGCCATCGCCACTCAATCAGTACCGTTCCGATCGGAGAGCGTGAGTATTGGTGATTTTTCCTGCGCTCTGAGCCGCTTTGTTTTTCCTTGAAAAAACAGGGGTGAAAAAAATATTTGCTCAAAATAATCTAATTCAAAACCAAATATAAAAAATGTGAAAATTCCATATAAAATCCTTTTAGACGGAAAACAGACTCAAAAGTCCAACCTTAACCACCTTATACAAATAAAAATAACGCTCGGCTATTACACCGGGCGTTATCTTGTTTATTTCGTTCTCTTGACTAACTCAGCCAATACCACAAAAGGAATGACTATAATACATAAAATCCAAAACATTATTTTTCCTCGCTTTCTCCATCAACGATGGCACAATATAACCGCTCTGCTAATTCGGCGGCGATCGTCAACGCTCCGGGCATTTCCTGTAGTGCTGTTTCGTTTTCGGGATCTGTTGCAGACAATACCTTTAATAACTGCTTTAGGTGTAATGCCTGTTCCTCCAAATGTTTCATACTGTTTTAACCTCCCATCTTGTTTCCTGTATCAAAAATTTTGTTATACTGATATTGACTGTAATGTGTCGCTGTTTCGGATAGAGGATGTTCCTTGACACTATCAAGTGTCTTTTGTTCATTGGCGATACTGCTCATATTACCCTCTATGCCTGTTTTCTATTGTATATGGCATCTGCCAAAACTTCATTGGCTCGCTGTTGAGCCTCCTCATTAGCGTGGCTATAAACGTTTAACGTGATTGATGGCTCTGCGTGTCCTAATTTCTCGCTAATGCTTACAATGTCTGCACCGTTAGCAATGCTGAGCGTAGCCATCGTGTGGCGTAAAGCGTGTGGGTGAATACCGGGCAAATTGTACTTTTTGCCAAACCTACTCAAATAGGAGGTGGGGGCTTGAGGATTCATCATTTGTCCATTGTCCTGAGTGAAACAAAAGCCATTATTGGGGATTCGCTGACTAAAATGTAAAAGTGCCTGTTGGCGTTTCCACTCTGACAGTACCGCTAATACAGGGCGATTCAAATAGATAACTCTGTTCTTGCGGCTCTTGGGTGTGCTGATATATGTACCTTTCCCGGCTGTATATTGAGCATTACGGCAAATATTTACTCTGCCTGTTCTAAAATCGACTTCCTCCCATTTTAGCCCGATAATTTCACCTCGGCGGCAACCGCTGTCAATAGCGAACATTATCAGGGCTTTCCATTTCAAAGGCTCTTGATTTAGGCACTCTATTATATACTGTATTTCCTTTTCGGTATAGACAACCGCCTCTTTGCTTACCTCGTCTTTGCGTGGTTTAGGGCGTTTCATATTTTGCATAGGGCTAAAGGGGATAACCTCATTTTCAACGGCATTTTCAAAGAGAGCGTGTAATACGATATAATGCTTAATGATCGTCTTATGTGCAAGAGGCTTTCCGTTAAAATCGTTAGTACCATTATTCTGCAAATCAATGATATATTGCTTGACCCTGAGGAAATCAATCTCCTCCATTTTCAGATCACCGAAAACAACTGATGCCTTTTTCAAAACATTGCGATAATTTTCAAGCGTACCGGGAGCAAATGAGGCTGATTTTTCCCTCATAAAAATATCAATGTACCTATTGAACGTGGGCTTACGCTCTGCCTCCGCTTGTAAGCGTTTTTTCTCCTCGATCTCCCTCAAGGCTTTCTCTCGCTCTTGCTCTTTTGTCAAAACCTCCCCACGCTTACACGCCGCCTCAAATTCGCCCATAACCTTAATCAAATCCCTCTCAACGGCTTTCTTGCTCCATCCCTCAGGCGGTATGTATGTCTTAGTAAATGGTGTCAACTGTTTCCCGGTCAACTTATCCCTGCCACGAGTAACTTTTATTTGATAACTGATTATTTGTCCGTTTTTATCTTTTCTCGGGCTGTATGATGCCATCTTAAAACGCTCCTTTCGTTTTGCTATGGTTTAATTATACACTATAACGCAACGATTGTCAAGAGAAATTCTCTAAATATTTGTAAATTTTTATTTATTATAGTGTAGAGTGTTGCATTTGAGTGTTTTTTGTGTTATAATCTACCTGTATTATAATAGGTAGGGGTATTATGCTAATGAATAATAATGCTATTAGAAATGAAATAAAATCATATATCGCCGCCTCGGGGTGGTCATTGGTGGATATTGTATCCAAAATGAATGAATCACGCCCGGAGGGAGAGAAAACAACTCCTCAGAACATTTCAAACAAACTGACCCGGGGCACTATCAAATATAGTGAGGTAAAAGAAATAGCTGATATAATAGGTTTTACTATCACTTGGGAAACTCGATAACAGGCAAAGAATGGAGGCTCGGCGTAATGACAGCAGGTATGCTATTATTTATATTCATTGTTGGTGGTGCATTGTTTCTGATATTTAACCATCCCGTTATATTTTGGCTTGTTGCTGTGCCTCTTGTCCTTTGTCTGATCATCGGGGTTATTAGATGGCTGAAAAAATAAGGTGCAATGGCGTGGGGCAATAATACCTCAAACCATTGCACCGTTTTTTATATTACTGCTCTGTGCCTCGGCTACTCATATCGATTATTTCTTGAACGTACTCAGCATAGGGAGAAACAGAGAGCATTTCGACACTTTCAGGGTGCTTGCTGATCACCTCTTGAGTGCGTTTTAGTACCTTAATTTTGTTTGCCTCATTGCTCATATCAAGCCCGAGTAAATCCCTGTAGTAATACTCTACCTTTATTCTTTCCGTTGGCGTTAACTCTGTTTTCGCTGTCTTACAATCCTGCAACTGAGGTACGGTATCAAACATATCGATAAATTCAGAGTAATAAGGGTCAAACTGTTTGTTCGGCTCTGCATTGTTAACTGTGAAAAATGCTCGATACCTCATATCACTCTTATCTTTGCTCTTGTCAAGCTCATCGCAAGCCCTTAAAAGGTACTCGGTAACCTTATCAACATTTTCAAACATTGCTCGGCAATCCATTTGAGAGGGCATTGAGAGTGTGACACCGTTCTTTTTACTGATCGTCTGTAATACTTTCATTGCTTGATAATTATCAAAGAATGTGGGTAAAATGCTGTTCAATTCTACAGTATCAATATCATCTCTCATTTTCAAAGCCTCAAGCAAATGGAGCTGTGATTCTGTCGGTGCTGTGGCTAACATGTCAGCGATCTTTTCTTTCTTATGAGTAGCCAAATTTCTGACAGCCTGTTTTTGAGCGGTAATAATCTCTGTGGTAAATGTTGAAAAATCTTTTGTGAGCTTGTATCGCTTTTCCTCGATCACTTTTGCTGACCAAGTATCGCCCAACTGTTTAAGCTGTTGTTCGATTTCCGCTCTCTCATTGCTGATAAAGAATTTGAGCCTCTGCATTTCCTTTTGAACTCCGGCATAAGTAGTACGCTCGTTTTTATCCATTGTGGCGGCTTTCCATTTTTCGCCCAATCTCTGAATACTCTTTGACATTTCGTCAAATACTCTAAAATCATTTACATTCATTGTATTATTCCTCCTCGTTACTGTTGCTATCGTTTTTGATTAAAGCATCGATCACATCGACTGCATCAAAATTATGTCCTTTTACCGCCGCATTTCTCAGGATAGAGAGAACAGCGGGGCGATTTTCAAATTCCTTGATAACCTCGCTTTGAATATCGGGATTGAGGCACTTGTTATCACTCAGCAATCTAACGGCGTTAGCGATAACATTATCGGTATAGGAAAGAGTAACAGCAGGGGGAGGATCGATCGTATTGAACAACTGCTCGATCTCCGATCCCGCTCCGAACAGATCCTCAAAAATATCGGCTTGAGAGTAATTTCTAAGTGTGACTTGTGCCGCATATTCAATGCTGTTCAGTGCGTTCAATTCGACCTCATTACCCGAAAATCTAACACCTAAATCAATCCCTCTCTCCTTTGCGTGCAACAAAACCAACTGTACCATTGTGGGATTGTTTTCGTTTCTGTTAATGATAGAAACAAGCTCTTTTTCGCCCAAATTGTACTTGAGCAATTCAGCATCAGCCACAATATCAGATCCACGCATAGCAATTTCATCCTCTAAAGAACTACGCATAACATCAATATGCTTGCTGAGCGTTTTGAGGGTGGCTGTGATTGCATCGTCACTCTGCTTGGAGAGGATATTTATTTTCTCTCTCAGCTCGTTAACAACATCCTGAGAATATCTGCCGGAACTAATCTCAGCCTTAGCCTCTGCGATCGCTTTATCAATTTTCTGCAACGTGTCAAATCCCTCTTGGATGATCTCAATCATACCTTTGTAAAAATCTCGTCTTTTCATATCTGTGTACCTCCTAAATTAAATAAATTCCATCTCTATGGCATAATCTGCCGCTAACTGTTCAAGCCTTTGTCTGATTTTGTAACTCACGCATTTATACATTGTTTGATTGCAAGTATAGAAATGCTCGATAATATCTCTATCCTCTGTGGAGAGGGTATTGAGCCATTTTGTGGTATTTCTATGCCATTGCTGTGACATTCCACCTTGTATTTGCTCATATCTCAGCCTAACGGCTAACCTGAAATTATGCTCTACAAGCTCAATATAAAACGGTCTTTTCATTATTTTCCTCATCCTCCTTTATATCTGTCAAATATCGTTTTCTTATATCCTCCGCACTATAATCAACCGTGTCAATATCTCTCGCATTGGGAGTAACCACCAATTCGGATGTTTCACGCATCTCATACAATGCTTTATTGAGGAAAATTGCCATAATATTATTGGCGTTATTTTTAAGTGCCGATTGGCTGAGAATATCCGCACACATATCATTGAATATTTCAAGCCATTGTGCCGTTTCTGTGTTGGGCTGTTTGCTTCTCCAATGCCTCAAGGCTCTGTCAGAATAACCGAGAGAACGTGCAAGCCCCAACGATGAGGGAAATGTGCCTGTTTCTTGACACGCTCTCAGATAAACAACAGAACGCTTTTTGACCTCGTTCACATCCTCAAGGGCGATTCGCTCTTTTGTTGCAACCTCACCCAACTCGTTGAGATTCAAGCCGATCAAATCTTTCAACTTTTCCTCTTGATATTCTCCCGATTCCTTTTTATAAATGCTTTGCCCTCTCCGGGTACTCAAAGCCTGTTCTTTTGCCTCGCTCATCGTATCAAGCATTTCGGGGAGGCTCTGAGCCTCGCTGTGACCTTTTTTATTCCCCATTGTATGTAACCTCCTCACTTTCATTATCGTTGAGCACATCGGCTCTAAGCCACAATAGGCGTGGGCGTTTGCCTTGTACTCGCTTTGTTTTGGTATTTTGCTCTTTGTCTTTTTCTATTAAACCGTCATCGGCTAACTGTTGAAAAAGAGCGGTTTTCCCGAGTGGGTAATTTTTATCCTGAGCAATATAAAACTTCTTGACCTCGCTGTAAATGCTATCGGGATAGAAATAATAAAAATCTTTATCTCTGTATCCTATTACATTGATATTGCTGTTTTGAGAGGGATTGTCCAAATCAAAAATATTGATCGTCTTTCTATCTCTCATTTCTTTAATAGCATCAAGAAACAATTTTACAGGCTTTTCCTCTGCAATGCGGCGATTTTGAGCCTCTGCAAGTGCTACAAAAATATCCCACGATTTTCGTTGTATTGCGTTAGCCTCAATATCGGTGATAATTTTTTCGTGCCGTAACCATTCGCACATTGATACAATACCGATCTGTAAATGTGCCACACATTCGGCAAGCCGACCGTGACCGCCGCTCTGAGCCTTGTTTCTGAACTCCAAAAACATAGGCTTTGCACGTTCTGAGATACTCTCCCAATTTGAAATTACCCACTGGATATAATCTCCCATACATTGATTTAGGTGTGTTGCTCTTTGCTGTACCTCGGTCAACTTTGACAAATCCACATCTCCGGGCTTTAGCTCAACAGAGATAGAGCGTGCTATAGCGGACTCTCCCACATTTGAAAATGATTCCTCGGCGGTAATGATGAGATTACAATTCGGGCGGTATGTGGCTCTCAGCGTGCCATCAGCGTTCATTCTTGCACGCCCTGATCTATCACCGATCTGTCGTGCTACGGCTTGCTCCATTGCCTCCATTTGTGCCTTTATTTTGGGCGTGGTGGATGGGATTCTGTCATCAAGCAACATCAATGTAGAATCGGCAAGAGCAAACTTTAACTCTACGGCATTTGTGGTATCTCTGAAACTCGCCGGAGGAGCTGTGCCATTATCGTATGTACCGAAAAAATTTAGAATCAATTTTGCCATTGTTGTTTTGCGTGTGCCTGTCTTTCCTGTAAAATACAGAATAAAACACGGCTCTATACCAATATCACGCAAGAGAGAATTTAACGGCGTGAGAAACGCAAGCCCTAAGCCTGAATAAACAAGCTCATTGGATGCTACAGAGGGAAACATTTTCAAAAGCGTGTCAAATCGCTCTGCATCTCGACTTTCCACAAAGCGATAATTTTTCATTTGCTCAGGGAGCGATACATTACATTTGTTTGTAGTACCGTCTTTTCCGATCGAAAAATCACCGTTCAAAAACACTCGTTCACCGTCAATATATGCATATCCTGTATGCTGATAAATAACGGCGTGGGGAGCATTTTCACATTGAATTTGCATCGCCTCACTATACCGGGATTTAGCCCCTCTCCCTAAGGTAATACGGCAAGCCGCACCAAATTTGAGATTAGGCGTTTGGCTGTAAACATCATTCTTGAGAGATAGGATGGTATCAGCCCCTCGACTGTAATTCCTGAGGGCGTTGAAAACTAACTCCTCCACCGTTTCAATACCATTATCAATAGTGCGGTATTCTTTTAACAATGGGGTGTGATTGGCGATCGTGGAGCATTCCTCATATACTACGCCATTTTTTCCTTGCTTTCCCTCCACATAATAAAGCGTTCCATCTTTAGAATACCTGTAATTCTCAGATATACAGGTAAACTGTTCGTTATTCGTTTCCATAGGATCACCGCCTTATTGAGATACGGCATTATGTGAGATTTGATTCTCTAACTCCGTAAGCAGAGAGGGGAGGTGGATCAGTATTTTGTTACCGCTATTGATATGAGGGATTTTGCCATCTTTAAGCCTTCCCCTCAAAAAATACTCAGATAGCCCGGTATAACGTGCCGTGTCTTTGATCGATAGATAAATAGGCTGAAATTCTTTTGATTCTGTCATATTTACTCGCCTCCATTCGCTTTGATTCGCTTTTGCTTTTCGTAGTATTTTTGATTGGAGCGTTTTATACTTTCTTTGTTTTTGCGCCTCCACTCTGCCTTATAAGCCCTACGCTCCATTAGCACTTTTTCTCTAATGGCTTTTTCAAAATCGGCTTTTTCCTGTTCTGTCATACTCATTCCTTGTATGCTCCTTTCGATTGAAATTTGCAAACAAAAAAAACGCACTAACTGAATGTTTGAGGACTTAGTACCTCTCCCGATTACGGGACACACTCAGTTAATGCGTATATGCTCCAATACAATATATACATAAACCATAACTTTGACGGCTATAATCAAACTGCGGCAATTCGTGGGAAATTGTAAGGAGTGTATCGGCTTATTTATGCCTCATTCCTCAGCCTGTTACCATCAAAGAGCGTACAAAACGCTTTTAATAAAACCATTATTCAATTAGCACAGATTCTTTATCTGCCCTATTATTATACCACGAGAACTCTCAAATGTCAAGAGGATTTCTCGAAAATAATACAATATATTGATTTATTTTTTTTTTGAAACGGCACTATATACAGTACTATATAGAGAAATACTCCGTAAAAACTCCTTTTAGTGATTTTCGGGATTTTTAGTGATATGCTCCTGATATTGCAATGGGTACTGTTGGTACTACATCGGTACTATTCGCTTGTACCATAAATCAACCTCATTCACTTATCGTAGCGTATTGAAACAGGCTGTAATACGGTATAATTTATCTATATCAATGAATGGTACTAATGGTACTGTAAATATCAATATAATGGCTTTGTAAAACTCTCTTTGTAATTGGCGGCTATTTGAGAGGGTAACTCCTGCTTATATCGCCGCTCTATATCCCCCTCCGGGTGGCGATCGGATGAGAGCAGAAAATCAACAGTAAATCAACACACTTTGAAAAATGGTGATTCAATTCTTTGCACAACAATACAGCACGATACAAACAGCACAATAAGAAAGAAAATGCCGTAATGCCTGATAGATAAAGGGCTATTCTCACAACAATAATTCTCAATTCATCACGATACAAAATGATAAAATAAGAGCGATTGATAACTCGAAGAGATAAGCTATTATTTCTCATATACAAAAAGCTCTGCTTTGGCAGGGCTTTTTTGTGTTTCGGGCGGTTCAATTTGTAAAGAATTGAGCCGTCCTATTTACTTTTTGCCGTTTTTATGGTATAATCTAACTAATCGATAAACTTGAATTTGACAGAGGAGGCTATTTGTATGAAATGTTTTTGTGTATTTCTTTCCCTACTTATGCTCATTGGGCTTGTAAGTTGTAACGATGTTGAAAATGCAAACCAAAACACCGTAACCGAACTGGATATTACGGCTTTCGCAGCATGGCTGGATAGCGAGGGGTTTGTCCCCGCAATGTCCCAATCGAAAATGCTGCAAAAAATGGATAACTACACCTATAACGATGTGTCGGTAAAAAAAGCTACCGTTGGCTATTTCTATGACGGTCAATATGGTGGCGGTTATTCCTCTAACGGTGAGAATTTCGGTTTCCACAACAACTACACAGCATCCCAAAACGGAGAGACCGCGGATTATAGCAATTCTTTCTACACCCAGGTGCCACTTGACGGTCTCACGCTTCCTTTCGAAATTGAATTTGGTGATACCCTCCGTGATGCGTTGACAAAAATGGGAATTTCCCAAAAGCTTCCCTCCGACTTCACTCCTGATAAGGGTGAGGATAGTGCAATGACTCTCTATTCGGACGAGCGTTATACACTTGTTTTCAATAATTTGAATCTTTCCAAAGAACCGATTGAAACAGATGCTCCTTATGAGTTGATTTTTACGGAGAATTATATCTTCACACGTGGAAATGGCAAAGAATCCAACGTAACACGGACAATCAAATTGACATTTACAGCCGACCAGAACGAGCTTCACGAATTCCATTTGCAGATTAGCGAAAACTACCCGCTGAAGTAAGCTTTACAAAAATCCAATAATTACTTTGGGTAGTTATCTACTCGATAAACTTGAATTTGAATAGCAAGATTTTTTGAGATGTTATTGCTTATTCATAACACACAGTAAAATGCTCTAAAACCGCCTTAAATAAAGGATTTTCCGCAAACAACTCACATTTCATCCCACTATACGGTGTTACGCCGTTTTACCCTTGTCCCGACGGATTATAAGGGCAAAATCAAGGGCAAGAATCATCAAAATCTTATGTTTTAGATTTGGGAAACGAACTGTTGCAATGTGAATTTACCAATGAATTGAGGAATCATCGTGAAGAGATCCAAATTATTTGCAACGCAAATTGCAATAGCAAGTTGCAATAGTTTCCAAAAACGTAACAAATCGTAGTAGAACAGCGTTGGCTAACGGAAGGAGGGGCGGAGCCCCGAGTGGAGGGAGCCAACGTCGCGCGGCGCCGAAAGCGGCGATCGCGGTC